>NZ_JBFANJ010000015.1:0-212692 GCF_040674795.1 Nonomuraea sp. NPDC049725 | reverse complement strand
CCCACTCCGCGTTCGTTAAGTCACCACGACCCATATGCCCATCGTGACGTCTCAACCACGAACGGTCATCAGATCTAAGAAACAGCCCCTAGCCGAGGCTGATGCGGACGCCGTCGCTCAGGGCCGAGTCGTGCAGCTCCAGGCCCGCCGGCTCGGCGTCGCGCGGCAGCTCGAACACGAGGGTGCCGGTGAACGACTTGCCGGGGCCGATGCTGACCGGGGAAATCTCGGCGCCCTCCTTGTCGAGCAGGCCGGAGCCGTCGTGGGCGCCGTCGTCGGCGTCGAGGAGCTTCTGCTGCGCCGGGTAGAGGACGCGGGCGTCCTGGCCGGCGTTGCTCACCTTCAGCGCGATCCGGCAGGTGCGCCGCTTGGCGGACCTGGCCGGCTCGGGGCACTTGGCGGCCGTGACGGCGAAGCTCAGCTTGCCGTCGCGCACCGGCTCGCCGTCCTCGCCCACGGCGGGGCCGCGTGACATCCAGATGAGCACCGTGATCAGCACCGCGATGAGCACCAGCGTGATCACCAGGGCGGTCATGCAGCCGGTGAACACGTTCCGGCCCGTCCGCGCGGCCTTGGGGAAGGGGCGCGGCGGGAGCGGGCCCTGGCCCGTACGGTGCGGCGCCATCGGCACCGGGCCGGTCCGCTCCGGGTGCGGCAGGGACGACGGTACGGGGCCGGTGCGCTCGGCGTGCGGCATCGGCCCCTGCCGCGTCCGGTCGCCACGCGGCTGCCCTCCCGGGACCGGGCCCGTACGGTCGGCGTGCGGCATGGCCGTGGGGCCGGTGCGCTCGGCGTGGGGCATGGGCGTGGGCCCGCTGCGCTCGGCAGGAGGCACGGGTGCCGGGCCCGTACGCTCCAGATGGGACGCCGGGACGGGGCCGGTGCGCTCCGGGTGGGGCGCGTGCCCCCGCGCGGACCCGTGCCCGGGCGGCGGTGGTGGCGGGGCGGCCCCGTGCCGCGACGACGACTGCGCCCCGGGCGGACGCCCCTGCGCGCCCTGCGGGCCGTGCGGCGCCTGCGACGACCCCTGCGGCCCCTGGGCCCCCTGCGGGCCCGGTGGGCGGTGCGGGGCGGCGGAAGGCTGCGGGCCGCGGGACGGCTGCGGCCCCGGCGGCGCAGGGCGGGGGCCCGGACGGCGTGACCCGGCGGCCAGCGGGGGGAACTCGGCCGGGTTCCACGAGTCGGTGAGGTGGCGGGTGGCGGCGAGCTGCGCGGCCGGCTCGTCCGTCGCGCTCACCAGCTCCAGCAGCAGCTGCTTGGCTGTGGGCCGGCGCGCCGGGTCGGGGTGGATGGCCGCGGCGACCAGCCGGTCGAGCGGCGCGGGCAGCCCGCGCAGGTCAGGCGGCGCGGTGCGGGCACGGGCCGCCATCACGTACGCGTCGCCCTCGCCGAACGGATGCCCGCCGAGCCCCGCGTAAGCGATCAGCGACCCCCACGCGAACACGTCGCCCGCAGGGCTGGTGCGGCCCTCGAAGACCTGCTCGGGCGCGATCCAGCCGGGCGTGCCCATCACCATGCCGGCGTTGGTGTGCCGGGAGCCGACGTGCGTCGAGCGGGCCAGGCCGAAGTCGATGACGCGCGGCCCGGCCAGCGTCAGCATCACGTTGGCGGGCTTGAGGTCGCGGTGCACCAGCCCGGCGGCGTGGATGGCGGTGAGCGCGGCGGCGACTCCGACGGCGGCCGAGTGGAGCATCGACGACGACAGGCTGCCGTGCTCGATGAGGTGGTCCTCCAGCGAGACGCCGTCGATGTACTCGGTCACGAGGTAGAGGACGCCGTCGTGCTCGCCGTGGTCGAGCACGCGGGCGGTGCAGAACGAGGCGACCTTGCGGGCGTTGGACACCTCTTCGTGGAAGCGCGCCCGGTAGACCGCGTCGGCGGTGAAGTCACGGCGGATCGCCTTGAGCGCCACCTGCTCGCCGTCGCCGCCACGGGCCAGGTAGACGGTGCCCATGCCGCCCGAGCCGAGCCGGCTGAGCAACTCGTACGGGCCGATCGCCGGCGGATCCTCCGGCGTCAGCGGAGTGCCGGAGCGACCCTGCTGCCCCAACGTCGCTGTCCTCTCGCCGTCGTCATCCCTGCCGACCAACCGACCATGTCACCCCAGACTCTAACGGAGGAAGCGACCGCTCGGTGGCGGTGCGGCGGCCTCGGTATCACCGGCTGCCGGGCGGGCGCGGCACCCCCAGCTCGATGATCTGCGCGTACACGCAAACGCCCACCTCGCCGGGGCTGCGGCTCCTCCGCCAGGCTCGGGCGCTTCCCTGCGCCGAAGGGCCTCACCGCCCCTCGGCCGTTCCCCATCAGCGGGCCCCGCCCGATCCCGCAAAGGCCCTCGCTCCGCTCGGTCGCCTTCCCTGGGCGCGACTCCGCCGCGCGCCGCCCTGTTGGCCGGCTGCCCACGGAACGGCCTTGCCGGATCGGGGAGAGGGAGAGACGGTCGGATCAGGTCGGGGAGGGAAGCCACCCGCAGTAGTGAGATGGAGCCATGGCCGGGTCGTGCGACGGCGACGTGGCCGCGTCAGTGAGGCGAGGAGGGGTCGCAGTCCGATCGGTGAGCGTAGCCAGGTCGCGTGGCACGGCACAGCAGAAGCCCCCGACGCATCGGGGGCTTCTCTCGCAGGCAGCGGACCTTCGGCTGGGGACGCCGGATGCCGTAGTGGTCGAGCAGACGTAGACGGTCAGGTGCCTGAGTCGGGCCAGGGGCGCGAGGTCCGAGCCGGGGCGGCTTCCACCAGCGACAAGCGGCGCAACTGGGGCAGATCCGTCAAGGGGAACAGGTCGGCGCGGGCCAGGGTGGCGGTGACCTCGGCGAGCACGACCACGCGGTCGTCGTCGCCCAGCCCCGCGAACTCGTGCGCGCACACCTTGAGCACCCGGGCGGTCACCGCGTCGGCGACGTCCTCGATCTGGCGCTCGGCCTTGCGGCGGACGAGCTGGTCGGGGAAGCGCGACCGCATGAGCTCGACCAGGTCCTTGCCTCGGCTCTCGGCGCCGGCCCGGGAGGTGAGCCAGGTGTGCAGAGCGCGGGTGCCGACCACCTTGCCCAGCCCGAGGGCGGCTGTTTCCAGGGCCACCCGGACATTATGACCCGCCCGGCCCTCTCACACGCTGTCTCCGTCGTCGCCCCGGATGTCGGCGACGAGGGCGTAGCGCTCGTCGCTCACCGGTCCGCCCCACAGGTCGGGGTCATCGCTGAGCGGCTCCACGTGCACGTCGCCGGCCAGCGGTCGTACGGCGGCGGCCAGGTCGGCGGCGGTGACCCCGCCGTTCCAGGGGAGTGCCTCGGCGCCACCCACGTAGCCGCCGCCGTCGCCGTCGCCCCAGCGGCCCTCGATCAGGAGCAGCCGCCCGCCCGGCCGCAGCCGGCCGGCCCAGGCGCGCAGCGCCGCGTGCGGGTCGGGCAGCGTCCACACCAGATGGCGGCAGAGCACCAGGTCGAAGCGCTCGTCGCCGGTCGGCGGCGACGCCGCGTCGCCCACTGCGAACCGGCCGGTGAGCCCGGCGGCGGCCAGCTTGGCGCGGGCCAGCTCGACCATCCGCGGCGCCACGTCCACGCCGGTCACCCGGTGCCCGGCCCCCGCCAGCAGGGCCGACAGCGAGCCGGTCCCGCAGCCCACGTCCAGCACGTCGAGGACGCCTCCCGGCGCGGCGGGCGTCCAGGCGCGCAGCAGCCGGTCCCAGGCCGCCCGCGTGCGGTCGCTGCGCAGGCCGTGGTCGGGCTCGTCGTCGAACGCCCCGGCGGCGGCGTCCCAGTAGCCGGTGATCGCGGTCATGAGTCGGGTCATGACCGCGATCCTCCCAGCCGCCACCGACAGAAATCGGGGCCCGTTATCGCAGGGCCGCGGCCTCGGAGGCGAGCTTCTCGATGCGCGCCCAGTCACCCGAGGCGAGGGCGTCGGCCGGGGTGAGCCAGCTGCCGCCGACGCAGCCGACGTTCGGCAGCGCCAGGTAGGAGGCGGCGGTCGACGGCTGGATGCCGCCCGTCGGGCAGAACCGGACGTCCGGCAGCGGCCCGGCCAGCGACTTCAGGTACGGCACGCCGCCCGCGGCCTCGGCCGGGAAGAACTTCAGCTCCTTGAGGCCGCGCTCGGCCAGCGCCATCGCCTCGGTGGCGGTGGCCGCGCCCGGCAGGTACGGCAGGCCGCTGGCGTCCAGGGCCTCCACCAGGGTGAGCGTCGTGCCGGGCGAGACCAGGAACTTCGCCCCGGCCTCCAGCGACGCCGCGATGTCGTCGGACGTGCGGATCGTGCCGGCGCCGACGCGGGCCTCGGGCACCTCGGCGGCGATCCGGGCGATGGCCTCCAGCGCGGGAGCCGTACGCAGCGTCACCTCGATGACCGGCAGGCCGCCGGCGACGAGCGCCCGGGCCATCGGCACGGCCGTGTCCGCGTCGTCGATCACCACGACGGGGATCACGGGGGCGAGATCGAGCAGGCTCATTGGATTGGTTTCCCCTCCCCGGGGCGGCGGCCCCGGGATCACGGCCCGCACGCGGGCCTGTCGTTCACGCGGCCAGGTCGACGGCGGCGCGCTGGGCGAGCCAGGCGGCCGCGCCGGTCAGCGCCGGTTGCGGCGCGACGATGAGCGTGGTCGCGATGGCTTCCAGATATGTGGACATGTCAGGATTCGTCGTGAACCGGGTGCGGAAGCTGCTGGCGCACACCCGTTCCACGATACGGGGCAGCACTCCGCCGCCCAGGTAGACCCCGCCCCGGGCGCCGAGCGTCAGCGCCGTGTTGGCGGCGAAGCTGCCCAGCATCCCGCAGAACACCTCGACCGTCTCCGCGCACAGCGGGTCGTCGAGCCGCGCCACGATCCCGGACGCCGTCGCCTCCACGGCGGGCACCCCGTTCACCCGGGCCAGCGCCCGGTGCAGCCGGACCAGGCCGGGCCCCGACAGCACGTGCTCGGCGACCACCTGCTCCAGCCCCTCGGCGCGCAGCACGCGGACGATCTCCAGCTCCCGCTCGCCGGACACCGGCACCGTCACGTGCCCGCCCTCGCCCGGCAGCGGGATCCACCCGTCGCCCGACGGCACGAGGGCGCCGACGCCCAGGCCCGTTCCCGGGCCGAGCACCGCCTTGACCCCGTGCGCGGGCTCCGGCCCGCCGAGCGGCACCAGGTCGGCGCCGCCCAGGTGGGGCAGCGACACGGCCAGCGCCTCGAAGTCGTTGAGCAGCGCCGCGAACGGCACCCCCAGATCGCGTACGGAACCGGCCCACGGCGAGTTCGTCAGCCGGTAGCGGTCCCCGTCGATCGGGCCCGCCACGGCCAGGCACGCCGCCCCCGGCCGCAGGCCCTCGCCGTGCTCGGCGAGATAGGCGTCCACGGCCTCGGGCAGCGTGGCGTACGCGGACCCGGGCAGCACGGCGACCCGCGACGGCGGCGCGCCCACCTCGGTCACCAGGCCGAACCTGGCGTTGGTCCCGCCGATGTCGGCGACCAGCCAGGGCAGGTCGAACGCCTTCACCGGCCGGCCGCCGCGGGCCACGTCGCCACGCCGGACTCCAGGTGCGAGTTGCCGGACCCGGCGGGGAAGCCCAGGCCGGGGCCGTGGTCGGCGGACTCGGCGCCGCTGACGCCGAAGATGCCCGCGCCCTGCTCGGCGTGCCCGGCCATGCGCCGGAACGCGGCGAACAGCTCGCGGCCGGTGCCGACCCACTGCGCGTCGCTCAGCGGGCGGCCGCCAGGCGTCCGCCGCGCCAGCTCCTCGGCCGGGACCAGCAGCTCCAGCGTGCCCGCCGCCGAGTCGAGCCGGATGACGTCGCCGTCGCGCACCAGCGCGATCGGCCCGCCGTCTGCCGCCTCCGGCGACAGGTGGATCGCCGCCGGCACCTTGCCGGACGCGCCCGACATGCGGCCGTCGGTGACGATCGCCACCCGCTGCCCCCGGTCCAGCAGCACCGCCATCGGCGGCGTCAGCTTGTGCAGCTCCGGCATGCCGTTGGCGCTCGGCCCCTGGTAGCGGATGACGGCGACGAAGTCCTGCCCGTCCAGCCCGCCCGCCTCGAAGGCGCGCAGCAGGTCGAGCTGGTCGTCGAAGACCTTGGCGGGCGCCTCGATCACCAGGTGCTCGGGCTTGACCGCCGACACCTTGCTCACGGCCCTGCCCAGGTTGCCGCAGACCATGTGGATGCCGCCGTCGGAGGAGAACGGCGCCGACACCGGCCGCAGCACGTCCAGGTCGGTGCTCTCGGTCAGCTCCGACCAGACCAGCTCGCCGTCCTCCAGCGCGGGCGCCGAGCGGTAGCGGTCCAGGCCGGGCCCGGCCACGGTCAGCACGTCGGCGTGCAGCAGGCCCGCGTCCAGCAGCTCGCCGATGAGCACCTGCATGCCGCCCGCGTCGCGGAAGTGGTTCACGTCCGCCTGGCCGTTGGGGTAGACCTTGGTCAGCGACGGCACCACCTTCGACAGGTCGGCCAGGTCGTCCCAGGTCAGCATGATGCCCGCGGCGGCGGCCATCGCCACCAGGTGCATGGTGTGGTTGGTGGAGCCGCCGGTGGCCAGCAGCGCGACGCAGGCGTTCACCACGGACTTCTCGTCGACGAGCTCGCCGATCGGCGTGTACTCCGAGCCGTGCGCGGTGATCTCCACGGCGCGGCGGCCCGCCGCCTCCGTCAGCGCGTGGCGCAGCTCGGTGTGCGGGTTGACGAACGTCGAGCCGGGCAGGTGCAGGCCCATGACCTCCATCAGCGCCTGGTTGGAGTTCGCGGTGCCGTAGAAGGTGCAGGTGCCGGGGGAGTGGTAGGACTTCGACTCCGACTCCAGCAGCTCCACCCGGCCCACCTTGCCCTCGGCGAACAGCTGGCGGGTGCGCGCCTTGGCCTTGTTCGGCAGCCCGGAGGTCATCGGCCCGGCCGGCACGAAGATCGCCGGCAGGTGGCCGAAGTGCAGCGCGCCGATGAACAGGCCCGGCACGATCTTGTCGCAGACGCCCAGCAGCAGCGTCGAGTCGAACATGTCGTGCGACAGCGCGATCGCCGTCGACATGGCGATCACGTCACGGCTGTAGAGCGACAGCTCCATGCCGGCGCGGCCCTGCGTGATGCCGTCGCACATGGCCGGCACGCCGCCCGCCACCTGTGCCACGCCGCCCGCCCGGCGCACCGCCGCCTTCAGCTCCTGCGGGTACGTCTCGTACGGCTGGTGAGCCGACAGCATGTCGTTGTAGCTCGTCACGATCGCGACGCCGGGCTTGGCCGAGCCCATCAGGGCGGGCTTGTCCTCGGCGGGCGCGGCGGCGAAGCCGTGCGCCAGGTTCGCGCACCCCAGGTGGGCGCGGGCCGGGCCCTTGGCGCGGGCGGCCTCGCCGTCGCGGCGGATGCGCTCGAGGTACGTGGCGCGGCTGCGGGCGCTCCGCGCCGCTATCCGGTCGGTGATCTCCTGGATGACGGTGTTCACGCTTCCTCCTCGTGCCAGGCGCGACCGCTGCGGCCGAGCAGTTCGTGGGCGCCCGCGGGTCCGGTGGACCCGGCGGGGTAGGGCTCGGGCAGGGCGGCGGACGCCTCCCACGCCTGCAGGATCGGGTCGATGAAGCGCCAGGCGGCCTCCACCTCGTCCCGGCGCATGAACAGCGTCGGGTTGCCGGCCAGCACGTCGGTGAGCAGCCGCTCGTACGCCTCGGGCACGCGCGCGGTGAACGTCTTGCCGAAGCTCAGGCTGAGCGGCACCGGCTTCAGCATGACCTCGCCCGCGCCGGGCTCCTTGGCCATGATGTGCAGCTCGATGCCCTCCTCCGGCTGCAGCCGCAGCACCAGCCGGTTCGGCGTGCCGCCGGGGAAGATGGAGTGCGGCACGTCCTTGAACTGCACCACGATCTCCGAGCGCCGCTGCGGCATCCGCTTGCCGGTGCGCAGGTAGAACGGCACCCCGGCCCAGCGCCAGTTCTTCACCTCGGCGCGGATCGCGGTGAACGTCTCGACCCGGGCCGACGCCTCGGTGGGCGGGGTGGAGCCGGGCTCGTCCAGGTAGCCGGGCATGCCGGCGGCCTCGGTGTACTGGCCGCGCACGGTGAAGCGGTCGACCTCGGTGCCCGCGATCGGGCGCAGCGACTGCAGCACCTTGACCTTCTCGTCGCGGATCGCCTCGCGGTCGTTGCGGGCGGGCGGCTCCATCGCGGTCAGCGTCAGGAGCTGCAGCAGGTGGTTCTGCACCATGTCACGCAGCGCGCCGGCCTGGTCGTAGTAGCCGCGCCGGCCCGGCGTGCCGACGGTCTCGGCGGCCGTGATCTGGACGTGGTCGATCCACAGCGAGTTCCAGATCGGCTCCAGGAAGGCGTTGGCGAAGCGGAGCACGAGCAGGTTCTGCACGGTCTCCTTGCCCAGGTAGTGGTCGATGCGGTAGATCTGCCGCTCGTCGAAGATCGCGCCGACCTCGTCGTTGATCCGCTGCGCGCTCGGCAGGTCGCGGCCCAGCGGCTTCTCCAGCACCACCCGCGACTGCGGCGTGACCAGGCCCTCGCGCTCCAGCTCCCGGCAGAAGGGGCCGAACGTCATCGGCGGGCTGGCCAGGTAGAACACCCGGTCACGGCCCTCGAACCCGGCCAGCATGGCGCCCAGCGCGGCCCAGCCGGACCGGTCGTCACCGCCCACGTCGACCGTCAGGTGGTGCAACCGGCCGAGAAAGCGCTGCCATCCGGCGTCGTCGTCGGCCGGCACCTGGTCACGTACCTCGGCGTCCACCTTGCCGCGGAAGTCGGCGTCGGTCAGCCCGCCCCGGGACAGGGCGATGATGCGGGTCTCGGGGGAGAGCCGGCCGTCCCGGTCGCTGTGGTAGAGCGCGGGCAGCAGCTTGCGCATGGACAGGTCGCCGGTGCCGCCGAACACGACGAGATCGGCCGTGTGGGAGGCAGAAGAGGCCGGGGAGGACGCAAGGGGGGACACGAGGAGAACTCCGATGATCTACCAAGCAATGGACAGAACGGACACTAGCCAGAGTTTGGGTCGTGCACAACCGTAGTTTTGGTATTCGAGATGAAAAAGTCGTGACTTTTCATGACACAAGGCTCTGTGGTTCACTTGGCCGATGGCACGACGTACCGCCGCTAGCCTCGCCACGAGTGGCGAGGTGCTGCGCCTCATCCGCACCGGTGAGGCCGTCACCCGGGCCGACCTCGGCCGGGTGACCGGCCTGTCCCGGCCCGCGGTGCAGCTCCGCGTCGGCGAGCTGCTCGAACGCGGCCTGGTCGTCGAGCGCACCGACGCCCCCTCCACCGGCGGGCGGCCGCCCGTGCGGCTGGAGTTCAACGCCTCCGGCGGCGTCGTGCTGGCGGCCGCGCTCGGCGCGAGCCGCACCCGCGTCGCCGTCTGCGACCTGGCCGGCCGCGAGCTGGCCGGGCAGGACTTCGCCATCGACGTCGAGCAGGGCCCCGACGTGGTGCTGCCGCTGGTCATGGACACCTGGGACGACCTGCTCGGCGACCGGCCGCGCGAGTGCGTCCGGGGCGTCGGCATGGGCATGCCCGCCACCGTCGAGTTCGCCCAGGGCCGCACCGAGAGCGCGCGGGTCATGGCGTCGTGGACAGGCGTGGTCATCCCGCCCCTGGTACGGGCCCGCTTCCCGGTCCCGGTGCTGGTCGACAACGACGTGAACGTGCTGGCCATCGGCGAGCACCGGGGCGTCTACCCCGAGCTCGGCGACCTCATGTTCGTCAAGATCTCCACCCGCATCGGCGCCGGCGTCATCGCGGGCGGCGGCATCCTGCGCGGCGCGCTCGGCGCCGCCGGCGAGATCGGCCACATCCCGGTCCGCGACGGCGGCGGCGTGCTGTGCCGGTGCGGCAACATCGACTGCGTCGACTCGGTGGCCAGCGGCACCGCGCTGCTGCGCGAGCTGCGCGAGGCCGGGAAGGACGTCAAGGCCATCGCCGACGTCACGGCCCTGGTCCGGGCCGGGGACGCCGAGACGATGGCCATCGTGCGCGAGGCCGGGCGGCGCATCGGCGAGGTGCTCGCCGGGGCGGTCAACATCCTCAACCCGTCGGTCGTGGTGCTCGGCGGCGACATGGCCGAGGCGTTCGGGCCGCTCGTGTCGAGCATCCGCGAGGTCGTCTACCGCCGCTCCACCGCGCTGGCCACCCGGCGGCTGCGCATCGAGCCCAGCCGCCTCGGCGCGAGCGCCGGCATCAGCGGCTGCGCGGTGATGGTCCTCGACCACGTCCTGTCGCCGGAAGCGGTCGACGAGAGCCTCGCGGTCCGCTGACGGCGCGACCCCGGCCGGCGTGTCCTGGGCGGGGCGCTAGCGGTGACCGCGCAACCGCATGTCGCCGCGGTCCTGGGGCTGCCGCGGGGGAGCGGGCGTGCGGGTGCGGCGGCCGGGCCGCGGGGTCGTGACGCCGGTCGGCGGCTGGGCCGCCGGGAAGCCGGAGCGGTCGGCCTCGGTGACCGGGCCTGAGCGGTCCGGCGCCGGGGCCACGGCCGTGGGGCGGGCGGACGGCCGCCGGGTCGGCTCGCCGGAGCGGCGCACCCGCGCCGGGACCCGCTCGGTGGGGCCGGCGTCGGGCGAGGCGGGCGTGGCCGCCACGCGGGCGTGGGGCGGCGTGCTGCCGGCCGGGGCGCGCCGCGTCGGCTGCGCCGCCGGGACCCGCGTGGGCACCGACACGAGCATCCCGCTCCGGTGCGCCGGGACGTCGCCGCCGAGGTCGGGCATGCCCGCCTGGGTGAGCGAGGCGCCGGTCAGCCCGCCGCCCGCCAGGACGCCCGCGAGCGCGACCATGACCGTCCCGGTCAGCGCCGCGGCGATCTGCAGGGCTCGCCCGCGCCGTTCCGTCTGTCCCACAGGGGCAGATGATAGTCACGCCTGGGGGCCGGCAGTGCCCGTACGTGACAATCGTGATCAAGTACGCACTCGATCAGCAGGCGCACAGCAGCCCGTTCAGCGCCGTCTCCAGGGCGCGGACGCCGGACGCCGGGGCGGGCCAGGGGAAGCGGATGAGCGCCCCGTCGGCCCGTACGGTGGCGCCGAAGGCGTCGAGCTCCCACAGCCACACGTCGCCGGCCGGCTCGCCGAGCTGCCGTGACACGCCACTGGCGAGCTGCGGCCGGTGGCAGGCGTTGACGTGCGCGAGCACCCGCTCGGCCGTCTCCGCCAGGGGGTCGGGCCGGGCGTCCAGGTACTCGTCGGCGTCGAGCACGCCCGACTCCTGGCCCGTCAGGTAGACGACCTGTCCCACGTCCAGCCGCAGCAGCCGGGGCGCGCCGGGCCTGCCGTACTGCTCAAGGGCGTCGAACAGGGCCTCGTCCGGGTCGGCGGCCGCCACCGCGACCGCCGCCGCGCGGGCCTCGCGCTCGGGCACGGGCTGCGCCCATCCCTGCACCTCCAGCAGGCCGCGCGGGTGCTCGACGTCGCCCAGGCGGCGCATCGAGGTCAGGTTCACGGCCACCACGGCGTCGTCGCGCAGCCCGTGCAGCGCCTCGCCGGGGCGGACCAGGAGCACCGGGCGGCCACGCTCGTCCACGCCGCCGCGGGCGGGGGAGGGGGCGCCGTCGACGGACAGCCGGGCGACGCTGGCGGTCGCGGCGAGGGTGCGGATCCGCTCCGGGATCGGGAGCATGACGCCTCCTTGAGATCACACTGAATAGTAGGTTAGGCTCACCTAAGTAAGGACTACCTAACCACATTGAGGTGAACGTGCGCTACACCGGTCCCAAGGTGCGACTGTCACGTCGTGCGGGCGTGCCGCTGACCAGGAAAGCCGTCCGCTACTTCGAGCAGCGCCCCTATCCGCCGGGCGAGCACGGCCGCAAGACCAACCGCCGCAGCAGCGGCGACTACGGGCTGCGGCTGATGGAGAAGCAGAAGCTGCGCTGGTACTACGACGTGTCGGAGCGGCAGCTGCGCCGCTACTGGGATCTGGCCGTCCGCAAGCCGGGCGCCTCGGGCGCCGAGCTGGTCACGATCCTGGAGACCCGGCTGGCCTCGCTCGTGCTGCGGTCCGGGCTCGCGCCGTCGATCTACGCCGCCCGCCAGTACATCGCGCACGGCCACATCGCCGTCGACGGCCGCAAGGTCGACATCCCCAGCTACCTGGTCAAGCCGGGCCAGGTCGTCTCGGTGCGCGAGCGCTCGCGCCGGATGCAGCCGTTCGTCGCCGCCGCCGAGGGCGTGCACGCCGACGAGCGGACCGCCGCCTACCTGTCGGCGGACCTGGCGAACCTCACGTTCACGCTGGTCTCCCGCCCCGAACGTGAGCAGATCGCCGTCCCGGTCGACGAGCAGCTCGTCGTCGAGTTCTACTCCCGCTGACGCGCCGGCCGGGCCGGCCCGTGCCGGGCCGGTCTAGCCGCGGTCCGGCGTGAGCCGGCCGCGCAGCTCGGCCACCTCCTGGCGCAGCGCCGTCAGCTCGTCCAGGATGCGCTGCGTGGAGGCCGCCGAGACGTCCTCCAGCTCGGCCAGCTCGGCGGCCGACTCCTCGTCCATGGCACTCACCACGACCGCCATGAACAGGTTGAGCACCACGAACGTGCAGACCAGGATGAAGATGGTGAAGAAGATCCACGCCGTGGGGTGACGGGTCATCACCTCCCGGGCGATGTTGCCCCAGTCGTCGCCCGTCATCGTCTGGAAGAGCGTGAACAGCGACGTGGGCAGCGTGCCGAACCGTTCCGGCGCGGTGTTCCCGTACAGCTTGGTGGCCAGGACGGCGGCCACGTACAGGACGAGGGAGAGCAGCAGCACGATCGAGCTCATCCCGGGCATGGCGCGCAGCAGGGCCGAGACGACCCGCCGCAGGCTGGGCACGACCGACAGCAGGCGCAGCGCGCGCAGGATGCGCAGCGAGCGCAGCACCGACAGGCCGCCCGTGGCGGGCGCGAGCGCGATGGCGACGATCACGGTGTCGAAGATGTTCCACGGGTCGCGCGGGAAGTCCGCGCGCTCGACGTACACCTTGGCCGCGAGCTCCGCCACGAAGATGTAGAGCGCCACGTGGTCGACGGCGGTGAGCAGGTCGCCGTACCCCGCCACGACGGACGGCACCGTCTCCAGACCGAGCGTGGCCGCGTTGATCAGGATGACGGCGACGATGAAGCGCTGGAAACGCCGGTGCGCCAGGACGGCGCGGGTGCGTTCACGCACGGGGTGCTGCTCCTCGGGGGACGGCGGCGGTCCCGCCCATCTTCCCGCAAAACGATCAATCCGTAGGAATCAACCGGAACACCCGCAACTCCCGCCCCGACCGCTCGGTGTAGCGCGCGTACACGGCCTGGTGGGCGACCAGCCGCGGCCACGCCTCCGCGCGCTCCGCGCCGGTCAGCAGCGACGCGGTGACCGGGAACTCGCGCCCGCCGAAGCGGACCGTGGCCTGCGGCCGGGCCAGCAGGTTGGCCGTCCACGCCGGGTGGCGGGGGCCGCCGAAGTTGCTGCCGACGACCAGCAGCGCGCCGCCGGGCTCCGGCAGGCAGGCCAGCGGGACGGCGCGCGGCAGCCCCGACTTGGCCCCGGTCGTGGTCAGCAGCAGGGCGGGGATGCGCCCGCGCTCGGTCATGCGGCTGCCCGCGAGCCTGCGCGCCACCGGGTCGAACGCGCGCATCAGCCGCGGCCCGGCCTGGGAGAACCAGGCGGAGCCCGCGAGCTTCTGGGAGAGGGCCTTGATCATGCGCGGAGTCTAGCTTGATCACCTGCGGCGCCGTCTCGCTCTGTGGTATAAATCCTGCCTATTCGCCAGCCGACGGGGGAGCGCCGATGTCCTATCCCAACTACGGCCCTTCCTATTACGGCCCGCCGCCGCAGACCCATCCCAACGGCACCACGATCCTGGTGCTCGGCATCCTGAGCCTGGTGGTCTGCGCGATCCTCGGCCCGTTCGCCTGGAACATGGGCACCAAGGCGCTGCGTGAGATCGACTCCAGCGGCTACATCTACGAGAACCGCGGCATGATCCAGGCGGGCCGCATCTGCGGGATCGTCAGCACCTGCCTCATGCTGGCGGTCGTCGGCCTCTACGCCATCATGTTCGTCTTCTTCGGCGGCATGGCGCTGCTCGGCGGCGTCTCCAGCTCCCTCTAGCCGCCCAGGCCCCGCTCCAGCAGGTCGAACGCCCGCTCGGTCTGCTTCTTCAGCGCGGGCTCGATCACGCTCCACGGCTCACCGGCGGCCATCCGCCGCACCGCGTAGCCGGACAGCGCGCGGGTCGCGCCGAGGATCTGCGCGGCGACCACCCGCGGCGTGACGTCGTCCCCGTCGGGATCGAGCGCCGCCGCCAGCGCCTCCTCGCGCTCGTCCTGGATCTCGCGGATGCGGGCCAGCAGCGACGGGCTGGCCCGCACCAGCGCGTCGAACACCTCGGCCCCCTCGTTGAAGCCGTAGCGCCAGCTCCGCGTGGCGATCGCGTCGAGCACGTCGCGCCGGAACGCCCGCACCACGCTCTCGCCTGGCTCGCGCCGCCGCGCGACCTCCTCCGGCCTGCCCTCGGTCCAGTCGCGCCGGTCGAGGAACAGGTCCTCCTTGGCCGGGAAGTAGTTGAACACCGTGTTGACCGACACGTCGGCGGCCCGCGCCACCTCGGCCACGGTCACGCTGTCGAACCCGCGCGCCGCGAACAGCCCCATCGCCACGTCCGCGATGCGCTGCCGGGTCTCGCGCTTCTTCCGCTCCCGCAACCCCATGCCGCCATCGTACCCAAATTGCAGTGACTCCAAATTTGTGGTTACTCTAATTTTGGAGGCGATGAAGTGATCAACACGACCGGTCTGACGAAGACCTTCGACGGCGGCGCGACAGCCGTCGCCGACCTGACCATGTCCGTGGAACCCGGCGAGATCGTCGGCTTCCTCGGCCCCAACGGCGCCGGCAAGACCACGGCCATGCGCATGCTCACCACCCTGCTCAGGCCCACCTCGGGCACCGCCGTCGTGGCCGGCCACGACCTGCTGGCCGACCCGCGCGAGGTGCGCCGCCGCGTCGGCTACGTCTCGCAGACCGGCGGCGTCGACCCCGCCGCCCCCCTGCGCGAGGAACTGCTGCTCCAGGCCATGCTGTACGGGCTCAGCCGGGCCGAGGCGGCGGCCGGGACCGCCGAGTCGCTGGCGCTGCTCGGCCTGACCGGACTGGAGGACAGGCCGGGCGGCGCGCTGTCCGGCGGGCAGCGGCGCCGCTTCGACATCGCGTTCGCGCTGGCGCACCGGCCCGTGCTGCTGTTCCTGGACGAGCCGACGACCGGGCTCGACCCGCGGAGCCGGGCCGCGCTGTGGGACCACGTCCGCCGGCTGCGCGCCGAGCGCGGCGTCACGGTCTTCCTCACCACCCACTACCTCGACGAGGCCGACGCCCTCTGCGACCGGCTGCTGATCATGGACCACGGCCGCGTCGTCGCCGAGGGCGCCCCGGCCGCGCTCAAGACCGGCGGGCGCACGCTGGACGAGGTGTTCCTGGACGTCACCGGCAGGCCGCTGGCCGAGGAGGCGGGCGTCTGATGCGCGACACCTGGATCCTGTTCCGCCACAGCGTGCGGGCGAGCCTGCGGCAGAAGGCCGGGGTGCTGTTCGGCGCCGTCCAGCCGCTGCTGTTCCTCCTGCTGTTCGGGCCGATCTTCGTCACGATCGGCACCTGGGAGACGCTCGTCCCCGGGCTGATCGTGCAGCTCGGGCTGACGAGCACCGGCCTGGCCGGCTTCGGCGTGGTCTTCGACAGGCGCTCGGGCGTGCTGGAGCGGCTGCGCGTCACCCCGGCGAGCCGGCTGTCGCTGCTGCTCGGCCGGGTGCTCGGCAACGCGGTCACGCTCGTCGCGCAGACGCTGCTGCTGGTCGCCGCCGGCTACGCCTTCGGCATGCGCGCCCCGCTCGCCGGGCTGGCGGCGGGCCTCGCGCTCGTCGTCGTGCTCGGGACCGGGCTGGCCGCGCTGTCGTACGCGATCGCGCTCACGATGGACGAGCACCTGTTCGCGCCCGTGATGAGCACGGCCGTGGTGCCGCTCGTGCTGCTGTCGGGCTCGTTCCTGCCCATGTCGATGGCGCCGGGCTGGCTGGACGCCCTGTCGCACGCCAGCCCGTTCCGTTACGTGCTGGAGGCCCTGCGCGAGCTGTTCGCCGGCCGCTACGCCTCCGCCACGGTGGTCACCGGCGTGGCCGTGGCGGTCGCGTTCGCCGCGATCGGCCTGCTGGTGGGCACCCGGGTCTTCGGCGAACGGGCCGCCTGACGGGGGATCAGGCCGCGCTCCTGGCCCGGCGGCGCAGCGAGGCGAGCACGCCCGCCGGGTCGACGATCCCGTAGCCGTAGCCGTAGTCGAACCCCACCTCGCTGCGGTCCTCGGCGGTCCGCCGCAGCAGCGCGCGCAGCTGCGACGGCGACAGCCGGGTGGCGGGCCACAGGGTGCGCACCGCCGCGACCAGGCCCGCCGCCACCGGCGCCGCCGCCGACGTGCCCGAGTCGGGGGTGCCGTCGCCGAACGCGCCGGACCCGTCGAAGTGCGTGTAGGCGCACACGTCGGGCTTGCGCGCGGTCAGCCGCCCCGGCCCCTGGGAGGAGTAGCCGACCCGGACGCCGTTGACGTCGACGCCGCCGACCGACAGCGCCTTCGGGTGGGAGTTGCCGCCCGAGATCGGCCGCTCGGTGTAGGCGCAGCGGCTGTCGGGGCACTCGCGCCCGCAGTTGCCCGCCGCGAACACCACGTCGGCGCCCGCCGCGTCGAGACTCGCGATCATCAGGTTGAACGGATGCGCCCCGTTGTCGGAGTAGTTGCCCGGATGCCCCACGGGGAAGTCCCACTCGGGGGAGAACGACCCCCACGAGTTGTTCACCACCAGCGCCTTGGACCCGGCGGGCTGCGCGTCGATCACCGTGCGCAGGTGCGCGAACGCCGCCACCGCGTCGGACAGCAGCCCGTCGAGCGCCGAGCCGCCCGGCCGGGTGGAGCGCAGCAGCGGGAGGTCGAGCAGCCGCGCCTGCGGCGCGCCGAGGAGCGCGTCGAACGCGCACATGGTGCCGTGGTCGACCTCCGACTCGCCCGGCCTGTCGGGCACCCCCGCCGGGCGCCAGCTCCGCTCGGCGTCGAGCGCGACCGGGCGGCCGAGCCGCCGGGTGAGGTGGGCGAGGTTGATGCCCGTGTCGAGCACGGCCAGGGGAACGTTCGAGCCGTCGAGGCCCTCGGCGTGCAGGCTCGGCACGTTGAGCAGCCGCTCCACGTCGTGCCAGGTGCCGGAGGGGCGGTCGCCGCCGCACAGCGGCGAGGACTCGATGACCGGGTCGGCGAACACCCCGACGACGTCGGGCCGCAGCGTCGGCAGCAGCGCCATCCGGGTGGCGCGCTCGTCGTCGGAGATCGTGCCGCGCACCAGCACCGAGGCGTCCTCGGCGGCCAGCGAGAAGCGCAGCGGCTGGTTGAGCGAGAGCGGGTCGCCGCCCGTGGCGGGCACGGGCCGGGGCAGCGCCACGGGGGTGAACTCGGTGTCGAGCTCGACACCGGGCAGGCCGTCGGCGACGTCGGCGGTCGTGGCGCGCCGGCCGGGATCGGCGACGGCCGCGACCAGATCGGGTGAGGGGCGAAGCTGGATGAGCACACGCATGAGAGTCACCACCGGGGGGTCTGACGAAGCGAACCTTTCCACATTCCTGCATCCGCCGCGCCACGTCCACCGTGACTTGACCTGCTAAAACGCCGTAAAAGCCGCTTAGTACACGAAGATTGTTCTCGGCCTTTCAGGCTTCCGTCCGGGACGATCGTTCACTACCGTGAGTCAGCATGACGCTTCAGGCGCAGAAGGCGGTCGACGGCGGCGGCACCAGCGACCACTGGCTGGCGGTGCGCCCGAGGCTCGTCCTCGCCAGCGCCTTCATGCTCTTCCTGGAGCTGGCCCTGATCCGGTGGACCGGCTCCAACATCGTCCACCTGAGCTACTTCACCAACTTCGTGCTGCTCGGCTCGTTCCTCGGCATCGGCCTGGGCTTCCTGCGCGTCGGCCGCTCCCGCCGCCAGCCCTACTACTCGCCGCTCGTGCTGTTCGGCCTGGTGCTCGTCGTCCTCACCTTCCCGGTCACCGTCGACCGGCAGACCGAGGGCGTCCTCTACTGGACCAGCCTCGGCACCACCGGCCCGCCCGCCTGGGCCATCCTCCCGGTCATCTTCTGCGCCGCCGCCGTCATCCTCATGGGCCCCGCCGAGCTGGTCGGCCGCTGCTTCCCCGAGCTGCCCCGGCTGGAGGCCTACCGCTACGACCTGATCGGCAGCCTCACCGGCATCGCCGCGTTCACCGCGCTGTCGTTCCTCAGCGCGCCGCCGGTGTTCTGGGGCCTGATCGCCGCCGTCTGCTACGCGATCCTGCTCGTGCCCCGCCCCCGCCTGCCCTATGCGGCCCTCGTCGTCGTCCCCTCGCTGGCCGTCGTCGGCCTGCTGCTCGCCGAGACGCTCACCGCCGACGCCATCTGGTCGCCCTACTACAAGGTCACCACCCGGGCGATGCAGGTGCTCGGCGTCCCCGCCACCGACATCGCCGTCAACGGCATCCCGCACCAGCTCGCCTCGCCCGCCGCCGCCCGCCTGCAGTGGGAGGGCCAGTACGGGCTGCCCTACCAGCGGGCCGCCGCCGCGCCCGACGACGTGCTCATCGTGGGCGCGGGCAGCGGCACCGACGTCGCCATCGCGCTGCTCAAGGGCGCCAAGCACGTCGACGCCGTCGAGATCGACCCCAAGCTGCGCGAGCTCGGCGGCTCCGTGCACCCCGACCGCCCCTACTCCGACCCGCGCGTCACCACCCACGTCACCGACGGGCGCGCCTTCCTGGAGCACACGAGCAAGAAGTATGACCTCATCCTGTTCGCCCTGCCCGACTCCCTCACGCTCGTGTCGGGGGCCAGCTCGCTGCGGCTGGAGAGCTACCTGTTCACCGTCGAGGCCATGCGGGCCGCCCGCGAGCACCTCAAGCCCGGCGGCGCCTTCTCCATGTACAACTTCTACCGCGAGACCTGGCTCGTCGACCGGCTCGCCAGCACCGTGCAGAGCGCCTTCGGCCACAAGCCCTGCGTCGACGTGGTCAGCATCCGCGGCCAGCAGGCCGTCATCACCGCCGGCGACACCCCCGCCGCCCAGCGCTGCGCCGTCGAATGGCCCGGCGCCGCCGCCACCAGCCCGCCGCCCGCCGACGACGACCGGCCCTTCCTCTACCTGAAGGACCGCACGATCCCGCCGATCTACATCATCACGCTCTGCCTCATCCTCATCGTCAGCCTGCTCGCCGTCCGCCTCGTCGCCGGCCCCTACCGCCGGATGCGCCCGTACGCCGACCTGTTCCTGCTCGGCGTGGCGTTCCTGCTGCTGGAGACCAAGAGCGTGACCGGGTTCGCGCTGCTGTTCGGCACCACCTGGGTGGTCAACGCCATCGTCTTCGCCGGCGTGCTCGTCGCCGTGCTCGCCGCCGTCGAGGTGACCCGCCGCTTCCGCACCCCGCCCCTGCCGGTCATGTACGCGGTGCTGCTCGGCGGGCTCGTGCTCGCCTGGCTCGTGCCCAACCAGTGGCTGCTGTCGCTCCCGCTGCCGCTGCGCGCCCTCGTCGCCGTGACCGTCGCGTTCCTGCCGATCTTCGCGGCCAACGTGGTGTTCGCCAAGCGGTTCGCCGACTCCGCCGACGCCACCACCTCCTTCGGCGCCAACCTCCTGGGCGCCATGGTGGGCGGCTGCCTGGAATACCTCGCGCTCGTCATCGGTTATCAGGGGCTGCTCATCGTGGCCGCCGTCCTTTACCTCGGCGCGTTCGCCCTGTTGCCCCGCCGGGCACTTGCCTGAAACCCCCACGGGGCCGGGTTTGCCGGGGCACTTATGGCTTGACCTGGGCTTTTGGGAATGTTTGGGGTAGCCTCGTGGTTGTAACCACCTGAGCGCCCATGAGTCCGGCTCCGCGCGGCGATGTCCCCGGTGACCGAGCGACCCCGGCGGCTCGATCATCCAGCACCTCTTCTTCCGCAGTGGCCCACGCGCCCCGTCGAGGTGTCCCGCAGTAGCTCCGCGTGTCCACGCGGACGCATGCTGTCCACATCCAGGAGGAAATACCGCATGACCATCACCAGCAACCTGCGCAAGTTCCGCAAGAGCGCGCTGCTGGCCATGGCCACCGCCGTGACGGCCGTGGGCATCGCCGGCCCCGCCATGGCCGTCCCCGCCGACCTCCCCTACGGGCAGGACGTCTCCAACTACCAGCCCGCGCACGACTGGGCCGCCAGCGGCGCCGACTTCGGCATCGTGAAGGCCACCGAGGGCGTCGACTTCAAGGACCCGACCTTCGCCCGCCACTGGAAGGAAATGGACAAGAACAAGCTTGTCCGCGGCGCCTACCACTTCGGGCACCCCGCCAACGACCCCATCGCCGAGGCGGACTTCTTCCTCGCGGCGGTCGACAGCCAGCCCGCCAAGGCCGGCGACCTGCTCGCCCTCGACCTCGAGGTCACCGACGACATGCCGTCCGCGCACGTCAACGCCTGGGCCAAGAAGTGGCTGGCGCACGTGAAGGCCAAGACCGGCGTCACGCCGCTGTTCTACAGCAGCCAGTCCTTCGCCGAGGAGCACGGCGCCGGGCTGGGCGCGTACCCGCTCTGGGTCGCCAACTACGGCAAGGCCAAGGGCACCGTCACGCCGCCCGCCGACTGGAAGTCCTGGGCCATCCACCAGTACTCCGACGACCCGGTGGACCAGAACGTCTCGGCGCTGACCGTCGACCAGCTCCGCGCCCTGGGCCGCCCGGCGAAGTGACCCCCGGGCCGGGACCCGTACCATCCGCCCCCTGAGAGAGCGGCCGCGCGACGCGCGGCCGCTCTTCGGCGTCCGCGGCCTTCCGGTCGCGGTCCAGGCAAAGATCATCCCAGAAGTGGATCACTCACCTGATCCACTTCCAATCCGTCCTGGTCACCGGCCCGGTGGCGTCGCCATGTGCCGGGTGCCATGCCCTCGTGCCGGCGGAACGCCCGGCTGAAAGCGGCGTCGGTGTCATATCCGATCGAATGGGCGATCTGCTGCAAACTCGCCTCGGTGTCACGCAACAGCGTCTTGGCCCGGTGCATGCGCCAGTAGGTGAGGTAGCTGATGGGTGATTCGCCTGTCTTCCGTTTGAACGCCACGGCGAACGCCGCCCGCGACATCCCGGCTCTGCACGCGAGTGCCCCGACCGTCCACGGATGCGCGAGATCGGAGTGCAGGTCCCGCAGTGCCGGCTCGAGCTGCGGGTCGCTGAGAGCGGACAGCCATCCGGACGAGCTCTTGGCGGGCGACGAGACGTAGGTACGAAGGGCGTACACGAAGAGGGCATCCGCCAGGCGGCTCATGAGAAACTCGGCACCGAAACCGGAGCGAATCCGCTCCTGTTCCAGCAGCTTGAAGGTGGAGCGCAATGCGTCACCGGCCGAGTTGTCGGGATCGAGCCGCAGCACGGGAGGCAGCACTTCCAGTAGCGGTTCGGCGACACTCGTGTCGAAGGACAACCGGGCCGAGACGATCTCCGTCGCCGGTCCCGTTGTGCCGTGACGCACGGAAGGTCCCCGCCCGGCCGCCAGAAGGCTCTCGCAGCTGACCAGAGATCGCCCCGGTTCGTCCGCGAGGATGAACTCGGAGCCGGCCCGGACCAGAAAGCAGATGCCAGGGGCGAGCAGCTCCGGGGCGGCGCCCGTGTCCGGCTGCCACCAGCAGCGCCCGCTTTTGATCATCATCACGTACGAGGCGCCGGGCGACTTGAAGGAGATCCCCCAGGCTCCACGGGCCTCCACGCTCACGAACCGCGAGTCCTCGACAGCTCCCGCCGCCAGGACATCATCGAGGGCATCCATCTCGCAATCCTAGACGTTCAGTCATAAAAGCAAGACGATTAACGTTCCTCCGTCCTGACCAGCCGCCGTAGCGTGAACAGCACACGGGCAGCACGTGGGCAGAGGACAGGGCCCGAAGCGATCGGCCGCGGTCCCTCCGCAGGCCGGGAACTCCACCCGTCGTCTGTCCGCCACAGCATCCGGCCCGCATCCACACCACTGGAGTTGACTTGCCTGAGTTCATTGCCCCGGCTCCCTCGGTTGCCGTCGCCTTCTACTCCGGATACGGGCACACCGCCGTCCTCGCCGAGGCCGTACGGCGGGGCGCGGCAGACGCCGGCGCCGACGTCAGCCTCATCCCGGTGGACACCATTCGAGACGAACAGTGGCAGCGATTGGACGATGCCGACGCGATCGTCTTCGGCTCACCCACCTATATGGGCAGCGCGTCCGCCAAGTTCCACGCGTTCGCCGAAGCCACCAGCCGCCGCTTCTCGGAAGGCCGCT
Source organism: Nonomuraea sp. NPDC049725 (assembly GCF_040674795.1). Classification (NCBI taxonomy): domain Bacteria; kingdom Bacillati; phylum Actinomycetota; class Actinomycetes; order Streptosporangiales; family Streptosporangiaceae; genus Nonomuraea; species Nonomuraea sp. NPDC049725. The sequence goes on along the minus strand of NZ_JBFANJ010000015.1, from coordinate 190,465 downwards.
GGGCTGACAAGCTCGCCGCCGGCTTCACCAACTCCGCCTCCATCTACGGCGACAAGGCCGGCACGCTCGCCTTCTTCGCCACTTTCGCCGCCCAGCACCGCATGCTGTGGATCAGTCTCGGCCTTGCCCCCGGCTGGAACTCCACCACCGCCTCCGAGAACGACCTCAACCGCCTTGGCTTCTGGGGCGGTGCCGGAGCTCAGACGCCGCTGGACGGCGGTGTCGACACCGTTCACCCCGCTGATGTCGCCACCGCCGAGCATCTCGGCGCCCGTGTCGCCCGCCAGGCGTCTCTTGTAACGGCCGGACTCCGCGTCGCGTCCGCCGCCTGACGCGACGACCGGCCCTGAGCCCCGATGCCGGCCCGGGCCCCGCCGTCAGGCCGCGAGCCTGAACTCGGGCCCCGGCGGACGAGCCGCGCGGCCCCCGGTGTCAGGCCGGGGGCCGGTTCGGCGCTAGAAGCCGCACAGCTCCTCCAGGGACTGCGCCTCCGCCTTCTGGTTGTTGCGCGTGGGCGTCTGCGACGGCTTGGCCGTGACCGACTGCGACGGGGTCGGGGTGACCGCCGGGGCGCCGGGGGAGGCGGCCACGTCCGCGGCCTGGGCGCGGCGGGCCGGCCGCGTCGACGCCTTGATCGCCCGGTCCGTCGCCTTGCGGATCTTCGCCCAGTCCGGGCTGCCCGGCCAGTACCCCGGCGGCACGAACTGCAGGCTGCTGATCCGCGCATCCTTGACCTTGAGCCCCAGGTTCAGCAGCGGCGGCAGCAGCTCCTGCGGGATGTTCGTCTCCGCCATCCGCCGGGCCGCACCGGCGATCTTGGTGAAGTTGGCCAGGATCTTGTCCGGCGTCGCCTGCTGGGCGAACGCGCCGATGACGCAGCGCTGGCGGCCCATGCGGGAGAAGTCGTCGCTGCCCACCCGGGACCGGCCGTACCACAGCGCCTGCTCGCCCGTCAGCGTCCGGTAACCCGCCTTGATCGTGCCCGCCGTGCCGAACGTGCCGCCCCACGGCACGTCGTGCTCGACGCGGATCTTCAGGCCGCCGATGGCGTCCACCAGGTCGGCGAAGCCGTACATGTTCATCAGCGCGTAGTAGTCGATCTTCAGGCCGAGCGTGTAGCCGATGGCGTCCATCAGCGCGCGCGGCCCCTTGTTCTTGCCCCCGGCCTGCTCCGGGTGGTCGTTGGCGTACTGCCAGACCTCGTTGAGCAGGCCGCCGCCGGGCAGCTCGGCCATGTAGCCGTTGGGGAACACCTTGCGCAGCGGCGACGTCGGGGGGAAGCGCACGTGCTGCAGGTTGCGCGGCAGGCTGAACAGCACCGTGTTGCCCGTCGGGATGTGCACGCTGGCGACGTTCATGCTGTCGGTACGCATGCCGGTCCGGTTGCCGGCCGCGTCACCGCCGATGAGCAGGAAGTTGACCCGGTCCCTGCCGTTCCACGGGTCCTCCTCCTTGACCGGCTGCGCGTCCGGGTCGCTGGAGGCGGGGCGGAAGATGTGCGTGATCGTGTTCTTCGTCTCCTGGACCCCGTTGGCCCCGTACCCGAACGGCACCATGACCGCCACGCACAGCACGCCGACCAGGATGCCGGAGATGATCTGACCCTGCCGGTCCAGCCTGGCGGGGCGCAGGGCGGCGTACGAGAAGGCGACGAGCGTGAACCACGCGAGCGCGCACGCGCCGGAGACGATCGTCAGAGTGAGGAGCCAGCCGGGGGAGGCGAACATGGTGGCCGCGGTGGGGTCGTTCCACACCACCAGGCCGAAGGCCAGCAGGGCGAGCAGCAGCACCGCGTACGAGGAGACCAGGATCAGGCCGGTGCGGCGGCGCCCGGTGCGCAGGTGGGCGGCGCCGGGCAGGACGGCCGACAGCAGCGTCCAGCCGAGCACGCCGCCCAGCGAGAGCGGCTTGGCGAACTGCGGCGCGCTCCCGCCACCCGTCCGCGAGCCTCCCCGTGAGCCGCCCCGTGAGCCACCGCGCAGGCCGCCGCCGATCCGCGAGAACGCGCCCGCCGCGCCCTGCCGTGCACTCGCGCCGCCCCGGCCCGCGGTCTCGTCCTGGCCGTGCCGGCCGGTCCCGTCCGGGCCGGCCGGGTCCGCGTTCGGGTCGCCGGCGCCGCCTCTGCCGCGGCCTGCCTGGCCCCTGCCGCGTCCGGGACGGGTCCCGGCCCTTCCGGAGGCCGATCCGCCTCTCCCGGAGGCAGATCCGGCCCTCCCGGAGGGCGTCCTGCCCCGCCTGGCGGACGTCTCACCATGCTCGGGCGGCGCCTCACTCCGGCTGCGGGCGGCGTCGTCCCGGCCTTGGGGCGTGTCGCCCCGGCCGCGTGGGGTGTCGTCCCGCCCTGCAGCCGGACCGCCCGGGGTGGGGCCGGGGCCGGGGGGCGGGCTGCCGGGCCCTGCGGGAGGGGTCCCGGGCCCTGCGGGAGGGTTTCCGGGGCCGGAGGGGGCTTGGGGGGCTCGCCGGGCCGGGGGCGGCGTGTCACCGCCGCGGGGAGCTCTGGCGCGGCCCGAGCGGCCCTCGGCGGCGGCGTTCGCGTCTCCGGCGGGGTTCAGGGGAGGGCGGGCCGGGTCTTGGGGGGCGTCGGGCGACTGGCCGGCGGCGGGACGGGAGCGGCGAGGGGTACGCCGTTTCCTGCCACCCCCGGGCGCGGCGCCTGACCCATCCCGATTGCTCACACCGGCTCCTTCACACGCCTACCAGGCAGAACCCGTGGGTTTGCCCCCCATTGGCACAAGATTGCCAGGATTCTAGCTGCCATATATGGACATCAAAGACATGTGCCCAAGCTGAGATGAACGCCATGTGACCTCATGACGTCGCCGAGGAAGGCATCACCCAGGTGTTGCACTGGTACGCCTGGCTCTTCTCCCAGCCCTGCCGGAACCACCGCTGGTTGTTGGCCCGGGAGCCGTGGTCACGCGGGTAGCCGGGATAGTCGCCCACCTGGCCGTAGAACCAGAACAGCTCCCCTCGGCGGGCCGTGTTGATCGGGTAGCTGGCCGCCACCGAACGCATCCACATCCCGCCGAAACACGTTGCCTGGAGCTCCAGGCGGCGGCTGAGCGCGAGCTTGCCGCTGTTGCTCGACGAGTCCAGCGTCTGCGCCCACCATGAGTCCATCAGGCCCGTGATGTTCTGCACGTGATGTCCGTACTCGTGGGCCATCATGCTGATGATCCCGCCATGCCAGGAGATGATCTGGCCGTAGCCGCGCGCGTTGCCGTTCCCCTTGGCCATGGCCGAGGTCGAGGCGTAGATGGTGCTGTTGCGCGGGCAGTAGTACGGCACCATGCTCCCCGGCTGCGGATAGTCGCCGCACGCGCCCCTGCCGCGCCCTGACGCGATCGCGTAGTTCGGCGGCCGGAACGGGATGCCCTGCTTGCTGAGGATCTGGCCCCACGCCCGGTCCATGCACTTGCTGGTCCTGAGGATCAGCGACTTGAGCTGGCTGTGGCTGAAGATGCTCGTGTTGCCCGCCCGGCACGTCATCCTCGGCAGCGCGCCCGCCCGGTACATGGTGTTGTTCTTCAGGCTCCGGTTCAGCGTGACCTGGCGGGGCGGCTCGACCGTGGTGTCCGGCTCGTCGTCCCGCGTCGGCGTCTCCGTCGGCTGGCGGGTGGGCTGCTCGGTGGGCTGCTCGGTCGGTTGCTCGGTGGGCTCCCGGGACGGCTCCCGTGTCCGGTTCTCGCGGGGCTCGTACGGGGACGCCGTCGGGATCGCGACCGGCGTCGTCGACTCCGAACGCGAGCCCGACCCGCCGAACAGCGCCGCCCCGACGACGATCAGCAGGAACAGCCCCGCCATCGCCCCGAACACGCCCCCGACGACCCCGGCCACGCCGATGCCGGACTTGCGGCGCGGCGGCTGCCAGTTCCCGTACGGCCCGTGCCCCGGCGGGGGCGGCGGTGGCGGTGGCGGCTGCTGCCAGGGCGCCCCCTGAGGAGGCGGCGGCGGATACCCGTGCCCCGGCGGCGGCCCCTGCGGCATCCCGTGCGGCGGGCCCTGCGGCGGGCCCTGCGGCGGGCCCTGGGGCATCCCGTGCGGCGGGCCCTGGGGAGGGGTCTGCTGCGGGTACGGGCTGCCGTGCTGTCCCGGGTACGGGCTCCCGGGCGGCGGCCCGGGATGCGGCGGCTGCCCCGGATGGGGCGGCTGCGGATACGGGGTGCCCGGCCCCGGCGCGCCCGGGTACGGGTGCGCGGGCGGCTGCCCCTGGGGCGGGTACGGCGGCTCCTGCGGGGGCCGCTGCGGCGGCTGCCCGTAGCCCGGCGGGGGCCACGGGCGCGAGGGTGGCCGCTGGGGCTGTCCTGGCCCCTGGGGCGGGGGAGGGTACTGCCCGTTGCCTGTCACCGTGTTGCCCCTTGAGTCGCTTGTCCGGAATGCGTGACTTGCTGGGTCACGTCCCGGGGCTTTGCCAAATTTGGGGCAGAAGCATACTGATTTATCACCCGTCACGGATGTAGCAGCACTCGGTTACAGTCCGAAATCATTCGAGGTGATCTCCGCTATGTCCCGCACCCCGCGGCGGCCGTTGTCCTAGCTTCTTTGCCATGAACCTCCAGCAGCTCCGCTATGTGGTCGCGACTGCGGAGCACCGCACCATGACCGATGCGGCCAAGTCGCTTTACATCGCACAACCTGCGCTTTCCCGTGCGATCCGGGATCTTGAGCGGGAGCTCGGCCTGACGCTCTTCGCCCGCTCCGGGCGCGGCGTGGTGGTCACGGCGCAGGGCCGCCGGGTGGTGAAACTGGCGCGGGAGGCGCTCGACGCCGTCCGCGAGATCGAGGGCCTCGCCGGCCACGGCGGCGGCGGGGAGGCGGAGCTGCGCATCGCCTCCACCCCGAGCCTGGAGCCGGGCCTCGCGGGGCGGCTGCTGCCCGCCTACGCCGCCGAGCATCCCGGCGTCCGCGTGCACATCGTCCGCTGCGACGGCCGCGACGCCGTGGTGAGCGCCATCAGGGACCAGCGGGCCGACCTCGGCCTGACGGACCTGCCGGTGCCCGGTGACCTCGTCACCCACCCCCTCGAACGCCAGGAGATCGTGCTGATCTCCCCGCCCGGCCTCGAACTGCCCAACCCCGTGCCCATGCGCCGGCTCGACGGCATGCGCCTGGCCCTGCCCGCCCGCGGCAGCGTCCGCCGCCGCGAGCTCGACGCCATGTTCGGCAAGTACGCGGTCAGCCCCCGCGTCGTCCTGGAGACCGACGAGCGCAACGGCTGGCTCAACGCCGTACGCGCCGGTCAGGCGTCCCTGCTGTGGTATCGCGGGATGGCCGAGCAGGCCAGCAGAGCCGGCCTCGTGGTCCGCTCCCTGGAGCCCGCCGTGCGCCGCGTCATCGCCGTCGTGCACGCCCGGCGCCGCCTGCCGCTGATCGCCCAGGACTTCCTGATGACGGCGGAGAAGGGCACCGCCGCCTGACGGCGCCCCGGCCCCGGGCTGTTGGCGTTCGGCAAGAAAAGTGCAAACCCCGGCTGAGAGCATCTCAGCGGAGGGATACATGCGCTTCAGGATTCTCGGCCCGCTCGTCATCGAACGCGATGGGGGCGAGCTGCACCTCGGGGGAGGCCTGCAACGCGTCGTCATGGCGCTGCTCCTGCTGGAGGCCAACCGGATCGTGCCGCTCGACCGGCTGATCGAGGCGGCCTGGGGGCACGCGCCGCCCGGCACCGCGCGCAACCAGATCCAGATCCGGGTGTTCCAGCTCCGCAGGGCTCTGGACGACACCGTCCAGCCCTTCCAGGTGCTGCTGACCCGGCCGCCCGGCTACCTGCTGAAGGTCGGGCCGGGCAGCCTCGACCTGGCCGACTTCGACGCGCTCGTGGCGCGGGCGCAGGAGGAGGACGCCGAGCGGGCCGCCGCGACGCTGCGCGAGGCGCTCGCCCTGTGGCGCGGGCCCGCGCTCGCCGACGTCGAGAGCGACCTGCTCCTGCCGATCGCGCACGACCTGGAGGAGCGGCGGCTGCTGGCCCGCGAGCGGCTGGCCGACCTCGACCTGGAGCTGGGCCGCCACCAGCAGCTCGTGGGGGAGCTGCGGCGGATGGTCCAGGACCACCCGCTGCGCGAGCGGCCGCACGGCCAGCTCATGCTCGCCCTCTACCGGTCGGGACGCCAGGCCGAGGCGCTCGACGCCTTCCGCGACTACCGCGGCATGCTCCTCGACACGCTCGGCCTCGAACCCGGCGACGAGCTGCGCCGCCTGGAGCTGGCGATCCTCAACCAGGACGCCTCCCTCGCGCTCGGCTACGACACCGCGCCGGGCCGCCCCGCCGTCCGCCTCCCCGGCGCCCCCCACCCCGGCGACGCGCCCGTACCCCCGGACGACGGCGCGCCCGAGCAGCCCGATGAGGAGTCCCGCGAGGAGCACGAGCCCGGCGACGAGGCGGCGGGCGGGCGCGGGCTGCCGCCGGTGCCACGGCAGCTGCCGCCCGTGTTCTCGCCGCTGTCCGGCAGGGACGCCGAGCTGGAGCGCGTCGCCGCGATGCTGCGCCCCGGCGGGAGCGCGCTGCCGCTGGCCGCGATCGTCGGCCGGGCCGGCGTCGGCAAGAGCGAGCTGGCGCTGCACGCCGCGCACCGGGCCGCCGCCGACTTCCCCGACGGCCAGCTCTACATCGACCTGCGCGCCGGGGAGCTGCAGCCGGCCGACGTGCTGGGCCGGTTCCTGCGGGCGCTCGGGCTGACGTCGCTGCCCCGGGGGCTGGAGGAGCGCAGCGCGCTGTTCCGCTCGACGGTGGCGGGCAGCAGGCTGCTGGTCGTGCTCGACAACGCTGGCCCCAGCCCGGGGGTGTGGCCGCTGCTGCCGGGCGCGGCCCCGTGCGCCGCCCTGGTGACGACGCGGGAGCGGCCGGTCGGCCTGCCCGGCAGGCAGGTGCTGCGGCTGGACGTGCTGGGCGAGCGGCACGCGGCCGACCTGATCGTCCAGGACATCGGCCCCGCCCGCGCCGCCCGCGAGCCGGACGCGGTCCGCACGCTGGCGCAGCAGTGCGGCGGCCTGCCGCTGGCGCTGCGCATCGCGGGCGCCCGGCTCGCCGCCCGCCCCCGCTGGCGGGTGGAGACGCTGGTCGCGCAGCTCGCCGACTCGCGCACCGCGCTCGACGCGCTCACGCACGGCGACGTGGAGGTCCGAGCCAGCCTCGACGTCAGCTACGCCGCCCTGTCGCCGCGCGCCCGCCTGCTGTTCCGCCGGATCGGCCTGCTGGGCTGCCCCCAGGTCGCGCCGTGGCTGGCCGCCGCGCTGTGCGACGCCGACCCGGCCGACGGGGTGTCGGGCCCGCTGGCGGAGCTGACCGACGCCTCGCTGCTGCGCCGGACCGCCGGGGGCCGCTACGGCATGCACGATCTCGTACGCGCCTTCGCCGAGGAACGCGCCCACGCGGAGGAGACCCGCGAGCAGCGGGCCATGACGGTCGAGCGGGCCTGCACCGCCCTGCTGGCCCTCGCCGAGCGGGTGCACGAGCGCCACTACGGCGGCTTCTTCACGATGCTGCGCGGCAAGGGCACCGCCACCTCCGCCGTCACCGCCGAGCTGGCCGACACGCTGATCGGCGAGCAGCCGCTGCCGTGGCTGGACGAGGAGCGCGCCGTCCTGCTGGCGGCGGTGCGCCAGGCGGGCGCCCACGGCCTGGACGAGCTGTGCTGGAACCTGGCCATGACCGCCGTCACCCTGTTCGAGGCGTACGGGCACTTCGACGACTGGCGGTCGGTCAGCGAGCAGGCCAGGCGGGCGTGCGTGGCGGCGGGCAACGCCAGGGGCGAGGCCGCCATGGTCTACTCGCTGAGCTCGCTGCTGCTGTTCGAACAGCGCTACACCGAGGCCGGGCCGCTGCTGCGTGACGCCATCCGGCTGTTCGGCGACATCGGGGAGATCCAGGGCCGCGCGCTGGCGCTGCGCAACCTGGCGCTGGTCGAGCGGGTGGGCGGCCGGGCGGAGGTGGCGCTGGCCCGCTACGCCGAGGCGCTGCCGCTGCTGCGGGCCGTCGGCGACCGGGCCGCCGAGGCGCACGTGCTGGTGAACGTGGCCGCCGTGCACCTGGAGGGCGACCGGCCGGGCGAGGCGGAGCCGCTGCTGGAGCGGGCCCTGGCGACGTTCCGGGCGGAGGGCGTGCCGCGCGGCGAGGCGCAGACGCTCACCAGGATCGCCGAGCTGGCGCTGCGCCGGGGCGACGCGGCGGCGGCGAAGGAGTCGTTCGCCCGGGCGGCGGCGATCGTGGGCGCCGTGCACGACCGGATCGGCGAGGTGTACGTGCTGCACGGGCTGGGGGAGGCGCAGGCGGCGCTGGGCGAGTCCGAGCAGGCGGAGGCGACGCTGCGCCAGGCGCTGGCCCTGGCGGTCCGGCTGGGCGAGCGGCACATCCAGGGCCGCGCCGGTCTCTCGCTGGGGCTGCTGCTGGGCGGGCGGGGCGACCCGGAGGCCGCCGAGCACCTGCGTACGGCGCACGAGCTGTTCGCCGGCATGGGCGCCGAGCGCTGGCGGGCGAGAGCCGCCGAGGCCCTCGCCCGCTGATCACCCCCGGTCAGACGCCCGGCTTGGCCGGGTCGCCGGTCCACGTCATGTCGCACGAGCTGGGGATCTCGGGCTGGCACGGCCCGTCGGAGCGGACGGCCTGGGCCGGCGTGGCGAGGCCCGCGGCGACGGCGGCCGCCAGGGCGGCGACGATGACGATTCTGCGCATGTGAAGCACCTCCGTGATGAGTCGCGAGGACTCTAGGGAGCGCCGCTTTCGACGCGCTTTACGCGCTTCAGCCGCGTGGCAGCCACACCACGGCCCGCAGCCCCGGCCCGGCGTCCTCCAGGTGCACGGTGCCGCCGTGCGCGCGCACGGTCTCGCGCACGATCGCCAGCCCGAGCCCCGCGCCGCCCTCGTCACGGCTGCGCCCGGAGTCGAGCCGGGTGAACCGGTTGAACACCCGCTCCCGGTCCTCCTCCGGGATGCCGGGCCCGTCGTCGGTGACGGTGAGCGTGCCGTCGGACGTCAGCGCCACCTCGACCTTGGACGCGGTGTGGCGCACGGCGTTGTCGATGAGGTTCGTCAGCACCCGGCTCAGGTCGAGGGCGTCGCCCCGCACCACGACCGGGTCGCACGCGGTCAGCCGTACCTCGCCGTAGCGCTCGGCGCACTGACGCACCACCTCGTCGAGGTCGACCGGCTCGCGGCGGCCGGGCACGCCGCCACGCTCGTCCAGCCGGGCCAGCGCCAGCAGGTCCTCGGCCAGCCGGTGCAGCCGCAGCGTGTCCTCCAGCACCCCCTCGGCCGTCTCCCGCCAGTCCTGGCCCTCGGGATGGCCGAGCGCCACCTCCAGCTGCAGCCGGATGCTGGCCAGCGGGCTGCGCAGCTCGTGCGCGGCGTCGGACACCAGCGCCCGCTGCCGCTGCTCGGCCTCCTCCAGCCGCCCCAGCATGTCGTTGAGCGTGGTGGCCAGCGAGTGCACCTCGTCGCGTGACTCGGGCACCGGCAGCCGCCGCGACCGGGCGGTGTGGGTGATGTCGGCGGCGCCGCGCCGCAGCGCGCTGATGGGCCGCAGCGTCCTGCCGATGATCATCCAGCTCGCCACGGCCAGCAGCACCACGAGCAGCGGCGTGCCGACGAGCAGCACCCGGCCGGCCGTGCCGATGCTGGTCTGGATCTCCGCGACCGGCCTGGCCGCGATCACGGTCTGGCCCCGGTCGGCGCGCAGCACCACCACGCGCAGCGGCCCCGGGATCGCGTACGGCCGGCCGTCGACGAACACCGCCTGCCCGCCCGCCAGCGCCTCCCGCCGGGCGGCGGCGCCCAGCAGCGGCACCAGCCGGTCGGCGCCGTAGGTGACGTGCGTGATGCGCCCGTCCGCGTCGAGCACCTGCACGATGGTGCCGTCGTGGGTGGTGATCGGGCTGGTCAGGGTGCCGGCGTCGGCGTGCACCCGGACGGTCTGCGCCTGCTGCCTGGTCGAGTCGTCCACCGTGGAGATGAGCGCCCGGTCGAGCACGCTGAGCAGCACCGACGCCGACACGGCCAGCGCCAGCGCGAGCACCGCGGCGGCCACGGCGGTGAGGCGGAAGCGCAGCCCCTGCCGCCGCCACCACGTCATCGGGCTCTCAGCCACCGTCGCCGGCCAGCCGGTAGCCCGCGCCGCGCACGGTCTGCAGCGCGTTCCTGCCGAACGGGACGTCGATCTTGCGCCGCAGGTAGCCGACGTACACCTCGACCACGTTCGGGTCGGTGTCGAAGGTGTCCCACACGTGCTCCAGGATCTCCGCCTTCGACACGACCTCGTCCCGCCTGCGCAGCAGGAACTCCAGCAGCGCGAACTCGCGCGGCGTCAGCTCCACCTGCGCCTCGCCGCGCAGCACCCGGCGGCGGGCCGGGTCGAGCGTCAGGTCGCCGGCCGACAGCACGGCGGGCCGCCGCCCGGCGTCGCGCCGCAGCAGCGCCCGCAGCCTGGCCACGAGCACCACGTACGAGAACGGCTTGGTCAGGTAGTCGTCGGCGCCCAGGTCGAGGCCGTCGGCCATGTCGTACTCGCCGTCCTTGGCCGACAGCATGAGGATCGGCACCCAGTTCTCCTCCGCGCGCAGCTGCTTGCACACGTTGTAGCCGGACAGCCTGGGCAGCATGATGTCGAGCACGACCACGTCGTAGTCGCCGTTCCTGGCCTGGTGCAGGCCCTGCTCGCCGTCGTGGGCGAGGTCCACGGCGAATCCCTCGGCCTGCAGCCCCCGCTGGAGGGCGGCGGCCATCCGCCTCTCGTCCTCGACGACCAGAACTCTCATGCGGCGATTCTCCCGTCCTCCCCCTGAGACCCGGCTGAGAAGGCTGAGAGGGATCTCAGCTCGTCTCAGGCTCGCCTAAGGATGCATCACACAGGCTGGCGGCATCGACATACCGTTAAGGAGTGAGATGCGAAGAGGCACGTTCGTGAGGTGGGGAGTGCCGATCGCGGCTGCTGCCGTGATCGGGGCCGCGATCGGCGCCGGTCCGGTCGTCGCCGCGGTGAGCGGCGACCCGGTGCTGCCCGAGCGCTCGGCCCAGCAGCTGCTGGCCGACGCCGCGGCGGCCGCCCAGAAGACCGAGGGCATGCTGCCGATGTCCGGCACCGTGCAGCAGACGGCCTCGCTCGGCCTGCCGGCGCTGCCGGCGACCAGCTCCGCCGGGCCGCTCAGCCTGCTGTCGGGCTCGCACGAGGTCAAGGTCTGGTACGGGGCGGGCGACAAGCTGAGGGTCGCGATGCCGACCCAGATGAACGAGACCAACCTGATCGTCAACGGCGACCAGGCGTGGTACTTCGACAGCGCCACCAACACCGCCACCAAGATCATTTATAACGGGAAGCGGCCGCACGACGCGGCCGAGACCGCCCCGGCGGAGCTGACCCCGCAGGCGGCGGCGGAGAAGGTGCTGGCCCAGGCCGACGAGCACACCGCCGTCAGCGTGACCAACACGGCCGAGGTGGCCGGCCGCCCGGCCTACCAGCTCGTGCTCAAGCCGAAGGACGCCGGCTCCCTGGTGGAGGAGGTGCGCCTGGCCCTCGACGGTGAGAACTTCGTCCCGCTCCAGGTGCAGGTGTTCGCCAAGGGCTCGGCCGAGCCGGCCTTCCAGGTCGGCTTCACCCAGGTGACGTTCACCCCGCCCGCGCCGGAGAACTTCGCCTTCACCCCGCCCGCCGGGGCCAAGGTCGAGGAGAAGAAGCTCACCGCGCCCCAGGAGGGCGAGGGCGGCGAGCGGGCCGAGGAGCACCGTGAGGAGGCCAGGAAGGCCGCCGAAGAGGTCAAGATCGTCGGCGACGGCTGGACCTCGGTGGCCGTGCTGCCCGCCTCGGTGGCCGACCTGAAGGCCCAGGACGGCCGCCAGGCCGGCGAGCAGGGTGAGCAGGGCGAGCAGCAGGGTGACGACGGGTCGCCGTTCGGCGGCGACGGCGGCGCCGACCCGGCCGCGCTCCTCGAGACCGTCCTGAAGTCCGCCACCCCGGTGAGCGGCCCGTGGGGCTCCGGCAAGCTGATCACCACCAAGCTCGCCACGGTCCTGCTGACCGACGACGGCCGTCTGCTGGTCGGCGCGGTCACCCCGGAGGAGATCACCAAGGCGGCGGGCGTCAGGTGACGACCGCCACGCAGGAAGCGGGGGCGCCTCTCGGGGCGGCCCCGCCCTCCGACGCCGCCATCGTGACCAGCGGCCTGACCAAGCGCTTCCGCGGCGGCCAGGTCGCCGTCGACGCGCTGGACCTGGCCGTGCCGCGCGGGTCCGTCTACGGCTTCCTCGGGCCGAACGGCTCGGGCAAGACCACCACGATCCGCATGCTGCTGGGCCTGGTCGCGCCCACCGAGGGGGAGCACGCGCTGCTCGGGCTGCCGCTCGGCCAGGCGCTGCCCCGGGTCGGTGCGCTCGTCGAAGGACCGGCCTTCTACCCGTACCTGTCGGGTGAGGCCAACCTGCGCCGCTTCGACGCCGCCGACCCGACCGCGACGCCCGCCACCGCCAAGGAGCGGATCGGCGAGGCGCTGGAGCGGGTGGGGCTGAGCGCCGCGGCGGGCAAGCGGTTCCGCAACTACTCGCTGGGCATGCGCCAGCGCCTGGCCATCGCCGCCGCGCTGCTCGGCCCGCGTGAGCTGCTCATCCTGGACGAGCCGACCAACGGGCTCGACCCGCAGGGCACCCGCGAGGTGCGCGCGCTGGTCAAGGAGATCGCCTCCGGCGGCACCACCGTCTTCGTCTCCTCCCACCTGCTGGCCGAGGTGGAGCAGATGTGCACGCACGCGGCGATCATGCGGGCCGGCCGGCTCGTCGCGCAGGGCACGATCGCCTCGCTCAGCGGCGGGCGCGCCACCCGGATCCGGGTCGAGACGCCCGACCCCGCCGACGCCGCCCGGGTGCTGGGCGCGCTCGGCCTGGCCGACGTGCGCTCCGACGAGCACGTGAGCGCCGAGCTGGGCGGGCACGCGCCCGAGGAGGTCAACGCCGTGCTCGTCCGCGAGGGCGTGGCCGTGCGCGGGCTCGCCGTGGTGCGGCCGAGCCTGGAGGACGTGTTCGTGGGACTGACGGGAGAGGGTTTCGATGTCGACGGCTGAGACCACCACCGGTACGGAGGCGGCGACGCGGACCGAGCGGCCCCGCCGCACCCCCGGGCTGGTGCCGGTGGCCGAGACGATCGGCAGCGCCGAACGCCACGCCCCCGAGCCGCCGCCGCCGGGGCTGCCGTCGCCGCCGCGCCGGCCGGGCGCGTTCTGGCGGCTGCTCGGCTCGGAGCTGGGCCTGACGTTCCGGCGCCCGCGCAACCTCGCCATGCTCGCGGTGGTCGCCACGGTGCCCATCGTCGTCGGCGTCGCGCTGCGGATGGTCGGCGGCGGCGGGGACGACGAGATGAGCGGGCTGATCGCCAGCGTGGCGGGCAACAGCCTCATGCTGACGTTCGTCTCGTTCTCGTTCCTGACGCTGCTGCTCATGCCGGTCGCCGTCGCCGTCGTCGGCGGCGACTCGATCGCCGGCGAGGCCGGCGCGGGCACGCTGCGCTACCTGCTGGCCGCGCCCGCCGGCCGGGGCCGGCTGCTGGCCGTCAAGTTCCTGAACGTCGTCGTGTACGCCTACGCGGTCACCGCCGTGGTGGCGCTGTCGGCGCTGCTCACCGGGCTGGTGCTGTTCCCCGTCGGGGACGTGACGCTGCTGTCGGGCACCACCGTCTCCGTGACCGACGGGCTGCTGCGGATCGCCGTCAGCGTCGGCTACATCGGCGCCGGCATGGCCGCGCTGGGCGCGGTCGCGCTCGCCCTGTCGACGTTCACCGAGGTGCCCATCGGCGCGATCGCCGGCGCGGTCGTGGCCGTCATCGTCTGCCAGGTGCTGCGCGCCATCCCGGAGCTCGCGCCGCTGGAGCCCTATCTGCTGCCGGCCCGCTTCACCGGCTTCGACGCCGTGCTGCGCGCCCCCATCGACACCGGGGCGCTGCTCGACGGGCTGGCGGTGTTCGGCGCGTACACCGTGCTGTCGCTGTCGGTCGCGTGGGCGCGCTTCACCGGCAAGGACATCACCTCCTGACGGGCGCGCCCCATACGCAGACCGGGTTCGGGCCGCGTACGGGACGCGCCCGCGGGTCAGGACGTGCGGCGGCGCAGCGCCAGGAAGGCGACCACGAGGCCGATGACGCCCACGGCCAGGCCCGCGCCGCCGAGCAGGCGGGCGGTGCCGTCGGAGGAGCCGGAGGCGGCGGCGACCGGCGTCACCGAGGGCGCGGGGGACCCGGCGGCGGGGGACGCCGGGGCGGTGGCCGCGCCGTGCGCGTCGCCGCCGGTCGCCGGGGTCAGCTTGAGCACCGGCGCGGGGTGCTCCGGCTCGGAGCCGTCGGCCGCGGGCGCGTCGGCCCAGTCGACGACCTCGCCGCCGGAGTAGGTCTGCTTCGTCGGGAACACGATCTGGCCGACGCCCTCGGGCAGGCGGCCCATCGACACCTCGAACTCCTGGAACTCGCCCTTGCCGATCTTCCCGCCGGACCAGACGACGGTGGTGACGGCCTCGGTGAGCTCGCCGAACTCGGTGGTGACGGGCTTGGGCAGCTTGCCCTCGGTGACCTTGACGCTCCAGCCGGGCACGGGCTTGACCGACACGAACGCCAGCGGGTGGTCGGTGGGGAAGGACACCTCGACCTTGACTGTCGAGGCGTCGTCGCGCTCGTTCGGCACGCGGAAGGCGACCTTGGTGAACCCGCCCTGCTCGGCGGTGCCCGGGTTGATCGTGACGTGGGCGAGCGCGGGCAGGGCGAGCCCGGCGGTCAGGGCGGTCAGGGCGGTGGTGGCCGCGAGCACGGTCGCGGCACGGCGGACGAAGGACATGGCGGATCTCCACTTGTCGTGATGGGGGTTACGGAGGTGTCAGCTGGTCAGGCGGGCAGTGGAGGACCACGCCTGGCCACGGAGTGACGCAGCCCGGGATCGGGCGGCACGGCCCGCGCGCGCACGATCGGCGCGGCGGGGCGGAGGACGGGGGAGCGGACCGGGCGCAGCGGCGTCAGGCGGCGCAGCAGCCGGCGCAGCGTCGCCCACAGCGCGGCCTCGCCGCGGGCCAGCCACCAGCCGGTGAGCAGCGTGGCCGTCAGGTGCGCGACCAGCATGCCGAGCGCGTCGCCGAGCCCCTGCCCGTGCAGGTGGAGGGCGACGTAGGCGGTGCCGTCGCCGCCGCCGAACAGCTCGTGCAGCCCGGCCTGCGCGACGATCAGCGCGGTGTTGACGGTGGCGGCCGGGCGCTCCCGGCCGGACAGGGCCAGCGCCAGCGCGAACACCGAGGCCGCGCCGAGCCCGGCGGCCCACGCCGCGGGGCCGGTGCCGCCGCCCAGCGTGTGCGCGATCGCGGCAAGCGTCACGCAGACGGCCGTGAAGACGGCCGCCCTGACGAGCCGGAGGGGCGGGTGCGCGCGCATGGGTGTGCCACATGGTCTCACGGGGAGGGGGCGGCGACGAGTTCTTCTTCAAGCTCGGCAATGCCTGGTTGATTCGCGATGTTTGTCGCTAGGGTCGGGCTCACCACGTTGACATAGGGGTGAGTACGTTGCGGCACTTAGGTGGTTTGCTCCTGGGGCTGGTGGTGACCGCGGCGGTCCTGGCCGGCGGCGGATGGGCCGTGCAGCAGGCGATGCTCGCCGCGCAGGCCGCTCCTACCGGCGGGCAGCAGTTGTGGATCGCGCTCGGCTCGATGGCCGCCGTCGGCCTCGTCGTCGGGCTCGTCGTGGCGGGGCGGGTCTCGCCGCTGGCCACCTTCACGCCGTCGCTGGTCCTGCTCGCCTGGACCGTCGTCTACGCCCTCGACATGAACCGCGCGCTCAGCCTCCTCCCGGACGAGCCGTCGGTGCACCAGCTCGTCCGGGAGGCCGCCGCCGGCGACCGGCTGCTGCTGACCTCCGGCGCCTTCGCCCTGCTCGGCGTGGCGCTGTTCATCCCCGTCCTGATGCCCTCGCGCTGGGCGCGCGACGAGGACGACGACGAGTACGAGAGCACGCAGGAGGGCGGCTACTACTGACCCCGCTGCGATCTACTTTGTAAAGGCAGCGGCCCGGAAGCCCCCTGGTTACCGGTGAGTAGTGCGGGTATGTACAGGTCACGGAGGACTCGTCATGAGCCTGGACCGCGACGTCACGCCTGACTACCCGCTGAGCTGGCAGGCCCGCGCGCTCACCGGCCTGATGCGGGGCACCCTCAAGCCCGCCTCGCACCTGCTGCTGCGCCACCCGCTCGCGCTCGACTGCGCCTCGCGGCTCGGCGGCCTCGCGGGGGCCGTGCCGGTGCCGGAGCACGTCACCGTGACCCCGGCGGCCTTCGCCGCGTGCGGCGGCGAGTGGGTGCGCGCCGGGCGGGAGCTGGACGAGGGCAAGGTGCTGCTCTACCTGCACGGCGGCGGCTACTTCTGGTGCTCGCCGCGCACCCACCGGCCGATCACCTGGCGGCTGTCGGCGGCGGCCCGCCGCCCGGTGCTGGCCCTGGACTACCGGCAGGGGCCCGTGCACAAGCTCGCCGACTCGCTGAGCGACGCCCTGGAGGCGTACGGGTGCCTGCTCGAACGCGGGTACGACGCGGCCGACGTGATCGTGGCAGGCGACTCGGCGGGCGGCCATCTGACGCTGGCGACGCTGCTGGCGCTGCGTGACCGGGGGCTGCCGCTGCCGTCGGCGGGCATCTGCCTGTCGCCGTGGGCCGACCTGACCGACTCCCCGCGCCGGGCCAACCGCTGGCAGGACCCGATCCTGCCGGCCGGGCGGGTGCGCTGGCTGGCCCGCCGCTGGACCGACGGGCTCGACCCGCGCGACCCGCTGGTGTCGCCGGTGCTGGGCGACTTCACCGGGCTGCCGCCCCTGATGATCGTCACCGGGTCCACCGAGGTGCTCAGGGACGAGGCGCGCCGCGTCGCCCTGCGCGCCCGGCGGGCCGGGGTGCCGGTGACGTACGAGGAGTGGCCGCGGATGCCGCACGTGTTCCCGCTGCTCGCGGACGTGCTGCCGGAGGCGCGGCTGGCCTTCCGGCACATGGCGGGGTTCCTGGCCGCCGCGGGGGAGCGGCCGCCGATGGAGGACGCGGCCTGACGGTCTTCTCCCGGGCAGGGTGTAGGTTAGGTATGCCTAACTTCTGGAGGGGGTCGTTGGAATGACCGATCACCGCGGTGTCGTCCTGCGCACCGAACGCATCTCGCCGCACATGATCCGTGTCGTCGTCGGCGGTGACGGCCTGCGTGACTTCGCCCTCTCCGGAGCCACCGACAGCTACGTCAAGGTCGTCTTCCCGCACGAGGGCGTGGACTACCCGCAGCCGTTCGACGTGCGGCAGGTGCGCGAGACCATGCCGCGGGAGTTCTGGCCCCGCCTGCGCACCTACACCGTGCGCGCCTGGGACCCCGACACCCGGGAGCTGACGCTCGACTTCGTCCACCACGGCGACGAGGGGCTGGCCGGGCCGTGGGCCGCGCGGGCCAGGCCCGGCGACGAGGTGCTCATGCTCGGCCCCGGCGGCAGCTACGCGCCGGCCCCGGAGGCCGACTGGCACCTGTTCGCCGGGGACGAGAGCGCGCTGCCCGCCATCGCCGCCTCCCTGGAGGCGCTGCCGGAGGACGCGCTCGCGTACGTGTTCGTCGAGGTCGAGTCACCCGAGGACGAGCTCAAGCTGAGCACGCTCGCCGACGCCCGCGTCACCTGGCTCTACCGCGACGGCGGGCCCGTCGGCGAGGCGCTGGTCGAGGCGGTGCTCGCGTTCGGCTTCCCGCCCGGCGACGTGTGCGCGTTCGTCCACGGCGAGGCCGGCTTCGTCAAGCGGCTGCGCCGCTACCTGCGGGTGGAGAAGAGCGTGCCGCTGGAGCGGCTGTCGATCTCCGGCTACTGGCGGGCAGGCGTGGACGACGAGGGGTGGCGCGCGGTCAAGAAGGACTGGAACCGCCAGGTCGAGACCGAGGAGGCCGCCGAACTCGGCTGAGCCCGCCCCCGGCCGCGACCCCGGTCAGAACTCGGTCAGATCTTGGTCACGTCGACCACGTACAGCGTGTCCCCGACCTCGTAGGACAGGAGCCTGCCCGCGGCGTCGAAGCCGGGCGACTGGACGGAGAAGCCGTTCTCCCGCTGCTCCGCCTCGATGCCCAGGTCGGCCGAGCGGCCGCCGGCGAGGTCGTACAGGGCGACGGCGACGAACCCGGTGCGGTCCCTCAGCGTGGCCACGTGGAAGCGGTCCTGCGCCAGCCGGTCCATCCGCCCCATGGAGCCCGGCAGCGGCTGCTCGCCCGAGCCGTCGCGCAGGCGCAGGAACATGGCGCCCTTGCGGTGCCCGATGCAGTGGGTGACCGAGCAGCCGAGCAGCTCGTCGCCCGCCCGGGTGGTGCCGGTGCGCGTCTCGCCCGTCTCCACGTTGCGGATCCGGCCGAACCTGGGCCCCACATGCTCGCCGTACGGGCCGGGCTCGCCGATCCACGGCCAGTTCAGCACGTGCATCGACGCGCCGCCCTCGACCGGGGTGGCCGGGCCGCCCGCCAGGGGGGCGGTGTGGACGCCGCCGGAGCGGGCGGAGAAGACGACCCGGTCGCCGGCGATCTGCACGCCGTCCAGGCCGCTCTCGTCGGTCCGCACGGTGGTGACGAGCGCGGCCTCGCCGCCGGACAGCGGGGCCGACCAGATCTGGGTGGTGCCGTCCTTGAGCCGGTTCCACCAGACGACCCGGTCGCCGCCGGCGCGGAAGTCGGAGGCGAACAGCACCGTGCCCTTGGGCGTCGGCACCTTCGTGATCTCGCGTCGTTCCCGGGTGCCGAGGTCGTAGGCGTACAGGGCGCTGGTCTTCTCGAAGCTCGACCAGGT
Organism: Nonomuraea sp. NPDC049725; assembly: GCF_040674795.1. NCBI lineage: Bacteria > Bacillati > Actinomycetota > Actinomycetes > Streptosporangiales > Streptosporangiaceae > Nonomuraea > Nonomuraea sp. NPDC049725. The sequence continues at coordinate 171,686 of NZ_JBFANJ010000015.1, read as the reverse complement.
CGAGACGAGCAGCGTCCGGTCGTCGAGGAACTGGATCGGGCGCAGCCGGTCGCGCCCGGTGCCGGGGAGCTTGTGGAGGGCCTGCGGCCACACCTCCTCGATCGGCGGCGGCGCCTGGAGGTCTGCGAGCTCGCCGGTGGGCTCTGCGGTGGGCTCGCTGGTGGACACGCCGGCCGAGGCGGTGGCCGCCGGGCCGGCGGGGCGGGGCTCGGCCGGGCCCCCGAGGCCGGCCGTCACCGCCACGCTCACCCCGGCGGCCACCACGACGACCGCCGCGGCGGCGAGCAGCGCCTGCGCGCGCGGCGCACGCCGGGGAGGAGGCCCGGCCAGGCGGGCGGCGACCGCGGCGGGCAGCGCGGGCGCCCGGTCGGCGGCGCGCTCCAGCGTCCTGCGCAGGGTCTCCTCCAGGACGGTGGCGCCGGCCCCGTCCCGATTGTGCTCGTTCGGTCCGGTCGTCGGTCCGGTCATCGTGCGCCTCCGGGGATCAGGTGGGCGGGGACGGTGGCGCGCAGCTTGGTGAGCGCGCGGTGCGCCTGGCTGCGCACGGTGACCCGGGACACGCCGAGCGTCTCGGCGATCTCCGCGTCGCTGAGCTGCTCGTAGTAGCGCAGCACGAGCACGGCCCGCTGCTTGCGGGGGAGCCCGGCCAGCGCCTGCCACATCGCCTGCTCGTCGCCGCCGGGCAGCGTGTCGTGGTGCTCGCGGTCCGGCGGCTGCCACATCACCTGCTCGCGCCGGCGCAGCCGCCAGGCGGCGATGTGCAGCCGGGCCATCGTGGTGCGCGCGTAGCTCTCCGGGTTGTCCTTCGACCGCAGGCCCGGCCAGGCCGCCCGCATCTTGAGCAGCGCCTCCTGCACCAGGTCCGCCGCGTCGTGCGGATTGCCGGTCAGCACGTATCCGTACCGCATCAGCGCGTCACCCCGCCGGGCGACGAACTCCGCGAACTTGGACTCCTCATCCACGCTGCCTCTGCCTCTCGTCGTTATCTGTCACCTCCGAGAGAGGGATCGCGGGGAATCTGTTGCACGAAAAAGTGGCCGCGCCAGGCCGGGGGGTGTCTGGCGCGGCCGTTTCGCCGGGGGAACCGTCCCATGCCCTGGAGGTGGCCGGCGAGTTCGGGACATCAGTGGGTGAACTGCTCCTCTTCGGTGGAGCCCTTGAGCGCGGTCGTCGAGGAGTCGGGCGCGACGGCCGTGCTGACCAGGTCGAAGTAGCCGGTGCCGACCTCGCGCTGGTGGCGGGTGGCGGTGTAGCCGCGCGCCTCGGCGGCGAACTCGGCCTCCTGGAGGTCCACGTACGCGGTCATGCCGTCGGTCGCGTACCCCTGGGCGAGGGCGAACATGGAGTGGTTCAGCGAGTGGAACCCGGCGAGCGTGATGAACTGGAACTTGTACCCCATGTGCCCGAGTTCCCGCTGGAACTTGGCGATGGTGGAGTCGTCGAGGTGCTTCTTCCAGTTGAAGGACGGCGAGCAGTTGTAGGCGAGCATCTGGTCGGGATACTCGGCCTTGATCGCCTCGGCGAACTCGCGGGCCACGTCCAGGTCGGGCGTGCCGGTCTCCATCCAGAGCAGGTCGGAGTGCGGCGCGTAGGCCAGGCCGCGCGCGATGCACGCCTCGATGCCGTTGCGGACCCGGTAGAAGCCTTCGGCGGTGCGCTCGCCGGTGGTGAAGCGCTGGTCGCGGGGGTCCACGTCGCTGGTCAGGAGCGTCGCGGCCTGGGCGTCGGTCCGCGCGATGATCAGGCTGGGGACTCCGCAGACGTCCGCGGCGAGGCGGGCGGCGTTGAGCGTCTTGATGTGCTGGCCGGTGGGGATGAGCACCTTGCCGCCGAGGTGGCCGCACTTCTTCTCGGAGGCGAGCTGGTCCTCCCAGTGCACGCCGGCGGCGCCCGCGGCGATCATGCCCTTCATGAGCTCGAAGGCGTTGAGCACGCCGCCGAACCCGGCCTCGGCGTCGGCCACGATGGGCGCGAGCCAGTACGGCGCGTTCTCGGCGCCTTCCGACCAGGTGATCTGGTCGGCGCGCAGCAGCGCGTTGTTGATGCGGCGCACGACGGCCGGCACCGAGTTGGCCGGGTAGAGGCTCTGGTCGGGGTACGTGTGCCCGCCGAGGTTCGCGTCGGCGGCCACCTGCCAGCCGGACAGGTAGATGGCCTTCAGCCCGGCCCGCACCTGCTGCACGGCCTGGTTGCCGGTCAGCGCCCCGAGGGAGTGGACGTAGTCCTCGGTGTGCAGCAGGTCCCACAGCCGCTGGGCGCCGAGCCGGGCCAGCGTGTGCTCCTCCTGGACGCTTCCACGCAACCGGACCACGTCCTCGGCGCTGTAGGTGCGCTCGATGCCGGCCCAGCGAGGGTCGTTGTCCCACTCTTCACGCAGCTGCTCGGCAGCTCCCTTGAGGCGATCGTTCATCGTTGTCTCCTTTGTCGTCCCCTGGGGCTCATGCCGAGTCTGTGCCCTGACCACCCCACCGCCATAGGGGCCGATTCAGAGAAGAACGGCGAAATTTCGCATAATTCGCAACTCTTGCTGCCTGTTCGCTGCAGAAGAAATCGCGACTTTTCCTGTTGGCCTAGACCATTCACCCTCAACCTGCTGTGACTAGAAGATGGGCGGATTTTCCGTCTAAGATGCCTGCATGGCGTCCTTGCTAGGCGAAGAACCGCTGTCTTTGACGCAAGAGCTCGATCTCATCGCGTTCGGGCAGCGCCTGCGCCACCTGCGCAAACAGCGTGGCCTCACCCTGTCCGACCTGGGCTCGCGCGTCAGCCGCGCCCCCAGTCAGCTCTCCCTGCTGGAGAACGGCAAACGCGAGCCGAAGCTGTCGCTGCTCAAGTCGCTCGCCGCCGCGCTCGGCGTCCCGGTGGAGGAGCTGCTGCGCCGCCAGCCGCCCAACCGGCGCGCCCAGCTGGAGATCGCCCTGGAGGAGGCGCAGCGCGACCCCCTGTACGCGGGGCTCGGCCTGCCCAGGCTCAAGGTGTCCGCGCGGGTGCCCAACGACGTGCTGGAGCACCTGCTCGGCCTCTACGGCGAGCTGCGCGCCCGGCAGGCCAGGGGCACCGCCACCCCGGAGGAGGCCAGGGCCGCCAACGCCGAGCTCCGGCGCAGGCAGCGCGAGCTCGGCAACTACTTCCCCGACATCGAGAAGGCCGCCGCCGAGGCGCTGGCCGCGGTCGGCTACCGCACCGGGGCCCTGTCCCAGAGCATGATCCAGAGCCTGGTGACGCACTTCGGCTACACCGTGCACACCGCCCAGGACCTGCCCCGCTCGGTGCGTTCCATCACCGACCTGCGCAACCGCCGCATCTACGTCAAGCACGAGCAGCTCGGCATGCACACCCCGCGCACGATCCTGCTCCAGACGCTCGGCCACCTGGCGCTCGGCCACGACAAACCGCGCGATTTCGCCGACTTCCTGCGCCAGCGCACCGAGGCCAACTACTTCGCCGCCGCGGTGCTCGTGCCGGAGAAGGCCGCGGCCGTCTACCTGCGCGAGGCCAAGGCCGACCGGGCGCTGTCGGTGGAGGACCTGCGCGACGTGTTCGCCGTCTCCTACGAGATGGCCGCCCACCGCTTCACCAACCTCGCCACCCACCACCTGGGCCTCGTCTGCCACTTCGTGCGCAACGACGCCGGGGGCATCATCTACAAGGCGTACGAGAACGACGGCATCGTCTTCCCGGCCGACGAGCAGGGCGCGATCGAGGGCCAGCGGATGTGCCTGCAGTGGTCGGGCCGCCAGGTGTTCACCTCGCCCGACCGCTTCTCCGTCTTCTACCAGTACTCCGACTCGCCGACCGGCACCTACTTCTGCGTCGCGCACGTCGACCCGTCACGTGAGCGCGACTTCGCCATCACGCTCGGCGTGCCGTTCCGGGAGTCGCGCTGGTTCCGGGGCCGGGAGACCACCAACCGGACCCGGTCGCTCTGCCCCAACGGCGACTGCTGCCGCCGCCCGCCGACCGATCTGGCCGAGCGCTGGGAGGGTTACGCCTGGCCGTCGGCCCGCGCCAACTCCCACGTGCTGGCCGCGCTGCCGCCGGGGTCGTTCCCGGGGGTCGACGAGGCCGACGTCTACACGTTCCTGGAGCGCCACGCGGGAGCCGGCTGACCTTCGCCTATCCTGGGGGCGGGGATGAACGGGGGTGGTTCGCATGCTGCCTGAAGTTCAGAGCTGGATGCGGCGCCGCAGCTCGCGGGCCGCGGACTGGCCGGTCGCGGCGCTGGCCGAGGCCAAGGGCGGCGCGACGGTCAGCGTGGTGCTCCCGGCGCGTGACGAGCGGGAGACCGTGGGGGAGATCGTCGCCGTCATCATGGGGGAGCTCGGCGCGGTCGTCGACGAGGTCGTGGTCATCGACTCGCGCTCCACCGACGACACGGCGGAGGTGGCGGCGCGGGCGGGCGCCGTCGTGCACGCCCAGGACACCATCCTGCCGGGCCTCGCGCCGCTCGACGGCAAGGGCGAGGCGCTGTGGAAGTCCCTGGCGGTCACCAGCGGCGACATCGTCGCCTTCGTCGACGCCGATATCCGGAAATTTCGCTCCACCTTGGTGAGCGGATTGCTCGGCCCGCTCCTCAGCGACTCCTCCGTCGCGTACGTCAAGGGCTGCTACGACCGCCCGCTCGACGGCGCGCCCACCGGCGGCGGCCGGGTCACCGAGCTCGTCGCCCGCCCGCTCATCAACCTGCACTGGCCCGAGCTGGCCGGTTTCGTCCAGCCGCTCGCCGGCGAGTACGCCGGCCGCCGCGCCGCGCTGGAACGGGTGCCGTTCCTGACCCGCTACGGGGTCGAGATCGGGCTGCTCATCGACCTGCTGGAGCTGGCCGGGCTCGACGCGTTCGCCCAGGTGGACCTCGGCACGCGCGAGCACGCCCCGCAGTCGACCGAGGCCCTGGGCGGCATGGCGGGGCAGATCATGCTCGCCGCCTGGTCCCGCCTGTGCCGCCAGGGCAAGATCCAGACCTGCCACGACCCGTCGTGCCGCCTCGACCAGTTCCGCCGCGTCAGCGCCGGGCACGAGGTCCTGACCAGCGACATCTCGGTCGCCGAACGCCCGCCGATGGTCACCGTGCCCGCGTCAGCCGCCTGACGGACCCTCCCCGGGCAGGCCGTCGCGCAGCGCCGCGGCGGCGAAGGCGGCGGCGTGCTCGCGCATCGCCTCCTGGTCGCCCGCCGCCTCGCCCAGGAGGATGCGCGCGAGCTGCGGCATCATCGCCGGGAACAGCGCCAGCCCCGTCAGCAGGAACACCGTGCGCGCCGTCGCCTCCGTGGGCCGCTCGCTCATCGACGCGGTCTTGCGCGCGCACCGCTCGACCCGCGCCTCCTGGCCGGGCAGCAGCTCCTGGCCCCGGTAGTTGAGCGCCTCCCACATCAGCAGCCGCACCAGCTCCGGATGGGCCTGGTAGTAGGCCGACAGCTTGGCCACGTAGTCGACCGGGTCGCTGCCGGGCAGCGCGATCTGCGCGGTCAGGTCGTCGATCGCCTCGGTGATGACCGCGTCGAACAGCTTCTCCTTGCTGCCGAAATGGCCGTAGATGCGCTCCTTGTTGACGCCGGCGCGCTCGGCGATCCGGTCCACGCGCGCTCCTGCGACGCCGTACGCGGCGAACTCCTCGCGGGCGGCGGCGAGCAGGGCGGCCCTGGTGGCGGTGGTCGAGACCTTGGCTGGCATGCGGCCATCCTACCTCGACCAACTAGTTGGTTGACATCCAACTAGTTGGTTGGTGTAGCGTCCCGGCACATGACGACCACTTCCCTCCGCCCCGCGCCGCCCGCCACGGCGCCGTTCGGGTCCACGCTGCTGTCCTTCGTGCTCACCGCCGTGCTGGTCAGCGGCCAGCTCTACATCGTGATCCCGCTGCTGCCCGACATGGCCGCGACCTGGGGGACCGTCCCGGGCGAGCTGACCTGGCTGGTGACCGCGTTCGGCGCCGGATACGGGGTGGGATTCCTGATCTTCGGTCCGCTTTCCGACCGGTTCGGGCGCAGGCGGCTGGTGCTCGCCGGACTGCCCCTGGCCGCCCTCGCCACCGCGCTGGTCGCCGCCGCGCCCTCGCCGGAGGCCGCCCTCGTGCTGCGTGCCGTCCAGGGGCTGGCCGTGGCCACGTTCCCGCCCGCCGGGCTGGCGTACCTGGCCGAGCGGATCGAGTCGCGCCGGCGCGCGGTCGCGATCTCCGCGGTGACCGGCGCGTTCCTCGCCTCCGCCGTGCTCCTTCAGGTGCTCGCCCAGCTCCTGGTGGACACCGCCGGGTGGCGCGGGCTGTTCCTGATCTCCGGCGCCGCCCTGGCCCTGTCCGGCCTCGGCCTGCGCGCCACCATGCTGCCCGGCACCCCGCAGACGCCGACCGGCGGCGGGCTGCTCGCGGCCTACCGGCCGCTGCCGGAGCTGCTGCGCGACCGGCCGCTGCTGGCCCGGTACGCGGCCTCGGTCGTGGTGCTGACCGGGTTCGTGGCCGTCTACACCGGCCTGCAGCTCTACGGCGTCACCCCGTCGTCCGGCGAACTGCTCGCGCTGCGCGCCGCCGGGCTGCCCGCCATGATCGCGGTGCCGCTGCTCATGCCCTGGTTCGGCCGCGTCGCGCCCGTCACCAGGGCCGCCGTGATGCTGGCCGGCGGCGCGCTGGTGCTCGCCGCCGCCGCCCTGACCGGCGCCGCCGGGCCCGGCCTGGTGCTCCTGCTCGCCGTGTACGCCGTCGCCATCACCGCCGGCCTGCCCAGCCTGAACGAGTCCATCTCCGCCCGCGCCGGCCGCTCGCGCGGCACGGCGCTGGCGCTGTTCTCCTTCTCGCTCGCCGTCGGCGGCAGCGCCGGCCCGCAGGTCGCCGCCCTCTTCAGCGGCTTCACCCCGCTCCTGTACGCCCTCGCGGCGGCGATGGGCCTGTCCGCCCTGGCCGTCGCGCTGGTGAGCGGCCGGGGCGGTGTCCCGGTTTGATCTTTTCGCGGCGAATTCCGGGTATGGCTGCGATCGAATGGGACGTGCCGCCACGGGTGGCCTTCGACACCCCGTGGGAGCTGGTCGCCGCCCTGGCAGCCGGGCTCCCGGCGCTCGCGGCGGCCCTGGCGGCGCTCAGACCGGCGAGATGACCCGGCCCTGGCGGCGCTCAGGCCAGGAAGATGGCCTGGTCCCGCCCGCGCCTTGTCGGGGCGCCGGGGGTCACGCGATCTGTGAGGCCGCGTCGAGAAGGCGGCGCAGCCGGACCAGGTCCGGGGCGACGGCGCTCACCAGGAAGGCCGGCCCGGCGAGCGGGGTGAGCACGGCCTGCCCCTCCCCGGGATCGTCGCCGGCGAGCCGGACGGCCGGCGCCCGCTCGTCGAGGCCCGGGTCGACGACGAGGATCTGCCCGGCGGTGCGATGACCGGCCAGGACCGCCGGGCCGTCCCACCCGGGCGCGTCCGGCCCGTACCGGCTCTCCAGGTCGAGCAGGGGACGCCCGCCGCGCCGGACGGTCAGCCGGGCCGACAGCCGGCCAGGCGGCTCGCCGACGCGGCCGAGGACGTGCTCCTCGCGCAGCACGAGCCGCGCCGTGGCCGCCAGGTCGACGACGCACGTCTGCCGCAGGTTGCTGCGCGCGGCGGAGATCAGCGGCTCGGGCAGCCACTGCAGGCTCGCCCCCGCCGCGACGCTCACCCGTACGTCGTAGGCGGCGTGCCCGGACGTGGGGCCGCGCAGCGCGACGGTGGCCCCGGCCGAGGTGACGCGCAGGTGGGCGTCCTCCTCGACGCCGACCTCGATGCGCAGCCGGTCGCCGCCCAGCGGCGCGCTCATGGCGCCGATGACGCACACCCGCGCCTGGCTCCCGTCGGAACGGCCGCGCCGCAGGTCGAACGGGCCGTCCCCGGCCAGCACGGGCAGGGCCGTGACCGTCCCCGCGCGCACCGCCCTGATGCGCGCGGTGGCGTGCACGCCCGGCCCGGGACGACCGGCCCGGCGCGCGGTGGCCGCCGTGAGCGTCACGCGGCGCCCGCGCCCCAGGCGGCCAGCCGTCCGCGCACCCAGTCGGCCACCGGCGTGACGCCGCCCTCGGCCTTCAGCGCCGTGAACGCCACCGGCAGGTCGCCGCGCTGCGCCCTGGCGTCGCGGGCCATGCCCTCCAGGTCGGCGCCCACGTACGGGGCCAGGTCGGTCTTGTTGACCACCAGCAGGTCGGAGGCGGTCACGCCGGGGCCGCCCTTGCGCGGGATGTCGTCGCCGCCCGACACGTCGATGACGAAGATCTGCGCGTCGACGAGGCCCCTGGAGAAGGTGGCGGTCAGGTTGTCGCCGCCGGACTCCACGAGGATGAGGTCCAGCGCGCCGATCCGGTCCTCCAGGTCCTCGACGGCTTCGAGGTTGGCGGAGATGTCGTCGCGGATGGCGGTGTGCGGGCACGCGCCCGTCTCGACCGCGGCGATCCGCTCCGGCGGCAGGACGGCCTCGCGCAGCAGGAACTCGGCGTCCTCGCGGGTGTAGATGTCGTTGGTGACGACGGCGATCGACACCTCGTCGCGCAACGCCCGGCACAGGGCGGCGACCGTGGCGGTCTTGCCGGTGCCGACCGGGCCGCCCAGCCCGATGCGCAGGGCCCGCCGCCCGCCGCCCGGGCGCTGCGGGGGAGAGCCGCCGGGGCCGTGCGGGTGGCCGTCGGGGAAGGAGTCGCCGTGGTTCAGGTGCATGGGTGCTCCGGATGGTCTGGGGGTCAGGAGGCGAACAGGCGTACCGGCAGGGCGGCATGCCGTTCGGCGGAGATGTCGAGCAGCGGCGCCGAGACGGCGGGCAGCGCCTCGACGCCCTCGGCGGCGACCCGCCGCGCGGCCCCGGCCGCCCGCGCCGCGACCCGGTCGACGTCCTCGGCGAGGCGGGCGAGCACGCCGGCGGCGTCGACCGGGTCCAGCCGCAGCAGCCTGACCGTCGCGCCGGCCGGCCCGCTGACGCTCTCGTACGCGGCCGCGTACGCCGCGTCGAGCGCCGGTAGGCCCGCCGAGCGGGCGGCGAGCCCGAGGACGACGGGCTGGTGCGCGCCCCGCGGCCGCGCCGCCGCCAGCGCGTCGAGGTCGCCGCAGGGCCAGATCGCGCGGGCGGCCCGCAGGAGCTGCCGCCCGAGCCTGCGCGAGGCCCGCCGCAGGGCGGGGGAGGGGGTGCGCGCGTCGGCGGCCTCGTCGAGCGGGAGCGGGTCGTAGCCGGCGGCGGCCGCGGCGGCCAGGCCCGCCGCGACCAGCCCGGCGGTGTGCAACCGGCCGCGGCAGAACGCCTCCAGGCCCGCCGTGTCCCGGACGAGCCCCGCCGAGACGGCCGCCTCGGCCCCGCCGGAGTGGGCGTGCCCGCCGGCGGGGAAGCGCCCGTCGGCCAGCACGAGCAGCGCGGCGCGGTCCGTCATGTACGGGCTCCTTCGATGCGAGGCGATCAGACAGGGCGGGGCGGTCAGACAGGGCGGGGCGGTCAGCCGGCGCGGTGGTCAGAAGAGGAAGTAGCGCTGCGCCATCGGCAGCTCGGTGGCGTACTGGTCGCCCTCGACGAGCTCGTCGTCGATCTCCGTCTTCACGTCCTTGGCGATCGCCCCGCCGATCTCCACCGTGAACGTGTCGGGGTCGACGCGGATGTCGGGCCGGGCGTCGTTCTCCCGCATGTCGGCCTTGAACACCTTGCGGGTGTCGCGGATGGCCGTGAACGGCTTGCCGACCTTGACCCGTTCGGCCAGGCCCGCGGCGATGGCGTGCTCGGTGACGAAGTTGACCGAGTTGGCGCCCGGGGCCCGCCCGGTCGCGCCCCACACGGGCCTGGGCAGGACCGGCTGCGGGGTGGTGATGGAGGCGTTGGCGTCGCCCACCTGGGCGTAGGCGAGCTGGCCGCCCTTGATCACCCGGTCGGCGCGGACGCCGAAGAACTTCGGCTCCCACAGCACCAGGTCGGCGAGCTTGCCCACCTCGACCGAGCCGACCACGTGGTCGATCCCGTGCGCGACGGCCGGGTTGATCGTGTACTTGGCGACGTAGCGGCGGGCGCGGTGGTTGTCGGCGTCGCCGTCGCCGTCGAGGGGGCCGCGCCGGGCCTTCATCACGTGCGCCGTCTGCCACGTCCTGATGATCATCTCGCCGATGCGGCCCATCGCCTGCGCGTCCGACGACATGATCGAGATGGCGCCCAGGTCGTGCAGGACGTCCTCGGCCGCCATCGTCGAGGGCCGGATCCGCGACTCGGCGAACGCCAGGTCCTCCCTCACCAGCGGGTTGAGGTGGTGGCAGACCATCACCATGTCGATGTGCTCCTTGACCGTGTTGACGGTGAAGGGCCGGGTCGGGTTGGTGGAGGCCGGCAGCACGTTCGGCAGGGACACCATCGTGATCATGTCGGGCGCGTGGCCGCCGCCCGCGCCCTCGACGTGGAAGATGTGGATCGGGTGGTCGCCGATGGCCTCGATCGTGTCGGCGACCGCGCCCGCCTCGTTCAGCGAGTCGGCGTGCAGCGCGAGCTGCACCCCGGTGGCCTTGCAGACCTCCAGGCACCTGCGCAGGACGGCGGGCGTGGCCCCCCAGTCCTCGTGGATCTTGAACCCGAGCACGCCCCCCTTCACCTGGTTGAGCAGCGACTCGGTGGACATCGTGCTGCCCTTGCCGAGCAGCCCCACGTTGACCGGGAAGTGGTCCAGCGCCTCGAACGCCCGCGCCACGTGCCAGGAGCCCGGCGTGACGGTGGTGGCGGTGCTGCCCTCGGCCGGCCCGGTGCCGCCGCCGATCAGGGTGGTGACGCCCGCCGCCAGCGCCTCGTGGACCTGCTCCGGGCAGATGAAGTGCACGTGCGTGTCGACCCCGCCCGCGGTGAGGATCTTGCCGTTGCCGGCGATGACCTCGGTCTCCGGGCCGATGAGGAAGTCCGTCGCCCGCTCGTGCCCGTCGTGCAGCCGGTCCATGAGATCGTCGTTGTACGCCTTGCCGAGCGCGACGATGCGGCCGTCGCGGATGGCGACGTCGGCCTTGACCACGCCCCAGTGGTCCAGGATGACGGCGCCGGTGATGACGGTGTCGGGCGGTCGCGGCGCGCCGAACGCCGCCGGGTCGCGCGGCGCGTGCGACTGGCCCATCGACTCGCGGATCACCTTGCCGCCGCCGAAGAGGACCTCGTTGCCGCTGCGGCCGGGGCCGCCGGACCAGTCCTCGGTCACCTCGATCCGCAGGTTGGTGTCGGCCAGCCGGATCCGGTCGCCGGCCGTCGGGCCGTACCGGTCGGCGTAGTCGGCCCGGCTCAGCGGGGCGTCCACCGGGCGCTCGTCCGGCGGGGCGATCCGCTCCCTCGGCACCGCGTCCACCGCGTCCGCCAGCGGGATGGCCACCGGGTCCGTCACGGACTCATCCATCGAGGGGACCTCCGACCTCGCCGCGCAGCCCGGCGACGACCCGTTTGCCCTCGATGGGCACGAGCGTCACCTCGCGGGTGCAGCGGGGCTCGAACCGCACGGAGCTGCCGGCGGGGATGTTGAGGCGCTTGCCGTAGGCGGCCTCGCGCGGCTCGATGGCGAGCCGGGGGTTGGCCTCCCAGAAGTGGTAGTGGGAGCCGACCTGGATGGGCCGGTCGTCGGTGTTGGTCACCGTCACGGTCGTGACCTCGCGGCCCTCGTTGAAGACCACGGGCCCGGCCCCGTCCGGATGGTCCACCTTGCCCGGATGCGGCGCGGCCTGTTTCGTGGCCTGCTCGGGGAAGGGCTCGCGGATGGTGACGAGCTTGGTGCCGTCGGGGAACGTCGCCTCGACCTGGATGTTGGAGATCATCTCCGGGACGCCCGGCATGACGTCGTCCCGGCTGAGCACCTCCGGGTCCGGCGGGAGCATGAGCTCGGCGACGGACTTGCCGTCGCGGGCCCCCTCCAGCACGAGCGAGGTCAGCAGCGCCACGGTCTCCGGATAGTTCAGCTGCACCCCCCGCTCCTTACGTCTCCTGGCCACGTCCGCGGCCACGTGGATCATCAGACGTTCCTGCTCGTGGGGAGTCAGGTGCACCCCGGCCACCTCGCCTTCGCTCCGCCGCGCCCGGACGGCCCGGCGTCTCCGAACGTAACGTGACGACTACGGATCGTGACGTGCCGGGACGGTAAGGCATCCGTCACCCGGCCTCACCGCGCGGGTCCGGTCACGCCTCCGAGGCGGGCTTGAGCAGCCCCGTCTCGTAGGCCGCCGCCACGGCCGCCGCCCGGTCGTTGACCCCGAGCTTGGCGTAGACGTGCAGCAGGTGCGTCTTGACCGTCGCCTCCGTGACGAACAGCCGCGCCGCGACGTCGCGGTTGGTCGCCCCCCGCGCGATCAGCGCCAGCACCTCCAGCTCGCGCCGGCTCAGCCGCCGCCGCTCCGGCTCGCGCGCCGCGCGGGTGAGCCGCCCGGCCACCGTGGGCGACAGCACCTGCTCGCCCCGGGCGGCGGCCCGCGCCGCGCGCAGCAGCTCGGCGCGCGGCGTGTCCTTGAGCAGGTAGCCGGTCGCGCCCTGCGCGATCGCGGGCAGCACGTCGGCGTCGTCGTCGAACGTCGTCAGGACCAGCACCCGGACGTCCGGCGCCTGCTCGCGCAGCCTGCGGATGAGCTCGGCGCCGCCCATCCCCGGCATCCGCAGGTCGGTGACCACCAGGCCGGGGCCCGTCTGCCGGGTCAGCGCCAGCGCCTCCGGCCCGTCGGCCGCCTCACCGACGACCTCGAACGCCTCGTCGGAGGCGAAGATCCCGCGCTGCCCGTCACGGACCACCGGATGGTCGTCCACGATGACGACCCGGATCGCCATCAGCGGTCCCCGGGAACGGCGGGCACCGTGGCCGAGATGCCCGTGCCCTGGCCGGGAGCCGACTCGACGGCGAACTCGCCGGCCAGCCGGGCGACACGCTGCCGCATCCCCATCAGCCCGAACCCGCCCGCCGCCGACGGCTCCACCGCCCCCGGGTCGAACCCGGCCCCGTCGTCACGCACGTCCAGCACCACCACGTCCTCCATGTACGACAGGGTGACGGCGACCCGCCCGGCGCGGGCGTGCCTGGCCACGTTCGCCAGCGCCTCCTGCGCCACCCGCAGCAGCGTCGCCTCCACCTCGGCGTGCAGCGGCCGCGCCTCGCCGGTCACCTCCACCGGCGCGGGCACCCCGCTCGCCCGCGACCACGCGGCCGCCACGTCCTCCAGCGCCGCCGCCAGCCGGGCCTCCTCCAGCGGAGCCGGGCGCATCGCCCGCACCGACCTGCGCGCCTCGTCGAGACTGTCCCGCGCCAGAGCCCGTACGGTGGCGATCCTCGCACGGGCGGCGGGCACGCCGGCGACGAGGTCGTCGACCACCTCCAGCTGGGTGAGGATGGCGGTCAGCCCCTGGGCGATCGTGTCGTGGATCTCCCTGGCCATCCGCTGGCGCTCGCCGAGCACGCCCGCCTCGCGCGCCCGGGTCAGAAACCGGGCCTGGAGGCTCGCGTTCTCCTCCGCCAGCTCCCGCAGCCGCGCGATCATGGCCTGGCGCTGCCGGTTCTGCTCGGAGATCGTCTGGATGAACAGGCCGACCGTCGAGGCGACGAGGACGGCCAGCAGGAAGGAGAAGATCATCTCGCCCGCCGGTCTCGGCTCCGGCCGGGCGCCGACCAGCACCGCCGCCGTCGCCGCCACCCCCGCGTACGCCTTCCAGCCCGGCAGGACGGCGAACGCCTGGACGAACGCCCCCAGCCCGGCCACCGTGAACGCCGAGTCGATCCTGACGAGCACCCCGACCGCGGCCAGCATGGCGGCGAAGTAGAGCACCGCCACCGCCAGGCGCTCGATCCGGCTGAACCGCGACGACACCATGAACCAGTGCCACACCCCGAGGAACACCGCCAGCGCCGCCACCTCCGGCCGCCACTCCCGCAGCAGCGAGAACCCGGCCGGAAGCAGCACGAACAGGTACGGCAGCGCCGGCCACGCCCGGTCCCAGCGCGAGACGTCACGCCCGGCGCCGCTCACCAGCGGTACGCCTTCACCGCGGCCCCGCCCGCCACCAGGAAGATCGCCACCATGACGGCGACGGCGACCGGCGGCAGCCCCTGCCCCTCCCAGCCCGCGCGGACCGCCTGCACGACCGGCGCCATCGGCGTCCACTCGCCGATCGCGCGCATCTGCGCCGGCAGCGTCTCCCGCGCGGACATCGCGCCCGAGACGAACACCATCGGGAAGAAGACCGCCAGGCCCACGACCGTTGCGGCCCGGCCGCCGGGCGCCAGCGCGCCGACGAGCAGCCCGATCGAGCCGAGACAGAGCGCCCCCAGCAGCCAGGCCAGCGCGACGGCGGCCGGATCGACCGGCCCGCTCATCCCGTACGCGACCAGGCCCAGGACCGCCAGCACCACGCTGCCGAGCACGGCCAGCAGCAGATGCGCCACCCACTGCGCGCCGAACACCATCGCGGGGGAGGCCGGGGTCGCGCTCAGCCGCTTGAGCACCCGCCGCTCCCGGTACTGCGCCAGCGTCGCCGGCAGCACCACCAGGGTGGCCAGGCCGATGACGAACACGCTGAGCATCGGCACGTACGCCTCGATCAGCGGCAGCCCGCCCGGCAGCGTGCCGCCGTTGCGCATCTTCATCCACAGGATGACGGCCGGGAAGGCGAGCGCGAAGAACGCGGACATCGGATCGCGCACGGCGAGCCTGAGCTCCACGGAGATGACGGTGCCTAGGCCCTTCATGAGGCGTTCCTCTCGATCAGTGCGAAATAGGCGTCCTCGAGGGTGCCGCCGGCCCCGCTCCTGGCGACGAGCTCGCCGGGGGTGCCCTCGTGCGCCACCCGGCCGCGATCGATCACGGCGATACGGTCGCACAGAGCTTCCGCCTCGTCCATGAAGTGGGTGACGAGGACGACGGTGACGCCCCGGTCCCGCATGTCGCGGATCAGGCCCCACGTCGTGCGCCGGGCCGACGGGTCCAGCCCGGTGGTCAGCTCGTCGAGGAACACCACCTCCGGGTCGCCGACCAGCGCCAGCGCGATGAACAGCCGCTGCTTCCAGCCGCCCGACAGCGCGCCGAACCGGGTCCGCCGCTTCCCGTCCAGCCCCCACTCCGCCATGAGCGCGCGCCAGTCGGCGGGCCTGTCGTAGAGGGACGCGTACATCCTCAGCGCCTCCCCGACCTTGAGCGCGTCGGGCAGCGCCGCCTCCTGCAACTGGACGCCGACGCGCTGGAGCAGCTCCCGCCGCCGCTCGCGCGGGTCGAGGCCGAGCACGCGCAGCGTGCCGCCGTCGGGCCGGCGCAGCCCGGACGCGCACTCCACCACCGTCGTCTTCCCGGCGCCGTTGGGGCCGAGGATGCCGAAGATCTCGCCCCGCCCCACCGAGAGCGTGACGCCCGCCAGCGCCTGGTGTGCCCGATAGCTCTTCGTCAGGCCGTTGAGCTCGATGACTGTCATGACCCGAGAATCCCCGCCCCGCGGCGATCGCGGCATCCACCGATCGGTTGACGAACGACGCCCGCCCGGCGGGCGGGGCGCGTACGATCGGGCCGTGCTGATCATGGCGACCCTCCTCGCGGGAGCCGTCGCGCTCGTGGCGGTCGTGGCCCGTGGGCCCCACCTGCGTGACCACCTGGTGCTGGGCGGGTTCCTGGTGGCGTTCTGCGCCGGGGCGCTGGCCTTCGTGGCGTGGAGCATGCGCGAGGACGGGCATGCGGAGGCGCCGATGGTGGTCTCGCTGGTCGGCCTGGCGGCCGGTGGGCTGCTGCTCCTCGGGCTGGGCCCGTTCGTGCCGTGGGCGCTCGGGCGATCGGCCCGGCCGCTGCGGCTGCCGGACCGGCTCCCGGGCGGCGTGGCCGCGGGCGTCGCCGTGGCGCTCACCGCGACCGCCGTCGCCGTCACGGCGCTGATCCTCGACTCCGCGCGGGAGTCCCAGCAGCGGGCCGCCTACCGGCCCGAGGCCAGGCCGGGCGCCCTGGTCGTCCAGGTCACCGCCGGGGCCGATGCCGTGCTGCGCCGGGAACTGCCCGGCGTCCCCGTCGTACGGGATCACGACGTGCCCGGCCTCAGGGTCGGCGAACCGGACTCGGAGCTGCCCCGCAGCTACATCGGCGACCGGGCGCTGCTCGGCTACCTCACGGGCGATCCGGCCATCCCGTACGACGAGAGCGCCGCCGTGCTGGTCACGGACGCCGCCACGGCCGCGACGGTGGAGATCAGGTACGGCGGCGCAGCCGTCCGGACCGTGCCCGCGACCACCGTCAGGCCCGCCCACCCCGGGATGTACGAGATCTTCATCCCCGCGAAGCTCCTGCGCGACCTGGGCCTGCGGCCGGAGCCCGAGGCGCTGGTCGTCGACCCGTCGGCGCACCGGGTCACGGCCGCCGAGCAGGAGCGGCTCGTCCGCGCCCTGGGCCCCGGCGCCGTCCACGTCGAGCGCGGCTACCAGGAACGGGGCAGCCGCTGGGCGGTCGCCGAGGCGCCGGCCCTCGTCGCGCTCGCCGGCGCGCTGGCCGCCGCCGCGCTCACGGCCGGGACCGGGCGGCCCCGGCCGGCGTCGGCGGGCCGCGCCGGGGCGCTCGCGGCCCTCGCCACGGTCGCGGGCGGGGCCGCCGGATGCGTGATCGGCCTGGCGGTCGCCTGGCCGTGGACGGCCTCCAACAGCTGGGACCCGCTGCCGAGGGCGCCGTTCGACACCCCGTGGGCGCTGATCGCCGCCCTGGTCGCAGGCCTGCCGGTGCTCACCGCGACCCTCACCGTGACCCTTACCGCACTGCTCCCGTCAGCCCGCCGGGCCCCCGCGGACGACGCGGGGGCCCGGCTCTGACATGCGCAGGCCGCTCAGCGGCCCTGGAGTGACTTGACGTTGTCGCCGAAGGTCCAGCCCTTGGAGCCGTCCCAGTTGATGGACCAGGTCATCAGGCCCTTGAGCTGGCCGTTGAAGCTGTTCCACGCCTGCGACACGAGCGAGGGCGACATGTGGCCGCCGCCCGCGCCCGGCTGGGCGGGAAGGCCCGGGACCTGCTTGTCGTACGGGACCCGGATCGTGGTGCCCTGGATGACGAGGCCGTCGTTGAGGCACTTGGTCTGGGCCACGAAGCCCTGGACGGTGCCGGCCGAATAGGAGTCGCCGGAGCAGCCGTACATGCTGCCGTTGTAGTACTGCATGTTCAGCCACCACAGGCGGCCGTTGTCGGCGTACTTCTTGATGATCGGCAGGTACGCGCCCCAGATGGAGCCGTAGACGACGCTGCCGCCGGTGACGTACGCCGTCTCCGGGGCCATGGTGAGGCCGAAGTTCGACGGCATCTGGGCGAGCACGCCGTCGATGATGCGGATGAGGTTGGCCTGCGAGGCGGACAGCTGGTTGATGTTGCCGCTGCCGGCGAGGCCGGTCTCGATGTCGATGTCGATGCCGTCGAAGTTGTAGCGCTTGAGGATCGGCACGATCGTCTGGACGAAGCGGTCGGCGACGGTGCTGGAGCTGAGGTCGATGCCGGCGGTGGCGCCGCCGATCGACATCAGGATCGTCGCCCCGGCCGCCTTGGCCGCGCACATCTCCTCAGGCGTGGCGACCTTGACGGTGCTGTCCATGCCGTCCTCCCACAGCACGGTGCCGTCGGAGCGGATCACGGGGAAGGCCGCGTTGTAGACGTTGTAGCCGTGCTGGCGGATGCGCGCGTCGGTGATGGGGGTCCAGCCGAACGGCGGGTGCACGCCGTTGGAGGCGCCGTCCCAGTTCTCCCAGTAGCCCTGCAGGACCTTGCCGGCCGGCTTGCCCTTGACGGCGCAGGTGCTGCCCGTCGGGGTGACGGTCGGACTGACGGTGGGGCTCACGGTGGGGCTCACCGTGGCGGTGGGCGTCACCGTGGGGGAGACCGTGACCGTGGGGGTCGGCGTCGGGGACGTCGGCGGGTCGCCGGGGCCGTCGAAGACGAGGTCGTCGGCGTGGTACGTGCCCTGCCCGTACCAGCCGTGCAGGTAGATCTCGGCGGTGGTCTGGCTCGCGCCCGTGGTGAACGGGATCGTGAGCTGGGTGTACGCCGACGGCGAGGAGGCCCAGATGGCCCGGCCGCCGGTCACGCCGAGGTAGACGTAGTTGCCGCGGACCCAGGCGGAGATCGTGTAGTCGGAGTTCGGCCGGACCGTCAGCGTCTGGCTGCACCGGGCGATGTCGGAGTTGCCGGCCGCCCCGGCGAGGGCCTTGCCGCCGGACCTGACCGGGGTGTCGACCACCGATCCGAGGCCGCCGGTGCAGTTCCAGGGGGACAGGGAGCCGGACTCGAAGCCGGGGTTGGCCAGCAGGTTGGCGGCGCTCGCCGAGGTCTGGGTGACGATGACGCCCAGGAAGGCGAGCAGTAACGAGGCGGCCAAGATGAGCGGGCGCGGTGTTCGCGTCATGGGGACTACCCTTCTGTGGCCCGGGGGTCCGGGCTCGTACGGGCGCGGCGCAAGGCCGGGGTGCCGCGACGGTTGGGGGGTGCGCGTCACTCCCATTATTGTAAAGAATCTTATCTATTGTCTATGGCGTCCCAGGTGGCAACCCGATCACTCCCTGTGGCATCGTGCCCGGATGACCCTGCGCACCGTCGAGGACGCCGTTTTGCGGCCGGGGCTGGGGGATCGCGCTGATGGCGGACGGGAGAAGCTGACAGGTTTGACAGCGGATGTCCGAAAAATCGGGACGCGGACGCCCGATATCCGTTAGAAATTCCCTTTGTGACCACGCTCAGCAGACGCCGCCTCCTCCAGTCCGGCGCACTCGCCGTCCCCGCCCTCGCCCTCGGCGCCGCCCCCGCGCGGGCCGGGACGGCCGCCCTGCCGGCGACCGGCGTGGTGCCCGCGCAGCTGGCCGGCTTCGACGCGGCGATGAAGAAGTTCATCGCCGAACGCGACATCAGCTGCGCGCAGCTCGCCGTGGCGAAGAACGGCAAGATCCTCCTGGCCCGCGGCTACGGCAGCTACACCTACGGCCGCTACGTCAGGCTCGTGCAGCCGACCTCGCTGTTCCGGATCGCCAGCCTCAGCAAGAGCATCACCGCCGCCGCGATCGCCCGGCTCGCCCAGGACGGCAAGCTGTCCCTCGGCGACACCGTGACCGACCTGCTGGGCCTGTCCGCCGACGCCGACCCGCGCCTGGCGGACGTGACGCTGTGGCGGCTCATGCAGCACACCGGCGGCTGGGACCGCGACGCCACCCTCGACCAGCTCTGGGCCGACCACGCCATCTCGGCCGCGCTCGACGTGCCGCTGCCCATCGGCCACGCGGAGATCATGCGGTACGCCACGGCCAGGAAGCTCGACTTCACGCCCGGCTCCCGCTACGCCTACAGCAACTACGGCTACATGCTGCTCGGCCGCATCATCGCCAAGGTCTCCGGCATGAGCTACGAGTCGTACGTCAGGCAGCGGATCCTGGCGCCGGCCGGGATCACCCGCATGCTGCTCGGCCGGTCGGCGTCCGGCCAGCAGTACGCCGCCGAGGTGCGCTACCAGTCGGTCTACACCCGCAGGAGCGTGCTCGACGACGGCGGCGCGACGGTCCCGTACCCGTACGGCGGCTTCAACATGGCCAACCAGGACGCCAACGGCGGCTGGCTGGGCTCGGCCGTCGACCTGGTCAAGTGGGGCTTCGCCTTCGACCGGGCCGGGCCGGTGCTGAACGCCACCTCGATCGGCCGGGTCTTCGCCAAGCCGGAGATCGGCGTCGGGTCCGGCGGGTCCTGGTACGGGCTCGGCTGGCAGGTCCGCGAGAACAACGTGGGCGGCCTCAACACCTGGCACACCGGCTCGATGCCGGGCACGTTCGGCTTCCTGGCCAGGATCCAGCACGGGGTGAGCTACTGCGCGCTGTTCAACCGCAGGCAGGAGGGCGACGCGCCGTCGTTCGGCGCGATCGACGGGATCCTGGGCACGGCGACGGGCGGCGTGTCGTCCTGGCCGACGACCGACCTGACCCCGCGCTACTTCTAGCCGGCGACGCGGTAGTGCAGGCCGGTGGCGAGGGGGGCCCGGCCCTGCTCGACCAGTTCGAGCGCGACGGCGGCTCCGCCCGGCCGGTCGAACAGGCGGACGCCGTCGCCGAGCATGACCGGCGCCACGAAGACCAGGACCTCGTCCAGCATCCCCGCCGCCAGGCACTGGCGGGCCACGTCGGCGCCGATGACGTTGACGTACCGGTCCCCGGCGGCCCGCCGGGCCTCGGCCACGGCGGTGCCGAGGTCGCCGACGAACGTGACGCCCGGGACCGGCGCCGGGGGCGGGCGGTGGGTGAGGACGAACTGCGGCCCGTCCCACCCGCCGCCGAACGCCTTGCCCTCCCGCTCGGGATCGCCCCGGTGCGGGTCGTCCCCGCCGAACGAGCGCCTGCCCGCCAGGATCGCCCCGACCCGGCCCACGAGCCTGTCCGCCATCGAGTTGGGGCCGAGGTACGGGGTCAGCCAGGACATGTCGCCGCCCGGGCCGGTGATGAAGCCGTCGAGCGACATGGTCGCCGAATAGAGCATCTTCGCCATGATCTGCCTCCTTGGGACACAGACCGGCGGACGGGCGAAAATTCATCGCGCCCGCGTACTTATCCGATGATTCGGGCATGCGGCGAGGGCCGGATCCGGCAAGATGATCAGCCGGTGGTCCCCGGACGGCGGGGACGGTTGAGAAGGGCTGGCCGAATGCGCGGGTCGACGACGATCCTCCTTGCCGCGGCGCTGTCGATCGGAGGGGGCCTGGTGACTCCCGCGTACGCGGCCGCCTCCGCCGCCACTCCGGAGCGGGTGTGCGGTTCCGGGTTCGCCCGGGTCGCGCACGGCAAGCAGGCCGTGCGGACGCCCTCCAAGCGGGTCCTCGGGTACGTCTACCTGCTGTACAACCGCAGGACCGGCTACAACTGCGTCACCACGTTCAAGACCTCGAACCTCGGCGTCCGCACCTTCGTCATGGCCACGATCACGACGCAGACGCGCGGGGCCAACGGGCGCGCGAGCGGCGAGAACGAGGGCCGGAGCGTCAAGCACTACCTGGGGCCGGTGAAGACCTACG
The DNA here is from genome assembly GCF_040674795.1 of Nonomuraea sp. NPDC049725. Lineage (NCBI taxonomy): Bacteria > Bacillati > Actinomycetota > Actinomycetes > Streptosporangiales > Streptosporangiaceae > Nonomuraea > Nonomuraea sp. NPDC049725. Next base: position 150,746 of record NZ_JBFANJ010000015.1, on the reverse strand, counting down.
GCAAGGGCCGGTGCGTCAGCTACATGGGGTCGATCCAGGATGACGGGCCCCGTGCCGCCGTGGGCAAGTCGCGCTGGAAGTCCTGGGGCAGATGCGGCTGAACGCTCACCGGCGCAGGGGGGACGGAGACGCGTGCTGAAGGGCGGGGCCGAGGAGGAGCCCGCCGTCGATGACGTACTCCGAACCGGTGATGAACGACGCGTCCGATGACGTGAGGAAGAGGAGCAGGCGGGTGACGTCGGCCGGCTCGCCGAGGCGGGGGATGGCGAACGGCTCGGGCGAGTAGAAGTCGGCGATCGCCGCGGTGGCGCCGGCCGCCGGCTCCTGGATGAAGGGGGTCGCGATCACGCCGGGGTGGATGGCGTTCACCCGGATGCGGTCGCGGCCGAGTTCGAGTGCCGCCGTCCGGGTGAGACCACGTACCGCCCACTTGCCGGCGACGTACGGCGCGTAGTGAGCCGTGCCGCCCAGGCCCATGGTCGAGCCGATGTTGACGATGGCTCCCCCCGCCGCGCGGCGCAGAGCCGGGGCGGCGGCCTTGATGCCGAGGAAGGTCCCGGTGAGGTTGATGCCGAGGATGCGTGACCAGGTGGCCTGGTCCGTGTCCTCGATCGGCGCCGGCGGGTTCTGGACGCCGGCGTTGTTGACGAGCACGTTCAGGGCGCCGAAGGCGCTTTCGGCGGCCAGCACGGCGGCGGACCACGAGCTCTCGTCGGTGACGTCGAGGCGGGTGAAGTGCGCACGGGGCCCGAGCTCGTCGGCGAGAGCGGCGCCCCGTCCGGCGTCGATGCCGCCGATCACCACGTTCGCCCCCTCCGCGTGGAAGGCGCGTACGTGGCTCGAGCCCTGGCCGCCGGTCCCGCCGGTCACGAGCACGGTCTGGTTGTCGAAGCGGTTCATCGGATGTTCCTTCGGTGCGAGGGATGGATGGTGAGCTGAGTGGCTCACCACACTGCTTGACAGTAGATCGGCGGCAATGGTGAGTCAAGCCACTCGTCTTGTATGCTCGGCCCATGAGCAAGGTCGTGACGACGTACCACCAGCGCGTCGCCCAGGAGAAGCGCGCACTGATCGTGACGGCCGCGACCGAGCTGTTCCTCGAGCTGGGCTACGACCGGACGTCGCTGGCGCGGATCGCGGAGCGCTCGGGCGTTTCGCGGGCCACCCTGTTCAAGCAGTTCCCGACCAAGGCCGCGCTGTTCGACGCCATCGTCACCGAGTCCTGGGCCACCGCTGACGAGGAGGCTCCTCCGCCGGCAGGCGACATCGTCGCCGGGCTCGGCGCCATCGGCCGCCGCTACGCCGAGCTGCTGAGCCGCCCCCAGATGACCGACCTGTTCCGCATCGTCATCGCCGAGCTGCCGCGCTTTCCCGAGCTCGCCAATGCGCAGTTCTCGCACGGGAAGCTGCCCTACTTCGAGTCCGTGCGCGGCTACCTCCTGGCCGAGCACGAGGCGGGCACGGTGCGGATCGAGGACGTGGAGCTCGCGGCCGCCCAGTTCCTGGGCATGATCTCCAACTATGTCTTCTGGCCGGCACTCCTCGTGCCGGGCTGGAAGGTGAGCGCCGAACGCGTCGCTCAGGTGGTCGACGAGGCCGTCCGCACCATCGCCGCCCGCTACGCCCTGCCCGGATCGGGGACGCGCGCCCGTGGTGGCCGGTCCTGAGGTGCGGCGTCCGGCGTGCCGGAGCTCAGGACACCGCCGGTAGCCGGCGCCGTTGAGGTCGAGGATGGCGCCACCGGCCCACTCGGCCTCCGGGGAGGCCAGGTGGTCCGCTCATTCCCAGGACGTTACCAGCGGGACGCTCTTGTCATTTAGGTCACACTCCTCTAGAACGGGATTTTAGAAATACCTTCCAATCGTGAGGAGGGCCCGTTGGCCGAGGTCGTTGCGGAGAAGCGCCGGCGCCTGGGAGCGCCACTCAGCCGGGGAATCAGTGCCACCGATCTCGCGCCCTTCGGCTGGGCGCCCCTGGTCGTCCTGTTCCTCGTCGGCCTGGTGGACCGGATCGAGGCCAGCCTGCTGTCCGGCGTGCTGCCCCTGCTCCAGGCGGAATGGGGGATCAGCGACACCGCCGCCGGGTCCATCCCGACCGCCGCCGCGCTGGCCGCCGCCGCCGTGGCGCTGCCCGCCGGGTACCTGTCCGACCGGTTCAACCGGACCCGGATCATCGCCGTCGTCGTGTTCTGCTGGAGCCTGGCCACGCTGGGGTCCGGTCTCGCCACCGGGTTCGCCATCTTCTTCGCGATGCGGGTGTTCCTCGCGGCGGCGGAGAACATCGACAACCCCGCCTCCGGAAGCCTGCTCGCCGACTACTACCCGCCGCTGACTAGGGCCAAGGCGTACGGGCTCGTCCGCATCACCACCTACCTGGGCGGCATCGGCACCGCGCTGGGCGGCATCCTCGGCCAGGCCGTGGGCTGGCGGGCCACGTTCATGATCATGGCGATCCCGGGGGCGCTGACGGCGCTGCTCGTGTGGTGGCTCAGGGAGCCGCCGCGCGGCTTCCTCGACCGGGTGATCGCCCTGCGCTCCGACCAGCCGCAACCCGTGCCCGAGGCCACCGGGCCGGGCCAGGTCACCGCGCTGTCCGACCGGCTGAGCGAGCGGCTGCGGTTCGGCAGGCAGTTCCGCCTCATGCTGAAGATCCCCACCCTCACCCTGGTCTGCGTCGGCCTGATGTCGCTCACCCTGGGCCTGGCCGGGATCGCGTTCTGGATGCCGACCCTCATGGTCAGGAACCTCGGCGTCGCCGCCGGCACCGCCGCCTCGCTGGCCGGCCTGATCAGCGTCGCCGGCGTCGTCGGCGGCACGCTCATCGGCGCCTACTTCGGCCGGCGCATGCACGCCACCCGCAAGGGCGGCCGGCTCCTCGTCGGCGGCACCGGCATCACGCTCGGCGCGCTCACCCAGGCCGCCGCGATCTCCATGGACTCGCTGCCGCTGTTCGTGACGCTGCTGCTGACCTCGTCGCTGCTGTCGGCCACCGCCATCCCGAACATGACGGCCTCACTCGCCGACGTGGTCGGCGCCGATTCGCGCGGGCTCGGCTTCGCCGTGCTGCAACTGTTCATCACGGCCGGCGCCGCGTTCGGGCCGCTGCTGGTCGGCGTCTCGTCCGACAGCAGCGGCTCCCTCCTGACCGCCATGTACGTGCTGATCGTCCCGATGGTGCTCGGCGGCCTGCTCTGCCTGGCCGCGCGCGGCTTCTTCGAACGCGACGCCCAGCGCGTGCTCGACGCCGCCCGCGACTCCGCCTGACCAGCCACAGCTCGACTACCAGCGCCCGTGCACCTGCGGGCGGATCAGCTCGTCGTAGACGTCCCGTACGGCCCGCAGCGTGCTCTCCGGCAGCGGCGGGAGAGCCGCGGCGGCCGCGTTGGCCGCCGCCTGGGCCGGGTTGCGGGCACCCGGGATGACGACGGACACGCCCGGCTGGTCGAGGATCCAGCGCAGCGCGAACTGCGCCGTCGTCGCCCCCTCCGGCACCAGCGGGGCCAGCCGGCGCACCGCCTCCAGCCCGGTCTCGAACCCGACACCCGAGAACGTCTCGCCCACGTCGAACGCCTCCCCGTGCCGGTTGAAGCTGCGGTGGTCGTCCGGCGCGAACGTGGTCTTCTCGTCGTAGCGGCCCGACAGCAGCCCGCTGGCCAGCGGGACCCGGGCGATGATCCCCACGCCCGCCTCCCGCGCCGCGGGCAGCACGCGCTCCAGCGGCTTGAGCCGGAACGCGTTCAGGATGATCTGCACGCTCGCCACGCCGGGACGGGCGATCGCGGTCAGCGCCTCCTCGCACGTCTCCACGCTCACCCCGTAGGCGGCGATCCGCTCCTCGGCCACCAGCGTGTCGAGCGCGTCGAACACCGCGTCGTCGGAGAACACCGCCGTCGGCGGGCAGTGCAGCTGCACCAGGTCGATCGTGTCGACGCCCAGGTTGCGGCGGGAGCGGTCGTTCCAGGCGCGGAAGTTGTCCAGCACGTAGTTCGACGGCACCTGCTCCACCCGGCGGCCCATCTTGGTGGCCACGGTCAGCTCCGGGCGTCCCTGGGCGAAGCGGCCGACGATCCGCTCGCTGCGGCCGTCGCCGTACACGTCGGCCGTGTCGACGAACGTCACGCCCGCCTCGGCGGCGGCGGCCAGCGTCGCGAGCGCCTCGTCCTCGCTCACCTGACCCCAGTCGGCGCCGAGCTGCCAGGCGCCCAGCCCGACCACGCCGACCTGGCGGCCGGTGCGTCCCAATACGCGGTGTTCCATGAGGGTAACCCTGTCATATGACAGTCGAAGAGGAGTTACGACGCCACCCGGCGGTGGCCGACTGCGCCGTCGTCAGCGTCAGGACCGGCTCCGGCGGGCCGAAGCTGATCGCGTACGTGGTGCCGGACGGTGAGGTCACCGGCGAGGAGCTGCGGGCCTACCTGGTGGAGCGGCTGCCGGGGCGGCGGCTGCCGCGGTTCGTCACGCTGGTGCGGGCGCTGCCGCGCACGGCCGACGGGCGGATCGACCACCGCGCGCTGCCGCTGCCGGTGCGCGCCACGGCCACGCCCTCCGGAGGGAAGGGCGGCGACTGGCAGCCCTCGACCGGCGTCGCGATGGCCATCTCCGCCGCGGTCGCCGCGGTCGCCGCCTACCTGCTGACGGACGTGCTGTGGCCGTACTCCACGGACCTGTCGGCCGTGCCGCCGCCGTGGGCGGGCCTGTTCGCGGTGCTCTACCTGGTCGAGTGCGCGGCGTTCGGGCTCGGCGTGGCCTTCCTGCTGTCGGGGCGCACGCTGCTGGCGCGGCTGGACAGGCCGCCAGGGGTGAGCGCGGCGGCGCACCTGGCGATCACGTGGCTGCTGGCCGCCTGGTGGCCGCAGGACAACTTCTACCGGCTCGCCGCCAAGACCGACTGGCCCCTGCAGGCCGCGCTCGTGTACGGGTTCAACGTCACTCTGATGATCGCCGCAGCCGTGGTCGTCGCCTTCGTGGCCGCCCGACCTCGGTGAACGCGAGCGCCTCGTTGGCGGCCCGTACGGCGGCCTCGGCCCGGTCGAGGGCGTCCGCCGTGCGGGCGGCCAGGGCGACGCCCAGGTACGGCCACGGCTCCATCGCGGCCACCGGGATCGTCGGCAGGAACGTCACACCGAGCCCCCGGCACTCCTGCGCGACCTCGTCCAGATGCCCGCGCAGCGCCGCCGGGGGCAGCCGCGCGCCCAGCGGCAGCCGGTCCAGCGCCCGGACCAGATGCCGCCCGCCCCGCAGCGCGTCGAGCCGGGCCCGCAGGGTGTGGGCCGCCGCCGGGCCGGTCAGCCGCAGGTTGATCTCCGTCGGCGCCAGGCGTCCCGCCGGGCCGGTCACGAAGTCGACGTCGTACCAGCCCCGGTAGCCGTGCTCCGCGAGCGCCCGGCCCACCGCCGTGCCGAACCGGGCGGCCGTGTCCGCCAGCTCCGCGGGCAGCACGCCGGGGCCGGTGGTGACGCCCCGGTATCGGGGGCCCTCGACCAGCATCAGCCCGGTCCCCACCGGGTGGACCGCGCCGTGCTCGTCGACGACGGCGTCGAACGTCGGGTCGCGGTACGGCCCGGATCCGGGCACGTACTCCTCCACCAGCACGCCGGCGCGGGCCCACCGCCGCCCGGCCCGGCGCGTGCCGCCGTCGAGGATCAGCGTGCCGGAGCCGCCGACGCCGTACTCGGTCTTCAGCACCAGCGGCACGCCCGAGGCCAGCTCCCGGCGCAGCGCCCGGCGGGAGCTGACCGGCCGCTGCGCCGGCACGACGATCCCCGGATGGCCCGGCGCCAGCGCGCGGAAGAGCTCGTGCGCGCCGCGCTTGGACTCGAACCGGGCGATCGCGGCCAGCACCCGGCCCGGCGTGGGGACGATCCGGGCGAACTGCTCGGTCCGGCCCCACGGCAGCACCGGCCCCGGCGACGACGCCAGCCGCCGCGCCAGCGCGGGCCGCCTCCCGATCGCCGCCGAAACGGCGCCGTCCGGGGCGATGCCGTCGTGCACCTCGACCTCGCCCCAGCCGAGCTCGTCCGCCAGCCCGTCGATCCACGCCCGGTCCACCGGCACCGGCAGCACCACGGCCTCCGGCAGCGGCCCCGCGAACACCGCCATGCACGCGTAGTGGTCCGGCCCCGGCGGCGCGCCGTTGAACTCCGCCACGTTCCCCACGTGCACCGCCGGCCGCCCGCCGGTCCACGCCGCCACCCACGACGGCTCCGGCGCCGGCGGCCATGCCACCAGCCGCGCCACCAGCCGCGCCGATCCGCACTCCACCGCGCCCATCGCCGTGTAGAACCCCACCGCGTGCGGGTCGGCCTCGATCACCAGCCGCGCGAACCCGGCCCGGCCCGCCTCCCGCAGCGCGTGCCCGTACAGCGCCCGGCCCACGCCGCCGCCGATCGCCTCCGGCTCCACGAACAGCATGCCCAGCACGCCGTCCGGCGGCTCCCCGTCGACCGTGACGAACCCCAGCACCCGGCCGTCCCGCTCGGCCACCGTCACCCGGCGCGCCGCCACCTCCTCCGGCAGCAGCCGCAACTCCTCCCGGAACGTCTCCTCATACCCCCAGTACGCCTTCGACCGCACCGCCAGCTCGCTCAGCCACCCGGCCTCCTCCACGCGCGCCGCCCTCAGCCGTAACGCCATGCCAGCATGCTGTCAGCCGGTCAACATGGGGAAAACCCGGATGCGGGGCGGAAGACGCCTCTAGTATCGCTGCGTGGGTGATCGAGCACACTTCGTGATCAAACGGCACGGCTCCTGGAGCCTGCGCTACTCCCCGTGGGCCGGCTACGACCTGGAGCTGGAGCTGCTGCCCGGCCCCGCCGCCGGCCTCGCCCACGCCGAACGCCAGCGGGCCGACACCACCTTCATGAACGAGGTCCTGTGCACCGGGGCCGCGCTCGTCGACGTGGACGAGCAGCGGCTGCTGTGGTTCTCGCCGTGCCGCGCCGACCCGTCCTACCGGTGGGCGGCGCTGCGCGTGCTGGCCACCACCTGGGCGGGCTGGCGGGTCGAATGGGCCTACGACGGCCTGGCCGACCTGGTCCGCGCCGTCGGCGAGGACCCCGCCGGGGTGGCCGCGCCCCGGTCGATGCCGGTGCCGCCCGGCGTGCGCACGCCCGAGGAGCTCGCGGCCAGGATGCCGATGCTCTGGCTCGACCCCGCCGTCCACCCGCCCGGGAGCCCGCTGCCCGCCTCCCTGCCCACCTGGCCCGACACGCTGCGGCGGGCCGCGCCGGGCGAGCCCGTGTGCCTGGTCACCGTCGCCCGCGCCGGGACCGTGCGCGGCTACCCGGTCAGCCCGCCCGTCGACGCCGTCATCGGCCACGGGCCCGCCTCCCTCGACACGTACGCGGCCTGGGAGCCCGTCCCCGCGTGGCCGGACGCGCCGACGGCGGGCATCCACCTCGACGCCGACACGCGCACGGCGGGCGTGTGGACGACCCGTGACCTCGCCCAGGTCCTCCCCGACGCGCCGCGGCTGTGGCCCGGCTGGCGCTGGGAGCTCTGGCAGGACCGGCACACCGAGCACCTGCGCCGCTGCGCCCCCGCCGTCACCTTCCCCGGGCCGTCGCTGCGGACCGGCCTGCTCACGCTCGCCGCCGCCTTCCACGAGCACCGCCACGGCGGCCCCGCCACCCGCGGGATCAGCGCCCTGCTCGGCCTCACCGCCTCCGTGATGCTGGACGAGCGCGCCGTCCTGCGCGCTATCGACGACCTGCGCGCCTGACCGGGACTGTCGGAGGCCGCCGCTAGGGTCCCCGCCATGTGGGAGGACTTGCTCAAGACCGTCAAGACCGGTGACACGGCCGCCGCCACCCGGCTCGTCGCCGGTCTCGACCCCGTCGGCCGCCGCGCGGTCGCCGCCGAGCTGCCCGGCTACCTGGCCACGCGGTCGCGCGCGGCCCGGGGGCCGTGGGAGTGGCAGGGGGAGCTCGCGCCGCTCGTCGTCGCGGGCGTCGGCTGCCTGGGCGGCGCTGCAGCCGTGACCGCGTGGCTGTTCCGGCGAGACCTGCGATGGCGGCCGCCGGATCCCGGCGAGCCCGCGCGCATCCTCGATCTCGTACGCGGCCGTTCCCCCGGGTGGCGGGCCGATCTGGCCCGGCGGACGGCCGCCCGGCTGCGCGTGACCGACGACCGCGAGTGGGAGATCGTCGCCGCGCTCGTCCGCGACACCGGGATCGAGCCGCCCCGGAGCGACGGGCTCGTCCTCGGCTGGCTGCGCCGGCTCACCCCCGCGAGCGCCGTGGCCGATCCGCTGCTCCCGCACCTGGCGCCGCGCGTCTTCGAGACGCCCGGCCTGGCGGAGGCGTTCGGGCCGGGGCAGGTCTCGGCGTTCGCCACGCTGATCGAGTGCGGGGCGCTGGAGCGGGCCGTCGTCCTCGACGGCGTCGTCCGCCGGCTGCTGCGCGACGGCGCGGCCGGGGCGGCGGACCTGCACGAGCTGCTGGCGCCCACCCTCGCCGAGACGGCCGAGCGGGCCCGCGACTACGCGGCGCTGCTGCCCGCCGCGCCGCCCGCCGTGGCCGGCCTGGCCTGCGAGCGGCTGCGGCTGCTCGACCGGGCCGGGCTGCTCGGCGGCGAGCTGTTCGCCGACGCGCTCGCCGCCCTGGCGTTCCGGACCGAGAAGGAGCTGGTCAAGGCCGCCATCGCCTGGGCCGACGAGGCCCTGGCCCGCGCCCCCGGCAGCCGGGCCGACGCGGCGCTCGGCGCGCTGGCCGTCGTCTTCCAGCACGACACACTCGACCTCCAGCACCGCGCGGTCGGCGTAGCCGTGAAACACGCGCGGGCGGGCGGGGACTCCGCCGCGCCGGTGGGGGCCGATGGGCGCGCGGCTCTGCTGGAGGCGGCCGGCGCGTTGCCCGCCGAGCTGCGCGCCCGGATCTCCGCCGCTCACGGCGTGGCCGTCGAGGAGGCCGCGCCTGAGACGGCCGCGCTCGTCGCCGCGCCCGCGCCCGCGCTTCCCGCGCCGATCGCCTCGATCGGTGAGCTGGCGGAGGCGGTCGCCGACGTCGACTGGCGGCTCGGGCCGTGGGGGTTCGAACGCGTCCTGGCCGCGCTGGCCGAGTGGGCCGCCCGCGACCGGCAGGCGCTCCGCGAGGCCCTGGAAGCGCGGTGGCGCGCGTTCGTCCCCGAATACTTCGGCCACCGCGGCCGGTTCCGCTACGAGGGCATCCCCGAGACGTTACGCCGCGCCGTCCTGGCCGCCGTCGCGCCGGAGGTCAGCCGGGCGCTCTCCGCCGACCTGGCCCGGGCCGAGGTACGCGCCCCGGCACGCGACGCGTTCGAGCGGCTGTTCCAGCGGCGGGCGCTGGAGCTCGTCGCCTCCCTCGAATCCGGCGCCCCCTGCCCGGTCCTGCTCGCCACGCCCACCTCCGGCACCGGCCACGTCGACCCCGCCGCCCTGATGGACCGGCTCCAGCGGCAGGCCGACGCCGAGCCGCTGCCCGCCGACCTGGAGCAGGCGCTGCTCCGCCTGCCCCGCCAGGTCGCCCCCGACGTCCTGGCGCGCGCCCGCACGCTCACCTCGGCCGCCGGGCGCGCCTGCGCCGCCTGGATGGCCGGCGGCGTCCCCGGCGACCCGGAGATCCGGTGCGAGCTGGAGACACACGTCTCCTACGACGGCGGCGTCCACACCAGCCTCATCACGGCGATGACGGTGCCCGAGACTGCGCCCGAGACTGCGCCCGAGACGGTGCCCGAGACGGTGCCCGAGACGGTGCCCGAGCCGCTGCGCGGGCTGTTCACCCCGAACCCGCACGCCGAGCGCCTCGACTGGCAAGCCCTCGTGCTGCCCTCGCACCGCGACGTCGTCGCCGCCCACCTCGTCCCGCACCTGGCGGTGTGGCTCGACTCCACCCACGACCCGCGGGTGGAGCTGCTGGCCGCCCTTCCGCACGCCGACGGGCCCGCCGGCGCGGGCCTCGCCTACGCGCTCACCTGCGTCATGGGCCACGCCGCGCCCGCCGACCGGGCCGTCGCCGTCGACGCACTCCTCACGCTCGCCGCCCATGACGAGGTGCCCGCCGCCGCGCTGGGAGAGGCGGTCGCCGACCTCGTACGGTCCGAGGTCGTCAAGCTCAGCCGGGTGGTCGCCGCACTGGAAGAGGTCACGCTGGGCGGCGGGCACGCGGCAGCGTGGGCGGTGATCGCCGCCACCCTGCCCCGCCTCCTCCCCGCCGGCGGCTCCCGCCCCCGCGCCGGACTGGCCGACCTGCTGGCCGCCGGCGCCCGCGCGGCCCGCGCGTGCCGCGCGGTGGGCGCCCCGGCGGCCGCCGTGCCGGAACTGGCCCGGATCGCGGCCCGCAAGGGCTCCACCCGCTTCGCCCAGGAGGCGCGCAGGCTGCACCGGCTGCTCACGGGGTGACGGCGGACCGTACGTCAGGAGAGTGACACCAGGTCGCGGTAGTCGTCGTTCCACAGGTCCTCCTCCGCGTCCGGCAGCAGCAGGACGCGGTCCGGGCGCAGGGCGTCGACGGCCCCCTCGTCGTGGGTGACCATCACGATCGCCCCCGGGTACGAGCCGACCGCCGCCAGGACCTCGTCCCGGGACGCCGGGTCGAGGTTGTTGGTCGGCTCGTCCAGCAGCAGTACGTTCGCCCCGGAATGCACCAGGCCGGCCAGCGCCAGGCGGGTCTTCTCGCCGCCGCTCAGCACCCCGGCCGGTTTGCCGGCGTCGTCGCCCGAGAACAGGAACGCCCCCAGCACCCCCCGCGCCTCGCCGTCCGTCAGGTGCGGGGCCGCCGCCGCCAGGTTCTCCCGTACGGTCCGCGCCGGGTCGAGCGTGTCGTGCTCCTGGGCGAAGTAGCCCAGCCGCAGCCCGTGCCCGCGCACCACCCGGCCGCTGTCCGGCTCCTCCTCCCCGGCCAGCAGCCGCAGCAGCGTCGTCTTGCCCGCCCCGTTGAACCCCAGCACGACCAGGCGGCTGCCCCGGTCCACCGCCAGGTCCACGCCGTTCAGCACGCGGTGGCCGTCGTAGGACTTGGCCAGGCTGATCGCGCCGAGCGGCGTGCGGCCGCAGGGGGCCGGGTCGGGCAGCCGGATGCGCGCCACCCGGTCAGCCCGGCGGGCCGGCTCCAGGTCCGCCAGCATGCGGTCGGCGCGGCGGGCCATGCTCCTGGCCATCGTGGCGGTCGCCGAGCGGGCCTTCATCCGGTCCGCCTGGGCGTGCAGCGCGGCGGCCTTGCGCTCGGCGTTCGCCCGCTGCCGGGTGCGCCGCCGCTCGTCGCTCCCGCGCTGCGCCAGGTAGGCGCGCCAGCCGGTGTTGTGCACGTCGATCGTGGCGCGGTGCGGGTCCAGGTGGAAGATCCGGTTCGCGACCGCCTCCAGCAGGCCGGTGTCGTGGCTGATCACCACCAGGCCGCCCCGGTGCCCCTGGAGGAAGCCGCGCAGCCAGGTGAGCGAGTCGGCGTCCAGGTGGTTGGTCGGCTCGTCCAGCAGCAGGACGCCGTCGTGGCCGGCGAACAGGATGCGGGCCAGCTCGGCGCGCCGCCGCTGGCCGCCGGACAGCGTCGCGAGCGGCTGGTCCATCAGCCGGGCGGGCAGCCCCAGCCCGGCGGCCACGCGCGCCGCCTCGGCCTCCGCCGCGTAGCCGCCGCCCGCCTGGAACGCCGCCTCGGCCCGCGCGTACTCCGTCATGGCCCGCTCCAGCGCGGCCTCGTCGCGGGCCCCGGCCATCGCGGCCTCGGCGGCCCGCAACCGCCGCACGGCCTCCCCGAGCCCCCGTGCCCCGAGAATCCGCCCCGCCACCGTCAGCGCCGACCCTTCGGGAGAGTGAAGCGCGACGCCTCCGCCCTGCCCTGCGGGCGAGCCCGGGGTGGCGGCCCCGCCCGGCCCTGCGGGAGAGCCTGGGGTGGCGGCCCCGCGCGGTCCTTCGGGGGAGCCCGGGACGGCGGCCCCGCGCGGTCCTTCGGGGGACCGGAGGGGGGCGTCTCCCCTTGTCCCCTCAGGGGAATCCGGGGTGGCGGCATCCCTGCGCCCCTGGGGGGAGGGCGGGGTGGCGGTCCCTCTGGGGCTCCCGGGGGAGGTCCAGGGCCCGGCGGGGCGGGCGTCCTGGGAGAGGTAGGCGGTGGGGCCGTTGGTGGTGATGGTGCCCGCGGCCGGGCGGGCGTGACCGGCGAGCGCGGTCAGCAGGGTGGTCTTGCCCGCTCCGTTGCGGCCGACGAGGCCGATGCGGTCGCCGGGGGAGACGGTGAAGGACACGCCGGACAGCAGCAGGCGGGAACCCGCGCGCAGCTCGACGTCACGAACGGTGATCATGAGATGACGCTCCGAGAAAGCTTGAGGACACACTTCTGGCGTGGAAGCGGGTCCTCAGCTAGGAAACTCGGGGCGTCGACATGGCGCCAGGTTACGCGATGTTGCCGCACGGCCGCATGTCGGGAGATGGTTGCCATGACGTCGGGCGATCAGATCGCTGACGGGAAGGGAAGCGCACATGACGGCGCCGGGCGAGCTGGAGCGGGCGGCGTACGCCGCGTGGGACCGCGAGGACTGGGACGGCGCGGTGCGGGGCCTGACCGAGCTGGTGGCGCTGGAGCCCGACGGCGAGCGGAGCCCGGCGTGGTGGTTCGACCTGGCGCTGGCGCACAAGTTCCGCAAGGACTGGGCGCACGCGTACGAGATCGGCAAGGAGGCGGCGGCCCGCTATCCGCGCGGCGAGCAGGAGCCGGCGTTCTGGAACCTCGGCATCGCCGCCACGATCATGCGTGACTGGGCGACCGCCAGGGACGCCTGGGCCGGCTACGGTCTGACGCTGCCGCCGGGTGAGGGGGAGATCGACGCCGATCTCGGGATGGCGTGCGTGCGGCTGGAGCCGGACGGCGAGCCGGAGGTGGTGTGGGTGCGGCGGGTGTGCCCGGCGCGGGCCAGGGTCGTCAGCGTGCCGCTGGCGGCCGACCGCAGGTTCGGCGAGATCGTGCTGCACGACGGCGCGCCCAGCGGCGAGCGGGTGGTGGAGGGGGTGCGCTATCCGGTGTTCGACGAGCTGATGCTGTGGGCGACGTCCGACCTGCCGACGCTGTCGGTCACCGTCACGGGGAGCGGCGCGGACGTGGTGGAGCTGGTGGAGCTGTTCGCGGCGGCCGGGCTGGGCGCCGAGCCGGCCGGGAACGTGCGGGTGCTGTGCGCCTGTTGCAGCGAGGGCAGCGTGGAGCAGGAGCGGCACGCCGCCGAGGGCGGAACCCAGCGGATGTGGCTGGCGGCGCCGCCGTCGCGGGCGGCCGAGCTGCTGGCCGAGTGGCGCGGGCGCGCCCCGGGACGCGACTGGGCGGATCTGGCCGAGGCCCACACGTGATCACAGGGTTCACGGGCCGCGGTCGGCCTCCTGCGGCGCGGCGGGCCCGTACAGCTCGCGCAGGCACTCGCGGGCGAGCTGCAACTCCTCGTGCACCTCGACGACCAGCACCGGGACGGCCGCGCCGGGGGCGCTGACCGGGCCGTCGTCGGCCCGGTTGCCGCGCACCGGCGTCGCCACGCCGAGCAGCCCGAGCCTGCGGCAGACCGCCTCGCGCACCTCCGGCTGGTCCCAGCCGATCTCCCCGGTGAACACCAGCGCGTCCAGGCGGTCCAGCGACGTGGCCGCGGCGGCGATCTCCCGGCCGACCCGGTGGCAGAACACCTCCAGCGCGAGCCCGGCCGCCCGGTCGCCGTCCCGCTCGGCCGCCACCAGGTCGCGGGTGTCGCCGGAACGCCCGCCGGACAGCCCCAGCAGCCCCGACTCGCGCTCCAGGCCGCGGCGCAGCTCGTCCGGCGTGAGCCGGCCGTCCTCCAGCAGCCACAGCAGCATCCCGGGGTCGACGGCGCCGGACCGCTTGCTCATCGGCAGCCCGTCGAGCGGCGTGAAGCCCATCGAGGTGTCCAGGCTGCGCCCGCCCGACACCGCGCACACCGACGCCCCGCCGCCCAGGTGTGCCAGCACCAGGCCGAGGTCGGCGACCGGCCGGCCGAGCAGTTCGGCGGCGCGGCCCGACGCCCACGCGTACGACAGGCCGTGGAAGCCGTAGCGGCGCAGCCCGTAGCGCTCCCGCCAGGGCCGCGGCAGCGGGTAGACGGCGGCGGCGTCGGGCAGGGCGGCGTGGAAGGCGGTGTCGGGGCAGAGCACGTGCGGCACGGCGGGCAGCAGCTCGCGGGCCGCGTCCAGCAGCGCCAGCGCGGGCGGCAGGTGCAGCGGCGCCAGCCCGGTCAGCTCGCGCAGCCCGCGCGCCAGCTCGTCGTCGGCGACCACCGGGGCGCGCACCAGGTCGCCGCCGTGCACCAGCCGGTGCGCGACGGCCGCGACGTCCCGGTCCAGGTGGCGGCCGAGGAAGGCGGACAGCTCCTCGCGGGCGGCGTCCGGCTCCATGGCGCGCTCGGCGTGCGCGCTGTCGACGACGCTGCCGCCGTCGACCAGGTCGAGGCGGAGGCTGGACGACCCCGCGTTCACGGTCAGCACCGCCGCCGGGCCGCCGTCCCACACCTGCGCCGTCATGTCCCTCCCCGCAGATCACCGTCCCCGTCGGCGCTACCCGTGAGGCATGGCGTGACACATGCCCTGGCCCGCCCTTTACGCTGCCGGGGGAGCACGTCGCCAGGAAGGGCCGCGAATGATCGAGTTCGGGTATGCCGGCACGCCGTTCGGACAGATCCACTACGCCTCGTGCGGGCGGGGCGAACCCGTCCTGCTGCTGCACCAGTCACCCCGGTCGTGGGACGAGTACCGCGAGGTGCTGCCGCTGCTCGGGCGCACGCGCCGGGCCGTCGCCATGGACACGCTCGGGTTCGGCGCCTCCGCGCGGCCGCCCGAGCACACCGTCGAGGCGTACGCGGGCGGCGTGCTCGCCCTGATGGACGCGCTCGGCCTGGAGCGCGCCGCGATCGCCGGGCACCACACCGGCGGCGTGATCGCGATCGAGGCGGCGAGCCGGGCCCCGGAGCGGGTCACCGCGCTGGTGCTGTCGTCCACGCCGCTCGTCGACGCCGAGGGCAGGCGGGTGCGGCGCGAGAGGCCGCCGGTCGACCACGCCGAGGAGAGCGCCGACGGCTCGCACCTGACCGCGCTGTGGGCGGGCCGCGCCGGCTTCTACCCGCCGGAGCGGCCCGACCTGCTGGCCCGGTTCGTGCGTGACGCGCTGGCCGTCTGGCCCGACGTGGAGCTCGGGCACCGGGCGGTCGCCGCGTACCGGATGGAGGACCGGCTCGGGCTGATCCGCTGCCCGGTGCTGGTCGTCGGCGCGTCGGCCGACCCGTACGCCTTCCCGGAGCTCAAGGCGCTGGCCGGGCGGCTGCCCGGCGCGCGGACGGCGGTGATCGAGGGCGGCATGGTGCCGCTGGAGTTCCAGGCCGAGGCCTTCGCCAGGGTCATCCAGAATTTCCTGGACGAGTAGCTTGTCCCCGGCGGCGCCCGGGTAGTCGAGCGGCCATGGAGATCACCCTGCGCGTGAACGGAGACGAGCGCACGCTGCCCGTGGATCCCCGCACCTCGCTGCTCGACCTGCTGCGCGAACGGCTCGGGCTGACCGGCTCGAAGAAGGGCTGCGACCACGGCCAGTGCGGCGCCTGCACGGTGTTGCTGGACGGGCGGCGGGCCAACGCCTGCCTGCTCCTGGCCGTGGCCTGCGACGGGCAGGCCGTGACGACGGTCGAGGGGCTGGCCGGCGACGGCGCGCCGCACCCGCTCCAGGAGGCGTTCATCGCGCACGACGCCTTCCAGTGCGGCTACTGCACCCCCGGGCAGCTCTGCTCGGCCGCCGGGATGCTGGCCGAGCGCGGGCCCAGCGCCGTCACCGAGGACCTGACCGCCGAGCCCGAGCTGACCGCCGGGGAGATCCGCGAGCGGATGAGCGGCAACCTGTGCCGGTGCGGCGCCTACCAGGGCATCGTGGCCGCGATCGCGGAGGTGGCGCGGTGAAGGCGTTCGAGTACACGCGCGCCGCCGACCCGGCCGCCGCGGTGGCGGGTTTCCGGCCCGGCGACATGTACCTGGGCGGCGGCACGAACCTGGTGGACCTCATGCGGCTCGGCGTGGCCGAGCCCGAGCGCCTGGTCGACGTCAGCAGGCTGCCGCTGGACCGCGTCGAGGCCGCCGGCGACGGGCTGCGCGTCGGCGCGGCCGTGCGCAACAGCGACCTCGGCACGCACCCGCTGGTCCTGGCCCGCTACCCGATGCTCGCCAGGGCCGTGCTGTCGGGCGCGTCCGGGCAGATCCGTAACCTGGCGACCGTCGGCGGCAACCTGCTGCAGCGCACCCGCTGCCCGTACTTCCAGGACGTCTCCAAGCCGTGCAACAAGCGGCGGCCGGGCTCCGGCTGCCCGGCCGTCCCCGGCGACCACTCCCACCTGGCCGTGCTCGGCCACTCGGAGGCGTGCGTGGCCACGCACCCGTCGGACATGGCGGTGGCGCTGGCCGCGCTCGACGCCCGCGTGCACGTGACCGGCCCGGCCGGCTCGCGCGTGCTGCCGATGCCCGGCCTGCACCGGCTGCCCGGCGACGAGCCCGAGCGCGACACCGTGCTGGAGCCCGGCGAACTGATCACCGCCGTGGAGCTGCCGCCCCCGCCGCCCGGCCGCTCGGCCTACCTCAAGGTGCGCGAGCGCGCCTCGTTCGCGTTCGCGCTGGTGTCGGTCGCCGCCGCGCTCGACGTCGGCGCCGACGGGACCGTCACCGGCGTCCGGCTCGCGCTCGGCGGCGTCGCCCACGCGCCCTGGCGCGCCGCCCGCGCCGAGGCCGCGCTGCTCGGCGCCCCCGCCGGCGAGGAGTCCTACGCCCGCGCCGCCGAGGCCGAGCTCGACCAGGCCAGGCCGCTGCCGCGCAACGCCTACAAGGTGCCGATGGCCCGCAACGTGATCGTGCGCGCGCTGAAGGAGCTGACCCCGTGAACCGTGTCGAAGGCCGGGACAAGGTCACCGGCCGAGCCCTCTACGCCGCCGAGTACCCCGTGGACGGCGTCGCCCACGCCTACGCCGTCCAGTCCGGGATCGCCAAGGGCCGCGTCACCGCGATCGACGCCGAGGCGGCCCGCGCGATGCCCGGCGTGCTGGCCGTGCTGTCCAGCGACGACCCGCCGGACCTGGCCGGCGACGCCGACCCTGAGCTGCGCCTGTTCAGCAGCCGGGACGTCGCCTACCGGGGGCAGATCGTCGCCGCCGTCGTCGCCGACACCTACGAGAACGCCCGCGCCGCCGCCCGCGCCGTCCGCGTCAGCTACGCGGCCGAGCCGCACGACGTGCTGCTGCGCGCCGACCACCCCGGCCTCTACCGGCCGGAGAAGGTCAACCCGGCCTTCCCCGCCGACACCGTGAAGGGCGACGTGACCGCCGGGCTCGACGGCGCCGCCGTCACCGTGGACGTCACCTACAGCACGCCGCCGCTGCACAACAACCCGATGGAGCCGCACGCCGCCCTGGCCGTCCTGGACGGCGACCGGCTGACCGTCTACGACTCCACCCAGGGCGCCGCCGCCGACCGCGACACCATCGCGCGCACGCTCGGCCTGCCGCCGGAACGCGTGCGCGTCGTGTCGCGGCACGTCGGCGGCGGCTTCGGGTCCAAGGGCACCACCCGGCCGCACGCGATACTCGCCGCGCTCGCCGCCCGCGCCACCGGCCGCCCGGTCAAGATCGCGCTCACCCGGCAGCAGCTCTTCGACGTCACCGGCTACCGCACGCCCACCATCCACCGGCTGCGCCTCGGCTGCGACGCGACCGGCCGGCTGACCGCGCTCGACCACGAGGTGCGGGTGCAGAGCTCGACGCTCGTCGAGTTCGCCGAGCAGGCCGCCGTGCCCGCCCGCACCATGTACGCCACGCCGGCGCTGCGCACCGCGCACCGGCTGGCCCGCCTGGACGTCGCCAGCCCCTCGTGGATGCGCGCCCCCGGCGAGTGCCCCGGCATGTACGCGCTGGAGTCGGCGATGGACGAGCTGGCCGTGGCCGCCGGGATCGACCCGATCGAGCTGCGCGTGATCAACGAGCCGGACGCCGAGCCGGAGGGCGGGCTGCCGTTCAGCTCCCGCAACCTGGTGGCCTGCCTGCGCGAGGGCGCCCGCCGGTTCGGCTGGGAGGGGCGCGACCCGGCGCCCGGGGTCCGGCGCGACGGCCGCTGGCTGGTCGGCACCGGCGTCGCCGCCTCCACCTATCCGGCCATGACCCGGCCCTCCCAGGCCACCGCCACCGCCGAGGACGACGCCTTCGTGATCAGGCTCGCCGCCGCCGACATCGGCACCGGCGCCCGCACGGCGCTCACCGCCATCGCCGCCGGCGCACTCGACGTGCCCGCCGGCCGGGTGCGGGTCGAGCTCGGCGACAGCGACCTGCCCGCCGCGCCGCTCGCCGGCGGCTCGATGGGCCTGGCCTCGTGGGGCTCGGCCGTCGTACGGGCCTGCGAGGAGCTGCTGCGCGACGGGAAGCACGGCGCCGCCGACACCGCCGGGGAGGCGGGGAGGGGCGGCGACTACGCCAGGCACGCGTTCGGCGCGCAGTTCGCCGAGGTGCGCGTCGACCCGGACACCGGCGAGGTGCGGGTGCCGAGGCTGCTCGGCGTGTTCGCCGCCGGCCAGATCATCGACCCCGACCTGGCCCGCTCCCAGTTCGTCGGCGGCATGACGATGGGGCTCGGCATGGCACTCATGGAGGAGAGCGTCACCGACGCGGAGTTCGGCGGGTTCGGCAACCACGACCTGGCCCAGTATCACGTCCCGGCGTGCGCCGACGTGCCGGACGTGCGCGCGTACTGGATCGACGAGGACGACCCGCACCTCAACCCGATGGGCGCCAAGGGCATCGGCGAGATCGGCATCGTCGGCACGGCCGCCGCGATCGGCAACGCCGTCCACCACGCCACCGGCGTCCGGGTCCGTGACCTGCCCATCACCCCGGCCAAGCTGCTGGCGGGGTTTTGACCCGCTTCCTCAAGGAAGAGGAGATCCCCGGCAGGCGCGAGGTCAGGGAGGGCGGGTATGGAACAGGTGCCGGAGCAGGACAGGGAGACCCGGCAGGAGCGGGCGGACCGTAATTTCGTCGAGCTGCTGCAGGGCGCCCGCGTGGCGGTCACCGGGGTGCAGGTGCTGTTCGCGTTCCTGTTGACGGTGCCGTTCTCGCAGGGGTTCGTCCGGCTGAGCGCGTTCGACCGGTGGCTGTTCTACGTGGCGCTGGTCAGCGCGGCGATCGCGTCGATCTGCTACATCGCGCCGGCCAACCAGCACCGGGTGCTGTTCCGGCAGGGCCTGAAGGAGCGGCTGGTGCGGCGCTCCAACTTCTACGGGATCGCCGGGGCGCTGGCGCTGGCCATGTCGATGACGGCGGCGACGATGCTGGTCGTGGACTTCCTGTTCGACTCGGCGCTCGCCTGGGGCACCGCGGGGGTCGTCGCGGCGCTGGCGGCGTGGGCGTGGTTCGCCCAGCCGGCCATCGACCGGCACAACTCCAACGGGGACGACGGCGGGTCTCAGCGCCGCTCGCGGCCCGGCGCGGGGGAGTGATCGGGCGGCAGCGCGGTGCCGTCGTCGTCCTCGGGGGCGCGGCGGCGGTGGGCCGCCCTGGCGATCACGTACGCGGCCACCGACACCGTGATCACCTGGGAGACGCCGACGATCAGCAGCGGCCCGGCGAGCCACAGGGTGGGCTCGCGCAGCCACATCGCCAGTAGCACCAGCAGCACGCTCAGCACCTGCGGCTTGGTGCCGGCGTGCATGCGGTCGAGGGTGTTGCGGAAGCGCATCAGCCCGGCCCCCGCCGACAGCGCCAGCACCGCCCCGGTGAGCAGGCACGCGGCCGCCGCCACGTCCAGCACGCTCATCGCGACCGGCCGGGGAAGAAGCGGGCGATCGACACCGACCCGACGAACCCGAGCAGCGACAGCACCAGCAGGATCGGGACGTCCGAATAGTCGTCCGTGACCGCCGCGAACGCGCCCAGCCCGCACATCGCCAGCGACGTCAGCACGTCCAGCGACACCGCCCGGTCCAGCATCGACGGCCCGCGCGCCACCCGGTAGAGCGCCGCCGCGGCCCCGCAGGCGAGCAGCGCCAGCGTCACCGCGTAAACCGTGGTCATCCCAGCTCCTCCCGGTCGGCCGAGGTGCCGAACGCCCGGACGATGCGCGACTCCAGCCCGGCCACCTCCGCCCGGCCGATCTCGTCCAGGTCCCCGCGCCGCCCCAGCAGGTGCAGCACCAGCTCGCGCCGCTCCGGCAGGTACTCCAGCACCAGGCTCCCCGGCACGGTCGACACCGCCACCATCACCATCATGATCATCGACTCGGACGAGGTGCGCAGCGGCGCCCGGACCACGCCCGTCGGCGGCGGCCCCGGATGCAGCACCCAGAACACCACCCGCACCGTCGAGGTCACCAGGTCCAGCCCGAACCACGCCACGAACCGCACGAACGCGACCGGCCACAGCCGGATGCCCGGATCGAGCACCGGCAGCGGCAGCAGCCACACCACCAGCGCCCCCGCCACCACCCCGCCCGCCAGCGTGAGCGGCGACACGCTGCCCCACAGCAGCACCCAGACCAGCGTCAGCCACGCCACCAGCGGCACCGGCACCGGCCTGCCGAACACCCTCGGCGTGAGCAGCCTCGACGTCACTCGCCCCTCCCCAGCACGGCGGAGACGTACGGCCCCCGGGACATGAGCTCGGCGGCGGCCCGGTCGGTCAGCGCCGACAGCGGCCCGGCGAGCAGCGTGTACGACAGCCCGAGCACCACCAGCGCCGCCGTGGACCCGACGAGCGTCAGCGGCATCGTGGTCGTGGTCACCACCGGGTCCTCGCCGGTGGACTCGTCGCTCTCCACCACCGTCCCGGTGACCGACGGCTCCGGCGCCCGCCAGAACGCCTTGCCCCACACCTTGGCCACCGCGTACAGGGTGAGCAGGCTCGTCGTCAGGCTGCCCGCGACCAGCAGCAGCGCCAGCGGGCTGCCGTCGGCGAGCCCGGCCTGGATGAGCGCCAGCTTGCCCAGGAAGCCCGACATGGGCGGGATGCCCGACAGGTTCAGCGCCGGGATCAGATACAGCAGCGCGATCAGCGGCGTGGCCGTCATCAGCCCGCCCAGCCGCTCCACCCGCGTGGTGCCGGCCCGCCGCTCGATCAGCCCCGCCACCAGGAACAGCCCGGTCGTGACCGTGATGTGGTGCACCACGTAGAAGATCGCCCCGCTGAGCCCCTGCACGGTCGACAGCGCCACCCCGAACACCATGTAGCCGATGTGGCTGACCAGCGTGAAGGAGAACACCCGCTTGATGTCGGTCTGCGCGACCGCGCCCAGCACCCCCACCAGCATCGTCGCCAGCGCCACCCACATCAGCAGCGTCGCCACCGGCCCGCCGGGGAACAGCAGCGCCTCCAGCCGGATGATCGCGTACACGCCGACCTTGGTGAGCAGCCCGGCGAACACCGCGGTCGCCGGGGCGGGCGCCGTCGGATAGGAGTCCGGCAGCCACGCCGACAGCGGGAAGATCGCCGCCTTGATCGCGAACGCGAGCAGCAGCGTCAGCTCGATCAGCAGCTTCACGTGCGTGTCCAGCGGCCCGAACCGCTCGGCGAGCTGCGCGAACGACAGCGTCCCCGTCGCCGCGTACGTGACGGCCAGCGCGATGAGGAACAGCATCGACGAGGCCAGCCCCATCACCGTGTACGTGGCCCCCGCCCGGATGCGCGACTGGGTGCCGCCGAACGTCAGCAGCACGTACGAGCCGCTCAGCAGCATCTCGAACGCCACGAACAGGTTGAACAGGTCACCCGACAGGAACGCGTCCGCCACCCCCGCCACCATCACCAGGAACGCCGGATTGAAGATCGCCATGGGCGCGTCGTGCTCCTGGTCGGCGTACGCGCCGCCCACCGCGTACACCATCACGCACAGCGTCACCAGCGTCGAGACCACCAGCATCAGCGTCGACAGCCGGTCGGCCACCAGGCAGATGCCCAGCGGCGACTCCCAGCCGCCCAGCTCGGTGACCACCGGCCCGTGCGCGTCCACCTCCCCGAGCAGCACCAGCGACACCACGGCCGTGATCGTCAGCGTCACGATGCTGATGAGCGACTGCAGATGGCGCAGCCGCGCGCCGATCGCCAGCTTCACACCGGCCGCCAGCAGCGGCAGCAGCACCGGCACCGCGACGAGGCTCTCCATCAGTCGTCGCCCTCCAGCTCCGGGTCCAGCGCCAGCGCCTGCCGCGCCCGCTCCTGCCGGATGGCGTGCCGCATCAGCCGCAGCGCCTCGCGCCGCCGCAGCCGCAGCCGCCGCCGGGCCTCCTTCTCCGTGGGCCGCTGCACCCGCTCCTCGGCCAGCAGCCGCCGGTACTCCTCCTGCCTGCGCCGCACCGCCTCGCTCAGCTCGCCCGCCCGCGCGCGCAGCCGCACCCGCCGGTCCTCGGTGTCGTCCTGCACCTCGTCGCTGCCGGTGAGCTGCCACGACCGGTGCACCATCGCCAGCAGGAACGCGGTCACGCCCAGCGTGATGACGATCGCGGTCAGCACCATCGCCTGCGGCAGCGGGTCGGCCATCTCCTCCTGCGGGAACCGGCCCAGGATCGGCGGGCTGCCCGGGCTGCCGCTGGAGGTGACGATGAGCAGGTTCACCCCGTTGCCCAGCATCACCACGCCGGCCAGCAGCCGGACCAGGCTCCGCTCCAGCATCAGCGTCACCCCGGTGGCGATCAGCACCCCGGAGGCGGCGAACGGCAGCAGCGGGATCGTCACGAGGCGTTCTCCTTCTCGATCTGACGGTCGAGCTCGGCGCCCAGCGCGCGCAGCACGTCCTGCACCATCCCGATCACGGTCACGTACACGCCGAGGTCGAACAGCAGGCCCGTGGACAGGTGCAGGGTGCCGAGCAGCGGCACCGTCACGTCGGCGGCCAGCATCGTCAGCGCCGCGCCGCTCGACAGCAGCCCTGCCAGCGCGGTGCCGGTCGACAGCGTCAGCCCCGCGCCCAGCAGCACGCCCGCGTGCACCGGCACCGCCGCCGCCAGCTCGTACCGGCCGCCCGCCAGGTAGCGCACGGTGATCGCCAGCCCGGCCACGATGCCGCCCGCGAACCCGCCGCCCACCAGGCTGTGCCCGACGAGCAGCAGGTAGACCGACAGCACCAGCACCGTGTGGAACGTCAGCCGCGCCGCCACCTCGAACGCCAGCGCCCGCTCCCCCCGGGGCAGCGCCGAGCTGAGCCAGTGCGGTCGCCCCGGCGGCCGGGCCGTGCCGCCCTCGTCCCGCTCGATCGTGTACGAGGTGCGCCGCAGGAACACCAGGCTCGTGACGCCCAGCGTGAGCACGACGAGCACGGTGCTCTCGCCCAGCGTGTCCCAGGCGCGGATGTCCAGCAGCAGCGCGCTGACGATGTTGTGCGCCCCGGCCCGCTCGGCCGCCCCCGCCATCAGCCCGCCGACGGGCTCCGCCTGCCGCGCCTCCATCGCCAGCATCCCCGCGCCCGCCGTCACCGTCCCCACCACCAGCCCGATCGCCAGCCGGAACGGGAAGCGCAGCCGCGCCTGGACCGGCTCGATCGGCAGCCGCCGCAGCACCAGCGCGAACACCACCAGGCTCAGCGTCTCGGCCAGGAACTGCGTCAGCGCCAGGTCGGGGGAGCCGTGCGCCAGGAACAGCAGCGCCGTCCCGTACCCGGTCAGCCCGGTCACCACCGCGAGCAGCACGTACGCGCGCGCGGCCAGCGCCAGCGCGGCCGCCGCGACCATCAGCACCACGACGAACGGCTGCTCCGGCTGCTGCCAGGCGACGATCCGCAGATCCAGGTCCGGCGGCGTCACGTACAGGAAGGAGAACAGGCCGAGCGCCGCCACCGACGCCAGCGTGATCAGCAGGTAGTCCGGCACCGAGCCGCGCTGGACGATGCCGGTCGTCTGGATCGCGAACAGGTCCAGCCGCCGCATCACCGTCCAGAACAGCGTCGCCGAGTCGGCGAACTGCAACGCCGCGCCGATCCGCGCCACCGGCCGCCGCGCCCAGAACAGCAGCCCGCCCACGGCGAAGATCAGCAGCGACAGCAGCAGCGGCACCGCCGCGCCCGTCCACAGCGCCAGATGCATGCCGTGCCCCGCGTCACGGAAGGAGCCCGTGTAACCCGACATGGCCGCGTCGTACACGCCCGCCAGCGGCGCCAGCGCCAGCCCCAGCCCCGACAGCAGCGCCGCCGGCGCGAACATCGCCGCCGGCGTGCGATGCGCCCGCGACGGCCGCAGCCCCCGCTTCGTGCCGAACGCCCCCCACAGGAACCGCAGCGTGTACGCGACGGTCAGCGCCGAGCCGGCCACCACCCCCGCCAGCGCCAGCGTGTCGAAGGTCTCCCACGTCAGCAGCGACTCCAGCGCCGCCTCCTTCGCCACGAACCCCACCAGCGGCGGCACCCCCGCCATCGACGCGCCCGCCAGCACCGCCGCCGCGCACAGCCACGGCGCCGACCGCCACAGCCCGCTCAGCCGGTTCAGGTCCCGCGTGCCCGCCGCGTGGTCCACCGCGCCCACCACCAGGAACAGCGCCGCCTTGAACAGCGCGTGCGCCAGCAGCATCGCCACCCCGGCCAGCGCCGCGTCCCGGGTGCCCATCCCGAACAGGATCGTCAGGAAGCCGAGCTGGCTCACCGTCCCGTACGCGAGCAGCCGCTTCAGATCCGTCTCCCGCAGCGCCCGCCAGCCGCCCAGCACCATCGTCAGCACGCCCAGCGGCACCGCCACCGCCCGCCACACCGGCACGTCCCCGAACGCGGGCGCCAGCCTGGCCAGCAGGTAGACACCCGCCTTGACCATCGCCGCCGCGTGCAGATACGCCGAGACCGGCGTCGGCGCCGCCATCGCCGCCGGCAGCCACGTGCTGAACGGGAAGATCGCCGACTTCGCCAGCGCCCCCGCCAGCACCAGGACCAGGCCCGCCGCCACCGGCCCGCCCTGCGGCGGGTCCGCCACGATCGCCGAGAGCCGGTACGTGCCCGCCGCCTGCCCGATCACCACGAACCCGGCCAGCATCGCCAGCCCGCCCAGCGTCGTCAGCGTCAGCGCCTTCATCGCCGCCCGCCTGCTCGCCCGGCTCTCCGGGTCGTAGCCGATCAGCAGCCACGAGAAGACCGTCGTCAGCTCCCAGAACACGTACAGCAGGAACAGGTCGTCGGCCATGACCAGCCCCAGCATCGCCCCCGCGAACGCCAGCATGAACCCGCCGAACCTGGCCAGCCCCGCCTCGCCCGCCGGGAAGTAGCGCGAGCTGTAGACCATGACCAGCAGCCCCACCCCCGTCACCAGCGCCATCATCAGCAGGCCCGGCTCGTCGGCGCGGAACGACAGCGACAGCCCCAGCGCCGGCGCCCACGACGAGCTCGACACCTCCGGCACCCCCGAGGCCAGCACCCACAGCGAATAGCAGAAGCCGGCCGCCGGAGCCAGCGCGAGCAGCGGGAACGCGTCCCTCCCCAGCAGCCGGGTCAGCCATGGAGCGCAGAGGGCGGCTGCCGCGTGCAGGATGAGCAGCGACTCCATGGTCTCCTCGGGACAGGCGTGGGCACTTCCCCCAATCTCCCGCCTGCCGGACCAGGCACGGAGCAGGCGCGGCCCGGGTTGACCGGAACCTCACCAGCCCATGAACATGCCGCCCACAGCCACGGGTATCGGGAGGGGCACGGCAACAGGGGGAGAAGCGCCATGTCCGAGCAGAACCGCCCCGTCGAGGGCGAGCACAAGTACGAGCAGGAGATCGGCTCCACCGGCGAGCACGAGGAACGGCCCGGCCGCAGCCTCATCACCACCGACCACGACGTGATCCGCAAGTGGGCCGACGAGCGCGGCGCCCGCCCCGCCACCGTCCCCGGCACCGAGCACGACGGGCGGGCCGGGGTGCTCCGGTTCGACTTCCCCGGCTACGGCGGCGACGACCTGGAGGAGATCTCCTGGGACGACTGGTTCCGCACCTTCGACGAGCGCGGGCTCAACTTCATCTACCAGGAGCACAAGAAGGACGGCAAGCAGAGCAACTTCTTCCGGCTGGAGAACCCGGGCCGCGAGGACGCCTGACCGCTGCGCCTGGCCGACGCGCCTCAGCCCGCGCTGCCTCAGCCCGCGTCGGTGACCCGGCGGCCCACCTCGTCCGCCAGCCGGCGCAGCGCGTCCTCCAGCATGGCCTGCACCTCGTCGGCCCGGTCACGCGAGGTCTTCTCGCCCGGCTCGTCCATGAGCGAGATGTGCACGGTCACCTCACTGGCCCCGCTCTGCCCGTCGGCCACCTGCAGCCAGCCGGCGTAACCAGGGTGGTCCCGGCCGCCCCACTCCACCCGCAGCTGGTCCGGCGAGGCGCTGAACAGGCCCTCGTGCCTGCCCTCGCCGGGCACCACCTCGCCGCCCGCCTCCAGCGTGTTCGGCCCGCTGTCGCGCACCCACAGGCCGTGCGGCAGCCACCGGTTCACCATCGAGACGTCCGACGCGATCCCGTACACCAGCGTGCTGTCCGCCGGCATCCCCCGCGTGGCCTCGTACTCCGCCATGACCGACCCCCCGTTCCCCATCCCGTGCCCGACCGCCTGCCCGGCCGCCCCCTCCCCAAACCGCCCGCCCACCGGCCCGGCCTACCCGGCGCGCTCCGTACGGGCAGCGTCCGGCCAGGGTCCGGGCGGGTGCGCGGCACGAGCGGCCGTGCGGCGCGCGGCGCGGGTGGGGGCAGGGGGGCGGGACACGGGCGGCGGCGCGGGAGGTGGGGGCGGCGTGGCACAGTGAGGCCATGCCCGACCCCCTTCCCCCGATCGCGCCGGGCCGCGCCGAGGCGCGCGAGCTGCTGCGCCGCGCCGCACGGCTCCTCGGCGAGGCCGGCGCGCTGCGGCAGGAGCACGACGCCGCCCGCGAAGCCGTGCACGCCGCCCTGTCGGTGCTGCGCGGGCGCCAGGCCAGGACGGGGCTCGCCGCCATCCCGATCACCAGGCTCAGGGATGCGACCGGCGGCCGGCTGCGGCTCGGCGCCCTGGAGTCCGCCGGCTACGCCACGGTCCTCGACGTCCTGGACGCGACCCCGTACGAGCTCCAGCGCGTCCCCGGCATCGGCCCCCGCACGCAGGCGCAGGCGCACGCCGCCGCCCGCGAGATCGCCCGCGCGGCGGAGGCGGCCGAGACCGTCCACATCGACGTCGAGCGGCAGGACCCCGAGACCACCGCGCTGCTCACGGCCCTCCACCGGCTCGTCGCCGCCGGCCCCGACCTCCCCCGCGCCCGCCGCACCGCCGACGCCCTCACCGGCACCCCCACCGGCACCCCCGTCGGGCCCTCCACCTCCACCTCCACCACCGGCACCGGCCCGGCCGACGCTGCGGGGCCCGCCCCCTCCACCGTCGACCGTGGGGGGTTCGCCGGTCCTGGGAGGCCCGCCGGTCCCGGGGTCCCGGCCGGCGGCACCGGCACCGGCACCGGCACCGGCACCGGCACCGGCACCGGCACCGGCACCGGCACCGGCACCGGCACCGGCGCTGTCGCCGGAGGGCTCGGGGAGCTGGTCTCGGTGGCGCGGCCGGCCGCGAGCTGGTGGCGGGGGCTGGTGGCGGGCGGGCGGCGGCGGGCGGAGGCCGCGGAGGCCGTGCGGAGGATCGGCGGGCTGCTGGAGGGCGAGACCGAGACGCGGCTGCTGATCAACCAGGCCACCGCCGACCTGCTCCGCCCCGCGCCCGGCGGCATGGAGGCGTGGATCGACTACGAGCTGCGCGCCGCCGAGTATCACAACCTGCTGGCCGAGCTCGCAGCCGTGGAGCCGCGCGACCGCGCCGCCGCCGAGGGGTTCCTGCCCGACGACCTGTCGGCGCGCGTGCGCGGGCAGGAGCTCGACGACACCCTGCTGCGCGTCTCGCTCCGCGGCTACCAGGCGTTCGGCGCCCGGTTCGCGCTCGCGCAGCGGCGGGTCATCCTGGGCGACGAGATGGGGCTCGGCAAGACCGTCCAGGCCATCGCGGCGCTCGCGCACCTGGCCGCCCGCGGGGAGACGCGCTTCCTCGTGGTCTGCCCGGCGAGCGTCCTGGTCAACTGGGTGCGCGAGGTGGAGACGCGCAGCACGTTGCGCGCCTACCGGCTGCACGGCGGCGAGCGCGCCCTGGCCGAGGCGGAGTGGGCCGAGCGCGGCGGCGTCGCGGTGACGACGTTCGAGGGGCTGCGGCGGCTCGACGGCGAGCGGGCCGGGGGCGGGCCGCCGGTCGGCATGCTCGTGGTCGACGAGGCCCACTACGTGAAGAACCCGGAGGCGCGGCGCTCGCTGGCCGTCGCCGCCTGGTGCGCGCGCGTGGAGCGGGTGCTGTTCGTCACGGGGACGCCCATGGAGAACCGGGTGGAGGAGTTCCGCACGCTCGTCGGCTATCTGCAGCCGGGCGCGCTGGCCGGGCTGCGGGAGAGCGACGCGGTGGCGGGCGCGCGGGCGTTCAGGCGCGCGGTGGCCCCCGTCTATCTGCGGCGCAACCAGGAGGACGTGCTCACCGAGCTGCCCGACCTGGTCCACGTGGACGAGTGGGAGGAGTTCAGCGCCGCCGACGCCGCCGCCTACCGGGAGGCCGTCGAGGCGGGCAGGTTCATGGCCATGCGCCGCGCCGCCTACGCGGTGCCGGAGAAGTCGGCCAAGCTCGAACGGCTGCGTGAGCTCGTCGGCGAGGCCGCCGGCGGCGGGCACAAGGTCGTCGTCTTCTCCTACTTCCGCGACGTGCTCGCCGCCGTGGAGGGCGAGCTCGGCGGCTGCTTCGGGCCGATCTCCGGCAGCGTCCCGGCCGAGCGCCGCCAGGAGATCGTCGACGCGTTCGCGGCGGCGCCCGGCCACGCGGTGCTGCTCAGCCAGATCCAGGCCGGCGGCGTCGGCCTCAACCTCCAGGCCGCCTCCGTGGTGATCCTCTGCGAGCCGCAGATCAAGCCCACGCTGGAGAGCCAGGCCGTGGCCCGCGCCCACCGGATGGGCCAGGTCCGCCGCGTGCAGGCCCACCGCCTGCTGTCGCCCGACAGCGTGGACGAGCGCATGCTGCGCCTGCTGCACGCCAAGACGGCGCTCTTCGACGCCTACGCCCGCCGCAGCGAGCTGGCCGAGTCGACGCCCGAGGCGCTCGACGTGTCGGAGCGCGAGCTGGCCCGCCGCATCGTCGAGGAGGAGCAGCTCCGCCTGGCCACCGGCGGCCCGGCGGCTACGGACGCAGGCCCGTGAACAGGTCCTCCTCGTGCGACGGTGCGCTGACGCGGCTGAAGACCCGGGTGAACGCCTCGTGCGAGAACGCCTGCTGCTGCGCCTCCTGAGGCATCTTCAGCAGGAAGATGTTCTCGCCCTGGCTTTCGTGCGAGCGCAGCGCCTTGAGCTTGCGCTCGGTGAACGCGGTGACGTCGACGACGGTCGTCACCAGCTCGTCGGGGGTGCCGAAGTCGTCGGACGGCTCGAAGTCGGTCTCCACGCCGCTGTCGCGCATCAGCTCGAACATGCGCTGGATCGCCGCCCGGGGAATGGCCGTGTGGTAGAGCTTGGCCGGGATGCCGGTCGCCTCGGCCGCCGCCATCGTGACGCGGTGCGTCTGCACGTGGTCGGGGTGGAAGTAGCCGCTGCCGCCGGTCTCGTCGTAGGTGACCACGACCTGCGGCCGGTAGCGCTCCATCAGCTCGCCCAGCCGGGCCGCCGCCACGTCGACCGCGACGTTGGCGAACGCCTCGGGGTGCTCGTTGGTCTCCCAGCCCTGCATGCCGGAGTCGCGGTAGCCGAGCAGCTCCAGGTGCTCCACCCCGAGGTGCTCGACCGACTCGCGCAACTCGGCCAGGCGGCGCTCGGCGACCTCGTCGGCGTCGTGGCCGGGGTCGCCGGGCTTGACGCCGCCGGGGCCGTCGCCCTGCTCGCCGTTGGTGCAGGTCACCAGCACCGTGCGGACGCCCTCCTCGCCGTAGCGGGCCAGGACGCCGCCGGTGCTGAGGCATTCGTCGTCGGGGTGGGCGTGCACGACCATGAGGGTGAGCTGCTGATCCATGCCTGAGACCCTACTCGCCGGCCCTGACAGAACGGCGCGCCACCACTGCCCGGCCGATGCCCGGATCGTCGCAGAACGCGCCGTCCACGCCCGCGTCGAGCAGCCGCGACAGCCAGCCCGTCACGTCGCCCGTCGCGCGCCCGTACACCGGGCTGGCCGGATCGCCGAGCCGGTGATCGGCGGGAAGCTGGGAGTTCTCGTTGCGGACGGTCCACACGTGCACGTCCAGCCGCCTGCGGTGGGCGTCGGCGACCAGCGTCGTGGGCTGCTGCAGCCTGCCGTCGGGGCCGACGGGGATGACGCGGCGCGTGTCGACGCCGATCCCGTCGGCGTAGCGGGCCACCTCGCGCAGCCCCTCGGGCGTCACCATGTCGTCGTAGGTGCGCCCGTTGCCCGCCGCCACCCAGTCGTACGGCGCGCCGCCGTACGTGATGAGCTGGATGAGCGGCAGTCGCGTGCGGCCGCTCAGCTCGCGCAGGTTCGCGGTCTCGAACGACTGGATGTACGCCTTGCGCACCCGGTGGCGCTCCAGCACGTCGAGCAGAGGCTCCTCCAGCGACAGGCCGATGGAGTCGAAGTAGCTCGGGTGCTTGGTCTCGGGGTAGACGCCGACGCCGTGCCGCCGCGCGAGGCGGACGACCTCCTCGAACGTGGGGATCTCCGCCAGCCCGTCGAACGCCGTGTTGCCCGGGCGCAGGTCGGGCACCCGCTCCTTGGCGCGCAGGGTCTTCAGCTCGGCCAGCGTGAAGTCCTCGGTGAACCAGCCGGTCACCGGGCGGCCGTCGATCGTCTTGGTGGCCCGCCGGGAGGCGAACTCGGGCCGGGACGCCACGTCGGTCGTGCCGGAGATCTCGTTCTCGTGCCGGGCCACCAGGACGTGGTCCTTGGTGGAGACCAGGTCGGGCTCGATGTAGTCGGCGCCCAGGGCGATGGCCGTCTCGTAGGAGAGCAGCGTGTGCTCGGGGCGCAGGGCGCTGGCGCCCCGGTGGGCGATGACAAGGGGGTCGTGGCCGCGGCGCTCGGCGGCGGCGGGAGTCGTCTGGAACACCACGACGGCGACCGTACCGCCGCACAGCACCGCCAGCACACCGGCGATCAACGCGCGCATCGTCATGCGCGCGACGTTAGAGCGCCGAGGTGGCCTCCGGGTTACGCGCCGGCGAACCCCGGCGCCCGCGCGGCGGGCGGCTCGTCACCAGGACGGTGACGAGCGCCAGCAGGAGCCAGCCCGCGATCAGCGCCACCAGCGCCGGCCAGCCCGCGTGCCCGTACACCGCCGTGCCGGCCGTGCCTCCGGCGCCGCTGCCCAGGTAGTAGCAGAGCGTGTAGAGGCCCGCCGCCCGGCCGCGCGCCCTCGGCGGCGCCTCGGCGGCGACCCAGGCGCTGGCCACGGTGTGCGCGGCGAAGAACCCGGCGGTCAGGATCGCGAACCCGGCGGCCACCACGGGCACCGCGTCCGGCAGCGTCAGGAGGGTCCCGGCGACCGTCGTGGCCAGCGCCGCGACCAGCGCGGGTCCGCGTCCCAGCCGGTCCACCAGCCGCCCGGCCGCCGCCGACGAGACGGTTCCCGTCGCGTACGCCAGGAACACCAGCGACGCCACCGCCGGGGCCAGGTCGAGCGGCGGCGCGGTCAGCCGGAACCCGGCGGCGTTGTAGACGGCGACGAACGCCCCCATCCCCAGCGAGCCCGCCGCGCACGGCACGGCCATCCGCCGTATCCACCCCCGGTCCGGCGCGGGCCCGCTCCGCGCGGGGGCGGGCGCGGGCCGTACGGTGCGGGGGAGCGTGACGGCGGCGAAGACGGCGCAGGCCGCGGACACGCCCGCCACCACGAGCAGCGCCCCGTGCCAGCCCAGCGGCTCGGCCGTGAAGCCCGCGCCGAGCCGCCCCAGCATGCCGCCCACCGAGTTGCCCGCGATCATCGCCCCGACGGCCGCGGGCAGCCTGGCCGCCCCCACCTGGTCGGCCAGGTACGCCGCCGCCACCCCGGGGAACCCGGCGATCGCCACCCCCTGCAACACCCGCATGACCAGCAGCACCCGGTAGTCGGGAGCCAGCGGCAGCAGCAGCCCGAGCACCGCCGAGCCGATCACCGACCAGATGATGATCTTCCGGCGGTCCACCACCTCCGACAGCGCGGCCAGCGGCAGCACCGCCAGTGCGAGCGCCGTCGTGGCCACCCCCACCGTCAGCGAGGCGCTGCCGGGATCCAGCCCGTACGCCCCGGCGAGCTGCGGCAGCACCGCCTGGGGCGCGTACAGCAGGGCGAAGGACGAGACGCCCGCCGCGGCGACGGCGGCGCTGACCCGCCCGGTGCTCACGGGGGCGCGGAGATCGGTAACCACTCACCCGACGCTAAGCAAAGCTAACAAATGCGTCCAATACCGGCATGAGCCATAATTCATACCGTGCTGGATGAATTGATGGACGAATCCGCCGACGCCCGGCTCGCCGCCACGCTCGCCCCCGCCCTCGCGCTGCTCGCCGCCGTCGCCGAGACCGGCCACGTCACCCGGGCCGCCGAACTCCTCGGCATCCCCCAGCCCACCGCCAGCAGACGCCTCTCCGCCCTCGCCGACGCCGTGGGCGCGCCCCTCGTCGTCCCCGCCGGGCGCGGCATCCGCCTCACCGCCGCCGGGCGCACCCTGGCCGCCTCCGCCGCCCGCGCGCTCGCCACCGTCGCCGCCGGGGTGCGGGAGGTGCGCGAGGAGGCCGACCCCGGCAGCGGCCACGTCAGGCTCGGCTTCCTGCACCTGCTCGGCCGCTCCCTCGTGCCGGGCCTCATCCGGAGCTTCCGCCGCCGCCATCCCCGCGTGCGGTTCAGCCTCGTCCAGGGCTCGCGCCAGGACATGCTGCACGGGCTCCGCGAAGGCGACATCGACCTGGTGTTCGTCGCCCCGCTGCCCGACGGCGACCCCGCCCTGGCCTGCCGGGCGCTCACCGACCAGGAGCTCGTCCTGTCGGTGCCGCGCGCCCACCCGCTCGCCGGGCGCTCCAGCGTCCGGGCCGCCGAGCTGGCGGGGGAGGAGCAGATCATGCTGGAGCACGGGTACGGGCTGCGCCGGATCGTCGACGACCTGTGCGCCGCCGCCGGGTTCGAGCCCCGGATCGCCTTCGAAGGCCAGGAGTCCGAGACCGTGCGCGGGCTGGTGGCGGCGGGGCTCGGCGTCGCGATCCTGCCCAGCACCGGCGGGCCCGGCACCGGCCTGCCCAGTGCCGGGCCCGTGCCGTCCGGGGTGGTCGAGATCCCGCTGTCGCCGCCGGTGTACCGGACGATCGGCGTCGTCTGGCGCGCCGGGGACCCGCTCACCCCGGTCGTCCGCGCCTTCCTCGACCACGCCCGCGCCCCCGCCCCGCAGCCCTGATCTTCCGGGCATCCCAGGCGAAGCCGGGCCGGGGTCGTGCGGGCGAGGGGCGGGCGCGGCACACTTGTCGGCCATGACGCATGACGGTGACGCGGGAGTGCCAGGGTCGCTGGCGAAGGTGCTGGCCGAGGTGGCGGCGGAACGGGCGGCGCAGGACGCGCGGTTCGGCATGCAGGCGCTGCCCGACGGCACCGGCGGCGCGGCGGCGGCCGAGGCGGCCGGCGTGGCGCGGCGGGAGACGGACGAGGCGGCCCGCGACGGCACGCTGACCTGGCGGCACATCCTCATGGAGGAGGTCCTGGAGGCGGCGGCGGAGAGCGACCCGGAGCCGCTGCGCGCCGAGCTGGTGCAGGTGGCGGCGGTGGCGGTCAAGTGGCTCCAGGCCCTCGACCGCCGCGACGGCCCCGCGACCGAGCCGGGCCACGGAGCCGTCGCGGCGGGCCCGGCGCCCGACCGGTTCCGGGCGATCGTGGACGTGCACGTGATGCTCGTCCGCGACGGCCAGGTGCTGCTGGGCAGGCGGTCGGGCACCGGCTACGCCGACGGGCTGTGGCACCTGCCGTCAGGCCATTTGGAGGCCGGCGAGTCGGTGGTGGCCGCCGCCGTGCGCGAGGCGCGCGAGGAGACCGGCGTCGTCATCGACCCCGCCGACCTGACCTTCGCGCACGTCATGCACCGGGCGCCCGACCGCGTCGGCCTCTTCTACGCCGTCACCCGCTGGCGGGGCGAGCCGCGCAATGCCGAGCCGCACAAGTGCGCGGAGGTCGCCTGGTGGCCGCTCGACCGGCTGCCGGAGGACACCGTCGACTACCCGGCCGCCGCGATCGCCCACATCCGCGACCGGGTCCCGTTCGCCCTGCACGCCTGGTAGCGACCGCCGCCCCGCACAGGTCAGAACCCGCGCTGTCAGAACGCCTCGCGCAGCTCCCGCTTGAGCACCTTGCCGCTGGCGTTCTTGGGCAGCGCGGTCACGAACTCCACCCGCTTGGGCGTCTTGAACGGCGCCAGCCGCTCCCGCAGGAAGGCGATCAGCTCGGCGGAGGTGAGGCTCGCGCCGTCGCGCAGCACGACGGCGGCGGTGACGGCCTCGATCCACCGCTCGTCCGGCATCCCGAACACGGCCGCCTCGGCCACGGCGGGATGCTGGTAGATGGCCTCCTCGACCTCGCGGCTGGCGACGTTCTCGCCGCCCGACTTGATCATGTCCTTCTTCCGGTCGACGACCGACAGGTAGCCGTCGGCGTCCATCACGCCCAGGTCGCCGCTGTGGAACCAGCCGCCCCGGAACGCCTCGGCCGTCTTGTCCGGGTCGTTCCAGTAGCCGAGCATGGCGTGCGGGCTGCGGTGCACGATCTCGCCCACGACGCCGGGCGGCACGGGCTCGTCGTTGTCGTCGACGATCCGGGTCTCGACGTTGAGCGCGGGGCGGCCGGCCGAGCCGAGCCGGGTGAGCTGCTCGTCCGGCCCGAGGATGGTGGCGACGGGCGCCATCTCGGTCTGACCGTAGAAGTTGAACAGCCGCACCTGGGGCAGCCGCGCGGCGATCTCCTTGAGCACCTCGACGGGCATGATGGAGGCGCCGTAGTAGCCCTTGCGCAGTGACGACAGGTCACGGCGGTCGAAGTCGGGGTGGCGCAGCAGCGCGATCCACACGGTCGGCGGGCAGAACAGCTTGGTGGCCCGCTCGCTCTCGATGGCGGCCAGGATCGCCGCCGGGTCGGCGCCGGGCAGCACGATGTTCGTGGCCCCGAGGTAGACGCCGGGCGTCAGGAAGCAGTGGAGCTGCGCGCAGTGGTAGAGCGGCAGCGCGTGCACCTCCACGTCGGCGGCGCTCATCTCGCCGTCGACGACGCAGGTCACGTACTGGGCGATGAGGCTGCGGCTCGACAGCGCCGCGCCTTTGGGCCGCGACTCGGTCCCGCTGGTGTACATGAGCTGGATGGGGTCGTCGTCGCCGATCTCCGCGGCCGGCTCGGTGTCGTCGGCGTGGGCGGCCCAGTCGTCGAACGGCTCCCACCCGTCGGCCCGCCCGATGACGCCGCGCACCGTGACGCGCTCGCCCGCCGCCCGGGCGGCCACCGGCGCCAGCGCCTCCTCCACGAGCATCCCGGTCGCGCCGGAGTGCTCCAGGATGTACGCGACCTCGTCGGCGCCGAGCATGAAGTTGATCGGCACGGAGACGGCGCCCAGCCGGGCAAGGGCGAAGTGGGCGACCACGAAGGCGTGGTGGTTGTGCGAGAACAGCGCGAACCGGTCGCCCTTGCCGACGCCGCGGGCGGCCAGCGCGTTGGCGGTGCGGTTGACCGTGCGGTCGAGGTCGGCGTAGCTCTGCCGCAGGTCTCCGAAGACGATCGCGGTCTTGCCGGGGAAGCGGGCGGCCGAGCGCCGCAACAGGTCACCGATGGCATGCTGGCGAGAGGTCATACCGGCACATCCTCACTAGGCCCGAACTATGTTCGGTGATCCTAACCCTCAGCGCGCCCGGACCTCACGCAGATCCTTGACCAGGATGCGGCAGACGTCCGGCACCTGCTCGACCCGCCCGTCGGCCCGGTAGACGCGGCGCGTGGTCCGTACGGGCGGATGGCCCCACTCCCGATACCCGAGCCGCCCGTACAGCGAGCCGGCGCGGTCGTTGTCGAGGTCGACGCCGAGCGCCACCCGCGCGTGCCCGAGGTCGCGCAGCCACCCCTCGGCGGCCTCGACGAGCCGGGTGCCGATCCGCCGGTTGCGATGCTCCGGCAGCACCTCCAGGTGCGTCAGCAGGGGCACGCCCGGCAGCCGGTCGCGCAGCTCCGGCTCCTCGGCCGAGCCGAGCCACAGGTACACGTCGCCGACCGGCGTGAAGGCGTGCCACGCCACCAGCAGCACCCCGTGCCCCGCCCGCTGCCGCCGGAGCTGGGCGGCGAAGTACGGCCCCTGCCCCAGAGCGCGGACGAGCGCGGAGAGATCCCCATCAGAAGCCACCCTGATCCGGACATGACGCATGACTTCCACGATCAGGGGACGAAACGCCCCATCACAAGCTCACACTGGCAATCTGTCAGATGACGACGAAGGATCGGGCCGGGCTTCGGCAACTTTCGGCAGCCTCAGTTGCAGGTGCGGCGGGGCGTGACCGGGCGCGGTGAGCGCGCGCAGCGCCTCGCGCACGGTCCGGGCCGGGCGCAGGCACGTGACGAAGTCGCGCCAGACCTTCAGATCGGCCCGCCAGGCGTCGAGGTAGCCCAGGCACAGCTCGGGCGTGATGAGCGTGAGGCGGCCCAGCGACGCCTTCAGCGCCTCCTCCATGCGCCGCCGCTCGCCGGGTTCGAGGCCGGCGGCGGGGACGCGGTCGAGCACGCTGACGATGAAGCGGCGGCGCCTGGCCAGGAAGTCGACCCAGTGGGACCGGTGCGCGTCGGCGATCGTGCGGCCCTCGTCCAGCAGCCAGAAGACGCCTTCGGCGAGCACGTCGCCGAGCTCCTCGGTGCGGGCCCGGTCGGGGGTGCGGAACGGGTCGTAGCGGGCCTGGCGCACCTGGCCGGTGACGGCGAGCGGCCGCAGCCCGTCCGCTTCGAGCAGATAGAACCAGTCCTCGTTATAAATATCCGGAAAAAAGGCGATATTTCGGGTCGTCTCCACCGCGAGCGCCCCGCCCCCGACGAACGAGTCCTGCTTCCCGCCCACCGCCCGGTACGCATGGCACACCACGGAGTTGTCCGGGAACCCCCCGATGGACAGCCCCACGGCGGCGAACCGGTCGAGCAGCCCGGCGGCCCGCCGCAGGTCGTCAGGCGCGCTCACCTCGATGTCGTCGTCGAGGAAGACGATCCGCGCCCAGCCCAGCATCCGCGCCAGGGCCAGCGCCAGGTTGCGCTTGGCCGCCGTGTCGGTGCCCCGCCGGAAGATCCTCGGCAGCATCTGCGAGGTCTCGAAGCGGGGCAGCGTCAGCCCCTCGGCCCCGCCCACGTCGACGGCGACGACCTCCGCGCCGGGCGGCGCCAAGGCGCGCACCTCGGCCGCCGAGGTCCACCTCCCGCTGCAGAGCGCGACCAGCGGGCAGCGCAGGTCCATCGACAGCCGCAGCGCGTGCGCCAGGTAGCGGCTGGGC
The DNA here is from genome assembly GCF_040674795.1 of Nonomuraea sp. NPDC049725. Classification (NCBI taxonomy): domain Bacteria; kingdom Bacillati; phylum Actinomycetota; class Actinomycetes; order Streptosporangiales; family Streptosporangiaceae; genus Nonomuraea; species Nonomuraea sp. NPDC049725. Next base: position 113,363 of record NZ_JBFANJ010000015.1, on the reverse strand, counting down.
CGTGCGGTCGGCACGACGACGGCGTCGATCCGGGCCGGTCCCACGGCCGCCCCCGGGGCCGGGAGCAGGTGCCTGTGGGAGCCGTGATGGTCCCCGGATCTCAGCGAAGGCTTCATGGATGGGCTTCACCGTTCGGGATGTGCGAGAAGGGATCGGAGCGGTCACTCCGGCCATTCGACGAGCCTCGACGCGGGGCTCGTCCAGTCGGGTGTGATCACCAGGTTGTTCAGGATGACGACGCGGCTCAGGATGGCGAACGAGGGGCTGTCGCCGAAGCGCTCGCGCAGGAACTCGGTGTTCCTGTCGCGGAAGACGCTGTCGGTGAGCGCCCGGACCGCGCCCAGCGTGCCGCGCCCGTACATGCCGTTGCAGATCGTCAGGGTCCGCTCCTTGTTGAGCGGGCTGGGGCCCCGGTAGAACAGCGCGACGTCCTCCTCGAGCCGGCCGTCGGACAGCCGGGGGTGGAAGCGCTCGCTCCCGCTGTCGAAGTACGGGCCGTTCTCGCCCTTCCAGTCGTTGACCTGCTCGACGGGCAGGGAGAGCTGGTGGACGACGCCGGTCGTGATGTCGTTCCAGTCGACGCCGCCCAGCAGCACCAGGTGGGCGGTCAGGTCGTCGGGCTCCAGCTCGCGGGGCGTGCGGCGGCGCACCTCGCTGCCCGGGTTGCAGGCGCGGATGTGGCCGTGCAGCTCGAACAGGGCGTCGAGGTCGGCGTAGGTGTAGAGCTCGATGTAGTCGGGGTCCTCGGGCACGACGTAGGGCATGCGCGTTAACAGCTCCGGCGGGAGCCGGCCGCACACGAGCGTGATCTGCTGGCCGTCGTCGAACTGCCACGGGTTGCGCGTGGCGTGGAAGACCGTGTGGCCGGGCTCGCCGAGGGCGGCGGCGCGCAGCGTGAGCAGCTCGTGCAGCAGCTTTTCGCGCAGCCGCTGCTCCTCGGCGGTCAGCTCGTCCTCGCCGAGCCGGACGAGGTCGTCGCCGCGCAGCGAGCGGGGCGTGCAGAACAGGGCGGCGTAGACCTCCAGGCGGCCGGCCGGCGGGACCTTCGGCGCGGTGGAGGACTCCCACGAGGAGATGAGAGGGACGCTCACGTCGAGCGCGCGTGCCAGCTGGGGCTGGGTGACGCGGGTGCCCGGCCATTGCCGGGTGCGCAGCGAACGGAGCCGGCGTGCAAGGGCCGGACCGGAATCCGTCATGAGGACACCCCCCATCTGAACTTCAGTGTTTTCAGTAAACCTCTACTGATGCCCAGATGCGAGCACATTTTTCCTGTTCAGCGCCGGGTCGCGGATCGCAGGACAGCGGGAGGTCATTCTAGGCCAGGCGACCCTCACTCCGCACGGCGATTAGTGCGACTTTATCGGGGGAATGCAATCTTTAGGAGTTCGATGTAGATCTTCTGAAGGTTAACTGAAGTTTCTGCGAGGTCGTCCACGACCCCATCGGCGCTTCACACAACGGGACCCTACATGCTCGTCGCCACAGTCTTCCCCACCCCTGAGGGCATCGCGATGGCCAGCATGGTCTACGGCCTGCTCGCCATGCTCTCCGTCTGGACCCTGGTCTACGCCGTCCGGCAGATCAGGAAGGTCGTCACCACGCTGTTCCGCATGCTGCTCGTGCTGGTGTTCCTGGCCGCGCTCGGCCTGGCGGCCGTCGGGATCATCGGCCACGTCTGGCTCGCCTACGGGCTCGCCTGACCCGCCTCAGACGAGCCGGGCCAGCCGCCGGTAGGAGTCGAGCCGCTCCTCCAGGTCGTAGGTGTTCATCGTGACCATGACCTCGTCGGCCCCCGTGAGCTCGACGAGGTCGTGCAGCCGCATCGCCACCTCCCGGTCCGTGCCGTGGATCTGGCCCTTGCGCGCCTCCTCGAACAGCGCCCGCTCGCGCGCCGTCATCTCCAGCCGCATCACCGCGCCGGCCGGTTCGAGCGGCGGGAACGAGCCGTCGGTCCGCGAGCGCGCCGTCGCCCACGCCTCCGGCGCCTGAAGCAGCGCCGCCCGCTCGGCGCTCTCGCCGACCGCGACGTTCGCCGCCACCATCACGTACGGCCGCGCCGCCCAGGCCGAGGGGCGGAAGGCGGCACGGTAGCGGCCGACCGACTCGCGCAGCTTCGCGCCGCCCCCGCCGATCACCAGCGGCAGCCCGTGCTCGGCGGCCACGTCCGCGCCCGCCCCCATGGCCAGCACGAACGGCTGCGGGCGCAGCCCCTCGGCCGGCAGCGCGTGCACGCCCGGATGGACGTCCTGCTCGCCGGTGAAGAAGCCGAGCAGCTCCGCGAGCCGGTCGCCGAACGCGTCGGCGTCCTCCTTGCCGTGGCCGAGCGCCCGGCGGATGCCGCCGGTGAAGCCGACGGAGCGGCCCAGGCCCATGTCGATCCGGCCCGGGTACAGCGACTCCAGCACGCCGAACTGCTCGGCCACCACCAGCGGCCGGTGGTTCGGGAGCATCACGCCGCCGGTGCCGACCCGGATCCGGTCCGTGGCCGCCGCGACGGCCGCCGCCAGCACGGTGGGCGCCGAGCCGGCCACGCCGGGCACGCTGTGGTGCTCCGACACCCAGAACCGGTGGTAGCCGAGCTCCTCGGCCTGCCGCGCGAACCGCACGGTCTCACGCAGCGCGGCCGAGGGGGAGTGCCCCTGCCGGACGAGGGAACGGTCGAGAATCGCGAGCCTGGTCATGTCAGGATGCAACGCGGCCAGGCCCGAAATGTTCCTACTCGCCGGAGCCGCCGGTCCTGGTGTAGACGCCGACCGACCAGCGGACCGGGCGGTTGGTGGTCTCGCCCCACGCCGCCACCTCGCCGGTGATCACCAGGCGCTCGCCCTCGGGCACCTCGACCTCGGTGAGCGCGGCCGGGTACGCGCCCGACTCCCACACGCCGCAGCTCGCGCCGCCCGCCGGCTCCTCGTCGCCCACCCGGTAGGTGAACCGCATCCGCCGCGCCAGCTCGCCCGAGCAGAGCTGGTCGAGCGCGACCTTGCGGCCGTGGCCCTCGATCTCCAGCCGGACGACGGAGTCGCGCGGCCACACCCCGGAGGTGGACCCGGCCAGCTTCCACCCCTCGAACCGGGCCGGGAACTCCTTGACGGGCGCGGGGTCGGCCGGCTCGGCGGGCGGCGTCCACTCGTACACGCCGAGCGTCCAGGCGGCGGGGACCGCCTCGTCGCAGGCCGTCATCCCCGGGCCGCACACGCCGCTGCGGGTGGCGTCGAAGGTGACCTCGACCTGCCCGTCACCCTGGGAGACCACCAGCGGCAGCAGCTCCATCCGGGACGAGCACGCCCCGATCCGGGCGGACGGCGAAGGCGCGCGGCCGACGTACACCATCGGGGTGTTGTCCGCGCGCCCCTCGCCGTCGCACGCCACCGCCACGTCCAGCGGCCTGCCGGTGACCGGGACGGTCAGCGTCTTCTTCTGCTCCCCGGACCGGCCGATCGAGGTGACCGCGAGCCGCCGGTAGGCGGCGCCGTCGGGCGCGGTGAAGGACTCCGGCAGCTCCGGCCCCGGGGCGGTGGCGGCCGTCGTCCGCCCGCCCGGCGTGACAGTGTCCGGGAGCGCGCCAGGAAGCACCACCGCGCCCGCCGCGACGGCCGCGGCCACGGCCACCCCCGTCGTGATCCGCCTGCGCCGCCGGGTCCTGCTCACCCGGGCCCGCACCTGGGCGAGCCGGGCCGGGTTCGCCGGCGGCGGCCCGTCGGCGCGCTCGCGCAGCAGGTCACGCAGATCCTGTACGGTCATCCCCGCAGCTCCTTCACGATCGACTCGTCCACCCGCAGCGAGGCCAGCGCCTTGGCGGTCTGGCTCTTGACCGTCCCCGCCGCGCAGCCCATCAGCTGGGCCACCTCCGTCACCGCCAGGTCCTCGTAGAACCGCAGCACGATCACCGCCCGCTGCCGCGCCGGCAGCCGGCCCACCGCCCGCCACAGCTCCTCCCGGCCGTCGGCGGGCGGGTCGAGCACCGCCACGTCCGGGATCGTGTCGCTCGGCAGCTCCCTGCGCCACCTCCTGCGCCACCACGACGTGTACGTGGTCACCAGCACCCTGCGGACGTACGACTCCGGCTCGTCGATGCCCGGCCAGGCGGACCACGCCTTGGCCAGCGCCTCCTGCAGCAGGTCCTCGGCGGTGCCCCAGTCGTGGGTGAGCAGGTAGGCGGTGCGTAACAGCCGGTCGGACCTCGCGCTCACGAAGTCCTGGAACATGGCCCTGTCTGCCACCGGTGCGCCTCCCCATCAGCTTGCTGACGGTACAGACGCATCGAGGCGCCGATCAGGTTGCCCCGGCGCGGCTCACGGTGAACGGCGACAGCTCGCCCAGCCCGCGCACCGACAGCCGGTCGACCGGCCGCAGCCGGAACGCCCGGTCGCCCTCCAGCTCCTCGGCCAGCTCCGGATCGGCCAGCATGGTGCCCGGCAGGGCCAGCGCGGTGAGCCTGCTGGCCAGGTTGACGGTGGTGCCGAACACGTCGCCCATCCGCCAGATGACCGGCCCGGCGGCCAGCCCCACCCGCAGCTCCGGCATGCCCTTGCCGCGGGCGTGCTCCTCCAGCAGCCGCAGCCCGATCTCGGTCGCCACGTGCGCCTTGTCGGCCACGAACAGCACCGAGTCGCCCAGCGTCTTGACGACCCGGCCGCCGCACGAGGTGACGGCGTCGGCGGAGCGGCCCTCGAACCTGTCGATCAGCGCGGCCAGCTCCGTCTCGGTGATCTGCCGGCTCAGCCGGGTGAACCCGACCAGGTCCGCGAACCCGACGGCCAGCCGTACGGTGCTCATGTCCTGGACGGCGAGCCGCCCGGCGGCGGCGGCGAGCTGGCGCTGCCAGGAGTAGACCAGCAGCCGCGCCAGGTCGGGCACCACCCGCTCGGCCCGGCGCCGCCACGCCTTGGGCCGCTCGGCCAGCGGCACCCCGGCCTGGTCGAGCGCCTCGGCGCCGATCTCCGCCTGCGACTCGGCCAGCCGGGCGGCGGCCCGGCCGAGCGAGCGGGCGATCAGCAGCACGTGGTCCTCGTCGTAGACGCCGTCGCTGACCATGCCGAGCAGCGTCTTGAGCGCCACCACGTCCGACTCGGTGAACTCGACGGCGTCGTCGGCCACGTTGGCGAAGCCGAGCGCCCGCCAGAACCGCCGAGCCTTGTAGACCGGCACCCCGGCCATCTCGGCGACCTGGTGACTGGTGTAGCGCCGGGGCTCGCGCAGGAACGCCTCGGCCACCCCGTCCCCATCCTCCTCAGCCACGGAAGTCACACTACCCCGCCCCCCTACTCCAGCAGGGCCCGCAGAGCGGCCCGCTCGCCGGCCGGCACGTAGCCGACGTAGTAGTCGTACATCGTGCGCCGCGACAGCCGGGCGGCCAGCGGCCCGTCACCGGCCCGGACGGCGGCCAGCACCTCCTCGTGGTGGCGGATGCTCTGCAGCATCAGCGCCTCCCGGTCGTCCGAGCCCGCGATCTTCCCGGCGATCAGCCCGAGCACGATCGAGCGGACCACGTCGGTGCAGATCTGGATGAGCTTGTTGCGGCTGGCCCGGGCCACCGCGTCGTGGAAGGCCACGTCGGCGGCGCTGAACGCGTCGTAGCCCGCCCCGACCGCCTCGCGCATCCGGCCGATCGCCGCGTCCATCTCGGCCAGCTCGGCGTCGGTGCGCAGCCGCGCCGCCAGCAGGTTGGCCGAGGCGTCCAGCACCATCCTGAACTGCACCAGCTCGCCCAGCGACAGCTCGTCGACCCGGGCGAGCGTGGTCATCGACTTGTGTAATGCGGCGGGGGAGAAGGGCAGCACCTCCGCCCCGTTGGGATCGCCGGGCCGCGACCTGACCAGGCCGCGCGCCTGCAGCACCCGCAGCGCCTCGCGCACGGTGGACCGGCTGACGCCGAACTGCGCCATCAGCTCGCGCTCGCTCGGCAGCCGCGCGCCGGGCGGCAGTCCGCCGCTCTCGACGGCCTCCTCGATCTGCTCCACGATGCGCTCGTAGGCGCGTACGGTCCGCACCGGCTCGAAGCGTGGACCACCCATGTAAGCCCCCTTGACCCGAGCCGTCGCGGACTGGCAGTGTGCGTAGCCTACTGGTCAGACCAGTGCACTAGCCAGGAGGCTGAACAATGAGGCGAATCGGGACATGGATCGCCGTGGGCGGTCTCCTGCTGAGCGTAGCCGCCTGTGGCGGCGGTTCCGGCGGGTCCGGCGACGGCGGCACAGGCGGCACCGGCGGCGCCGGGGGCAAGGCCGAGGCGCTGTCGGTCGGGTTCGTGGCCGAGCCGGCCAACCTCGACTTCACCTCCACCGAGGGCGCGGCGATCCCGCAGGCGCTGCTGGTCAACGTCTACGAGGGCCTGGTCAAGCTCGACCAGGCCGGGCAGATCCAGCCGCTGCTCGCCGAGAAGTGGGACGTCTCCGACGACCGCAAGACCTATACCTTCACCCTGCGCAAGGGCGTCACCTTCACCAACGGCGCCCCGTTCACCGCCGACGACGTCGTCTTCTCGCTGGACCGGGTCAGGTCCGACTGGAAGCTCAAGATCAAGTCGCAGCTCGACATGGTCGAGGACGTGGAGAAGAAGGACGACGCCACCGCCGTCGTCACCCTCTCGCGGCCCAGCAACGGCTTCCTCTACACGATGGCCACCAGGCTCGGCGCCATGTTCAGCCGCACCGGCGTCGCCGACCTGGCCAACAAGCCCGTCGGCACCGGCCCCTACCAGCTCGGCGCCTGGCGGCGCGGCGACTCCATCCGCCTCGACGCCAACCCGAAGTACTGGGGCGCCAAGCCGCAGATCTCCACCGTGACGCTCAAGTACTTCAAGGACGCCACGGCCATGAACAACGCGCTGCTCACCGGCGGCATCGACGTCGTCTCCAGCGTACAGGCGCCCGAGTCGCTGCAGCAGTTCGCCGACACCAACCGGTTCCAGACGATCGAGGGCACCACCAACGGCGAGGTCGTCCTGTCCATGAACAACGGCCGCCCGCCCTTCGACGACAAGAAGGTCCGCCAGGCCGTCCGCCACGCCATCGACCACCAGGCCCTGCTCGACACCGCCTGGGCCGGGCGCGGCCAGCTCATCGGCTCGATGGTCCCGCCCACCGACCCCTGGTACGAGGACCGCACCGGCGACTACCCCCACGACGTCGCCAAGGCCAAGGCGCTGCTCGGCGGCAAGACGTACGACGTGAAGATGCGCATCCCCAACCTGCCCTACGCCGTCGCCTCCGCGCAGGTGGTCAAGTCGCAGCTCGCCCAGGTGGGCATCAACGCCGAGATCGAGCCGCTGGAGTTCCCCGCCCGCTGGCTGGACGTGGTGTTCACCAAGGGCGACTACGACCTGTCGATCATCAATCACGTCGAACCACGCGACATGGGCATCTTCGCTGACAAGGACTACTACTTCCGCTACGACAACCCCGAGTACGGCAAGCTGCTCGCCTCCGCCGACACCGGCACCGAGCAGCAGCAGACCGACGACCTCAAGGCCGCCGCCGCGCTGCTGTCGCAGGACGCCGCCGCCGACTGGCTGTTCCTGTTCCCCAACCTGATCGTCGCCAAGAAGGGCGTCACCGGCCTGCCGGAGAACGCCATCTCCGAGTCCTTCGACTTCACCGGGCTCGCCAAGCAGTGATCCTCTACCTGCTGAAGCGCCTCGGCGTGTTCGTCGCGAGCGTCGCCGTGGCCGGGGTGCTGGTGTTCGCCTTCATGGCGGTGCTGCCCGGCGACCCGGCCGAGGTCGCGCTGGGCGTCAACGCGACGCCCGAGGCGGTGGCGGCGCTGCGCGCCGAGTTCGGCACCGACCGGCCCGCCGCGGCCCAGTTCGCCGACTGGTTCGGCGGGCTCGTCACCGGCGACTTCGGCACCTCGTACGTGACCAGCGCCCCGATCGGGCCGCAGATCGCCGAGCGGCTCAACGTCACGGTGGCGCTGGTGCTCGGCGGCATGGTCATCGCGCTGCTCATCGCCGTCCCGGCGGGCACGTTCGCCGCCGTGCACCACCGCAACCCGCTGGGCGCGGCCATCAGCGCCTTCTCCCAGGTCGGCATCGCGGTCCCGGCGTTCCTGGCGGGCATCCTGCTGGTGTTCGTGTTCGCGGTGAAGGCCCAGGCGCTGCCCTCCGGCGGCTACGTGCCGTTCGCCGACGACCCCGCCGAATGGCTGCGCAGCCTGCTGCTGCCGTGGCTGTCGCTCGGCCTCGTCCAGGGCGCCGTGCTCACCCGCTACGTCCGCTCCGCCGTGCTGGACGTGATGCGCGAGGACTACCTGCGCACCGCCCGCGCCAAGGGCCGGGGCCGGATGGGCGCGCTGTGGCGCCACGGGCTGCGCAACGCCTCCGTCCCCGTCGTCACCGTGCTCGGCCTGCAACTGGCCACGCTGCTCATCGGCGCCGTCGTCGTCGAGCGGGTGTTCGTCATCCCCGGCCTCGGCGACCTGCTCCTCAACGGCGTCGCCGGCCGCGACCTGCTGCTCGTCCAGGGCGTCGTCATGGTGCTGGTGGCCGCCGTGCTGCTGATCAACTTCCTGGTGGACGTGGCCTACGCCGCGCTCGACCCGAGGCTGCGGGGGGCGCGATGAGAGGACGGCTCAACGCGAGCCTGGTCACCGGCGGCGTCCTCGTCGGGATCGTCGTGCTGGCCGCGCTGGTGTCGTTCGTGTGGACGCCGCACGACCCCACGCTCGTCGACGCCGCCGGCAAGCTGCGCGAGCCCGGCGACGGCTACCTGCTCGGCGCCGACAAGTTCGGCCGCGACACCTTCAGCCAGCTCATGGTCGGCGCCCGCACCACCCTCTACGTGGGCATCGTGGCCGTCGGCATCGCCGCGGCGATCGGCGTCCCGCTCGGCGTGATCGCCGGGATGACGCCGCTCGGCTGGCTGTCGGAGCTGATCATGCGGGTCAACGACCTCGTGTTCGCCTTCCCCGCGCTGCTGCTGGCCGTCATGCTCGGCGCCGTCTACGGGGCCGGCACGCTCACCGCGATGATCGCCATCGGCGTCGCCACCGTGCCCGCGTTCGCCCGCGTCGCCCGCGCCGCCACCCTCCAGGTCATGGTCACCGACTACATCCTGGCCGCGCGGGCCGCCGGCCGCCGCCGCGCCGCCGTCGCCTTCCGGCACGTGCTGCCCAACATCTCCTCCGTCCTCATCGTCCAGGCGTCGGTGTCGTTCGCGATCGCCATCCTGGCCGAGGCCGCGCTGTCGTTCCTCGGCTTCGGCACCCGGCCGCCCACCCCGTCGTGGGGCCGCATGCTCCAGGAGTCGCAGGAGCTGCTGTTCTCCACCCCCCGCCTGGCGCTGTGGCCCGGCCTGGCCATCGCGCTGGCCGTGCTCGGCTTCAACCTGCTCGGCGACGGGCTGCGCGACTACCTCGACCCCAAGCTCAGGAGGATCCGTGCTGAGCGTTGAGGGCCTCACCGTCGCCGCCGACGGCGTCGAGCTCGTCCACGACGTGTCGTTCACCATCGCCCCCGGCGAACGCGTCGGCCTCATCGGCGAGTCCGGCTCCGGCAAGTCCCTGACCGCGCTGTCGCTCATGGGCCTGCTCCCCGAGGGCGTCACCGCCACCGGCGCCGCCCGGCTGCACGACCGCGACCTCGTCGGCGTCCCCGAGAAACGCCTGAAGGACCTGCGCGGCAGCGAGCTGGCCATGGTCTTCCAGGAGCCGATGACCGCGCTCAACCCGCTCATGCGCGTCGGCGCCCAGGTCGCCGAGGTCATGACCCTGCACGGCGTCCCCCGCGACCGGGCCCGCGCCCGCGCCGCCGAGCTCCTCGGCCGCGTCCGCCTGCCCCACCCCGAGCAGGTCGCCCGCGCCTACCCCCACCAGCTCTCCGGCGGCCAGCGCCAGCGCGTCATGCTCGCCATCGCCCTCGCCAACGGCCCCGACCTGCTCATCTGCGACGAGCCCACCACCGCGCTCGACGTGACCGTGCAGAAGCAGATGCTCGACCTCATCGCCGAGGTCGCCCCCGCGCTGCTGTTCATCACTCACGACCTGGCCGTCGTCGCCTCCGTCTGCGAGCGCGTCCTGGTCATGTACGGGGGCCGCGTCGTCGAGAGCGGCCCCATCCGCGAGGTCTTCACCCGGCCCCGCCACCGCTACACCGAGGGCCTGCTGGCCGCCTCGAAACTCACCCCGCGCGGCACCCGGCTGCCCACCATCGCCGGCAGCGTCCCGGCCGCCGGGACGTTCCCCGGCGGATGCGTCTTCCGCAACCGCTGCCCGCACGCCGACACCACCTGCGAGCAAGCTCCGGCGCTGACAGGAGAGGGCCATGCCCACGCATGCTGGCACCCCGCTGATCGAGGCTAGCGGCCTCACCCGCGTCTACCACCGCCCGCGCACCTCGCTCACCAGGCCGGGCGAGCCCGTCCACGCGCTGCGCGGCGTGTCGCTGACCATCCGCAAGGGTGAGCGCTTCGGCATCGTCGGCGAGTCCGGCAGCGGCAAGTCGACGCTGCTGCGCCTGCTGTGCGCGCTCGACCGGCCCACCGCCGGGTCCATCCGCTTCGACGGCCGCGAGATCACCGGCCTGCCCGAACGCCGGCTCCGCTTCCTGCGCCACAGCCTGCAGATCGTCTTCCAGGACCCGATGAGCTCGCTCGACCCGCGCATGCGCGTCCGCGACCTGGTCGCCGAACCCCTCGTCGCCCTCGGCGAGCCCGTCGGCGACCGCGTCACCGAACTGCTCGACGCCGTCGGCCTGCCCGCCACCGCCGCCGGCCGCTACCCGCACCAGTTCTCCGGCGGCCAGCGCCAGCGCATCGCCATCGCCCGCGCCCTGGCCCCCCGCCCCAAGGTGCTCGTCGCCGACGAGCCCGTCAGCGCCCTCGACGTCTCCGTCCGCGGGCAGATCCTCAACCTGCTGGCCGACCTCGTCGACGAGCTCGGCCTCACCCTGGTCTTCGTCTCGCACGACCTGTCCGTCGTCCGGCACGTGTGCGAGACGGTCGCCGTCATGAACGACGGCGAGATCGTGGAGACGGGCGCCGTGGACGACGTCTGGGCCGAGCCCCGCCACGCCTACACGCGCACGCTGCTGCAGGCCGTACCGACCTTGGAGGGGTTTCGTTGATCGAGGTAGACGCCCGCGGAGTCGTCGAGTTCACCCAGGCGCTCGTCCGGATCCCGAGCACCAACGACCCGGCGCGCGGCCGCAGCGAGCAGCCCGCCGCCGACCTCGTCGCCGCCAAGATGCGCGAATGGGGCTGGGAGCCCAGCGTGTACGAGGCCGCGCCCGGCAGGCCCAACGTGGTGGCCGTCGTCGAGGGCGGCGGCGGTGACGGGCCGACGCTGATGTTCGAGGGCCACACCGACGTGGTCACCGAAGGCGACCTGTCGGAGTGGACCGTCGACCCGTTCGGCGGCGAGATCCGCGACGGCAAACTGTGGGGACGCGGCAGCGCCGACATGAAGTCCGGCCTGGCCGCCACCCTCTACGCCACCCGCGCGCTCCAGCTCGCCGGGCCGTTCCCCGGCCGGATCAAGGTGTGCGCGCTCGCCGACGAGGAGGGCCTCATGCTCGGCGCCCACCACTTCGTCGCCGAAGGGCTCGCCGCCGGCGTCGACGGCGCCATCGTCGCAGAGCCCGAGGCGGGCGAGATCTGCGCCGTCGCCAAGGGCGCGCTGCGGCTGCGCGTCGACCTCACCGGCAAGATGGCGCACGGCGCCATGCCCCAGCACGGCCGCAACCCCATCGAGGCCGTCGGCGACCTCCTCACCGCGCTGCGCGACCTCCAGGCCGAGCTCCAGCGCCGCCACCCCGCCCACGAGCACCTCGGCGAGGTGTACGTCACGCCCACCGTGGTCCGGGCCGGCACCGAGGAACAGGTCAACGTCATCCCCGCGACCGCCTCCGTCTTCGTCGACGTGCGCACCGTGCCCGGCGTCTCCCACGACGACGTCGCCGCCCGCGTCGCCACGCTGGCCGCCCGCGACGGCATCACCGCCGACGTGGCCGTCCTCGTCGACCGGCCGCCCGTCGACGTGCCCGTCACCACCCCCGTCGTCGCCGCGCTCGCCGCCGCCCACCGCGACGTCACCGGTGCGGAGCCCGTCTACGGCGGCGTCCCCGGCTCCACCGACGGCACCGTCCTCACCCACTGGGGCGGCATCCCGTCCGTCGTGTACGGGCCCGGCGGCAAGTGGATCGCCCACCAGGCCGACGAGCACGTCTCCGTCGACGAGATCGTCCGGTGCACCCGGGTGTTCGCCGAGGCCGCCCGCCGCTTCCTCACCGGGACCCTCACGTGAGACCCGGCCCCGCCAACGCCCTCACCGACGTCCCCGGCCTGCGCGTCGGCCACGCCCACCGCGTCGGCGACGGCTACCGCACCGGCACCACCGTCATCCTCGCCCCGCCGGGCGGCATGGTCGCCGGCGTCGACGTGCGCGGCGCCGCCCCCGGCACCCGCGAGACCGAACTGCTCGACCCGCGCAACCTCGTCGAACGCGTCCACGCCGTCGTCCTGTCGGGCGGCAGCGCGTACGGGCTGAGCGCCGCCTGCGGCGTCATGGACCGGCTCGCGGACGCGGGTGTGGGCTTCCCCGTCGACGGCGGCGTCGTGCCCATCGTCCCGGCCGCCGTCATCTACGACCTCGGCCGGGGCGGCGCCTTCCGCGCGACCCCGGACGCCGCCTTCGGCCACGCCGCCTGCGACGCCGCCCTGCCCTCGACGGGACGCCGCGCCGCCGGTGGGGCGCCCGCCGCCGGGTCGGTCGGGGCGGGGGCCGGGGCGGTGGCGGGCGGGCTGGCCGGGGGCGTGGGGATGGCGAGCGCCGTCCTGGACGCCGGGGTGACCGTGGCCGCGCTGGTGGTGGTGAACGCCGCCGGGTCGGTGCTGGACCCGGGCGGCGGGGTGCTGTCGGGCACCCGCTACGGGCTGCCGGGCGAGTTCGATCACCTGGGACCGCCGTCGCCGCGGGACGTGGCCGCCTGGGAGCAGGCGAAGGTCACGTCGCTCAACACCACCATCGGCGTCGTCGCCACCGACGCGACGCTGACCAAGGCGCAGTGCGGCAAGCTGGCCGGGGTGGCGCACGACGGCCTGGCGAGGGCGATCCGCCCGGCGCACACGATGGTCGACGGCGACACCGTCTTCGGCCTGGCGACCTGCGCGCGGCCCGCCCCGGGCGCGGAGCCGGAGGTGTTCGGGACGGGCGAGGCGCACCTGCACGACCTGCTGTCGGCCGGGGCGGACGTGTTCAGCCGGGCCGTCGCGCACGCGATCCTGGCGGCGACGGGCCGCGAGGGCGCCCCGGCGTACCTGGACGCGTTCCCGAGCGCGCTGCGATGAGCGATCAATTGGGGGAAATGAAATGACATTTCAGGCGGAGTGGCCCGCCGGGCTGCCGGTCGGCGACGGCTGGGTGGAAGCCCCGGCCACCTCGGACGTGATCTTCCCGTACGACGGCTCGGTCGTGACCCGCGCGCCCGTCGGCGACGCCGCGCTCGCGGCCCGCGCGGTGGACGAGGCGCTGGCCGTGGCCCCCGCCATGGCGGCGCTCCCGTCGCACGCCCGCCGCGCCGCGCTGACGGCCGCGCACGACGCGCTGCGCGAGCGGCGCGAGGAGTTCGAGCGCCTGCTCGTCCTGGAGACCGGCAAGCCGCTGGCCGACTGCAAGGTCGAGGTCGCCCGCACCGTCGTCACCCTGGCCACGGCCGCCGAGGAGGTGGCCAGGCTGCACGGCGAGACGGTGCCGCTCGACCTGCTCCCGTCGGGCGAGGGCCTGATCGGGTTCTGGACGCGGCGGCCGATCGGCGTCGTCGTCGGCATCACCGGCTTCAACTACCCGCTCCTGCTGGCCGCCCACAAGATCGCCCCGGCGGTCGCGGCGGGCTGCCCGGTGATCGTCAAGCCCGCCCCCGCCACCCCGCTGGCCACGCTCTGGCTCGTCCACCTGCTGCGCTCCTCCGGCGCGCTGCCGCCAGCCGCTGTGCAGCTCGTCACCGGCGACGTCGAGGTCGGCCGCACCCTCGTGGAGGACCGGCGGATCGGCGCGGTGTCGTTCACCGGCTCGGCCGCCGCCGGGCACGCCATCGCCCGCGCCGCCGCCCCCACCAAGGTCCTGCTCGAACTCGGCTCCAATGCCGCCCTCGTCGTCGCCGCCGACGCCGACCTGGAGGCCGCCGCCGACGCCGTGGTGCGCGGCGGCTACTACGCCTCCGGCCAGGCGTGCATCTCCGTCCAGCGGGTGCTCGTCGAGGAGGCCGCGCACGAGGAGTTCCTGACGCTGCTGGCCGAGCGGATGAAGGACGTGACCGTGGGCGACCCGCGCTCGCCGCACACCCGCGTCGCGCCGCTCATCGACCCGGCCGCCACCGACCGGGTGCTCGGCCGGATCGGCGCGTCCGGCGCCCGCGTCGTGACAGGCGGCGTCCGCGACGGCCGCGCCATCGCGCCCACCGTGCTCACCGGCGTCCCGGAGGGGGCCGAGGTGTGGGACGAGGAGATCTTCGGCCCCGTCGTGTGCGTCCGCCCGGTGCCCGACCTCGACGCCGCCTTCGACGCCGTCAACGCCTCCCGGTACGGCCTGCACGCCTCCGTCTACACCCGCTCGCTGGCCACCGCGTTCGCCGCGATCGAGCGCATCGACGCCGGGGGAGTGGTGGTCAACGAGGTGCCGGGCTTCCGGGCGGACAACATGCCGTACGGCGGCGTCAAGGACTCCGGCGCGGGCCGCGAGGGGCCCCGCTTCGCCATCGAGGAGCTGACCGTCACCCGGATGGCGATCATCCGCCCGTCCTGACAGCCGTCTGACAGCGGCCCGGCAGGCCCCGGCGGCACGCTGGGCCGCATGATGTTCATCGAACTCTTCGTCCCCAAAGGCGTCCTCGACTCCGACCGCCGCCTCGTCGCCGAACGCCTCGGCTCCCTCCACGAGCTGACCGGGGGAGGCGAGCTGATCGGCGACGCAACCGCCGAGGTGTTCCGGTCCATGTTCCAGGTGGTCGTGCACGAACCGGACGTGTGGGTGGCCGCCGGACGCGCCCTCGGCCCCGCCGACCGGCCCCGCTACCTGGTCCGCGTGTACGTTCCCGGCCCCTGGCGCAAGGACATGAGCGAGGCGGTGGTCTCGTACGCGACCAAGGTCCTCAGGGAGTCCGACGGCCGGGACCCGGACGTGCAGGTGCACGTGCTGGGCGTGCCCGAGGGCGGCATCGGCCTCAACGGGCGCGCCACCACCTCCGAGGGCATCGTGGAACTCCTGAACGCGCCGGTCGAAACCGACCTCGCCGGCGGACGCGCCGCCCGCGACCCGATGTGCGGCGTGATCGTGCCCCTGGACGACGACGCGGTCACCCTGGAGGAGGACGGCGTCCTGCACGCCTTCTGCTGCTCCGGCTGCCGCGACGCCTACGTCGACAGGCGCGCCAGGCAGGCCGCCCGCTCCTGACGCGCCTCACACCGCCCGCAGGGCGGCGAGCGCGGCCGCCCGGTCCAGGCGGCGGCCGCGCTCGTAGGCGGCCCGGCGCCCGGAGGTGACCAGCAGGGCGCGCGTCAGCCGGACGACGTCCGGGTGGCGCGCGTCCGGGCCGCCCCGCACCGCCTCGGCGGCGCCCAGCGTCTCCGCCGCCCGCACCGGCTCGCCGCGCCGCAGCAGCAGATCCGTCAGCCCCACCCCCACCTGCGCGACCATCGGCGGGTCCGGCATCGCCGCCGCCAGCGCCAGCGCCTCCCCGAGCCAGCGGGCCGCCGCCTCCAGCTCCCCGGCGGCGACCGCCAGCCGCCCCGCCCCCGCCGCGTACAACGTCCGGTACGGCGTGTCGCCCTCCTCGCCCGCCAGCCGCAACTGCCGGCCGGCCTCGCCCAGGTCCCCATCGCAGCGGGCCAGGTCCGCCAGCGCCACCCGCGCCACGGCCGCCCGCCGCGGTCCGCCGGGCCCCGGCTCGCCCTCCTCGGCCAGCCGCAGCAGCCGCGCCCGGGCCCGCTCCGGCTGCCCGGCGTGGACGCGCACCATCGCCACCCACACCCCCAGCTCGTGGTACGTGCCCAGGTCGGCGGCCAGCCCCTCGGCCTCCTCCAGCGCCGCCACGGCCGCCTCGTACGCGTCGGCGGCGATCTCGACCGACGCCAGCGACATCAGCGTCAACGCCAGCCCCCACCGCTCCCCGGCCTCCCGGAACCCCGCGACCGCCGCCACCAGATCGGCGCGCCCCGCCGCCATCCCGGCGCCGGTGCCGCGCAGCAGCGACCGCGCCAGCCACACCATCCCGCGCGTCCAGGGATCCTCCGCTTCCAGGTACGGCTCCAGCCCGCTCAGCCCGCTGTCCGCCTCGCCACGGGCCAGCGCCAGCAACGCCCCCGCGAAGGCCCCGAGCGCGCCCTCCTCGCCCGAACCGCCGGGGTCGTCCGGGGGGAGCGCCGCCGCCGCGCCCGCCAGATCACCCGCCATCAGGGCGTTCAGCAGGAAGACGGCCACCGCCGTCCGCCGGGGACCCGGCGCGGACCGGCCCGGCACCTGAAGGGCCGCGCGCAGCCGGGCGACCGCCTCCGCGTGCTCACCGCGCACCGTCCAGAACATCGCCAGCGCCGCACCCAGCCGCACGGCCACATCCGCGTCGCCGTGGTCGCACGCGGTGCGCAGCGCGGCCAGCAGATGGTCCCGCTCGGCCGCCAGCCGCGCCACCCGGCCCAGCTGTCCGGCCCCTCGCAACTCAGGCCCCGCGGACTCGGCCAGCGCGAGAAAGCACGCGGCATGCGCCTCCCGCGCCGCCCGCAACCGGCCCGACTCCGCCAGCCGCAGCAGCCCGTACTCCCGGATCGTCCCCAGCATCCGGTAGCGGTCGCCGTCGAGCTGCAGCAGCGACTTGTCCACCAGCGCGTGCAGCGCGTCCTCACCGACACCCGCCCCGGCCGCCGCCTCCGCCGTGAAGCTCGCCGGGAAGACCGCCGCCCGCTCCGCCGCCTCCCGGACGCCGCCGTCCAGCAGGTCCCAGCTCCACTCCACCACGCCGCGCAACGTCCGGTGCCGGGGCGAGGCCGTCCGGCTGCCGCCCGTCAGCAGCCGGAACGGGCCGTCCCCGCGCGGCAGCCGGTCGCCCAGCCCGTCGGCCAGCCGGTCCAGCGTCATCGTCCGCAGCCGGGCCGCGGCCAGCTCGATCGCCAGCGGGAGCCCGTCCAGCCGCGCGCACACCTCACCGACCCGCCCCGACGGGACGAACCCCGGCCGCACGGCCAGCGCCCGCGCCGTGAACAACCGCTCAGCCTCCTCCGGCGGCAGCGGGGCCACCGGGCACAGCGCCTCCCCGCCGATGCGCAGCGGCTCCCGGCTCGTCGCCAGCACCCGCAGACCGGGGCAGCGGCCGAGCAGCGCCTCCACCAGCCGGGCCACCGGGTCCGCCACGTGCTCACAGTTGTCCAGCACCAGCAGCGCCCGCGCCCCCGCGAACGCCTCGGCCAGCTGCTCCACGGCGTCCGCCCGGACCCGCAACCCCAACGCCCGCGCCACCGCCAGCGCCACGTCCCCCGCGTCGGCCACCGCCGCCAGCCCTGCCCACCACACCCGACGGTCGGGATCGCTCCGGCGCGCCTCGGCGGGCAGCCCGCCGGCGGCCACGGCTGCGATGGCGAGGCGCGTCTTCCCCACGCCGCCGGGGCCGACCAGCGTCACCAGCCGACCGGCGGCCAGACGCGCGGCGATCAGCCGCAGCTCCGCCTCCCGCCCGACGAGCTCCGTCAAGGCCACCGGCACCCGCCCCTCACCCCCGTACAGCCCCTCACCGGACGGACCGGTGCGGGAGCCCGGGAGGTGCGCGCCCTCGGCCCCATGCGGGCCCTCGCCCCCGTGCTCGGCCTGGCCCTCGTCCCCGTGCGGGGTTTGGCTTCCGTGGGGGCGCTCACCCTTGCTCGGGCGCTGGCCTTCGCGCTCGTCTGCTACGGAGGGAGTGCGGTCCTGAAGTTCCCTCGGGTGTGCGCCGTCTGGCGTGGCCCCGGGGGGCGGGGGATCGGAGGGGAGGGGGGTGGGGTGCCCAGGACCGTGTGCTGGGGTACGCGACGGGGCCGGGGAGGGCGGGGTGGGGGGTATGCCGCGGAGGAGGCGGAGGTGCAGGGCGCGGAGGTCGGGGCCGGGGTCGGTGCCGAGTTCGGCGGCCAGCAGGCGGCGGTAGGTCTCGAAGGCGGCCAGGGCTTCGGCCTGCCTGCCGTGGGCGGCGAGCGTGCGGAGGTGGAGGGCGCGCAGGCGCTCGCGCAGGGGGTGGGCGGCGGTGAGCTGCTCCAGCTCGGCCACGCCGCCCGGCGGCCGGTGCCCGGTGGCGAGTTCGGCCTCGATGCGGTCCTCCAGCGCGCCGAGCCGCAGCTCCTCCAGGCGTACGGCGGCCGAGGCGGCGAAGGGGAGGGCGGCGGCGTCGGCCAGCGGTTCGCCCCGCCACAGCGCCAGCGCGCCGGCCAGCGCGGGCAGGGCGGCGTCCGGGCGGCCCTGGCGCAGCGCCCGGTGCCCCTGGGCGGCGAGCCGTTCGAAGCGGGTCACGTCCACGCTGTCGCCGGGCAGGTCGAGCCGGTACCCGGCGGGTTCGGAGCGCAGGGCGGCGCGGCCGGGCAGGGCGCGGCGCAACCGGGACACGAGCGAGTGCAGGGCCGGGGCCGGGTTGGCGGGGCCGTCGTCGGGCCACAGCGCCTCGGCCAGGGCGCGTGAGGTCACCACGCCGCCCGGGTCCAGGGCCAGCCGGATGAGCAGCGCCCGCAGCCGGAACCCGCCGACGTCGACCGGCCGCCCGTCCGCCACCACCTCCAGTGGCCCGAGCACCCCGATGCGCATGACCCCACTCTGCCACGCCACGCCGGACCGGCAGGCGGCAGCCGGACCGGGAATGCGCCCGGCTCCGCAGGCACCCAACCCGGCGAGCGGCCGGTCCGGGAGGCAGCCGCTCGGAGGCGGCCAACCCGGGAGGCGGCCAACCCGGGAGGCGGGTGGCCTCGGAGGGGCGCTAGTTCGGTGGGTCGAAGCGGCCGTCTACGGCGGTCCAGCCGCCGTCGACGTGGAGCACGGAGCCGGTGACGAAACTGGCCGCGTCGCTCGCCAGGTAGACGACCGCGCCGGCCATCTCCTCCGCCGTGGCCCACCGGCCCAGCGCGCTCTTGGCCGCGTAGGCGTCGTACCAGGCGGGGTTGTCCTTGATCTGCTTGGTCAGCGGCGTCTCGACGACGCCGGGCGCGATCGCGTTGACCCGCACCCCGGACGGCCCGAACTCGGCGGCGGCGGTGCGCAGGAGCTGCACCAGCCCGGCCTTGGTGGCCGAGTAGACGCCCTGGCCGGGTTCGGTCACGGAGGCGCGGATCGAGGCGAAGCCGATGATGGAGCCGCGGCCCCGTTCGACCATGCCCGCGCCGAAGGCCCGGATCACCTCGAACGAGGCGCGCAGGTTCAGGGCGACGACCCGGTCGAACTCCTCGCCGGTGTAGTCGAGCAGCCGCTTGCGCACGTTCGTGGCGGCGGTGAACACGAGCACGTCGACGGGGTGTTCGGCCGCGGCGGCGGCGCGCAGCTCGCCGGTGTCGAGCACGTCGAGCAGCCGGGCGGCGCCGCCGCAGCGCTCGGCGGTGGCGGTGGCGGCGGCCAGGTCGCGGTCGGCGCACACGACGTCGGCGCCGTGCGCGGCCAGCGCGAGCGCCGACTCCCTGCCGATGCCGCTGCCGGCTCCGATGACCACCGCACGCCGCCCGTCCAGGCGGAACAACCGCTCGTATGCCATGGAGGCACCCTAACGACTGGTCTGACCAGTGCACCAGGCCGGGTGGTTCAGGACCGGAGCGCCTCCCACTCCTCGCGGGTGATCTCGTACTCGACCTCGCCCTGGTCGGAGCCGTCGATCACGTCCGGCCAGTCCTGGAAGAACGTGCGCACGAAGCGCAGCCCGCACTTCTCCATGACGCGCCGCGAGCCGCGGTTGACCGTCATCGTCTCGGCGTACACGCGCCGGGCGCCGAGGGAGAAGGCGCGGTCGATGAGCGCCAGCGAGCCCTCGGTCGCGTAGCCCTTGCCCCAGGCCGCCTTGTGCAGCCGGTAGCCCAGCTCGGGCCCCTCGGCGGGGCCGTTCAGGAGGAACCAGCCGATGAACGTCTCCCCGTCGAACGCGGCGTAGAAGCCCCCGGCGGCGAACCTCGGCAGCGTCTCCCCGGTGATCACCTCGCGGGGGACCGGCTTGCCGCCGTTGAGGTAGCGCATCACCTCGGGGTCGTTGTGCAGGTCGTACAGGAGGTCGGCGTCGGCCTCGGTCTCGGTGAAGCGGCGCAGGGCCAGGCGGTCGGTCCGCAGGTAGAAGTCCACCCGCTCACGCATACCACCCGGCTCCGGCGCGGTTCGACAGGTTTTCCGGCCTGGCCGGCGGTCACTTCGACAGGTAGAGGGTCTTCCAGGTGCCCGCGTACAGGCAGGTGAGGGAGGGCTTGGCGGCCTTGGGCTCGGCGCAGACCTTGAGCTCGACCTGGTAGACGTCCCCGTGGCTGATCGTGAAGTGCTTCGGGGTGCGGTAGGAGCAGTCGCGGGCCCAGCGGTGCCGGAACGGCAGCTCGCCGCCCGAGCGGTAGGTGATGCGGAAGACCGCCCACCCGCACGCGGCGCCGCGCGTGTTGTCGCGCACGGTGCCGCTGATCCGGACGGCGTCGGCGGTCGGCAGGTCGGCGTGGTCCTCCCCGGTGGCGCTCAGCGTGCCCGCGGCGACGGCCCGCTTCCCGGGAGCCTGGTACGGGCCCCACGACCCGGCGGCGGGGGCGGCGTGTGCGGCGGGGGCGAGGGTGGCGAGGGTGACGGCGGCGGTGGCGGCGGCTGCGAGACCGGCGAGGGCGCGGGAGAGGCTCATCGGAGGACCGTCCTTCCTGGTGGATGGCCTCACTGTGCGATGCGGCGGTTTCAACCGGCTTGCCGGTGAATGACCGCCGATTTCAACCGGCTTGCCGCGCTCCGCCCCCTTTACCGGAAGTAGGTACGTCTCCGCGACCATACGACAGATTCACCTAATGTCTTAACAAACGTTGACATTTCGTTCATCTCCCGGATAGAAAGCTGTCACTGATCGGCAAGGAAGACGGGAGTCCGGCGGCACCATGATCGGGGAGATCGAGCTGCTCAGCGTGGCCACCAGCCTGCCGGAGCCCGCGCTGGACCTGCACTACCTGCACTACCCGCTGGACGTCCCCGAGGGCGCGGGCGAGCTGGAGCTGGAGCTCGCGTACGACAAGGTCATGGACGTCGTCCAGATCTACGCGGTGCTCCTCGACCCCGCCGGAACGTTCCGGGGGCACGTGCAGTGCCCCGGCGGGCCGGGGCCGCGGCGGCTGGTGATCCGCGTCGGGCGGCACGACGCGACGCCGGGATGCGTCCCGGGCCCGGTGCCGCCCGGTCGGTGGACCGTACGCCTCGATCTCGACCGCCACAAGCGGGCCGCGCCGTACGAGCTGACGGTGCGCGCCCGCCCGGCCGGGGAGCCGGCGACGGCGGCGGCGCGGGCCGTGCCGCGCGAGCGTCCCGCGCCCGGGGAGGTCACGCGCGGCGGCGCCGGCTGGTACCGGGGCGAGCTGCACAGCCACTCCCACCACTCCGACGGCCGCAGGCCCGTCGCCGACCTGGTGCGGGCCGCCCGCGACGCCCGCCTGGACTTCCTGGCCGTCACCGACCACTTCACCTCCGCCCACTGGGACGACCTGGCCGCGCACGACGACGAGCTCGTGCTGCTGCGCTCGATGGAGCTCACCAGCCACCGCGGCCACGCCAACCTGCACGGCCTGTCGCGCTGGGTCGACACGTACGTGGACCGCCCCGAGCACACGATGACCCAGGTGGCCGCCGACGTGCACGAGCAGGGCGGGCTGCTCTGCGTCAACCACGCCTTCAGCGGCGACCAGGCGTGGCGGCGCTTCGACACCCCGTGGGACCGCGTCGACCTCATCGAGATCGCCCACCTCCAGCAGGGCGCCAACAACGACGCGCAGATCGGTCTGTGGGACCGGCTGCTCACGGCCGGGCACCGGGTGATCGGCGTCGCGGGCAGCGACTGCCACGACCCGCACGACCCGGCGCAGGCGCTCGGCCAGGTGGTCACCGTGGTGCACGCCGAGGAGGCGAGCCGGGCGGGGATCGTGGCGGGGCTGCGGGCCGGGCGGGTGGCCGTGTGGCGCGGCGCCGACCTCGACATGCGCGTGGACGGCGCGCCGATGGGGTCGAGCACCGGGCGCGGGCGGGTGCGCGTCGAGGTGGACGTGCGGGCGGACGAGCCGGTCGTGGTGTTCGTGCTGCGCGACGGGCTGATCATCGGCGTGGTCCCGGCCGGGGACCGGCCGGGGGAGTGGCAGCGGATCGCCGTCGAGGACGTGATCGACCGGCCCGGCTACTACCGGGCCGAGGCGCACGCCGACCCCGGCAGGCACGACCCCCGCTTCTGGGCCAGCTCGATGCGCGACCACAGCTCGCTGCGGGCCGCCGGCAACCCGGTATGGATCCGCTGAAACCCCCCTCAGATCAGGAGACACCACCATGCGGTACGGGATCATGCTCGGCGCGGTCACGCTGGCCCTGGCGGGCTGCTCGGGTGTGCTGACCAACAACGACGCGGGCGCCGGCCAGGGCGACGCGAACTCGCTCACGCTCTACTCCGTCAGCGGCCCCGAGGTGACGGACCCGATCCTGGCCGCGTTCAGGACCGCGCACCCCGACATCACCGTCAACAAGATCAGTCTGCCGGGCACCGGCGAGGCGTTCGCCCGCGTCAGGGCGGAGAAGGACCGGCCGCTCGGCGACGTCATCTGGGGCGGCTCGTCCGAGCTGTACTCGGCCAACGCCGACCTGATCGCCCCCGTCGAGCTGCCCAACGACGCCGCCACCGTGGCCAAGGACCCCAACCACGTCTGGCACGCCACCGACCTGCTCTTCCAGGCGATCGCCGTGAACACCGACAAGTTCCCCGACGCGAGCAAGCACCCCAGGACGTTCGCCGACCTGGCCGAGCCGGACTACCCCGGCGGCGAGATCGCCTTCGCCACCCCCAAGTCGTCCGGCACCTCCTACAGCCTGCTCACCACCATGGTCACGCTGCACGACTGGGAGTACGTGACGCGGTTCGCGAAGAACGCCCGGCTGCTCGACGGCTCCACGGCCATGTTCAACATGGTCAAGGACGGCGAGGTCGGCACCTCGTTCATCAACGAGGACCTGGGCGCCAAGTGGATCGAGGCCGGGGCCAAGATCAAGCTGATCTACCCGTCCGACGGCGTGTCCAGCCAGATCGGCTCCGCCGGGGTCATCAAGGGCGCCAAGCACCTGGAGGCGGCCAAGACGTTCGTGGACTTCCTGATGTCGAAGGAGGCCCAGCAGACGATGGTCGACCAGGTGCAGCGGCGCTCCTCCCGCGCCGACGTGTCCGCGCCGACCGGGCTGCCGCCGGTCGAGCAGCTCAAGCGGGCCGGCGTGGACGAGAAGTGGGCGGCCGGGCAGAAGGACGAGATCCTGGCCAAGTTCGACGACGCGGTCAAGAGCGCGGGCTGATGGCCGTCCGGTCCCGGTCCCGTTCCTCCCGGGCGAACTGGCGCGACCCGTGGCGGCTGGCCGGCCTCCTCGCCCTGCTCGTCCTGCTGATCTTCATCGTCTACCCGCAGCTGTGGATCGTCACGGCCGCGTTCACCTCCGACACGGGCGAGTTCACGCTCGACCGGTTCGCCGCGTTCGCGGCCGACGACCGGTTCACCGCGCCCCTGGTGCACAGCGTGGTCGTCAGCCTCGCCGTCGCGGCGGGGGCGGCGCTGGTGGCGGTGCCGCTCGCGTTCGTCATGGCCCGCTACCGGGTGCCCGGCCGGGAGGCCGTGCTCACGCTGCTGACGATGGCGACGACCTCGCCGCCGTTCCTCGGCGCGTACGCGTGGCTGCTGCTGCTCGGCAGCGGCGGCATCGTCACCAAGGCGGCCCGCGAGGCGGGCGTGCCGCTGCCGTTCGACTCGATCCTCGGCGTCGGCGGCATCATCTGGGTGGGCGTGTGGTTCACGTTCGCGCTGATCTTCCTCATGGTGTACGACGCGTTCCGGGCGGTCGACCCGGCGCTGGAGGAGGCCGCGCTGTCGGTCGGGTCCACGCCGTGGCGGGCGCACTGGAAGGTGACGCTGCCGCTGGCGGTGCCCGCGATCGTCACCGGCTGCTACCTGGCCGGGATGCGGATCTTCGCCGACTTCGGCACGCCCATGCTCATCGGCGGCGGCTACCAGATGCTGCCCGTCGTGGTCTACCAGAACTTCATGTCCGAGGTGGCCGCCAGCCCCGGCGTCGCCGCCACGGCCAGCATCGTGATGGTGCTCGTCTCCGGGCTCGCCCTGGTCGCGCAGCGGCGGATCGTCGCGCGGCGCTCGTTCGCCGTGACGGGCGGCCGGGAGCAGCCGCTGCGCGAGCTGCGCGGCCTGTCCAGGGCGCTGACGCTGGGCGGGATCTGGACGGCGCTGCTGCTCGGGTTCGTGCCGCACCTCGTGGTCGTCCTCACCAGCTTCCTGCGCTGGCAGTCGGGCATCCTGCAGTGGGAGCCGACGCTGGACAACTACCGGCGGCTGTTCGAGGAGTCGCTGCAGCCGATCGTGCTCAGCTTCGTCTTCGCCGGCATCGCCTGCCTGCTCGCGCTGGTCACGGGCGTGGTCGTGGCCTACATCGTGGCCCGCAAGCGCTTCCGGATCTCCGGCCCGCTGCTGAACAACCTCGTCATGGTCCCGTACATCCTGCCGGGCACCGTGTTCGCCATCGGGTTCATCCTGGCGTTCAACCACCTGCCGGTCATCCTCACCGGCACCGCGCTGATCATCGTGGTCGCCTACTTCATCCGGCGGCTCCCGTACGTGATGAAGTCCATCGAGACCGCGCTCGCCCAGGTGCACCCGTCGCTGGAGGAGGCCGCGATGAGCGTCGGCGCGCCGCCCAGGCGCAGCTTCCGCGACATCGTCGTGCCGATCATCAGGCCCGCCGTCATCTCCGGCGGCACCGTCGGCTTCCTGCAGATGATCACCGAGCTGTCGGCCACCGTCATGCTGTACGCGGTGCCGTGGGTGACCATGACCGTGGTCATCTTCACCAACGCCATGCAGCCGGGCAGCCCGTTCGGCGTCGCCTCGGCCATGACCACCGTGCTGCTCGTGTCCGTCTACGTCCCCCTCTACCTGCTGCGCCGCCGCTACAACCTCCGGAGCATCTGATGGACATCAGCATCGAGGGCGTCTCCAAGTCCTTCGGCGAGACCACCGCCCTGGAGTCGGTCGACCTGCGGGTGCCGTCGGGGCGGCTGGTCACGCTGCTCGGCGCGTCCGGCTGCGGCAAGACGACGCTGCTGCGCATCGTCGCCGGGTTCGAGACGGCCGACACCGGCAGCGTCCGGTTCGGCGAGCGCGACCTGGCCCGGGTGCCGGTGTGGAAGCGCCGCATCGGGTTCGTCTTCCAGAGCTACGCGCTGTGGCCGCACATGACCGTCGCCGAGAACGTCGCGTACGGGCTGCGCCTGCGCAAGCTGCCCAAGCAGGAGATCGCCGCCAAGGTGGCGGCCGGGCTGGCCATGGTCGGGCTGACCGGCCGCGAGCAGCGCAGGCCCGGCCAGCTCTCCGGCGGCCAGCAGCAGCGCGTCGCCCTGGCCCGCGCGCTCGCCCTGGAGCCCGACGTGCTGCTCATGGACGAGCCGCTGTCCAACCTGGACGCCAAGCTGCGGATCGAGATGCGCCGCGAGATCCGCCGCATCCAGCAGGAGACCGGCATCACCGCCGTCTACGTCACCCACGACCAGGACGAGGCGCTGGAGATCTCCGACCTGGTCGCCGTCATGAACGGCGGCCGCGTCGAGCAGATCGGCGCCCCCGAGGACGTCTACGACCGGCCGGAGACCACGTTCGTCGCCTCGTTCGTCGGCACCGTCACCCTGCTGAAGGGCGAGGTCACCGCCGACGGCGGGCTCGCGCTCGGCGGCGGCGCCACCGTCGCGCTCGGCCGGCCGCCCGGCCCGCCCGGCGCCGTCGTGAACGTCGCCCTGCGCCCCGAGGACCTGCGCCTCGTCGACACCGGCGCCCAGCTCACCGGCACCGTGGTGCGCAGCAGCTTCCAGGGGTCCGGCCGCGAGTCCGTCGCCGAGCTGCCCGGCGGCGAGCACGTCACGTTCGAGCACCGCAGGCCGCTCGCCACCGGCGCCACCGTCGGGCTGGTGGCCGACCGCTTCACCGTCGTCGAACGCGACACGGGCCTCGCCTGAGCCCCGGACCGGCGGGTACAAAGGATCACATGACCGCACTCGGCGCCGTGTTCCGGCCCCAGCTCCCGCCCGAACGCCTCCGCGAGGTCGCCCAGGCCGCCGACGACGCCGGGCTGGAGCAGCTGTGGCTGTGGGAGGACTGCTTCTTCGAGGGCGGCGTCTCCACCGCCTCCGCCGCGCTCGCCTGGACCCGCAGGCTGCGCGTCGGTGTCGGGCTGCTGCCCGTCCCGCTGCGCAACGCCGCGCTGGCCGCGATGGAGGCGGCCGCGCTGCACCGGATGTTCCCCGGCCGGGCCGTCGTCGCCCTCGGCCACGGCGTGCAGAGCTGGATGGGGCAGACCGGGGCGCGCGTGGAGTCGCCGCTCACGCTGCTGCGCGAGCACCTGGCGGCCACCCGGGCGCTGCTGCGCGGCGAGCGCGTCACCACGCGGGGGCGTTACGTGCGGCTCGACGACGTCGCCCTCGTGTGGCCGCCCGCCTCGCCGCCGCCGGTGCTCGCCGGCGCCACCGGGCCGCGCACCCTGCGTCTGTCGGGCGAGGCCGCCGACGGCACCGTCATCGTCGCCGGCACCGCCCCGGACGACGTACGGCGGGCGCGCCGGCTCATCGACGAGGGGCGGGAGGCGGCCGGGCGTGACGACCGGCATGAGCTCGTCTGCTACCTGCACGCCGCCACCGGCCCCGACGGGCCCGCCCGGCTCGAGGCCGAGACCGCCCTCAGCGGCAGGCCGGAGTACGGCGCCGCCGGGCCGGCCGCGGCGATCGCCGAGGCCGCCGCGCGGCTGGCCGAGGCCGGGGCCGACACCGTAATCCTGCAGCCCACCGGTGACGAGCCCGACCCGGCGGGCTTCGTCCGCTTCACCGCGGAAGAGGTGCGGCCCCTCCTGACCTGACCGAACGCCGTACCGGGGCTCGCGGCGGCGTCAGGGGGCCCAGGCGGTGGCCTTCAGGACGGCGGCGGCCACGACGGCGGGCGGGTCGTCCGCCACTTGCACCGTGACGTCGTCGACCTCGGCCGCGTCCAGGATGTCGTCGAGCTCGCCCGCGCGGGCCAGGTGCCAGCGCAGCCGCGCCTCGTCGCCGTCGTGCCGCCGGACCAGCCGCCGCCGGAGCGTGGCGGGCTCGACGCGCAGCCGGCACACGGTCAGGTCGACGCCGAGCGCCTCCCGGTAGCGTCCCCGCTCCTCCAGGCTCTCGATGACGCCCGCGAGGACCAGCCGCACGGCCCCCGCCTCCAGGTAGTTGCGGGCGACGCTGCGCAGGTTGCGCACGGTCATCGCCGAGTTGAACGGGTCGCCGGGCGGCGACGGCCAGGAGCGGCGCAGCCAGTCGAGGTCGAGCACGGCGCCGGGGACGCGGGCGTCGGCGAGCAGGTCGCCGAGCGCGTCCGCCACCGTGGTCTTGCCAGCGCCGACAGTGCCCGTGATCAGGAGGGCGCGGGCTGGGGACATGCGGCCATTCTGGCAGAGACCCCGTCCGGCCGGTCCGTGGCCCCGGCGGCCGGCTCACCTCCCGCCGCGCCGCACGTACACGGGCTCACCCACGTCGACCAGGCGATACAGCTTGTCGGCGGTGTCCATCGGCACCCGCACGCAGCCGTGGGAGGCGGGCCGCAGCGGCACCTTCGTCGACCCGTGCATCGCCACCCCGCCGACGAAGTACAGCGAGTTGTACATCGACCCGAGCGGCCCCGTCGTCCATCCCGGGGCCCGCTTGGTCACCCGGAAGTCACCCTCCGGGGTGCGCGCGATCCGGCAGCGGCCGCCCTCGCAGAACTGCACTCCGGCGCCGCTCGACATGTGGGAGATCAGCACCGGCCGCCGGTCGCGGTAAACGGCGAGAAGCTGGCGGCGCAGGTCGACCTCGACCCGGTCGCGGGGGCCGCCCGGCACCAGCGGGCGCATTCTCCGGGGACGTTCCAGGGCGCGCAGCACCTTGGCGTCGGCCACGTTGCGCGGGCGCATTCCCTGGCTCTTCTGGAACCCCCACACCGCGGCCCGGGTGGATTCGTCGAAAACCCCGTCAGCCTGTCCCCAGAAATAGCCGCCGGCCCGCAGCCGCCGCTGCATCTGCTTCACGGCGGGGCCCCGGTCGCCGGGCCGCAGCACGCCCGCCGGAGCGGCGGGATCGGCGGCCGCGCGGGCGGCGGGCGCCAGCGCCGCGGGTGCGGGGACGGCGGGAGCGAGGGGCAGTCCCAGGCCCACCGCGAGAACCAAGACGTTGATCATACGCCACTTCGTTTCCCTGTTCGGTGCATGCGCACCCCGGCGAAATGCCTTTTTCCGTAAAGGGCTGCGAGCCATTGTTGTCCCGCTAAATCCGGACAAATTGAATTTCGCTCTCACGCCTCGCGGAAATGGCGATCCTTTGATCATCCATTGCTGTTCGACTGGATAAGAGTGATCGGGAGTGCGGGTATGTCTGCGGCTGTCGCGGAGCGAGAGAGTCGGCGCCCCGCGTCCAGATCGATAAACCCATGAACGGAAACGATCGCCCATGAACACTGAGAGTCGAGCGCCGCGCGCGCTCAAGCGGGTCGCCACCCTGGCCCTCGCGACTGCTGCCGCCAGCGTCATGCTTCTCCCGGCGGCGCAGGCCGCCGGCGCCAGCACGGCTCAGGTGGCCGGCACCGCCGTCCAGGCGGGCGTGGTCACCGGTGCGCACGAGAAGCCCCTCCTGGGCTGCCGTCACCGCCGCTGCGGGCACGGCTGGGGCCACCGCTGGTGGGGTGGCTGGCGCCACAAGTGCCACCGTCACCACCACCACTGCCGTCGCGGCCCGAGGGGCCCCGAGGGTCCGCGCGGCCCGCAGGGACCGGCGGGTCCGCAGGGCCCCCAGGGCCCTCCCGGAAAGGTCATCCACAAGCCGGTGTGGCCCCACAAGCAGCACGAGCTGGAGCCGTGGTGGGCGCACAACGACCACGACCACGACCGCGACTGGAACCGCGGCTGGGACGACGGTAACGGCTGGTGGGAAGGCTGGCGCCACCACGACCGCAACCACGACGACGACTGACCGGCGGGCGCGCCCGCGCGCCCGCCCGGTCTGACCGCTGATGCCGCGCCCGTGCCACGGGTGCGGCATTCGCGCGTTGACGGCCGGATGAGCCGCCGGCTGCCCGGCTCCGTGCTTACCGTCCGTAGCCTGGAGCTCCACGGCTTGACTACAAGTCAGGATATGTGGTCGTCTCGTCACTTCTATTCGTAACGGGATGACTTCGGGGGGTTTCGCGCCATGCCATGCCGGCACGCCGTGGGCCGCGTGCTCGCTTCCACGTCCATGGCGATCGCCGCTCTGGCGGCCACCCCTCACCCGGCCCCGGCACACGCCGACCCGGCCCGCCCGGCGGGGCAGCCTGCCCGGACGGAGGCCCGGACTCCCCGCGCCGGGACCGTGCCGCCGGTGCCCACGCCGGCCGGCACGCCGGTGCGGGTCGCGCTGGAGCCGTCGCCCGCCCTGGCCGACCCCGGCGACGGGCAGACCGGCCCGGAGGCCCCCGAGGTGACCACCCCGGCGGGCCCGGCGCTCGCCGAAGCCGTCGAGGCCGAGGCCCGCGAGAGCGCCCGGGCGCCGGAGACGGACCCCCAGGCGGACGACGGGCCGGAGAACGACGGGCCGGGCGACGACGGGCGGGAGAACGACGGGCCGGGGAACGGCGGGCCGGTGTCGCCGCGGGACGTGCTGCCCGCCGCCGACGGGGCCGCGCCGCTGGCGTTGCAGGCCCCCGTCGCCGGGCTGTTCGGCAAGCTGGCCAAGCAGGTTCCCGGCCTGACGTACCGGCTGTGCGTGGAGAGCGAGCGGGTGCCCGTCTCCTGCTCGGGCCCGCAGCCGCTGGCCAAGCCGGTGGCCGCGGACGTGACCGGCGACGACAGGGCCGACGTGGCGGCGTACCTGCTGCCCGAGGCCGAGCCGGGGAAGTCCGCCGTCGGGCTCGGCTTCACGGTCAGGCGGTTGCCCGGCCGCCCGGCCGCCAGGGCCCGGGTGTGGGCCGAGTACGACGGCCGGGTCTCCGTCGGCTTCGGCGGCCTGCTGTCCGGCACCGACCGGGGCACGTTCACCGTCGACCTGTCGGGCGGCCACGTGAAGGCGAGCGTGACCCGTACGGACCCGGGGGCGTCCGCCACGACGGTGGCGGGGCTGACCGGGAAGGCGCTGGTGAGCCTGCGCCAGACGCCCGCCACCGGGCGTCTCACGGTGGACGCGAGCCTGGGCTCGCCGCGCCTGGACGTGACCGCGTCGGCCCCGGCCCGGGTGGAGGCGCTCGCGGTCACCGGCCGCCGCGTGACCCGGGCGGTGCTCGACCGGATGCCGAGGAGCGCCCGGGTGACGCTGGAGGGCGGCGGGGCGCGCTTCACCGCGCCGAGCCGGATCGGCCGCGCCGAGCTGCACGACCACCACTACAGCGAGGGCCGGCTCATCCGGCTGGCGAGCGTCGAGCTGCGCGACGTGCCGCCGGTCCTGACCGCCCGGTACGCGACCGAGCGCGGCAGGCAGGTGCTGACGTTCGGCACCGGGCGCGGCCGGGCCGGGGCGGCGCGCGTCCGCTACTACGACCGGGCGGCGGGCCGCGCCGTGCTGCGCGCCGGGCTCACCGGCCTGCCCGCCCGGCTGCGCCTGGTCAACGACCCGGCCGCGCACCGGGTGCGGCTGACGGCGAGCTCGCCCGTGGGCCGGTTCGAGGCCGTGCTCCAGCGCGGCGGCGGCGCGCTCGCCACCCCGCGCGGCGGCCACGTCACCATGATCAAGGACGGCGCCGCGTTCGGCGTCTCGGCGCTGCTGACCAAGCTGTCGGCGTTCGACGTCACGTACGGGGCGCGGCCGCGAGCGCGGCTGGAGTCGGGCGGCGGCCGGCCGTTCACCGGCGCGGCGAGCGTCGACGGGGCGCACCGGGCCAGGCTGGAGCTGTCGAACACGCCGCACGAGGTGGAGGTCACGCTCGACCCGGCGGGCAAGGCCGTCTACCGGTCCGCCGGCACGATCGGCGAGGTGCGCGCCGCCTACGCGAACACCCGTTCCGCCCTCGCCGTCGACGTCACCGCGCGGGGCGTGCGCGGCGACGCCGGCGCGTCGTGGGAGCTGGGGGAGCGGTCGAGGGCGGCCGTCTCGGGGTCCGCGCCGCTGCGCGAGATCCGGCTGCGCGCCCGGCGCGGCGGCGACGACCTGAGCGCCACGGTGACCGGCCCCGGCAGGCGCGCCGAGCTCGTCGCCGACATCGCCGCCAGGACGCTCACCTGGACCTCCGGCGCGCCCGTCCGCTCGGTGGACGCGCTCGCCCGCGCCACCGCCGGCGGCCGGAAGGTGCGGGCCGCCGCCCGGGTGACCGGCGTGCCGGCCCGCTTCGACGCCTCCTGGGACCCGCGCGGCTACCGCTTCCGCGGCCTGTCCGGGCCGGTCGGCTCGGCGGCGCTCGCGTTCACCAACCACGACGGCGCCAAGGTCCCGGCGGGCCCGCACCTGGCCGCCCACTACGACGAGACGTCCGGCGACCTGGACGCCGCCGTGCGGGTCAAGGGGCTGCGCTCGGTCGCGTTCACGCCGTCGGACGGCGGGTTCGCCGCCGACGTCCGGGCCGCCCGGCAGACGCTCGCGCTGTCGGCCGACGTCACGCGCGGCGACGTGCGCGCCGGGCTGCTCGGCACCGCCGGGCCCGCGCCCGGGCGGCTCGCGGTCTCGGTGTCGGGCGGGCAGGTCACGTACTCGGGCACCCGCATGGACGTGCGCGCCCGCGCCTGGGCCGGCAAGACCGGGGCGCTGCGCGACCTGAAGGACGCGCCCGCGCTGGACGACGGCATCTCGCTCGTCGACGGCGGCTGCCGGCCGGGCACGCGGGGCTGCGCGCCGGGCGCGTTCTGCGCCGAACGGGGCTGCTTCGCTGTCCGGGCCCACCTGGACGTGGCCGGGCTGCCGGAGAAGGTGACGGTGGACCCGGCCAGGAGGACGTTCACCTTCGACGGCTACCGGCCGGGCGGCCGCGGCCTCGGGCTCTACCTGGCCGGGACGGTCCTGCCGCCCGCGCCGGTCAAGGTCGCCGCCCGGCTCACCGGGCTGCCGTCGCGGATCACCCGCATGTCCCTGGGCCCGTTCGGCGTGACGCCCGGCCCGCAGGGGAACGTCGTCGAGGCCGCCTACCGCGTCGAGCCGGCGGCCACGCTGGGCGCGCTCACCGCGCACGCCGAGGCCGGGGGCGCGCGCGGGCGGGTCGCCGTCGCGCCGGTGCCCGCAGCCGTGGCCGTCCACGGCACGTACGGGGCGCGGACCCGCGTCCGGGTGATCAACTCCGCGCCGGTCGAGCGGCTCAGCGCCCAGGTGACGGTCCCGGGAGCCGGGAGCGGGGAGCTGCGGTTCACCGACGTGCCCGCCCGGTTCGGCGTGGACGCCGACGCCTCGGCCACCGGGCTGCGCGTCCCGGCCGTCACGTACAAGGCCGAGGGCGGCCTGTCCACGCTCGACGGCCTGCTCCGCGTGGACGGCGGGCTGGCCGACCGGTCAGGACGGCTCGGGCACGTGTCGCTCTCCGTCACCGACCTGGCCGCCGACACCACCGTCAGGCTCGGCCCCGGCCTGTCGGTGGACCTGGTGTCGCGGCCGGTGCCCACCGGCCGGGTCGCGCTGCGCGCCGGGCTCACCGTCGACCCGGTCGCCCGCCAGCGGGTGCGCGCCGCCCAGGACGTCCCCTACACCGGCGGCTTCCTGTCCTACCAGGTGAACGGCGACTTCGCGCTCGGCCGCAGCTCCGTCGCCGACCTGTCGCTGGCCGTGCGGAAGGTGTCGCGGCTCACGGTGCGGCCGGGGCGGGTCCCGTTCGGGCTGAAGGCGCCGGCGGCGCTCGGCTACCTGACGCCCGGCTTCGAGGGCGCCTACGACCGGCTCACGCTGCGTGCCCGCGGCGTCGACCTGCGGCCGGACGTCACGCTGGGCGTCCGGCTCAGCCGGGAGGTCGGCGCGGACGTCTTCCGCGAGTCGGTGCGCCTGGGCGCGGCCAGGTCGCTCGCGCCGCGCCGCTACGACCAGCGGCTGCGCCGCATCTCCACCCGTCCGCAGATCGCGGCGGCCGGGATCAGGCTCGCCTGCCTGGCGGTCAGTGCCAAGCCGGGGTTCGCGGCGCGGGGGAAGGGCGACTCCATCACGCTGCGCGGCGCGGGCGGGCCGCAGATGGTGTCGTTCCTGGACCCCGGCGGCCAGACGCCCGACTACGCGGTCGACCTGCTCACCCACTTCATGTCGCCGTTCCCCGGCGCCGTGTGGAAGGTGGACGCGCGCGCCGGGGGCTGCCGGGCGTAGGCGGCGGTTCAGTCGAGCGGGTGGCCCAGGCGGATGAGGCGGCGGCCGCCGCGCTCGACGACCTCGCTCACCGTCCACACGCGCTCGGCCACCACCGTGCCGTCCATGGTCATGTAGCCGCCCACGCGCAACACCGGGCGGCCGGTGTCGTCACGGGTCAGCTCCGCGCGCGACTCGGAGTCGTCGCCGAAGCGCAGCAGCAGGTCGTCGAACTCGACCGGCGCGTCCAGGATCATGCCGGGGGCCAGCCGGGGGTCGGAGGTCTCGATGAGGTCCATCCGCCCGCACTACCCAGGAAAACGGGGGATAGCGGTTACCAGGGTCCATGCGGTGAAATATCTCCGGACCCTCAACAAAGGCTGGAGTTTCGCAGTGCCCCTGTTCGATCTGCCGCTTGACCAGCTCCGCGACTACCGCCCGGAACGCGACGAGCCCGCCGACTTCGACGACTTCTGGGCCCGTACGCTGAGCGAGGCGCGCGAGTTCGCCCTGGACGCCGTCTACACCCCCTACGACGCTCCCTACGCCCACGTGGACGCGTTCGACGTCTCCTTCTCCGGCTGGGGCGGGCACCGGATCAACGGCTGGTTCCTGACGCCGCGCGGCGCCGAGGGTCCGCTGCCCTGCGTCATGCACTACATCGGCTACAGCGGCGGGCGCGGCTTCCCGCACGACCACCTGCTGTGGCCGGCGGCCGGGTACGCGGTGTTCGTCATGGAGACGCGCGGCCACGGCGGCGCGAACTTCGCCAGCCCCGGCACCACCGCCGACCCGCACGGCAGCGCCAACGCGCAGGCCCCCGGCATGATGACGCGCGGGATCATGGACCCGGACGACTACTACTACCGGCGCGTGTTCACCGACGCGGTGCGGGCGGTCGACGCGGCGGCGGAGCACCCCGCCGTCGATCCCGGCCGGATCGTCGTCTCCGGCGGCAGCCAGGGCGGCGGCATCGCGCAGGCCACGGCCGCGCTGCACCCGGGGGTCCTGGCGGCGCTCGTCGACGTGCCGTTCCTGACGCACTTCCGCCGGGCCGTCGAGATCACCGACCGCGACCCGTACCAGGAGATCGTGCGCTTCCTGGCGAGCCGGCGCGAGGTCGCCGACCAGGTGTTCCGCACGCTGTCGTACTTCGACGGGATGAACTTCGCCGCCCGCGGCCGGGTGCCCGCGCTGTACTCGGTGGCGCTGATGGACCTGACCTGCCCGCCCTCGACGGTGTTCGCGGGCTACAACCACTGGCAGGGCGCCAAGGAGATCACCGTCTGGCCGTGGAACGACCACGAGGGCGGCAGCGGCTACCAGCGTGAGGAGCAGCTCCGCTACCTGCACAAGCTGCTGTCCGCCTGACACGCCGCCGGTCCGGTACGGGCGCGTACCGGACCGGAAGCGTGTGTGTGGTCAGGCTGTGTGGTCAGGCTGGGCGGTCGGTGACCAGGAACGACACCGCCCCCTGGTCGTCGGCGCCCGCGTCGAGTGACTTGTCCTCCAGCACCGTGGCGGCCACCGGGTCGAGGTAGACGCGGGCCCCCTCGGCCTCCACCACCTCGTCGGCCGGTTCCGGAGCCGTCGCCAGCGACAGGGTCAGCGAGTTCGCGCTGTCGCCCTGGGACGAGATGCGGATGCCGCTCTGGGCCGGCTGGGGCGCCGTCGCCGTCAGGTCGCGGATGGCCTGCGCTGCGTTGGCTGTCAGGGTGAGCACCAGGGCTCCTCCTCGTTTTCGACGTACATGAGTTGCCTGCCCTTCCCCCTTCCACCGGACCCAACCATCCGCGGCCGAAATCTTTACCGTTCGGTGCGCGCCGCCCGGCGCGGCATGGCGCGGCGGAGAACGCGAACACCTTATTACTGTTCGTGGTTGACATCTCACTGACAGTGATTCGGGGGACCGTTCATGCGTATCCGATCTCTTGCCCTGCTGGTGGCGGCGGGGGCCGCCGCTGCCGCCGTGTCCGGCTGCGCCGACGCCAGGACCTCGGCGGGGCTGCAGTCGCCCGCCCCCTCGCCCACGGCGACGGGCACGGCCTCCCCGGGGGCGCTGTCCGACCAGGACCGGATCTGGATGAAGAAGATCCACCAGGGCAACCTGGCCGAGATCCAGGCCGGTGAGCTCGCGGCGGACAAGGCGACCGGGGCCAAGGTCAAGGAGGTGGGCGAGCTGCTGGTCAAGGACCACACCGCGCTGGACGAGCAGCTCACGGCCGCCGCCGGGAAGCTGGGCGTCAAGCTGCCGTCGAGCGCGACGAGCGCGCAGAAGAAGGTCATCCAGGCGCTGGAGTCGGCCGCCAAGGCGGACTTCGACGAGGAGTTCCTCGCGGCGATGCGGGCCGAGCACCGCAAGGCCGTCGCCGAGACGCAGGTGGAGCTGAAGAAGGGCTCCTCGCCCGAGGTGAAGGCGATGGCCGAGGACGCGCTGCCCAAGCTGCAGCACCATCTGGACATGATCAAGGAGGCCGGGGCGGCGAACTGAATCCCGGGATCCGGCAAAACCTGCCCGTCAGGCGTGCGCTTATAGAAATGCGGGGTATTTGTCCGATTTGAGCCACCTGTCGGCCATGACATAGGCCGCGGGACGAACAATTCGGGGGAATCGTCGTGGCTATGCAAACAGAGATCCGCAGTCTGCTCGACTGCCATGTCATCGGCTCGGACGGCCAGCACATCGGCAAGGTGGGCCAGGTCTTCCTCAGCGACCGCACCGGCGAGCCGGAGTGGGTGACGGTGCGCACCGGCATGTTCGGCATGCGGCAGACCTTCGTGCCGCTGGCCGGCTCGCGCCGCTCGGGCGGGGAGATCCGCGCCCCGTACGACAAGGAGACCATCAAGGGCGCGCCCAACGTCGACGTGGACGACCGCCTGACCCTGGAGGAGGAGGCCGCGCTCTACCGCTACT
This sequence comes from Nonomuraea sp. NPDC049725, assembly GCF_040674795.1. Taxonomy (NCBI): domain Bacteria; kingdom Bacillati; phylum Actinomycetota; class Actinomycetes; order Streptosporangiales; family Streptosporangiaceae; genus Nonomuraea; species Nonomuraea sp. NPDC049725. The sequence goes on along the minus strand of NZ_JBFANJ010000015.1, from coordinate 77,013 downwards.
ACGGCCTGCAGCCGTCGAACATCCCGACCCAGCGCAAGCCCGAGACGGGCACCGGGACGACCGGGACGACCACGGGCAAGGGCACGGCGGCGGGCACGGCGGCGGGCACGGCGGCGGGCACGGCGGCGGGCGCCGGCCAGGCGATGCGCGGGCGCGAGCGCGATCGCGAAGGCGACATCGACATGACCCGCTCCGAGGAGCACATGCACGTCGGCAAGGAGCGCCGCGAGGCCGGCCACGTGCGGCTGCGCAAGTACGTCGAGAGCGAGGACGTCGAGGAGACCGTGCCGCTCGCGCACGACGAGGTCGTGATCGAGCGTGAGCCCATCAAGGACGGCAGCACCACGGACGCCAGGATCGGCGAGGACGAGGAGGTCATCACCCTGTACGAGGAGCGGCCCGTCGTCGGGACCGAGACCACGCCGGTCGAGCGGGTGCACGTGCACAAGGAACGGGTCAGCCGCGAGGAGAAGGTGCGCGGCAAGGTCCGCAAGGAGCACCTCGACGTGGAGCAGGACCAGGACGGCAGGCCCCTGGACGAGGGCGTCCGCCGCGACCGCGACAGGCGCGGCGACCGCTGAGCGGGCGGCCGCCGGCCCGGATGTGGCGGGAGCGCACCGCGTTTCCCGCCATTTCCCAATAAAGTTATAGATTCAATCGAATATTGTATTGTCAAGTTCAGTCAAGTTGCCTGTCAGAAGCTTTTTGCGAGGCTTGGCATAAAGCTCGACCTCGTTGAGCATCGCGCAGGTTGCGCCGATCTCGGGATCGCATCCCGAGCTCTCCTCGGCGACGATTCTGACGTGCCTGCCCCTGACCGGCGGGTCGAACGTCACATGGCGCAGCGCGTAATCGGTGCGGTCCGTGACCGTCGCCACCGGCTCGCCCCAGGAGACCCCGTCGTCCGAGACGTACACGCGGGCGCTCGCCGGATGCCCCGGCCGCAGGCTGAGCCCGAGCCGGGTGAACCGCTGCCGCTTGCCGAAGCCGAGCGTGAGCGTGCCGGGCCCGCCGGCGGCCACCGCGCCCGACCAGTAGGCGGTGCTCCCGTCGAAGGCCCCCTCCGCGCGCGTGCGCGGGCGTGACGGGCTCGACCAGGTCATCGTCGACTCCACGGTGAGCGTGCCCGAACGGTGCAGCGCCGCCAGGTCCAGCCTGCCCGGGGCCGGCTCCGGCAGGTCGATCGTCCGGTGCCGGATCCCGTACCAGCTCCCGTGCTCGAACAGCCCGCTGTCCGGGCAGGCGGTCTCGTTGAGGCCGCCGCCGGGCAGCAGCCCCGGGAGCTTGCAGTTGTCGAACACCTGCAGCAGCCGGTGCGGCCCGACCGCCGCGATGCCGGTGTAGCCGGACGTGCCGTGCGCGTCGTAGACGCCGTCGCGGTTGTGGTAGGTGACCCGGGGGTCCTCCCACGTCTCGCCGAGCCCGTCGGGTGAGAGCGCCAGCCACACGTCCGGGCGGCCCGCGCTCAGCACCAGGGTCCCGCCCGGCATCAGCAGCAGCCGCGGCGCCACCCCGCGCACCACGCAGTCCTTGCCGTCGAAGGTCAGCTCGCGCACCGGCGACCAGGTGACGCCGCCGTCGGCCGAGCGGCTGGTGGCCAGCGTGGCGTACTGGCCGCCCTCGCGGCGCAGCACCGCCAGCAGGCTGCCGTCGGCCGTCTGCTCGATCGCCGCCTCGTTGTACACGTGGACCCCGGACGGCCTTGCGATGACGCCGCGCCGGTTGAACGTCCTGCCGCCGTCCGCGCTGGCGTACACCTCGGCCTGGTGCTTGCCGGTGTCGGTGTAGCGGGTGTAGACGCTCACCAGGATCGTGCCGTCGGCGAGCTGGATCGGCAGCCCGTGCGCCACCCCGCCGCCGACCAGCTCGCCGGGGCTGGTGAACGTGGCCTCGGTGCGCGTCCACGGCTGCCCGAGCCCCGGGGAGGTGAACACGCCGAGCCGGTTGGTGTGCTCGTCCTGCCTGGTCAGGTAGTACGCGGTGGCGAACAGGCCGCCGTCGTGGAGCTGGATCGGCGCCTCGCGCAGCGGCGTGTCGGCGGGCGCGCCGAACGTCAGGCCGCCGTCCGTGGACGCGGCCTCGGCGCTCTTGTACGACTCCATCACGGCGTCGGCGTTCCGGGAGTACGTGACGAGCACCCGCTGCGAGGGCGACCCGTCGGCCTCGGCGGTGTCGATCGCCGCGGCGTTCGGGAAGCCGGCGAAGTCCAGCCGCTGCCGCGCGTCGGGCTCGGCCGCCGGAGGGCGCGGGGCCGGGTGGATCCAGGCCGGTTCGGTCAGCCGCGTGTCGGGCACCCGGCAGTACGCGACCCCCGCCGCGCTCCGGGTCGCGGGCAGCATCGGCAGGAGGCAGGCCGCCGCGACGACCGCGACGGAGCCCGCGTATCGGGGTCCCCCGCTGTAACCGCGGGGTCGCCTTTTCCCGGCCTCAGGGGACGTTCATCTTGCCTTAGCGCCATATCCGGACTGTAGATCACGAAAGGCGCGATGAGCCGCATTTACCTGACGAGTCCTGCCGAAACGGCGCACGGGCGCGGCTGGAGCGGCGTTCGGGGCGCCCTGCGGCGGGCGAGGCGCTTGCCCAGCCTGCCGAACGGTAAACCAGCCGCCTTCGTTAAGTGCCAGTTGACAGGAGGGGGGCTATTGGCAGGATCATGACTCACAGAATTAGTGGAAGTTTACAGAGGCACGGCTGACCGCACCCCCACGGTAGGAGCCCCACGTCATGTCCCTCCACACCGACAACTACCGCCACCCCTACAGCGCCGACCCGCCGCGCCGGCCGCGCTTCGCCGTGCTGGAAGCCCCGCCGGAACTCCCCCCGGAAGAGCCCGACACCCAGGTGGCCGAGCGACTCCAGCAGATCAGGGAGATCTCCCACCGGGCCATCGGATCCATCGACGACTTGCTCAAGCGCACCGCCTGATCGCGGGACCAGCGGGGGGATTCCGCCGGGAGCGCACCGGCGGGACCACACGGGACGACATCTCAGCAAAGAGGAGTGTCATGCAGGGTCAAACGCGACTGGCGTCGGCAGCACGGGACGTCGGAGCTCACCGTCCACGCGTCATCGCGGGTGTCGCACGCCCGCAGAGCGTCACCGAGGTGCGCGCCGTGGTCCGCCGCGCCGCCGCCGACGGACACCGGATCTACCCGATCAGCACCGGCCGCAACTGGGGGATGGGATCGGGCGTCCCCTCCACCGACGACAACGTGGTCGTCGACCTCAGCGGCCTCGACCGCATCCGCAGCCTCGACCTCGACAACGGCTTCGCCGTCGTCGAGCCCGGCGTCACCCAGGCCCAGCTCGCCGCCGAGCTGCGCGACACGCCGTGGCTGCTCAACGTCACCGCCTCGTGCGCCGACACCTCCGTGCTCGGCAACGCCCTCGAACGCGGCGACGGCTCCGTGCGCTCCCGCATCCAGGACGTCGCCGGCATCGAGGCCGTCATGCCCGACGGCAGCCTCGTCCACACCGGCGGGCTCGACACCTGGGGCCGCTACCGCGGCCGCGTCGCCGGCCCCGACCTGACCGGCGCGTTCGTGCAGAGCAACCTCGGCATCGTCACCGCCATGGCGATCGCGCTGGTGCCCAGGCCCGCCAGTTTCGGCCTCGTGCACGGGCGCATCCCCCGCGACCAGGTCGGCCGGGCCGTTGGCGCGCTGGGAACGTTCCTGCGCCGCGGCAACCCCGCCGAAGGACTGCTGCGCGTCCGCGACATCGCGCTCGTGCCCAGCCGCGGCGGCTGGACCGTCCCCGACGGCGTCGACCCCGAGCTGTTCACCATCGTCGGACCGCTGCTCGGCAGCGGCGAGACCGTCCAGCTCGCCGAGGAACTGCTGCGCAAGGCGCTGCTGGAGGTCGAAGGCGCCGAGGGCCTGCGCGTCTTGGACGCCACCGCCGTCATGTCCGACGACCCGCTCTACCCGCGGGCGCTCATGGCGCAGGGCATCCCCACCTGCCGCGGCGTGCACAAGGCGCTCGGCGTGACGTCCTGCGACCAGATCGACACCGGCAAGATGGGCTTCCTCGCCCTGCTGCCGCAGCTCCCGATGGAGTCGCGCTCCACCGACAACATCCTCCAGGTGCTGCGCGCCGCCGTCGAGTGCAACGGCACCGCCGCCATGCTGGAGTGGAACCTGATCAGCAGGAACCTCGCCAACGGCGTCATCCAGATCTTCTTCGACCGCGACGACGCCGACGCCGTCAGCCGCGCCCACCGGCTCCGCCAGGACGCGGGCGGCCTGCTGCGCGGCCACGGATGCGCCATCTACCGCTCCGACATCGACAACTCCGCCGCCGACCTCTACGCGCAGAGCACGCCCGACACCCTCGGCATGCTGCGCAGGCTCAAGACCGCGATGGACCCGTACGGGCTGGTGTCGCCCGGACGTTACAGCGCTTGACCGACCCCCGTCCGCCGGCCGGCGCGCCAGGGCCGGAACCCCGCGCCGGCGGCGGTCAACCATAGGCTCTCATGGAGGTGACCACGTGCCCTCGTCACCAGCGGCCATCCAGGCAGGAGGCCCCGCCGTCCGGCGCGGAACCCTGCTCCGGCTCGTAGGAGCGGGCGTCATGCTGGCGGTCATGGCCGACATCACGGCCACCACGATCGCCGTCGGCCTGATGCGCCACACCGACGCCGGCAACGGCATGCCGCTGAACGACCTGGTCTGGCTGACCAGCGCGGCCTTCGTCCCGATCGCGGCGCTGCTGGCGACCGCCGGTCGCTGGGCCGACCTGTTCGGCAGGCGGCGCGTGCTCGTCATCGGGCTGCTCGTGTTCGTCATCGGCGGCATCGCCACCCTCACCATGCCCACCTGGCCGCTCGTGCTGGCCGCCCGGGCCGTGCAGGGCGCGGGCGCCGCCGCGATGATCCCCGCCAGCCTCGCCGTCCTGCTCGGCGAACTGCCCGAGCACCAGCGGCGCGGCGCCATCGCGCTGTGGAGCTCCGCCTCCGGCCTCGGCTGCCTGCTCATGCAGGCCGGCGCCGGCTGGCTCGCGGGCGCCTTCGGCTGGCGCGCCCTGTTCGCGCCCGTCGTCGTCGTCGGCCTGCTGCTCCTCGTCGCCAGCGCCTGGCTGCCCGAGGGCAGCGCCCGCGCCCAGGCCAGGAGCAGGCCCGACATGATCGGCGCCGTGCTGCTGGCCGCCGCCATCGCCGCCCTCGTGCTCGCCATCTCCAAGGTCACCGCCTGGGGAGCCGACGCGGGCTGGCTCGCCTGCGGCGCCCTCGTGCTGCTCGCCGCCGCGCTCGCGCAGGCCCGCCGCCACCGGGTGCCCGCCGTCGACCTGACGCTCTGGCGCCGGCCCGGGTTCGCCTGGGGCTGGCTGGCCACGTGGGGATTCGGCGTCCTGTCGTACGGGCTGCTCACCCTCCAGCCGCTCTACCTGATGCACGTGGGCTTCTCCATGATGGAGGTCGCCCTCTGGCTGACCCCGACCTCGATCGCCATGGTGATCACCGCCTGGCTCGGCGGCAAGATCGTCCGCAAGATCGGGCCGTACGGGCTCATCTACCTCGGCGCCGCGGTCTCCGGAGGCGCCTGCGTCGTGGCGCTCGCCCAGACCGGGCCGACCCTGTGGGGCCTGGCCGCCAGCGTCGCCGTCGGCGTCGGCGTCGGCGCCCTCGCGCCCGGCACCTCCATGGCCACCACCCTGGCCGCCCACCCGCACCAGTACGCCTCCGCGGTCGGCGCCGCCGTCATGTCCCGCATGGTCGGCGGGGCCGTGGGCGTCGCCACCGTCTCGGTCGTCATCGACCACCCGTTCATGGCCGGGCCCATGGGCGGACTCGCCAGCGCGCTCGCGCTGTGCGTGGCCGTCTCGGTGCTTATCGGCAGCCTGGCCCTGATCAAGATGCTCCGCATGCCGCACGCCACCGGCGAGGTCATGGTACTGGTGCCGCGCCGCATGCTCCTGGAGCTCCGCAGCACGCTCGCCGCGGTCGCCGCCGAGGCCGACGCGCTGCTGCCCGCCCAACCCGGAGAGCGCCCGGCAGCCGCGACCGGCCGAGCCCCCCATCCCGTACCCGCTCCGCGGCGAGCCCAGGCCCATGCCATGAGGGCCACCCCCGGCTCGTCCACCCGCGCCCATGGGGGCACGCGTCTCGTCCGATCATCAGAAGGGCTCTCGTCATGGCAATGACATCCTGCGACGTCGCGATCGTCGGCGCCGGGCTCGGCGGCTGCTTCCTGGCACTGCTGCTGGGCCGCGGCGGCAAGCACGTCGTCGTCGTGGAGCAGGGGCCGTCCGTCCCCACCGCCGGCGCCGACTTCGTCAAGCGCCCCGGCATGCAGGTGCTCGCCCGCCACGGCCTCATCGGCCTCGTCGAACGGCAGGCGCTCAAGCGCGACGTCGTCCGCTACTACCACGACGGGCAGCCGATCCAGGAGTGCCGCTACCCCGACGGGTTCCTCATCCGCCCCTACCGCGAGCTGGTCGAGGTCATCTACTCCTCCTGCGCGATGGAAGGCGTCGAGTTCCTGTTCGACGCCCGCATCGACCACCTGGCCACCGACGGCGACAACATCGGCCACCTGGTCCTCGCCGACGGCCGCGAGCTGCGCGCCGGCGTCGTCATCGGCGCCGACGGCACCCGCTCGGCCGTGCGCCAGGCGCTCGGCGTCGAGAGGAAGACCACCGCCTACCCGCACCTGCTGCGCGTGGCCACCGTGCCGCTGACGGCCAGCATCGCCCAGCTCAACCGGCTCTACTTCGACTCCAGAGGCTGGTTCAGCTACCTGTACCCGGTCGACCAGGACCAGGCCAGGGTGTTCGTCGGCCTGCCCGGCGACGCCGAGCCCAGCACGCCCGAACTGCTCGACGGCCTCCGCTCGTTCGTCACCGACAACGCCGACGCCTTCGACGTGCTCGGCAACGCCGCCTGGCAGACGATCCCCATCTCCGCCATGCGGGTGCCCGCCTACCACCGGGGCAACGCCGCGCTCCTCGGCTCCGCCGCGTTCGCCTGCCACCCGATGACCGGCATGGGCATGAGCTACACGCTGCACGACGCCGAGATCCTCGCCGAGGCCGTCATCGGCGCCGGAGGCGACCCCGCCCGGCTGGAGAAGGCGCTGGAGGACGCGTACGAGCCGCGCAGGCGCGCGCACGGCGAGCTCATCGACTACGGCGACGCCCTGGCCGGGACCTACCACGACAGGGACGCCTACCTGCGGACGTTCCGCCAGGACCTGCACGTGTTCGGCGACACGCCGCCGATGGACGAGCAGTTCGTCACCCGCCTCTGAACCCCGCCGCGGTAGGGCCAGCCCTACCGCGAAGACGGGTGGCAGCGGCAGTCCGCCGGCCGGGCGCGACCGCGATGCTTGAGCGATATGACGATCGACCAAGCCCCGGCACGCCCGGCCCGGCAGGGCAGCGACTTCGCCGGCCTTTCCCGCCGCATCGCCCAGGCAGGGCTCCTGGAGCGCAGGCCCGTCTACTACGCCGTCCGCATGACCCTGGTGGCCGCCCTGTTCGCCGGCGGCTGGACCGCCTTCGCCCTCGTCGGGGACTCCTGGTGGCAGATCCTCGTCGCCGTCTTCCTCGCCGTGATGTTCGCCCAGGTCGCGCTGCTCGCCCATGACCTGGCGCACGGCCAGGTGTTCCGCTCCCGCCGCCGCAGCCGCGTCGCCGGCCTCATCGCCGGAAACCTCGGCATCGGCCTCGGCTACGGCTGGTGGACCGACAAGCACACCCGCCACCACGCCAACCCCAACCACGAGGACCACGACCCCGACGTCTCGCCCGACGTGCTCGTCTGGTCCGTCAAGCAGGCCGAGAACAGCAGCGGCGTGGCCCGCTTCGTCGGCCGGTGGCAGGCGTTCCTGTTCTTCCCGCTGCTGACGCTCGAAGGACTCAACCTGCACGTCTCCAGCCTGCGATCGCTGCGCCGCCCCACGCTCAAGAACCGCGGCACCGAGGCCGCCCTGCTCATCGCCCACGACGTCGCCTACCTGGCCGCCGTCTTCGCCGTCCTGCCCGTGGGCAAAGCGCTCGTCTTCCTCCTCGTCCACCAGGCGTGCTTCGGCGTCTACCTCGGCTGCACGTTCGCCCCCAACCACAAGGGCATGCCGGTCCTGACCGCCGACGACGAGCTCGACTTCCTGCGCAAGCAGGTGCTCACCTCACGCAACGTCCGCGGCGGCCATCTCGTCAACGTGGCGCTCGGCGGGCTCAACTACCAGATCGAGCACCACCTGTTCCCCAGCATGCCCGCGCCCAACCTGCGCCGCGCCCGGCCCATCGTGCGCGACTACTGCCGCTCCCTGGACGTCCCGTACACCGAGGCCGGGCTGTTCGCCTCCTGGGGGCAGGCGCTGCGCCACCTGCACGAGGTCGGCCGCCCGCTACGGTGACGACAGCACCACCAGCTCCGCGCCGTCGCCGTCCTCCGACACCTCGAACCCCGCCTCCGCCAGGACCGTCCGTAACGCCAGCCGGACCGCCACCCGAATCGTCGCCCCCCGCGCGCCGTCGCCGCGGGCGGGCACGTCCCACCGGACCACCACCCCGCGGCCCGGCTCCCGCCACACGCTCAGCCCGCCGTCCGCCGGGGCCGCCGCCCGCTCGATCGTGAACCCGGCGTCGATCAGCTCCCGGCGGACCAGCCGCTCCAGGTCCGGGCTCACAGAGCGCATCCCCTACGACTGCCCGAGGACGGGCGCGGCGAACCTGGCCGCGCTAGGCTCGGCGGGATGCTGATCGCTGAGGCCCGGCGCGTGGCGGGGGAGTGGGCGCGCGACGAGGGGGCGCGGCTGCCCGGGTTCGCCGGGGCGTTCCTCACCGGGTCCGCCCTGTGGGCCGAGTCCGGCGACGACCTCCCCACCGGCTCCGACGTGGACGTGATGGTCGCCCTCGACCCCGTCCCCGACGCCGTCCCCCTCGCCGGGGGCGGCAAGTTCCGGCACCAGGGGGTGCTGCTGGAGGTCTCCTACCTGCCCGCCGACGCCGTCGCCGACGCGGAGACGGTCCTCGCCGACTACCACCTCGCGGGCGCCTTCCACCGGCCCGGCGTGCTCGCCGACCCCGCCGGGCGGCTCACCGCGCTCCAGCGCGAGATCTCCCGCCGCTTCGCCGAACGCCGCTGGGTCCTCGCCCGGACCGGCCACGCGCTGGACCGGGTACGCGCCTTCCTGGCGGACGTCGTCACCCCCGGCCGCCCGGGGATGACGGAGGAGGCGCACGTCACCGCCTGGCTCTTCGGCACCGGCGTCACCGCGCACGTCCTCCTCGTCGCCGGGCTGCGCAACCCGACCATCCGCCGCCGCTACGAGGCCGCCGGCGAGCTGCTGGCCGCGCGCGGGCTGCCCGAATGCCACGAACACCTGCTCGACCTGCTGGGCAGCGCCTCCCTCACCCCCGCCAGGGCCCGACGCCACCTGGCCGCCGTCGAACGCGCCTTCGACCACGCCGCCCCGGTCCACGCGCCCGCCTACCGCTTCTCCTCCGACATCAGCCGCCCGGCCCGGCCCGTCGCCGTCGACGGCAGCCGCGACCTCCTCGACCGCGGCCTCCACCGCGAAGCCGCCTTCTGGCTCGTCGCCACGTACGCCCGCTGCCTCGCCAAACTCGCCTCAGCGGGCCGGCGGCCCCCGGCGGCCCTGCTGGACGACTTCCACGCCCTCCTCGCCGACCTCGGCGCCGACACCCCGCACGCCCGCCGCGACCGCGCCACCCGCGTCCTCGCCGCCCTCCCCGCCCTCACCCGGATCGCCCACACTTTGGCTCCCTCCTGACCCCTGCGGACGTGGGCACCCCGCCCCCGCGCCGGACCGCCCCGGGCTCGCGCTGCATCCGGGGTGGGTCAGCGGCCGTCGAGGAGGCGGTATTCGGGGCCGAGGGCGGCGGAGGTGGCGTCGCCGATGAAGTCGAGCGGGAAGCCCAGGGAGAAGGGGACCGCGGACTCCAGGCGGCGCAGGGCGTCGTCGGGCAGGGTGACGGCGGCGGCGCCGAGGTTGTCGCGGAGCTGGCCGGGGCCGCTGGCGCCGATGATGGGGTGGACGGCGCGCGAGCGGGCCATCGTCCAGGCGATGGCGACCTGCGAGGCCGTGGCGCCGAGCTCGGCCGCGACCTCCAGCACCGCGCGCGCCGCCGCGTGCTCGCGCTCGCCGAGGGAGGCGGGCGCGACGCGGGTGCCGGGCGCGACCGGCGCGCCGCCGGTGAACTTGCCCGACAGGACGCCGCCCGCCAGCGGCCCCCAGGCGGCGACGCTCATCCCGAGCTCGCCCGCCATCGGCAGCAGCTCGCGTTCGATGTCGCGCCACAGCAGGTTGTACGGCACCTGCAGCCCGGCGAAGCGGGTCCAGCCGCGCCATTCGGCCAGCGTGTCGGCCCGGCTGACCACCCACGCGGGAGCGTCCGACATGCCCACGTACAGGACCTTCCCGGCGCGGACCGCGTCGTCGAGGGCGCGCATGGTCTCCTCGATCGGCGTGTGCCGGTCCCACATGTGCACCCAGAACACGTCGACGTAGTCGGTGCGCAACCGGCGCAGGCTGCGTTCGAGTGACAGGACGAGGTTCTTGCGGTGGTTGCCGGAGGCGTTCAGGTCGGAGGGGTCGCGGCTGAGCGTGTACTTGGTGGCGAGCACGAACCGGTCGCGCCGCCCGGCCAGCAGCTCGCCGACGACCTCCTCGCTCTCCCCGTACGCCGAGGCGGTGTCGATGACGTTGCCCCCGGCCTCCGCGTACAGGTCGACCATCTCGCGCACCTCGGGGGACGCCTCGCGGAACGTCATGGCCCCCAGGAACAGCTCGGAGACTCGCAGCCCGGTCCGGCCGAGCAGGCGATAACGCATGTTGTTCGTACCCTTTCGTCATGAGCGGTCCCCGCCCACGATGCCGTTCCGGTCGCGCCGGAGGGAGACCGGCCCGATACCGGCCCTGCGGGGGCCACCCTGAGCCCGCCCGATCCGTACACTTCGTCCCCGTGAGTGACAACGAGCTCGGCTCCTGCCTGCGCGCCCTCCGTGAAGCCGTCCGCCCCGCCGACGTGGGGCTGCCCGCGGGCCCCCGGCGGCGCACCCCCGGCCTGCGCCGCGCCGAGCTGGCCACGCTGGCGGGCGTCAGCGTCGAGTACCTCACCCGCCTCGAACAGGGCCGCGACCGCAAGCCGTCGCCGCAGGTGCTGGGCGCGCTCGCCGACGCGCTGCGCCTGCCTCCGGGCGAGCGGCTCCACCTGCACCATCTCGTCAAGGTCAACACCGGTGAGAGCGCCCTGTGCCCGGGCATGGACCAGCCGCCCGCGCGGGCCGTGCGCGCCACCGTCCGGGCCGTGCTCGACCGGCTGGAGCCCGCCCCGGCCGTGCTGGTCAACCGGGTGTACGACGTGCTCGCGCACACCACCGGTTACGCCAGGCTCGCCGGGCCGCTCGGCGTGCTCGACGGCGAGGCGCCCAACCTGGCCCGTCACCTGTTCACCGATCCGCGGGCCAGGGCCGCCTACCCGGACTGGGAACGCCTCGCCGCCGCGCAGGCCGTCGAGCTGCACCGCGCCGCCGCGCTCGCCGACGTCCAGGCCCGCGCCCTGGTGGACGAGCTCGCCGTCACCGCCGGGGCGGCGTTCACCGGCCGCCCGGCGCTCGCGGCGGCGGAGCCCGGCGCGTACCGGGTCGTCCATCCCGAGGCCGGCGAGCTGCGGCTGACGCCGGAGACCCTGGAGATCCCCGACGCGGACCAGCGCCTGGTCGTCCACCTGCCGGGCGACGCCGCCACGGCCGCGGCGCTCGACGCGCTCGCGGACCGGCGTCCCCGCGCGCTCACCGGCTGAGCACGGCAGGGCGGGCCCCGCCGCCACCGGCGGCGAGGCCCGCTGTCGGAACCGCCGGTCAGCCGGGCGGGATCCGGCCGTCCTTGGCGACCGGGACGCCGAGCTGGACCGCCGCGGTGAGCGTCGCCCGCTCCTCGGGCAGGCGGGCGAGCACCGGGTTGAGATGCCGCAGCGCCAGGTCGACGGGCGTGATCGCGCGCGCCGTGATGTCGTACTTCTCCAGGTCGATCCACCGGACGATCTCCAGCACGTCGGCCGGGATGTCGTCGCCGCCCTTGTACACGGGCACGCAGAGCTGGCGCGAGTAGCTCACCCGCACGTCCGCCGTCGGGATCTTGCCGACGAGCACCGGGTTGAGCTGCTGGAGCGTCAGCGCCCTGTTCATCGGCACGTTCGGGGTGGCGCCGTAGCAGAGCAGGTCGACGTGGCTGACGACCCGCAGCACCTCCGCCGGGGGCAGCACGCCGTTCTTGGCGACGGGGACGCACAGCTGCTCCGGCCGGTTCAGCGTGATCTGCTTGCGCGGCACGTCACGCAGGACGGGGTTGAGCTGGCTGAGCACGAGCGGCTTGTTCGCCGCCGGCCCGGTGACCCGGTAGCACGACAGGTCCACGAACCGGATGAAGTCGAGCACCCCGTCCGGCGGGATCACGCCGTTCTTGGCCACGGGGACGCACAGCTGGTCGCGCTGGCCGAGCGTGACCTGCTCGCTGCGCAGGCCGCTGAGCACCGGGTTGAGGTGGCGCAGCGTCAGCCCGACGGCGGGCGGCTGGTAGGGGCTGGTCTTGAAGCACTCCAGGTCGAGGTTCGACACCAGTTGCAGCGGGGTGGGCAGCGCGACGGCGCTGACGGGCGGGGTGACGAGGAAGACCAGCGCGACGAGTCCGACGATCGCCGATAAGGCGCGGCGGACCCGGCGCGTGGGACGGCGTTCTGCGGGGGCGGGCGGTTGCATGCTTCTCCTCAGGGTGCTGGACGGCGGGCGAGCGAGGGCTGGGCGGCAGCACGCGCGGGTGGGACGGGCCGGTGAGACGGACCGGTCGGTGAAGGAGAACGCGTCGCGCGGCTCTCACCGTCGTGCGTGGCCGACCTGACAACGCGACTGTCCGCCGCGTGAACCACCCGGTCAACCCCACGAATGAGGGGCGAGGCTCAGCCGGTCACCGTGAAGCCCAGGGCGCTCGCGACGACCGTGGCCTGGAAGGGGTCGATGATCGCCCGATCGACCGCCGTGACGTGCGGGTCGAGGCTGCCCAGGTCGCTGCCGCGCAGGTCGCAGCCGGTGAGGTCGGCGCTGTGCAGCCACGCGCCCGACAGGTCGCACCGCTTGACCTCCGAGCCCTCCAGCCGGGCCCCGGTCAGGTCGGCCTCGCGCAGCCGGACGCCGTGGAAGGAGCTGCCGCGCAGGTCGGCGCCCGGCAGGCCGGCGAACGACCAGTCGCCGCCCTCGACCTTGAACAGGCCGAACGTGCAGCCGTCGAACATGCTGCCGGTCAGCTTGCAGCCGCGGAACGTCGCGTCGAAGAAGGAGGAACGCGAGAACGTGCAGTTGAGGAAGCTGGCGTCCTCGTGCTCGGAGACGTTGAAGCGCACGTTGCTGAACGTGCACTCCTCGAACGCCGAGCCCCGGTCGACCAGCTCGGTCATGTCGACGTCGACGAACAGCACCCGGTGATAGGTCTCGCGGATCAGCTCACGGCCGTCCCAGTCGGCGGACCTGATCGCCGACTCCGTCGGCGGCGCCGGGACCCCGTGCTTGCGGTCGGCCATCCAGCCCGTCACCCCTTCCGCGCCCAGCGCTCACCTCGGAGGACCAGCCTGCCATCGCCCACCGACAGAAAACGCGCCCGGGGTCAGGCGCGCTTGGCGATGGCCTCGAACAGCGGCTGCACCAGCTTGGCCGCCAGCGGGCCGAACGCCGCCAGGATCAGCACGTACGCCGCCGCCAGGGGCCCGAGGTCGGGATGCGCCCCGGCCGCCACCGCCAGACCGGCGATGACGATGTTGAACTCGCCGCGCGGCACCAGCGCGATGCCGGCCCGCGCCTGACCGGCCTTCGAGATCCCCGCCCGGCGGGCCGCGTACATGCCGGTCAGCAGCTTGGTGATCATGCTGACCAGCGCGAGGGCGGCGGCCAGCCCGGCCACCGGGAGGATCTTCGCCGGGTCGGTCTGCAGGCCGAAGAAGACGAAGAAGACCGCCGCGAACAGGTCGCGCAGCGGCGCGAGCAGCGCCTGCGCGTCGTGCGCGAGCTGGCCCGACAGCGCGATGCCGACGAGGAACGCGCCGACCGCCGCCGACACCTGGAGCTGCTGCGCCAGCCCGGCCACCAGCAGCGCCAGGCCGACGACCTTCAGCAGCAGCACCTCGGAGTTCGGGCTGGAGACGAACGCCTCGATCCACTTGCCGAACCTGAGCGCGACCAGCAGCACCACGCTCACGGTGCCCAGCGCGATCGCCACCGTCACCGCGCCGCTGACCAGGCTGAGCCCGGCGAGCATCGCCGTCAGCACCGGCAGGTAGATCGCCATCGTGAGGTCTTCGAACACCAGCAGCGACAGCACCGTGGGCGTCTCGCGGTTACCGATCCACCCCAGGTCGGACAGGACTTTCGCGGTGATCCCGGACGAGGTGGCGTACGTGACGCCCGCCATCGCCACGGCCGCGACCGGGCCCCAGCCGAGCAGCAGGGCGCAGATCGCCCCCGGCGCGGCGTTGAGCACCAGGTCGACGATGCCCGCGCGGGCGTTGCTCTTCAGGCTCGTGACGAGCTCGTCGGCGTTGTACTCGAGCCCCAGCGTCAGCAGCAGCAGGACGACGCCCAGCTCCGCGCCGACGGAGATGAACTCCTCGCTGGTGGCCAGCGGCAGCACGCCGCCCGTCCCGAAGGCCAGGCCGGCGATCAGATAGAGGGGGATGGGCGAGATGCCGGCGCGCAACGCCAGCGCGCCCAGCACACCCAGACCAAGAAGTACGGCACCGAATTCGAGAAACAGGATGGCGGTGTGGTGCACCCGCGGCCCTTAACCTTCGGCCAGGATGTCGGCGACTTCGGACGTGCTGTCGGCGGTGCCCACCACGACGACGATGTCGCCGGCCGCGAACACGAAACCGGGGCCCGGGCTGGCGACCACGTTCCCGTTGCGCACCACCGCCACGATGGAGGCGTTGGTGCGGGTCCGGACGCGGGCGTCGCCCATCGGGCGGTCGGCGTACGGGGAGCCCGGCGGGATCGCGAGCTGGAGGCTGACCAGCCCCTCGACCTCCTGGTGCGCCTGGTTGAGCCGCTGCACGATGCGGGGGGCGCCGAGGAGCTCGACCAGGGCGTCGGCCTCCTCGTCGTTCAGCTTGACGACCTCGCAGGCGCGGTCGGGGTCCTCGCGGTCGTAGATCACCAGGTCGCGGCGGCCGGTGCGGTGCGAGACGACACCGACGCGTTTGCCGGACTGGGTGGTGAAATCATGGCGCAGCCCGATCCCGGGCAGTGCCGTCTGCTCGACCTCCACCGGTCTATCCCACCCATCAAGTCCGGAAATATCCCGAATACCCTACCAATGCTCTCCGCTGGGTTTGTCCATACAGAAGCCCTCTTCAGGGCACAACAGGCTCCCCTCGCGGCCACAGACCGAGCCCGGTTCGGTCGCCCCCGGACGCAGGCAGGGGTCTCGCGGGCCTCCGGCGGGATCGCGGACAATGGACGGGCCCGGTGACCGGCCCTCAGCGAACGGAGCCCGCATGACGCAGTTACCGCGCCCCACGGCGACCGGCCCGATCCGGCTGATGCTGGTGGAGGACCACGACATGGTGGCCGAGGCGCTGGGCGCGGCGCTGGACGAGGCGGCGGGCATCGACCTGGTGGCCACAGCCGCGACCGTGGCGGCGGCGGTGGCCGGCGCCGGGAGGTGGCGCCCCGACGTGGTGGTGCTGGACCGGCGGCTGCCCGACGGCGACGGCGTCGCGGCGATCGGCCGCATCCGGGAGGCGGCGCCGGGCGCGCGCGTGCTGGTGCTGACGGCCGAGGCGTCGGCGGACGTGGCCGCGCGGGTGGTGGAGGCCGGGGGAGCGGGCCTGGTGGTGAAGACGTCGCCGCTGCGGGAGCTGGAGTCGGCGGTCCGCGAGGTGGCGGCGGGCGGCGTGGTGTTCGGGCCGGCGCTGCTGCCCGGGGTGCTCGACCGGCTGGCGGGCCGGGGCCGCGGCCCGGGCGGGACGCTCACCGGGCGCGAACGGGAGACGCTGCTGCTGCTCGCCGACGGGGTGAGCACCGAGCAGATGAGCCGGCGGCTCGGGGTGGCGCGCAACACGGTGCGCAACCACGTGCAGCACGTCCTGGAGAAGCTGGGGGCCCGCTCGAAGCTGGAGGCGGTGGCGATCGCCCGCCGCGAGGGCCTGCTCGACTGATGCGTTTGCACCAGGCGGACCGGGGCGGATGCGTCTCGTGATCGACGGGCGCGCTGCCCGACAGTAAAGGCATGGGCACGGAGGTCGGGCCGTTCAGGCTGGAGCACCGCCTGGCCGAGGAGATGGGCAGCATCACGACGGCCCGGCGGATCGCCCGCGACGCCATGGACGCCTGGGACTACCACGGCTCCCGCGACGACGTGCTGCTGGTGGTGTCGGAGCTGGTCACGAACGCGCTGCGGCACGGCTCGGGCGAGCCGGTGCTGCGCATCACCGGCGGCTCGTGGCACGTCCGCGTCGAGGTCGGCGACGACGCGGAGCGGCTGCCGGAGGCGCGCATGCCCGGACCGGCCGACGGCTGGGGCCTGCACGTCATCGGCGAGCTGTGCACCCGCTGGGGCGTCACGCCGCACACGGGCGGGAAGGTGGTCTGGTGCGAGCTGACAGCCGGGGAGCGGGCGGTGTGACGAGCGCGCGGCTGTGCGAAGCTGCGGTATGCCCGAGCAGAGCGACCTGGAGCTGCTGGTCCAGAACGTCGTCGACTACGCGATCTTCATGCTGGACCCGCGCGGACACATCGTGAGCTGGAACGCCGGCGCCGAGCGCATCAAGGGGTGGACCGCCGGCGAGATCGTCGGACGCCACTTCTCGGCGCTCTACCCGCCCGCCGACGTGGCGGCGGGCAAACCGGCGCGCGAGCTGGAGGTGGCCGTCGCGGAGGGCCGGCTGGAGGACGAGGGCTGGCGCGTCCGCAAGGACGGCACCCGGTTCTGGGCGAACGTGATCATCACCGCGCTGCGCGACGACCAGGGGCGGCTGCGCGGGTTCGGCAAGGTGACGCGCGACCTGACCGAGCGGCGCGCGGTCGAGCGGGCGCTGGACGAGCGCGGCAGGCTGCTGGCGCACCTGGTCCACGCGCAGGAGATGGAGCGCCGGCGCATCGCCTGGGACGTGCACGACGACACGATCCAGTCCATGGTGGCGGTCGGCATGCGGCTGCAACTGCTGGCCACGCGGCTGACGGGCGAGCACCAGGCGGCGGTGACGCGGCTCAACGACACGGTCGACGCCGCCGTGGGCCGGCTGCGCAACCTCACCTTCCGGCTGCACCCGCCGGGCATCGACAGCACCGGCCTGGTCGAGGGGCTGACCCGCTACCTGGACCAGGTGGTGTCGGGCGACGGGCTCACCTACGAGCTGACCCACGACCTGGCGGCCGAGCCGCCGCCGGAGACGTCGATCACGATCTTCCGCATCTGCCAGGAGGCGTTGACGAACGTCCGCAAGCACGCCCGCGCCCGCGCGGTGACGGTCCGGCTGGCCTCGGCGGAGCAGGGCGTGCACGTCTGGGTGAACGACGACGGCCACGGCTTCGAGCACGCCGGGGAGAACGACCCCGAACCCGGCCATTTCGGGCTGATCGAGATGCGGGAGCGCGCCGAGATCGCGGGCGGCTGGTGCGCCGTGCGCGGCAACCCGGGAGAGGGGGCGACGGTCGAGTTCTGGGTGCCCGCCGTCTCCCGGGGCGGGCCGTGAGCGACCCGGTCACGGTGCTGGTCGCCGATGACGAGCCACTGATCAGGGAGGTGCTGGCCGAGGTGCTGGAGGCCGAGCCGGGACTGACGGTGGTGGCGGTGGCGGCCGACGCGGGCGAGGCGGCCGAGCTGGCGGAGCTGCACCGGCCGGCGGTGGCGGTCCTGGACGTGCGGATGCCCGGCGGCGGCGCGTGGGCGGCCCGCGAGATCCGCCGCCGCTCGCCCGCCACCCGCGTCGTGGCGTTCTCCGCCTACGGCGACTCCGGCTCGGTGGACGAGATGCGCCGGGCGGGCGTGACCACGTACCTGCTCAAGGGCCTGCCCAACACGGCCATCGTGGCGGCGGTGCGCCGGGCCGCCACCGGCTGAACCCGCACGGCGCTCAGGACATGGACGTGTCCGGCCAGGTCCACGAGCTGATCGCGGGGGCGTCCTCGCCGTGCAGCCGGGTGTGGGCGCGGGCCTGGAGGCGGGAGTCGGCCATCCGCTGGCGCAGGTGGGCGGCCCGGGCGCCGAGGCCGGGGACCCGGTCGACGACGTCCATGACCAGGTGGAAGCGGTCGATGTCGTTGAGCATCGCCATGTCGAACGGCGTGGTCGTGGTGCCCTCCTCCTTGTAGCCGCGCACGTGCAGGTTGGCGTGGCCGTGGCGGCGGTAGGTGAGCTGGTGGATCAGCGTCGGGTAGCCGTGGAAGTCGAAGATGATCGGCCTGTCGGTGGTGAACAGCGTGTCGAACTCGGCGTCGGACATGCCGTGCGGGTGCTCCGACGACGGCTGCAGCCGCATCAGGTCCACCACGTTGACGACCCGCACCTTCAGGTCCGGCAGCTCCTCGCGCAGGATCGCGGCCGCCGCCAGCGTCTCCAGCGTGGGCACGTCGCCGGCGCAGGCGAGCACCACGTCGGGCTCGGCGCCCGCGTCGCTGGAGGCCCACGGCAGGATGCCCAGGCCGCGCGTGCAGTGGGCGATCGCCTCGTCCATGGTGAACAGGTCGAGCACCGGCTGCTTGCCCGCCACGATCACGTTCACGTAGTCGCGCGAGCGCAGGCAGTGGTCGGCCACCGACAGCAGCGTGTTGGCGTCCGGCGGCAGGTAGACGCGCACCACCGACGCCTTCTTGTTGACGACCACGTCCAGGAAGCCCGGGTCCTGGTGGCTGAAGCCGTTGTGGTCCTGCCGCCACACGTGCGACGACAGCAGGTACGTCAGCGACGCCACCGGCCGCCGCCAGGGGATCTTCTGCGACGACTCCAGCCACTTGGCGTGCTGGTTGAACATCGAGTCCACGATGTGGATGAACGCCTCGTAGCAGTTGAACAGCCCGTGCCTGCCGGTCAGCAGGTAGCCCTCCAGCCAGCCCTGGCACAGGTGCTCGCTCAGCACCTCCATCACCCGGCCGCCGGGCGCCAGGTGCTCGTCGGTGGGCAGCCGTTCGGCGTTCCAGGCCCGGTCGGTGGCGTCGAAGACGGCGCT
The DNA here is from genome assembly GCF_040674795.1 of Nonomuraea sp. NPDC049725. Lineage (NCBI taxonomy): Bacteria > Bacillati > Actinomycetota > Actinomycetes > Streptosporangiales > Streptosporangiaceae > Nonomuraea > Nonomuraea sp. NPDC049725. The sequence continues at coordinate 57,834 of NZ_JBFANJ010000015.1, read as the reverse complement.
GAGCCGGTTGGAGGCGGTCTCGTCCGGGCCCATCAGCCGGAACGTGCGCGGATTGTCCCTGATGACCTCGCGCAGCAGCGTGCCGAGGACCTTGGTCGGCTCGCTCGCCTGCGTCGCCGGTGACTTGACCTCGACGGCGAACCTGCGGAAGTCGGGCAGCCGCAGCGGCGACAGCAGCTCGCCGCCGTTGGCGTGCGGGTTGGCGCTCATCCGGCGCCCGCCCTCCGGGACCGTGCCGAGCACGCCCGCGACCGGCCGCCCACCGGTGTCGAACAGCTCCTCCGGCCGGTAGGAGCGCATCCACTCCTCCAGCATCGCCAGGTGCTCGGCGTTGTCGCGCACCGCCGCCAGCGGCACCTGGTGGGCGCGCCAGGTGCCCTCCACCGGCAGCCCGTCGACCTCGCGCGGGCCCGTCCAGCCCTTCGGCGTGCGCAGCACGATCATCGGCAGCCTGCGGTCCGCGCCCTCCCGGTAGGCGGCGATCTCCTCGAACGCCTCGTCCAGGGTGGCCGCCATCTCGCCGTGGTCCGGGCCCACGACGTGCGGGCGGTACCCGTACCCCTCCAGGAGTTTGAGCAGATCGGCCTCCGGGATGCGGGCCAGCAGCGTCGGGTTGGCGATCTTGTAGCCGTTCAGGTGGAGGATCGGCAGCACGACGCCGTCACGCTCGTGGTCCAGCAGCTTGTTGGAGTGCCAGCTCGCGGCGAGAGGGCCCGTCTCGGCCTCGCCGTCGCCGATGACGCACGCCACCACCAGGTCCGGGTTGTCGAACGCGGCCCCGTAGGCGTGCGCCAGCGCGTAGCCGAGCTCGCCGCCCTCGTGGATGGACCCCGGCGTCTCCGGCGCCACGTGGCTGGGCACCCCGCCGGGGAAGGAGAACTGCCGGAACAGCCGCCGCATCCCCTCCGCGTCCCGCGTGACGTCCGGGTAGCGCTCGGTGTAGGAGCCCTCCAGCCACGCGTGCGCCACCGCCGCCGGGCCGCCGTGGCCGGGACCGGCGATGTAGATCATGTCCTGGTCCCGCTCCCGGATCACCCGGTTCAGGTGGGCGAAGCAGAAGTTCAGGCCCGGCGTCGTGCCCCAGTGGCCGAGCAGGCGCGGCTTGATGTGCTCGGGCCGCAGCGGCTCGCTCAGCAGCGGGTTGTCCAGCAGGTAGATCTGGCCGACCGACAGGTAGTTGGCCGCGCGCCAGTATGCGTCGACATGGTCCATGCCGTGGCCCCTGCCCCGGCGGGCCGGGGCGTAAGCGGCGGGCCGCGAGCGGGTACGGGACCGGAGCCGGACGCTCGGCTACAGTGCCGGCATGGCGCTGAGAAGCTCACGGTGGTATTCGGGCGACGACAGGAACTCCTACATCCACCGGGCCTGGATGCGCAGAGGCTTACCGCGCGAGGCCTTCGACGGCGAGCGGCCGCACATCGCCATCGCCAACACCGCCTCCGACCTGACCCCCTGCAACTCCCACCTCGGCGAGGTGGCCCGCAGCGTCTCCGACGGCGTCTGGGCCGCCGGCGGCGTCCCGCTCAACCTGCCGGTGATGTCGCTCGGCGAGACGAACGTCCGCCCCACCGCCATGCTCTGGCGCAACCTGGCCGCCATGTCCGTCGAGGAAATGCTGCGCGCCAACCCGATCGACGGCGTCGTGCTCCTCGGCGGCTGCGACAAGACGATCCCGTCGCTGCTCATGGCCGCCTCCTCGGTCGACCTGCCGGCCGTCGTCATGCCCGGCGGGCCGATGCTCACCGGCCACTTCCGCGGCGTCCCGCTCGGCTGCGGCACCGACGTGTGGCGGCTCAGCGAGGAGGTGCGCGCCGGCACGCTGTCGCGCGAGGCGTTCCTCGACTCCGAATCCTCCATGATCCGCAGCCGGGGCCACTGCAACACGATGGGCACCGCCTCCACCATGGCCTGCATGGCCGAGGCGCTCGGCATGACGATCCCCGGCACCGCCGGCATCCCCGCCGCCGACAGCCGCCTGCTCGAACGCTCCCACGAGACCGGCCGCCTGGCCGTCAGCCTGGTCCGCGAGGGACGCCGGCCGAGCGACGTCATGACGCGCGGCGCGTTCCTCAACGCGATCGTCACGCTCGCCGCCATCGGCGGCTCCACCAACGCCGTCATCCACCTGCTGGCCATCGCCGGCCGCCTCGGCGTCGAGCTCGACCTCGACGACTTCGACCGCACCGGGTCGGGCGTGCCTCTGCTGGCCGACCTGCAGCCCGCCGGACGCCACCTCATGGACGACCTCTACCGGGCGGGCGGGCTGCGCGCCCTCCTCAAGGAGGTCGCCGACCTGCTCCACGACGAGCCCACCGTCACCGGCGCGCCGCTGTCCGCCTGCCTGGACGACGCCCGCATCTGGGACGAGACCGTCATCAGGCGGCGCGCCGACCCGCTCCTGCCCGACGCCGGCATCGCCGTGCTGCGCGGCAACCTGGCGCCGTCGGGCGCCGTCATCAAGCCCGCCGCCGCCTCGCCCGAGCTGCTGCGCCACCGCGGCCGCGCCGTCGTCTTCGACAGCGTCGAGGACGTCCACGCCCGGCTCGACTCGCCCGACCTGGACGTGGACGAGACCTCCGTGCTGGTGCTGCGCGGCTGCGGCCCCAAGGGCTACCCCGGCATGCCCGAGGTCGGCAACCTGCCGCTGCCCGCCAAGCTGCTGGCCAAGGGCGTGCGCGACATGGTCCGCGTCAGCGACGCCCGGATGAGCGGCACCGCCTACGGCACCGTCGTGCTGCACGCCTCGCCCGAGGCCGCAGCCGGCGGGCCGCTGGCCCGGGTCCGCACCGGCGACCCGATCGTGCTCGACGTGGCCGCCCGGCGGCTCGACGTCGACATCCCCGACGCCGAGCTGAACTCCAGGCCGCCCGTCGCCGACGGCCACGCCAGGCCCGCCCGCGGCTGGGAACGCCTCTACATCGACCACGTGAACCAGGCCCACCAGGGCGCCGACCTGGACTTCCTGCGCGGGTCGAGCGGCGACGCCGTGGGCCGCGATTCCCACTGACCGGCAAACCGGCCGGCAAAGAGTCCGCTCCGCCATGCGCGGAATGAGGACCGGGGGGTACGGGGTTGCGGGACGATGTGACCGGCCGGCGGTGATCGGCCGGATGAGATCGGATTGACGGTGCCAGGAGGAAACGTGAGCGGCGACATCACCCGGAGCCAGGAGTGGGCGGCCCTGGAGAAGCATCATGAGGAGCTGGCGGGCAGGCATCTGCGCGAGCTGTTCGCGGACGATCCCGGCCGGGCCGCCCGCATGACGGTGACCGCCGGCGACCTCTACCTCGACTACGCCAAGCACCGCGCCACCGAGGAGACCATCGGCCTGCTGGTGCGCCTGGCCGAGCGGGCCGGGCTGCGTGAGCGCGTCGAGGCGATGTTCACCGGTGAGCACATCAACGTCAGCGAGGACCGCGCCGTGCTGCACACCGCGCTGCGCGCCCCCGCCGGGGACAAGCTGGTCGTGGACGGCCAGGACGTGACGGGCGACGTGCACGCGGTGCTCGACCGGATGAGCGAGTTCGCCGGCCGGGTCCGGTCCCAGGAATGGCGCGGCGCCACCGGGCAGCCCATCACCACCGTGGTCAACATCGGCATCGGCGGCTCCGACCTGGGCCCGGCGATGGCCTACGAGGCGCTGCGCGACTACGCCGACGCCGGCATCGAGGCCCGGTTCGTCTCCAACGTCGACCCGGCCGACATCTCGGGCAACCTGCGCGGCCTCGACCCGGCCACGACGCTGTTCGTGGTCAGCTCCAAGACCTTCACCACCCTGGAGACGCTCACCAACGCCAAGGTGGCCCGCGACTGGCTGGTGGGCGCGCTCGGCGAGGACGCCGTCTCCCGCCACTTCGTCGCCGTCTCCACCAACGCCGCCAAGGTCGCCGAGTTCGGCATCGACACCGGCAACATGTTCGGCTTCTGGGACTGGGTCGGCGGACGCTACTCCTACGACGGCGCCATCGGCCTGTCCCTCATGATCGCGATCGGGGCCGACCGGTTCCGCGAGATGCTGGCCGGCTTCCACGCCATCGACCGCCACTTCCGCACCGCCCCGTTCGAGGCCAACATGCCGGTGCTGCTCGGCCTCCTCGGGGTGTGGTACACCGACTTCTTCGGCGCCCAGACGCGCGCCGTGCTGCCCTACAGCCAGCGGCTGCACCGCTTCCCCGCCTACCTGCAGCAGCTCACGATGGAGTCCAACGGCAAGTCGGTGCGCGCCGACGGCACCCCCGTCACCGTCGACACCGGAGAGATCTTCTGGGGCGAGCCCGGCACCAACGGCCAGCACGCCTTCTACCAGCTCCTGCACCAGGGCACCCGGCTCGTCCCGGCCGACTTCATCGGCTTCGCCGAGCCGTACGAGGACCACGAGGGCATGCACGACCTGCTGACCGCCAACCTGCTGGCGCAGACCTCGGCGCTGGCGTTCGGCAAGACCGCCGAGGAGATCGCCGCCGAGGGCACCGCGCCCGAGGTCGTGCCGCACAAGGTGATGCCGGGCAACCGGCCCACCTCCACCATCCTGGCGCCCAAGCTGACGCCCTCCACGCTCGGCCAGCTCGTCGCCCTCTACGAGCACGCCGTGTTCGTCGAGGGCACGATCTGGGGCGTCGACTCCTTCGACCAGTGGGGCGTCGAGCTGGGCAAGAAGATGGCGCTCGACCTGGCTCCCGCGCTCACCTCCGCCGAGCCGCCCGCCGAGTTCCCCGACCCGTCGACCGAGCTGCTCGTGCGCCGCTACCGCGAGCTGCGCGGACGGCGCGTCTGACCCTGAGGGCGCTGGCGCCCGGGCCGTCGCGGGGAGAGCATGGCCGCATGGACATCATGCGACTGGTGGATCAGGCCAAGGACGCCGCGACGGTCGGGCGCGTGTTCGGCGAGCCCGTCGAGCGCGACGGCGTGACGATCATCCCGGTCGCCCGGGTCGCCCACGGCGGCGGGGGCGGCCAGGGCACCGGCGGGCAGGGTGAGCAGGGCAGCGGCTCCGGCTACGGCGTCGCCGCCGCCCCGGCCGGCGTCTTCGTCGTCAAGGACGGCGACGTCCGCTGGCAGCCCGCCGTCGACGTCAACCGCATCGTGCTCGGCGGCCAGGCCGTCGCCGTCGTGCTGCTGCTGACGCTGCGCGCGATCCTCAAACGCCGGGGCCGCCGCAAGCGGTGATCGCCTCTACGCTGGGGGCCATGACCTCTCTGACGCAGATCGTGGCCTTCGGCGGCGTGGTGATGCTCGGCGCGATGTCGCCCGGCCCGGACTTCGCGGTCGTGGTGCGCCGCTCGGCGCTGTCGGGGCGCGGCCACGGCATGGCCGCCGCCGCGGGCATCTCCCTCGGCGTGTTCGTGTGGGTCGTCGCCGCCGCGACCGGCGTGGCCGCGCTGCTGGCCGCCTCGGCGGTGGCGTTCACCGTGGTCAAGATCGTCGGCGCCGCCTACCTGCTCTACCTGGGCGCCAAGGCGCTGCGCGCGGCGGTCAAGGGCGGCGGCGGGCTCGCCCTCGACGCGCCCGCCACGGGTGGCAGGGGGCCGTGGGCGGCCTTCGCCGAAGGGCTGCTCACTAACGTGCTCAACCCCAAGGCGGCGCTGTTCTTCGTCGCGCTGGTGCCGCAGTTCCTCTCCGCGGGGGCCTCGCTCGCCGACACGCTGCTGCTGTCGCTGATCGCGCTCGCCGGGACCGTGCTGTGGTTCCTCACCGTGGCCAACGTCGTCAGCGCGCTGCGCCGCGCGTTCGCCCGGCCCGCCGTCCGCCGCACGCTCGACGGCCTCACGGGCGCCGCGCTCGTCGCCCTCGGCGTCAACCTCGCCACCGCCGCCCGCCCCTGACCCCCTTCCCGGTACGGGGCGCGTACCGGGAACGGGGGCGGGGCGCGTACCGGCTCGGGCGCGGGCCGGTCAGGCGATGGTCACGCCCAGCAGGTGGCCCAGCCCGAACGTGACCGTGGCCGCGCCCACGCCGAGCGCGAGCTGGCGCAGGCCGCCCAGCCACCACGGGCGGGCCGTCATCACCGCCACCACCGCCCCGAACCCGAACAGCCCCAGCACGCTCAGCACCACGGCCAGCGTCAGCCCCGACGCCCCGAACAGGAACGGCGCCAGCGGCACCAGCGCGCCCAGCGCGAACGCGCCGAACGACGCGGCGGCGGCCAGGCGCGGCGACGGCAGGTCGTCCGGGTCCACGCCCAGCTCCTCCCGCACGTGCACGCGCAGCGCCTGCTCCGGGTCGGCCGACAGGCCCGCCGCCACCCGGTCGGCCAGCTCGGCGTCCAGGCCCCGCGAACGGTAGAGCGCGGCCAGCTCGGCCCGCTCGCCCTCCGGGTTCCTGGCCAGCTCCTGGCGCTCCACGGCGATCTCGGCGCGCATCAGCTCGGTCTGCGACTTCACCGACGTGTACTCGCCCGCCGCCATCGAGCACGCCCCGGCCACCAGCCCGGCGAACCCCGCCAGCACGGCCCCCCGCCCGGCCCCGGCGGCTCCCACCACCCCGGCGATCAGCGCGAAGTTGGACACCAGGCCGTCCATGGCGCCGAACACCGCCGGCCGCAGCCAGCCGCCGGTCACGTCACGGTGGCTGTGGTGCTTCTCGGGCGAGTACGTCCGCTCCAGCTCAATAGTCATGACATTCCCTCCCATAAGACCAACTCGTCCGACATTTAGACATATGTCGGCATGATCCGCAACGAAGGGGAGGCTTGCCTGACCTGCGGTTCCGCCCTCGGGCGGAACCGCTTCCCGAACGTTTTGACGAGAAAAGGCGCAGGTCGGGGCGGAGGTCTCAGAGGCCCCAGAACGGGCCGTCCAGCCCGGCGGCGGCGAAGTGCGCGGCGGCCTCGGACGGCTCCCGGCGGGTGTAGCCGCGCTCCAGGCGGCCGTCGTACCAGCCCCGGGCCAGCCGCCACAGCGCCGGCACGTCCATCACGTAACCGCGCGGCAGCCCCGTACGCGCCAGCCACCCGTCCACGCAGCCCGCCGAGCAGAACAGCCGCTGGTTCGAGCACGTCCGCACCACGTCGTCCCACATGCGGGCCACCGGGACCAGGAAGTGCGCCACCTGCTCACCCGGGGGAGGCGCGGCGCGCCCCACCGACCAGGCGTGCGGCGTCCCGCACCCGGGGCACCGGGTGGCGACCAGCACCTCGGGCTCGTCCTTGAGCAGGTGCGGCACGGCGAACGCGTCCCACGCGCAGCCGCCCCACCACAGCGTCTCCCGGCCCATGACCGAGAACCCCAGCGGCACCGACGAGAACGGGTGCGCCATGACGATCGCGCCGCCCTGGCCCTGGCCCTCGCCTTTGCCCTCGTCGCTGTCGCTGTCGCTGTCGCTGTCGCTGTCGCCCAGCACCAGTGCCCGGGCCCCGTGCAGCCGCCGCAACGCCCGCCGCACCTCGCCGGGCCCGGCGCCGGTGGTCGCGGCCAGCTCCTCGACCCCGGGGGCCCGTCCCGTACGGGCGAACCCGGCGTACACGGCCACCCGCACGTCCTCGTCGTCCATCCCCACCCCCATCCAGAGGGTCAAGGGTACGGCCCGGTCCGCTCAGGACAGGGGGACCGGGAGAGGGTTCGTGACGGCCTGCCGGGTTTCTCCTGCCTGGATGAGGGCGGCGCAGTCGGCGATCGCCCCCGCCAGCAGGTCACGCAGCAGCGGGTCCGGGTCCGGGACGCACGCCTGGACGATGCCCACCACGGCGAGCTGGACCGCGTTGGGCGCGGCGTAGCGGCGGAAGCCCTTCTCGGTGATCCGCGCCGCCCGGCTGAACTTGCGCGCCTGCGCGGCGGCCTGCGGCACCTGCTCCATCGCCGCCCGGCTCCGCTCGCTCAGCCGCCCCGGCGGCCGGCCGTCGAGCCTGGCCAGCATCTCCTCGGCCGCCAGCACCGAAACCGCCAGCGCGAGCTGCCGCTCGGCCGCCGCTACGGGCAGCGCCGTCGTGGCGCAGCGCAGCGCGATGTGGGCGTCCACCCGCAGGTCGTCGGAGGTCAGGCCGATGATCGACGGGACGAGCTCCACGAGCCGGCCGCGCTGCGCGTCGCCGATGTTGTCGTTGACCAGCCGGGCGAGGGCCGCCAGCAGCGGATGGGTGCAGGCGGGGTGGTCGCTCCACCGCTCTCCGGCCAGGTAGGAGGCCAGCTCCATGAAGCAGGCGCCCCGCTTGGGGTTGCGATGCCTGCCTCGGGACAGAACCGGCATGTGATCAAGGTGGTTGTCCACGGGTGCTCCACTGTTTCGCGGGATCGCCGTCCTTCCAGTCTGCGCTCCCGGCCGCGGCAAAGCCAGTCTTCTCCAGCTCGGGGATCATATAACCCGTGTGGGGTTATAGTGGGGGCATAGTCGAAGGAGGAGGTCGCGTGCCGAAGATCAACGTTTATCTGCCCGACGAGCTCGCGGAGGCCGTCAAGGAGGCGGGGGTGCCCGTGTCGGCCATCTGCCAGCGGGCGCTGGAGCAGGCGGTGCGCCGGGTGACGGCGATCCGCGCCAGCGTCCCCGCCGACCTCGACCCGGACCGGCCGTCCGGGGCGCTCAGCCACCTCACCGCCCGCACCCGCACGGTCCTCAAACGCGCCGCCGACCTCGCCGCCGCCGGCCGCGCCCCCGCCGTGGGCACCGAGCACCTGCTCGCCGCCATGCTCGACGAGGGCACCAACCTCGCCCTGCACGTCCTGCGCGCCATGGACATCGACCCCGCCCACGCCCGCCCTCACCTCCCGCCCGCCCCAACCCCGGAAGGCGCCTCCCGCCTCCCGGGGGTTCCGCCCCCGGAGGGCGCCGCCAGGGCCGCTGCCGCCCCTGGCACGGAAGGCGCCCACGGCCTCCCCGGGGCCCCGGAGGGTGCCGACCGACGGCCCGGCGGGACGGACCCCGAGGGCGCCGGCGCGCTCGCCTCCGGCGGGTCGGCCGCCGAGGGGGTCGGTCTCCGGGCCTCCGGGGGGCCGGCCGCCCGGTCCGCCGATGCGCCGTCTCCCGAAGGCGCCGCGCCGGAAGGCGCTGCCTCTGCCGAACGGGCCGGTCCCCGAGCTGCTGGGGTGCCAGCCGCCGAGGGGGTCGGTCTCCGGGCCTCCGAGGGGCCGGCCGCCGGGGGTGCGGCCCCCCGGTCCGCCGATGCGCCGTCTCCCGAAGGTGCCGCCCCGGAAGGTGTCGCCCCCGAAGGCGCTGCCTCCGAAGGCGCTGCCTCCGGGGTGGCTTCCTCTGGGGAGCAGGGTGGGGGGCGGTTCAGTGGGGCGGCGGCCAATGCGCTGGAGTTCGCCGTGAACGAGGCCGCCTCGCTCGGGCACAACTACATCGGCTGCGAGCACCTCCTGCTCGGCCTGGTGAACGAGCCGGACGGGACGGCCGGGCAGGTGCTGCGCGGCCTGGGCGCGGAGCCGAGGCTGACCCGCCGGGCGGTGGTCGCCGCGCTCGCGGGCTACGTCCACCTGCGCGCCCAGGCCCAGCAGGCCCCGACGGCGAGCGCCCCCGCGGCGGGCGGGCCCGTGGCGGGCGCCCCCGCGGGCGGAACGCAGGACCCAGCGCAGATGCTGGCCGCCGTGATGCGGGACCAGTTGCAGCCCGTGATCCGGCGGCTGGAGCGCCTGGAGGAGCGGGCGGGCCTCACCCCGGACGCCTCGCCGTGACGATCGCCCGTGCCGTCGTGCTCACCGCGGCGGCCCTGATCGTCGCCGGGATCGTCGTGGCCGCCTTCCTGTGAGCCGCGCCCCGGGAGCCTGTGCCGCACCCGGTCCCGGGGCGTGAAAAGGATCACCTCCGCGGCTGCTCCCGTGCTAGGTTGCCTGCGTTCCATGACATGAGTGGCGCGGGGCGGCCCCGCCGCACTCCCTTCCTTCTCCGCATGGGGGCCAACGGTGAGGTGGGCGCTTTTCCTGCTGGTCGCTTCGACGCTGTGGTGGGCGGCGCCCGCCGTGGCGGCGACCGACGACGCCGCTCCCGGCCGGGTGGCCTTCATCGGCGTGCCGGGCCTGCACTGGGACGACGTCACCCCCGAGTCGGCCCCGAACCTGTGGCGGCTGGCCGGGCAGAGCGATCTCGGCTCGGTGTCGGTCAAGACCCTGGGCACCGTGGCGTGCCCGTACGACGGCTGGCTGACCGTCTCGGCGGGCGTGCGGTCGGCGTTCGGGCAGCGCTGCGGCCTGCCGCCGGAGCCGGAGCGGCGGGGCGAGGGCGCGGTGGTGCCGGGGTTCGCCGGCATCCTGGCCAAGCGTGACGGCGGTTACGTGGGCACGCTCGGCGCGGCCGTGCAGGCGGCGGGGGAGTGCACGACGGCGGTCGGCCGGGGCGCGGCGCTGGCGCTGGGCGACCGTGAGGGCCGCGTCGACGTGTACGCGCCCGACCCGGCCTCGCTGGCCGACTGGTCGCGCTGCAAGGTCGTCGCCGTGGACGTGGACGAGCTGATCAGGCCCTATCTCGGCGCCGACGGCAAGCTGTCGAGGGAGCCGGAGGCGATCACGCCGGAGGCGCGGCGCGCGGCGGTGCGGGCGGCGGACGCGGAGGTCGGCGCGGCGCTGGCCAAGCTGCCCGCCGGGACCCAGGTGGTGCTGGCCGGCAACGGCGACCACGGCTCGGTGCCGCACCTGCGCGTGGCCATGTGGAAGCACGACCAGGCGCGCGGGGCGATCCTCGGCACCAGCTCCACCCGGCGCGAGGACATCGTGATCCTCACCGACATCACGACGACGGTGCTGACCGCCGCCGGCATCCCGGTGCCGCCCACGGTCATCGGCATCGCCTGGACCCCCGGCGACGTCGCCGGCCGGGACGCGGGCGTGGAGCGGCTGCGGGAGGCCGACCTCAAGGCCACCACCGTACGGAGCGCGACCGGCGTGTTCTTCACCGTCTTCGCCACGATCACGGTGTTCTTCTACGCGATCGCCTACTTCGTGCTGTCGCGGCGCAGGCGGCCGGGGGCGATCGGCCCGGTGGCGCTCGGCCTGGCGGCGGTCCCCGTCTCGACGTACCTGGTCAACCTGGTGCCCTGGGTGCAGGGCACGTACCCGATCGTCCCGCTGGTCTGCGCGGTCGTGGCGATCGACCTGGCGATCGTGGGGCTGGCGGTGGGCGGGCCGTGGCGGCGCGACCCGCTGGGGCCGCCGGCGGTGGTGGCGACGTTCACCGGCCTGGTGCTCGTCGCCGACCTGCTGACCGGCACGTACCTGCAGTTCAACAGCCTCATGGGCTACACCGCCGTGGTCGGCGGGCGCTACTACGGGCTGGCCAACATCCCGTTCGCGCTGCTGGCGACGGGTGTGCTGATGACCACGGCGATGGCCGCGGACCGGCTGGTGCGGCGCGGGCACAGGCGGGCCGCGGTGTGGGTGGTGGCCGGGCTCGGCGTGGTCGCGATGCTGCTGGCGGGCTGGCCGGGCGTGGGCAGCGACTTCGGCGGCGTGATCGCGTTCGTGCCGGGCATCGCGGTGACCGCGCTGCTCGTGGCGGGCCGGAAGGTGTCGGTGGTGAAGCTCGGCGCGTTCTGCGTGCTGGGCGGCGTGGCCGTGTCGATCATCGCGGTGCTCGACCACCTGCGGCCCCCGGCCGCGCAGACGCACCTGGGCAGGTTCGTCGGGCAGGTGATCGACGGCACGTTCTGGCCGATGATCATGCGCAAGCTCGGCGCCATGCTCAACACCATGCTCTCGCCCAACCTCATGCCGATCGTCATCGCCGGGCTGGCGTTCCTGGTCTTCGCGATCCTGCGGCCGGAGAAGATCAGCGCGGGCATCGTGCCGAGGGCGTTCGCGCGCACCCCGATGCTGCGGGCGGGGCTCATCGGCGCCCTGGTCAGCGGGGTCGTCGGCATGCTGGTCAACGACTCGGGCACGGCCGTGCTGTCGATGGCGGTGGCCACGGCGGTGCCGCTGGTGCTCTACGCGGGCATCAGGTCGGCCCCGCAGGAGGCCGGAGCCGGTGACGGGGCGCCCGATGAGCGGGTCGTCGCCGGCAAGATCTGAAATTTTCTTTTAGTTCATCCCCAAGTCTTGAAAGTTATATCCATGGGCGATTGAGTTCGGTCGTGCAGACCCTCCGTTATCTGGCCGCCGCGGCTCTGGTGTTAACCGCGGCGTCCCCCGCTCACGCCGAGCCCACACCCCCCGCAGAGGACGCGCTCACCGCGTCGTCCTATCCGCCGCCCTCCACGCTGATCGCCGCCTCGGACGCCCCCGGCGGCAGGCTGGAGACGGACAAGAAGACCCGGCCCGTCGCGCCCGGCATCACCCTGACCTCCTTCGACACCTACGACGCGCTCGGCTGGCTGCGCGCCGACGCGCTCACCGCCGACCTCGGCGGCGGCGCGAAGGCCGGGTACGTGTACTCCGGCGAGGTGTCGAAGACCGAGCCGCTGTCCGGACCGGCCAAGCGCTCGCGCGCCGTCGCCGCCGTCAACGGCGACTTCTTCGACATCAACAACTCCGGCGCCGCCCAGGGCATCGGCGTCCAGAACGGCGAGCTCGTCCAGTCGCCGCGCGCCGGCCACGAGAACGCGGTCGCCGTCAGCGCCGACGGCGTCGGCCGGGTGCTCAAGATGTACTTCGAGGGCACCGCCACCCCCGAGGGCGGCGCGCCGGTCACGCTCACCCAGTTCAACCAGATCGTGCAGAACAACGGCGTCGGCCTGTTCACCCCGCTGTGGGGCTCCTACACCCGGGCCCGCGCCGTCGAGGGCGCCGCCTCGGTCACCGAGGTCGAGCTCAAGGACGGCGTGGTCGCGGCGGTGCGGCAGGAGGCCGGCAGCGGCCCCGTCACGGCCGGCACCACGATCCTGCTCGGCCGCGACGCCGGTGCGAGCGCCCTGGCCGCGCTCAAGCCGGGCGACCGGGTCGACGTGCGCTACCAGCCGAAGGCCTCCGACGGCGGCGCCGTCGAGTCCGCGGTCGGCGGCAACTACGTCCTGGTCAAGGACGGCGCCGTGCAGCACTCGTCCGACCAGTCGGCCCACCCGCGCACCGCGGTCGGCTTCTCCGCCGACGGCAGGAAGATGTACCTGCTCACGGTGGACGGCCGCCAGGCCGACAGCCGCGGCGTCACGCTCGACGAGCTGGCCGCCATGATGGCCGACCTCGGCGCCGCCGACGCGCTCAACCTCGACGGCGGCGGCTCCTCCACGCTGCTCGCCCGCGAGCCCGGCCAGGCCGACGTCCAGGTGGAGAACAGCCCCTCCGACGGCGGCGAGCGCCACGTGCCCAACGGCCTGGCCCTCTACGCGCCCGAGGGCAGCGGCAAGCTCAAGGGCTTCTGGCTGGAGACCGCCACCGACCCGGCCAGGGCGCCCGGCGCGGCCCCCGTCGCCGGTGGCCGCCCCGACCGCGTCTTCCCCGGGCTCACCCGGCGGCTGACCGCCGCCGGCTACGACGAGACGTACGGGCCCGCGTCCGGCACGCCCCTGTGGCGCTCCACCCCGGCCGTGCACGGCGTCGTGCGCGACGGCAGGTTCCACGCCCTGGTCCCCGGCCAGGCGAAGGTCACCGCCTCGCGCGGCAAGGCCAAGGGCACCCTGGAGCTGACCGTGCTGCAGCCGCTGCGGCGGCTCGGCGCCACCGCCGACCGGGTCGGCCTGCCCGGCCAGGACGGCACCGCCGCGTTCGGCGTCGTCGGCTACGACCGCAACGGCAACAGCGCGCCCATCGAGCCGGCCGACCTCACGCTCGACTATGACCGTGACCTGTTCGAGGTCACCGCGGCCGAGCAGGGCTACTTCACGGTCAAGGCCAAGCGGCCCACCGGGTCGGGGCTCATCACCGCCAAGGTTGGCAAGATCAGCACCGCGGTGCCGGTGACGGTCGGCTTCGAGGACCAGTCGGTGGCCGACTTCGAGAACGCCGCCTCGTGGAAGTTCGCCACCGCGCGCGCCACCGGCTCGCTGTCGGCCGCGCCCGGCCAGAGCGGCGGCGGGCTCAAGCTCGCCTACGACTTCACCCAGTCCACCGCCACCCGCGCCGCGTACGCCAGCCCGCCCGAGCAGATCGTGGTGAACGGCCAGCCGCAGGCGTTCGGCCTGTGGATCCACTCCACCGGCAAGGGCGAGTGGCCCAGCCTGGAGTTCTACGACGCGGCCGGGCAGTCGCAGATCCTGCGCGGCCCGTACCTGACGTGGACGGGCTGGAAGTTCGTCGAGTTCGCGGTGCCGCCGGGCGTCAACTACCCGCTCAAGCTGCGGCGCTTCTACGTGGCCGAGACCAAGGCCGCGGCCTCGTACACCAACGAGATCCTGATCGACGGGCTGGTGGCGAAGGTGCCGCCGTCGGTCGAGGCGCCCGAGGTCCCGGCCGTGGCCGATCCGGTGGTGCGGCCGGAGGTCGGCGACATGCCGTGGCGGTTCGCGGTCATGTCGGACGCCCAGTTCGTCGCGCGTGATCCGGACAGCGACATCGTCCGCAACGCCCGGCGCACGCTGCGCGAGATCAAGGCGGCCAAGCCCGACTTCCTGGTGATCAACGGTGACCTGGTGGACGAGGCGTCGCCGGAGGACTTCGCGCTGGCCAAGCGCATCCTCGACGAAGAACTCGGCGGTGAGCTGAAATATCACTACATCCCGGGCAACCATGAGGTGATGGGCGGCAAGATCGACAACTTCCGGGCCGTCTTCGGCGACACGTACCGGACCTTCGACCACAAGGGCACCCGGTTCATCACGCTCGACACCTCCCGCCTCAACCTGCGCGGCGGCGGCTTCGAGCAGGTCGCCCTGCTGCGCTCGGAGCTCGACGAGGCCGCTCGCGACTCCTCGGTCGGCTCGGTGGCGGTGCTGTTCCACGTGCCGCCGCGCGACCCGACGCCCGGCAAGGGCAGCCAGCTCGGCGACCGCAAGGAGGCCGCGCTGGTCGAAGGCTGGCTGGCCGGCTTCCAGCGTGACACCGGCAAGGGCGCCGCGTTCATCGGCGCGCACGTCGGGACCTTCCACGCCTCCCGCGTGGACGCGGTGCCGTACTTCATCAACGGCAACTCCGGCAAGAACCCGGCCACCGCGCCCGGCGACGGCGGCTTCACCGGCTGGTCCCTGTGGGGCGTCGACCCGGTGACGGGCAAGGAGGCCGAGCACGTCAGACGCAACTGGTTCGCCGACGCGCCCACGTGGATCGGCGCCCAGGTCAGGCCGCACGTCGACGAGTTCACGCTGACCGCTCCGGCCACCGTCGCGGTCGGCGCGCCGGCCCCGGTGTCGGCGACCGTCAAGCAGGACGAGCGCGCGGTCCCGGCCGCCTACCCGGTGTCGGCGCGCTGGTCGGGCTCGCCCAACCTGCACGTCGGACCCCGGCAGACGGCCAAGCCGTGGCACGTGGCCGTCCTCGACCCCGAGGCGGGCACGCTCACCGCGCTGCGGCCCGGGAACGTCACGGTCGCCGTGACGGTCAACGGCGTCACCCGGCAGTCAGGCGTCGCCCTGACCGCCAAGGCCGCCGCCTGACCGCCAAGGCCGCGGCTCTGACCTCTGAGCCGCGGCCTGATCGCCCCCGGGCGCCCCGCCCCTTCGCGGGCGGGGCGTTCGGGAGGCGATCTCGCGGGAACGGAGGGAGGATGCCGAAGTCCGACAACCGGGTAGGACCCTCCCAGTGACCGACCTGATCACCGCGCTGCGCGACCTGCCGCTGGTCGACCACCACGTGCACGGCGCCACCGGGCACGACCTGTCGCGCACCGCGTTCGAGGAGCTCATCACCGAGTCCGACCGGCCCGTGCCCTCCTGGATGACGCAGTTCGACTCCCAGCTCGGTCACGCGATCCTGCGCCACTGCGCGCCGCTGCTCGGGCTGGAGCCGCACACCGCGCCCGAGGCGTACCTGGCCAGGCGCGCCCGGCTCGGCGCGGACGAGGTCAACCGCCGCCTGCTCGGCGCCTCCGGCGTCGGCCACTACCTGGTGGAGACCGGCTACCGGCCCGGCGAGATTCTCGGCCCGTCCGGCATGGCCGAGGTCACCGGCGCCCCGGTGGACGAGGTGGTCCGGCTGGAGGCCGTCGCCGAACAGGTCGCGGCCACCGGCGTCGACGCCGCCGGTTACGCAGGGCGCTTCACCGAGACGCTGGCCGAGCGCACCCGCACCGCCCGGGCGGTCAAGACCGTCCTGGCCTACCGGCACGGCCTCGACGCCGACCCCGAGCCGCCTGCGGCCGCCGAGGTGACCGAGGCGGCCGGCCGCTGGCTGGCCGGGGGCGGCGCGCGGCTGGACGACCCGGTGCTGCTGCGCCACGCCGTCTGGGCCGGGATCGAGCGCGGCCTGCCGTTGCAGATCCACACCGGGCTCGGCGACCCCGACCTGGACCTGCGGCGTTCCGACCCGCTGCTGCTGCGCGGGCTGATCGAGCGGGCCGAGCCGTCCGGGGTGCCGCTGCTGCTCCTGCACTGCTACCCGTACCAGCGCCAGGCCGGCTACCTCGCGCACGCGTACCCGAACGTCTACTTCGATGTAGGCCTGGGCCTGCACTACAGCGGCGCCGCCTGCGCCGCGCTGGTGGCCGAGAGCCTGGAGGTGGCGCCGTTCGCCAAGCTGCTGTTCTCCTCCGACGCGTGGGGGCCGGCCGAGCTGCACTTCCTCGGCGCCGAGCTGTGGCGCCGGGCGATGGCCCGGGTGCTGGGCGGCTTCGTCGCCGAAGGGGAGTGGTCGGCGGCGCAGGCGGCTCGGGTGGCGGCGATGGTGGGCGCGGACAACGCCCGCCGCGTCTACGGTCTGGGGGCGCCGTGACCAGCCGCCGCGACGTCCTGCTGCGCGAGGTGCTCCGGCGCGAGCTGCACACGGCCGTGGAGCTGCGGCGCGAGCTGCACGCCGAGCCCCGGCTGTCCGGCAAGGAGGGCCCGACGCTCAAACGGGTGCTCGACGCGCTGCCCGGCGGCCAGGTGGAGCACGTCGCGGGCACCGGCGCGCTGCTGCGCGTGGGCGGCGCCGGACCGGCCGTCGGCGTGCGCGGCGAGCTGGACGGGCTGCCGATCGTCGAGCGGACCGGCGTGCCGTGGGCGTCGGTCAACGGCGCCATGCACGCCTGCGGCCACGACGTGCACCTGGCCGCCGTGGTCGCGCTCGCCCGCGCCGTCGACCGGGTGACGGACGTGCTCGGCCCCCGCGACGGCGGCGTCACGCCGCTCGTCGTCGTGCTCCAGCCGCGCGAGGAGAGCTACCCCTCCGGGGCCGCCGACATCGTCCGCTCCGGGGCGCTCGGCCGCCACCGGATCACCGCCATGATCGGCGCGCACGTGCAGCCGGTGCTGGACGACGGCGTCATCGCCTGCACGCCCGGCGCGGTCAACGCCTCCTCCGACGAGTTCCGGGTGACGGTCAGGGGCAAGGAGGGGCACGCCGCCTACCCGCACCTGGCCCGCGACCCCGTCGTGGCGATGGCGCAGGTCATCGTGGCCGCCCAGCAGCTCGTCAGCCGGGCCGCCGACCCGATGACGCCGACCGTGGTCACCTTCGGCACCGTGCACGCCGGCACCGCGCCCAACGCCATCCCCGGCGAGGCCGTCGCCCGGGGCACGCTCCGGTCGCTGTCGCAGCCCTGGCGCGAGACCCTGCACGAGCGCTTCGCCCAGATGGCCGCCGACGTGGCCAGGGCGCACGGCTGCGAGGCCGAGGTGACGGTCCTGCCCGGCGAGCCCGTGCTGGTCAACGACGCCTCCCTGGCCGTGCGGACCGGCGAGCTGCTGCGTGCGCAGGGCCGTACTGTCACCGCCGAGCTGCGCTCGTGCGGCGCGGACGACTTCGCCCAGTACGGGGCGCTGGTGCCGTCGCTGATGATGTTCGTCGGCGTCGACACCGAGACCGGCCTGCACACGCCTGAATTCCTGCCGGACGACGCCAGCGTGGGCGCCGTCGCGGAGAGCATGCTGGCCGGCTAC
Organism: Nonomuraea sp. NPDC049725; assembly: GCF_040674795.1. Lineage (NCBI taxonomy): Bacteria > Bacillati > Actinomycetota > Actinomycetes > Streptosporangiales > Streptosporangiaceae > Nonomuraea > Nonomuraea sp. NPDC049725. Next base: position 40,031 of record NZ_JBFANJ010000015.1, on the reverse strand, counting down.
CTCGCCGCTGACGAAAGCACCGCCAGCCTCTAGGCTCGGCGGCGATGGACATCGAGACATTCACCCCCGGTTCCGGCCGCCTGGCTCCCAGGGCGGCTCTCCGCTCCGACGCACCCTCCCTCGACCTCAACGGCCCCTGGCGCTTCCGGCTCTCGCCGCACGCCCGCGTCGCCGACGACTTCGCCGCCCCCGGCTACGACGACTCCGGCTGGGACGAGCTGCCCGTGCCGTCGCACTGGCCGCTGCACGGCCACGGCGCGCCCGCCTACACCAACGTGTCCTACCCGTTCCCGATCGACCCGCCGCACGTGCCGTCGGAGAACCCCACCGGCGACTACCGCCGGGTCTTCGACCTGCCCGAGGGCTGGACCGGCGGGCGGCTGCGGTTTGACGGCGTCGAGTCGTACGCCAAGGTGTGGCTCAACGGGCACGAGCTCGGCTTCACCACCGGCAGCCGCCTGCCCGCCGAGTTCGACGCCGGGCCCTGGCTGCGCCCCGGGCGCAACGTGCTCGCCGTCCGGGTCCACCAGTGGTCGGCCGCCAGCTACCTGGAGGACCAGGACATGTGGTGGCTGCCCGGCATCTTCCGCGACGTGACGCTCACCCGCTCGGCCGCCGACGTGTTCGTGCACGCCTCCTACGACGACGGGCGCGGCACGCTCAGCTTCGACGGGCCCGGCCTGCTCACCGTCGCCGAGCTCGGCGTCACCGGCCTGGCCCCCGGCACCCCCGTCACGCTCGACGTCGAGCCGTGGACCGCCGAGACGCCCCGCCTGTACGACGCCGAGGTGCGGCTCGACGACGAGACCGTGCGGCTGCGCATCGGCTTCCGGACGATCTCCATCGTCGACGGCGTGCTGCTGGCCAACGGGCGGCCGCTGCTGTTCAAGGGCGTCAACCGGCACGAGTTCCACCCCGACCACGGCCGCGCCGTCCCGTACGAGACCATGCGCGAGGACGTGCTGCTGATGAAGCGGCACAACGTCAACGCCGTCCGCACCAGCCACTACCCGCCCCACCCCGACTTCCTCGACCTGTGCGACGAGCTCGGGCTGTGGGTGATCGACGAGTGCGACCTGGAGACCCACGGCTTCGGCCAGGTCGGCTGGCGCGCCAACCCCATCGACGACCCGCGCTGGGAAGAAGCCCTGCTCGACCGCATGCGCCGCACGGTGGAACGCGACAAGAACCACCCCAGCGTCGTCATGTGGTCGCTCGGCAACGAGGCCGGCACCGGCCGCAACCTCGCCGTCATGGCCGCCTGGACCCGCGAGCGCGACCCGTCCAGGCCCATCCACTACGAGGGCGACCTGTCCTGCCCGGACGTGGACGTCTACTCCCGCATGTACGCCAGCCACGCCGAGGTCGAGGCCATCGGGCGGGGCGTGGAGGAGCCGCTGGACGACCCGGCGCTCGACGCCCGGCGGCGCGCGATGCCGTTCCTGCAGTGCGAGTACGCGCACGCGATGGGCAACGGGCCCGGCGGCCTGGCCGAATACCAGGAGTTGTTCGAACGCTACCCGAGGCTGGCCGGCGGGTTCGTCTGGGAGTGGATCGACCACGGGCTCACCCACCCGGTGCTCGGCCACGCCTACGGCGGCGACTACGGCGAGCCGGTCCACGACGGCAACTTCGTCATCGACGGCCTGCTGTTCCCCGACCGGACGCCGTCACCCGGGCTGCTGGACCTCAAGAAGGTGTACGAGCCCGTCCGGTTCGCCTTCTCGGCCGGGGCCGTGTCGATCACCTGCCTGTACGGGTTCCGCGACCTGACCGGGCTGGCCTTCTCCGCCCTGCTGGAGATCGACGGGGAGGAGGCCGCCGCGTTCGCCCTGGAGGTGCCCGCGGGCGGGGGCGAGGTGAAGCTGCCCGACCTGCCCGAGGGTGACGGTGAGCGGTGGCTGACCGTGCGCGCCGTGCTGGCCCGCGACGAGGCGTGGGCGCCGGCGGGCCACGAGGTGGCGTTCGGCCAGGTCCGCCTGGGCACGGGCGGAGCCCCCTACCACGACGGCGGAGCCCCGTACCACGACGCTGCCCGGCCGGTCGGCGCGGAGGGCGCGTCCGTGACCGCCGCGCCCGGCGGTGAGCTCGTGCTCGGCGGCGGCGTGTTCGACCCGGTCGGCGGTCGGCTCACCCGCCTGTTCGGGATCGACGTCGAGGGGCCGCGCCTGGAGCTGTGGCGGGCGCCGATCGACAACGACCGCTACAGCGACGCCGAACGGCGCTGGCGGCGGCTCGGGCTGCACCGGCTCACCCACCGGGTCGACGCCGTCGAGACCGGCGACGGCCTGGTCGTGCGCACCCGCGTCGCGCCCGCCGCCACCGACGTCGGCCTGCACGTCACCTACCGGTGGAGCGCCGGCGGCGACGTCCTCGGCCTCACCGTGGACGTCGAGCCCGACGGCGACTGGACCGAGCCGCTGCCCAGGCTCGGCGTGGCCCTGACCCTGCCGGCGGCCTTCGACCGCGTCACCTGGTTCGGCCGGGGGCCCGGCGAGGCGTACCCGGACACCGGGATGGCCACCCGGGTCGGCCGCTGGAGCGCCACCGTCGACGAGCTCCAGACCCCGTACGTCTACCCGCAGGAGAACGGGCAGCGCGCGGACGTGCGCTGGGCCGAGCTCACCGGGCCGGCGGCGGGCCTGCGGGTGGCGGGCGACCCCGTGTTCGGGCTGACCGCCCGCCGCTGGAGCACCGCCGACCTGGACCGCGCCACCCACCTGCCCGACCTCGTGCCGGGCGACCGGGTGCACGTCCACCTGGACGCGGCCCAGCACGGCATCGGCACCGCCGCCTGTGGCCCCGGCACCCTGCCCCGCTACGAACTGAGGCCCGCCCCCACCACCTTCACCTTCACTTTCGCCCCGATCTGACCCCACCGCCCCCGGCAACGACCGCCCGGCCCCGGCGCGCCGGGCGGTCCCCGCCGGGGGCGTCTCTGGCCCGGAGCCGCTGACGCCCCCTCCCGGGAGGGGAGGGGGCGTCCCGCGGTGACGGCGGGAGGGTCAGTCGTCCACCGTGAGGACGGTGCCGGCGCCGACCGTGAGGCCGCCCTCGCGGATGGCGAAGCCGAGCCCCGGGTCGAGCGCGACCGGCTTGCCGAGCTCGACCCTGACGTCCACCGTGTCGCCCGGCCGGACGGGCCCGGGCAGCAGCAGCTCGCCCGGCACGTCGGTCGTGCGCAGGTAGAACTGCGGCCGGTAGCCCGGCGCGACGGCCCTGCGCCGCCCGCCCTCGTCCGCCGTGAGCAGGTGGACGCGGGCGGTGAACGTGCGGTGCGCCCGCTGCTGGCCGGGGGCCGCCAGCACCATGCCGCGCCGCACCTGCTCGCGCCGGACGCCGCGCAGCAGCACGGCGGCGTTGTCGCCCGCCTCGCCCCGCTCCATCGTCCGCCCGAACGTCTCGACGCCGGTCACCACGGCCGTCAGCTCGCCGCCGAGCCCGACGGCCTCGACGGTGTCGCCGACGCGCACGGCGCCGCGCTCGATGGCGCCGGTGACGACCGTGCCCCGGCCGGTGATGGTCAGGACGTTCTCCACCGGCATGAGGAACGGCGCGTCCACGTAGCGCACCGGGACCGGCACGTGGTCGTCGACGGCCTGGAGCAGCGCCTCGACGGACGCCGTCCAGTACGGGTCGCCCTCCAGCGCGCGCAGCCCGGACACCCGCACCATCGGGGTGCCGCGGTAGCCGTGCTCGCCGAGCAGGTCCTGCAGCTCCAGCTCGACGAGGTCGGTGAGCTCCGGGTCGGCGCCGTCGGCCTTGTTGACCGCGACGACCAGGTGCTCGACGCCGACGCGCCGGGCGAGCAGCACGTGCTCCCTGGTCTGGGGCATGATGCCGTCACGCGCGGACACGACGAGGATGGCGCCGTCGAGCTGCGCCGCCCCCGTGATCATGTTCTTCACGTAGTCGGCGTGCCCGGGCATGTCCACGTGCGCGTAGTGCCGGGTCGCGGTCTCGTACTCGACGTGCGAGATGTTGATCGTGATGCCCCGGGAGTGCTCCTCCGGGGTCCGGTCGATCCGCTCGAACGGCGTGTACGTCGCCTGGCCCCGCTCGGCGAGCACCTTGGTGATCGCCGCCGTCAGCGTGGTCTTGCCGTGGTCGACGTGGCCCATCGTGCCGATGTTGAGGTGCGGCTTGGTGCGGGCGTAAGCCTGCTTCGCCATGATCCTTCCTTCTTGACGCCTGGAATCCGTGGTGACCCGTACGGGCCGCTACCTCCCCCCGCCGGGTCACACTCGGGACATACGGGAAGAGGTCAGCGCTCCAGGCCGTCGCAGGCAAGCCCGGACGCGCCCGCGGTGCGGGGCGTCGTCAGGAGGGCGTGCCGGATCATGGTGACCATAGTGAGGCAGTGAGCGTTCCCGGGCAACGGGATATTCCCTTTGGCCCGCCGTACAAGGTCGGAGCTCGCCTTCGTCGTGCAGACCGAAGAACGCGGGGCGGCGCTGGCCTAGCGTTCGCCTCATGCCCCGCCTCACGCTGGACGACCTGTTCCGCATCGCCGTACCGTCCGATCCCCAGACGCGGCCCGACGGCTCCGCGGTCGCGTACACCCTGACCACCTCCCGGCGCGAGCCGGACGAGAACCGTGCCGAGATCTGGCTCGCCGCGCCCGGCGCGGAGCCCCGGCGGCTGGCCGAGGGCTCGTGCCCGCGCTGGTCGCCGGACGGGCGCACGCTGGCGTACCTGCGCGCCGACGGCGGGCCGCCGCAGATCTGCCTGCTGCCGATGGACGGCGGCGAGCCGGTCGCGCTGACGTCCGCGCCGCTGGGCGCGGGCGCGCCGGTGTGGTCGCCCGACGGCACGAGGATCGCGTACGCCGGCCCGCACGGCGACGTCGACCCGCACGCCCCGGTGGTGGCCGACCGGCTGGACTACAAGGCCGACGGCGCCGGGCTGCTGCGCGGGGTCACCACGCACGTGTTCGTCGTGGCAGCGGGGCAGGCCGGCGGCGAGCCGGTGCGGCTGACCGAGGGCGGCTTCCACGCGGGCCAGCCGGCGTGGTCCCCGGACGGGGAGCGGCTCGCGTTCACCGCCGGGATGGAGCCGGACGGCGACCTCGACCTGTCGAGCTCCGTCTACACGGTCGAGGCGGCCGGCGGCGAGCCCAAGCGGCTCACCGGGCCCGAGATGATCGCCGTGGGCGTGTGGTGGCTCGGTGAGCGGCTGGTCGTGGCGGGGATGCGCGGGCCGGTCGCCCACACGCGGCTGTACACGGTCGGCGAGGGCGGGGCCGAGGAGCTGGAGACCGGGCTCGACCGCAACGTCATGGTGGGCGCCCCCGGCTACCCGGGCGCGGCGCCGCAGCTCGCGGGCGACCGGCTGCTGTTCGCGGCCCGCGACGCGGGCTGCACCCACCTGTACGCGCTGCCGGCGGGCGGGGGAGCGGCCGTGAAGGTCGCCGGCGGCGACGCGGTGGTGTCGGGCGCGAGCGTCGCCGGGGGCGTGATGGCGTACGTGGCGTCGACGCCGCGCAGCGCCGGGGACGTGTACCTGGCCGGCCTCCCCACGGACGAGCCGTGCCGGGAACTGCCCGGCAGGCCGCTCACCGCGTACGCCCTGGACGGGGTGGAGCTGTTCGAGCCGGTGCGGCGCACGTTCACCGCGGCCGACGGGACGCCGGTCGAGGGCTTCGTGCTGCGGGACGAGACGCGGGACGGGCCGGGCCCGGTGCTGCTCGACGTGCACGGCGGGCCGCACAACGCGTGGGCGCCCGTCTTCGACGGCGCGCACCTCTACCACCAGGTGCTCGCCGCGAACGGCTGGACGGTCCTCACCATGAACCCGCGCGCCAGCGACGGGTACGGCGAGGCGTTCTACACGGCGGCGGCCGGGGCCTGGGGGCTGGCCGACGAGCAGGACTTCCTCGGCCCGCTCGACGACCTGATCGCCGACGGGATCGCCGATCCGGAGCGGCAGGCCGTCACCGGCTACAGCTACGGCGGCTACATGACGTGCTGGCTGTCGGCGCGCACCGGCAGGTTCAGGGCCGCCATCCCCGGCGGAGCCGTGACCGATCTGGTCAGCATGGCAGGAACCTCCGATATGGGATATTTCCTGAAAACCTTTGAATGTGGAGGTGACGTCGTCGCCCAGTCCCCGTTCACCCACGTGAGCGACGTGACGGCCCCCACCCTGATCCTCCACGGAGACGCCGACGACCGATGCCCGGTGAGCCAGGCCGAGCAGTGGTTCGGCGCGCTGCGCGAGCGGAACGTCCCCGTACGCATGGTGCGCTACCCGAACGCCTCCCACCTGTTCATTCTCAACGGACGCCCCTCACACCGCCTGGACTACAACGAGAGGATCATCGCGTGGCTGGAGCAATGGGTCACCGGTTCGCCGAGCTGATCACCCAGTACGAGGTGCCCGGCGCGGCCCTCGCCTACCTGCACGACGGCCAGGTCCACGAGTTCGCCGCCGGCGTGCTCAACGCGGACACCGGCGTGGAGGCGACCCCCGACTCGCTCTTCCAGATCGGCTCGGTCACCAAGGTGTGGACCGCGACGATGCTCATGCAGCACGTCGAGGCGGGCACCTTCACCCTCGACACGCCCGTCGCCGAGGTGCTGCCCGAGTTCCGCGTCGCCGACGCCGAGGTGACCAAGACGGTCACGATCCGCCACCTGCTGTCGCACACCAGCGGCATCGACGGCGACCTGTTCCTCGACACCGGCCGGGGCGACGACTGCGTGGAACGCTACGTCGAGGCCTGCGCCGACCTGGTGCAGAACCACCCGCTCGGCGTCACCCAGTCCTACTGCAACTCCGGGTTCACCGTCGCCGGGCGCATCCTGGAGAAGCTCGACGGCAAGGTGTGGGACGCCGTGCTGCGCGAGCGGATCATCGAGCCGCTCGGCCTCACCCACACCTGCACGCTCCCCGAGGACGTGCTGCGCCACCGGGCCGCCATCGGCCACATCGAGGGCGGCAAGGTCGCCCCGGTGTGGGGGCTGATGCGCTCCGCCGGACCGGCCGGGCTCATCTGCGCCCGCGCCGCCGACGTCGTCGCCTTCGGCCGCGCGCACCTGGAGGGCGGCCTGCTGGACGACCCGCAGGCCATGTGGGAGCCGCAGATCGACATCCCCAACCCGCACACGCTCGGCAAGCAGTGGGGCATCGGCTGGATCCTGGACGAGTGGGACGGCCACCGCGTCATCTCGCACGGCGGCAACACCATCGGCCAGCACGCGATGCTGTGGGTGGTGCCCAGCACCGGCACGGTCGTCGCGGTCGTGGCGAACGGCGGCCACAGCGGCGCGTTCACCCACGCCGTCGCCACCGAGCTGTTCGCCGAGCTCGACGGCATCACCGTGCCGCCGACGCTCGGCCCGCCCGCGACGCCGGTCGAGGTCGACGCGTCCCGCTACGCGGGCGTCTACGAGCGCGCCGGCGCCCGGATGACGATCAGCGAGCGGGAGGGCGGCCTCCAGCTGCGCATCGAGGCCACCGGCCCGCTCGCCGAGCTGCAGGAGCCGGTCGAGCTCGGCCTGGTCCCCGTCGACGCGACCACGTTCGTCGGCCGCCGCGACGGCGACCCCGACTGGATGTCCGCGGTGTTCTACGAACTCCCCGACGGATCCCCGTACGTGCACCTGGGGGCCAGGGCGACCCCCAAGGTGAGCTGAGCGGTGCGGGAGATGCTCGCGGGCGCGCGCGGTTTCGTGCACGCCCGCGACATCGACGGCGACGCCGAGTTCGGTCTCGACCCGGACGAGCCGGTGGTCCTCGCCTCCGTGTTCAAGATCGCGGTGGCGCTGGAGTACGCCCGCCAGGCCGCGGCGGGCGAGCTGTCGCGCACCGAGCGGCTGACCGTCACCGCCGCCGACAAGGACGGCGGCATCGGCACCTCCGGCTGCGCCGACGACGTCTCGCTCACGCTGCGCGACCTGGCCCACTTCATGCTGACGATGAGCGACAACGCCGCCACCGACGTGCTGCTGCGCCGGGTCGGCCTGGACCGGGTGCACGCCACGCTCGCCGGTCTCGGCCTGCGCCGGACCCGGCTGATCGGCGGCTGCGCCGAGCTGTTCGCCCAGGTGGTGGCCGAGCTGGGCACGATCGACACCGACGGCATGCCGCGCGAGCGGATCGAGCCACTGGCCGTGCGCGACCCGGAGCGCACCACGTCCAGCACGCCCCGCGAGACGACCGCGCTGCTGGCGGCCATCTGGCGGGACGAGGCCGGCCCGCCCGAGGCGTGCGCCGAGGTGCGCACGATCATGGGCAACCAGATCTGGCCGCACCGCCTGGCCGCCGGGTTCGGCGACGAGGTGCGCGTCTCCGGCAAGACGGGCACCCTGTGGGGCATCCGCAACGAGGCGGGCGTCGTGGAGTACCCCGACGGGGGCCGCTACGCCGTCGCCGTCTTCCTGCGCACCACCAGTCTCGGCGGCCGCGACCCGGAGGCCGACGCCGCCATCGGCCGCGCCGCCCGCCACGCGGTGGACCGGTTGCGCGGGCGATGACGAACGCCGCCTATGGTGTGTGGATGACCACCCGCCCACGTGCCAGCCTGCGGCGGATCCTGGACGACCTCGGCAGCACCGTGCTCGACGTCGCCGCCGCGCCCGGCGACCTCGACGCCGAGGTCACCGGCGTGCACATCCACGACCCGCTCGACGAGCCGCACGTGCCGCCGGGCGGGATCGTGCTGGCCGTCGGCATCCACGGCGCGGCCGGCATCCGCGCGCTGCTGGAGTCCGTGCCGGCCGCGGCCGGCGTGGTGGTCAAGCTGCCCGTCGACGTGGACGACGGCGTCCGGGCGGCGGTCGCCGAGACCGGGGTCGCCGTCCTCGGGCTCACCCGGGCCGCCTCCTGGGCGCAGGTCGCCGCGCTGCTGCGCTCGCTGCTGGCCGAGGGCGACCTGGCCGAGGCGGGGGAGGAGGCGCAGGGCGACCTGTTCTCGCTGGCCAACGCCGTGTGCGCGCTCCTCGACGCACCCGTCACGATCGAGGACCGCTCCTCGCGGGTGCTGGCCTACTCCGGCCGTCAGGACGAGGCCGACCCCGGCCGCGTGGAGACCGTGCTCGGCCGCCAGGTGCCCGAGCGCTACCAGCGCATGCTCGACGAGCGCGGCCTGATCAAGCAGCTCTACCAGAGCCGCGACCCCATCTACATGGAGCTGCCCGGCGACAGCATCAACCGGGCCGCCGTCGCCGTCCGGTCCGGGGACGAGATCCTCGGCTCGATCTGGGCGGCCGTGCACGAGCCGCTGACCGAGCAGCGCCAGCGGGCGCTCGCCGACGCCGCCAAGATCGTCGCGCTGCGGCTGCTGCGCGAGCGGGCCGGCGCCGACACCCAGCGCCGGCTGCGCGCCGACCTGCTGTCCACCGTGCTCGCCGGCGGCGCCGACGCCGCCGAGGCCGCGGGCCGGCTCGGCGTCGCCACCCAGCGGCTGTGCGTGCTGGCCGCCCAGCTCACCGGCGAGCCCGAGGGCGACCCGGCACGCGGCGAGAGCGACCGGCAGCGCTTCTGCGACGCGCTCGCCCTGCACGTGGCCACCATCCACCCCAAGGCCGCCGCCGCGCTCGTCGGCTCCGTCGCCTACGCCGTCCTGCCGCTCAACCCCGGCGGCGAGGAGGAGGCCCGCGCCGTCCGCATCGCGCGCAGCTTCCTGGCCAGGGTCGGCCCCCGCCACCCCGCCAACGTCGGCGTCGGCCGCCTGGCCGGCACGCTCGCCCAGGTGGCCAGGTCCCGCGCCGACGCCGACCGGGCGCTGCGCGTGCTGCGCTCGCGCGGCGCCTCCGGCGAGGCCGCCGGCTACGCCGACGTCCACTTCGAGTCGCTGCTGCTCCAGGTCGCCGACGTGGTCAACGCCGAGGAGCAGACCCCCACCGGCCCCTACCAGCGGCTGCTCGCCCACGACCGCGAGCACGGCAGCGAGCTCGTCGCCACCCTGCGCGCCTACCTCGACGCCTTCGGCGACGTCAACGCCGCCTCCGCCCGGGTGCACGTGCACACCAACACCTTCCGCTACCGGCTCAAGCGGCTCGTCGAGATCAGCGGCCTCGACCTGACCGACCCCGACGCCCGGCTCACCGTCATGCTGCAGATGCGGATCTTCGGCCCCTAGCACGACGCCGCCCGTACATTTCGTCGCAGGGAACGAAGAACGCGCGCCGGTGAGCGGACAGGGTGAGGCATCACCCCCAGACTCCCGGAGTCACCATGAGAAAAGCAGCAGCGGCCGCCGCACTGGCCCTGTTCGCCACCGCCTGCGGCGGCGCCCCCGAGACCACGCCCGCCGGGGGCGGCGGCACCTTCACCTTCGCCATCCCCGCCGACCCCGGGGTGCTCGACCCCGCCACCGCCGTGCTGTCGGCGACGAACTCGTTGCTCGTCTTCGCCTACGACACGCTCGTCAACGTCGGCGAGAAGGGGGAGATCATCCCCGGGCTGGCCGAGAAGTGGGAGGTGAAGCCCGACTCCGTCACCTTCACCCTGCGCAAGGACGTCACCTGCTCCGACGGCTCCAAGCTCACCCCGGCCCAGGTCGCCGCGAACGTCAACCACATCGCCGACCCCGCCACCAAGTCGCCCGTCTACGGCGTCCTGCTGCCCACCGGGATGAAGGCCGAGGCCGACGACGCCGCGGGCACCGTGACGCTGTCCATGCCCGAGCCGTACGGGTTCATCCTGGAGACCACCCGCAACCTGTTCATCGTCTGCGGCAAGGGCGTCGAGGACCGGTCCGTGCTGGCCCGCGGCACCTCCGGCTCCGGCCCGTTCGTGCTCACCGAGGCCGCGCCCGGCGACCACTACACCTTCGAGCCGCGCCGCGAGTACGCCTGGGGGCCCGGCGGCGCCACCGGCAAGGATCTGCCCGACAAGGTCGTCCTCAAGGTCGTGCCGAACGAGCAGACCGCCGCCAACCTGCTCGTCGCCGGCAGCATCAACGGCGCCACGTTCTTCGGCCCCGACCGCGCCCGCATGGAGTCCACGCCCGGCCTCGGCAAGCTCACGCCGCCCGGCGGCAACGGCCAGTTCCTCTTCCACCAGGGCGACGGCCGGCCCACCGAGGACGTGGCCGTGCGCAAGGCACTCACCCAGGCGCTCAACCTCCAGGAGCTGGCCGGCATCGCCTCCAGCGGCACCGGCAGGCCCGTCACCGGGCTCGTCATCGACCCGCGCCCCTGCCCCGGCGACAGCGTCACCGGCCACCTGCCCGCCTTCGACGCCGCCGCGGCCGCCGCCGCGCTCGACGCCGCAGGCTGGAAGGCCGGCCCCGACGGCACCCGCGCCAAGGACGGCGAGAAGCTGAGCCTGCGTGTCCTGTACGCGACCACCCGCGGGCCCGGCGTGCAGGCCGCCGTCGAGTACATGGCCGCCGCCTGGAAGAAGATCGGCGTCGACGTCAAGCTCAACGGCGTCCTGGACACCAAGCTGTCGGAGTCGCTCAACGCCACCCAGGACTGGGACGTGGTCTGGCTGCCGATCACCGTCACCCTGCCCTCCCAGCTCATCGGGTTCCTGTCCGGCCCCGCCGCGCCCAAGGGCGCCAACTTCGCGCACCTGTCCAACGACCGCTACGAGGAGCTCGTCGCCAAGGCCATGCCGGTGCCCGGCGCCGAGGGCTGCAAGTCGTGGCTGGAGGCGGAGTCCGCGCTGTTCGACAACGCCGACCTGGTGCCCGTCGTGGAGAACACGCTGCTCGTCGCCACCAAGGGCGCCACGTTCGCCTTCGATGCCGGGGCGCTGGTGCCCACGTCGATCCGCGTCACGGGGACCTGAGTGTCACGCCTTGTGCTGAGGAGGCTCGTCCGGTTCGCCGTGTCGCTCGCGGTGCTCGTCGTGGCCGCGTTCGCGATGATCCACCTGATCCCCGGCGACCCCGTGCGGGCCTCGCTCGGCCCGGCCGCCCCGGTCGAGCTGATCGAGGCCCGCCGGGCCGCGCTCGGCCTCGACCAGCCGCTGCCCGCCCAGTTCGCCGCCTACGTCGCCGGGCTGTTCTCCGGCGACCTCGGCACCTCGTTCCTCACCGGCGAGCCCGTCGCCGAGGTGATCGCCACCCGCCTGCCGAACACGGTGGGCCTGGCGCTGATCGCCACCGCGGTCGCGCTGCTGGCCGCGGTGCCGCTCGGCATGTGGGCGGCCGTCCGCACCGAGAACGGCCGCAACCGCGGCACCGAGGCCGCGTTCGGCTCGGTGACCGGCACCGCCGTCGCCGTCCCCGAGTTCCTGTACGCGATCGCCCTCGTCACCGTCTTCGCCATCGGCCTCGGCGTGCTGCCGCCCGCCGGTAAGGAGGGCGCCGTCTCGTACGTGCTGCCCGTGCTCGCGCTGGCCATCGGCCCCACCGCCACGATCGCGCGCATCGCCAGGGTCGAGACGCTGCGCGCGCTCGGCACCGACTACGTCCGCCTGGCCCGGGCCAAACGGCTGCCGGCCGCCCGGCTGCACCTGCGGCACGTGCTGCCCAACACGCTCACCGCCACCCTCACGCTCGGCGGCCTGTTGCTGAGCGCGCTCATCGCCGGCAGCGTGCTCGTCGAGTACGTCTTCGCCTGGCCCGGCCTCGGCATGAAGATCGTCGAGTCGATCACGCAGAAGGACTACCCGGTCGCCCAGGGCGTCATCCTCGTCTACGGCGCGATCGTGCTGCTCGTCAACCTCCTCGTCGACCTGGCGCTCGGCGTCCTCGACCCGACCTCTTCGATCAAGGAGTCGTGATGTTCCGCACCCCCGCGGCCGTCGCGGGCGCCGTCCTGGTCGCCGCCATGGTGGTGCTGGCCGTCATCGGGCCGCCCATCTGGGGGGAGGCCGCCGAGCACATCGACGCCGGCGCCATCCTCCAGGGCTCCTCGGCCGCCCACCCGCTCGGCACCGACAACCTCGGCCGCGACCTGCTCGCCCGGGTGCTCGTCGCCGGCCGCTACTCGCTGCTGCTCGCGCTGGCCGCCGCCCTCATCGGCGCCACCGCCGGGATCGTGCTCGGCGCGCTGCCGTCGGTGCTGCCCGCCCGCCCCGCCCGCCTGGTCACCGGCGCCGTCAACGCGCTCGTCGCCTTCCCCGGGCTGCTGCTGGCCATGTTCACCGCGGTCGTCGCCGGGCTCGGCGCGCGCGGCGCGGTCCTCGGCATCGGCGCCGCCATCGCGCCCGGCTTCGCCCGGCTCACCCAGACGCTCGCCGCCTCCGTCGCCGGGGCCGACTACGTCTCGGCCGCCCGCATGCTCGGCGTGCCGCGCCGCCGCATCCTGGCCAGGCACGTGCTGCCCAACATCGCCGAACCGCTCATCCTCCACCTCACCCAGGCGCTCGGCGGCGCGCTGCTCGGCCTGGCCGGCATGTCGTTCCTCGGTCTCGGCGTGCAGCCGCCCTCGTTCGACTGGGGACGGCTGCTGTTCGACGGGTTCGGCCGCATCTACGTCACGCCGGAGGTCGCGCTCGGGCCCGTGCTGGCCGTCGCGCTGGCCGGCATCGGCTTCAACCTGCTCGGCGACGCCCTGGCCAGAGGCGCCGCGCGCACCTCCGCGCCCCGGACGAAGGCCGTGGCGCCCGAGAGCGCCGACCCCGGCGAGCCCGAGCCGGGCGCCGTGCTCGACGTCCGGGACCTGACCGTCACCTTCCCCGGCGGCGTCACGCCCGTGCGCGGCGTGTCGCTGAGCGCCGCCCCCGGCGAGATCGTCGGCCTGGTCGGCGAGTCCGGCAGCGGCAAGTCGCTCACCGCCGCAGCCATCGGCGGCCTCGTCCCCTACCCCGGCGTCGTCGGCCACGCCCGGCTGCGGCTGGACGGCCGCGACGTCGCCGGCCTCAGCCGCAAGGAGCTCGGCACCTCGCTCGCCATGGTCTTCCAGGACCCGATGGCCTCGCTCAACCCCGCGCTCAAGGTCGGCGGCCAGCTCGCCGAGGTCGCCGTCGTCCACCAGGGCGCCACCCGCGCCGAGGCCCGCGCCCGCGCCGTCGACCGGCTCGGCCACGTGCACCTGCCCGAGCCCGGACGCCAGGCCCGCAGGCACCCGCACCAGCTGTCCGGCGGCATGCGCCAGCGCGCCGTCATCGCCATGGGCCTCATGGGCACGCCCCGCCTGATCATCGCCGACGAGCCCACGACCGCGCTCGACGTCACCGTGCAGCGGCAGATCCTGCGGCTGCTGCGCGAGGTCACCGAGGAGACCGGCTCGGCCGTGCTGTTCATCTCCCACGACATCGCCGTCGTCGGCGAGCTGTGCGACCGCGTCGTCGTCATGTACGCCGGCCGCGTCGTCGAGGAACTGCCCGCCGACCGGCTCACCGACGGCGCCCACCCCTACACGCGGGCGCTCATCGCCTCGCTGCCCGACATGGACACCGACCGGTCGCTGCCGCTGGCCAGCATCCCCGGCCGCCAGCCCGCCCCCGCCGAGGTCGGCGACGGGTGCGCGTTCGCCCCCCGCTGCCCGCTCGCCACCGGCGCGTGCGCGGCCGGGCGCCCCCCGCTCGTCGAGCACGGCCCCGCCCACCGGGTCGCCTGCTGGGAGGTCACATGCACATCGACGGCCTGACCGTGCGCTTCGGCGCGTTCACCGCGGTCGACTCCGTCACCCTGGAGGTGCCGCCCGGCCGCATCGTCGGCCTCGTCGGCGAGTCGGGCAGCGGCAAGTCGTCGCTGGCCAAGGCCGTGTGCGGGCTCGTCCCGCACACCGGCAGCGTCACCGGCGCCTCCCGCGTCCAGATGGTGTTCCAGGACCCGTACGCCTCCCTCGACCCGCGCATGCGCGTGGGCGAGTCGGTCGCCGAGGCGCTGCTGCGGATGCCCAGGCAGGCCAGGGCCGCCGAGGTGGAACGGCTGCTCGGCCTGGTGTCGCTGCCCGCCGAGGCGGCCGGCCGCTACCCGCGCGAGCTGTCGGGCGGCCAGCGGCAGCGCGTCGCCATCGCCCGCGCCCTCGGTGCCGAGCCCGACCTGCTGGTGGCCGACGAGATCACCAGCGCCCTGGACGTCTCCGTGCAGGGCGCGGTGCTCAACCTGGTCCGCTCGCTGCGCGACCGGCTCGGCCTGCCGATCCTGTTCATCTCGCACAACCTGGCCGTGGTCCGGTACGTGTGCGACGAGGTCGCCGTCATGCACCGGGGCCGGCTCGTCGAGCACGGCCCCACCGAGGACGTCGTCGGCTCGCCCGGCCAGGACTACACCCGCACCCTCCTGGAGGCGGTGCCCCGCCTGCGCCGCTGAGCCCGCGAAACGGGCAGGGCCGCCTTCGCACCGGAAGGCGGCCCTGCCGCCGTACTACTGCCGTCTCGCTACAGCGGGATCCACTCCGTGGCCGTGGTGACCTCGTCCAGGATCGCCGGGACCGGCTCCACGCCCAGGCCGGGGCCGGTCGGCACGTCCAGGTGGCCGTCACGCAGCTCGAACGGCTCGGTGACGTCCGTGGCGTAGTAGCGGCGCGAGCCGGAGGTGTCGCCCGGCAGCGTGAAGCCCGGCAGCGCGGCCAGCGCCACGTTCGCGGCCCGGCCCAGCCCGGTCTCCAGCATGCCGCCGCACCACACGGCGACGCCGTTGGCCCGGCACAGGTCGTGGATGCGGCGCGCCTCCAGGTAGCCGCCGATCCGGCCCGGCTTGACGTTGATGATCGAGCAGGAGCCGAGCGCGATCGCCGCCGCCGCGTGCTCGGCCGACTCGATCGACTCGTCCAGGCAGATCGGCGTGCGCAGCTGCCTGGCGAGCTTGGCGTGCTGGACGAAGTCGTCGTTGGCCAGCGGCTGCTCGATCAGCAGCAGCCCGAAGTCGTCCAGCCTGGCGAGCTGGCGGGCGTCGACGAGCGTGTAGGCGGCGTTCGCGTCGACCTGGAGCAGCAGGTCGTCGCCGAAGCGCTCGCGCACCGCGCGGACCGGCTCCACGTCCCAGCCGGGCTCGATCTTGAGCTTGATCCGCACGTAGCCCTCGTCCAGGTAGCCCTCGACCGCGTCGAGGAGCTGCGGCACCGAGTCCATGATGCCGACCGACACCCCGCACGGCACCCGGTCGCGGGCCGCGCCGAGATACTGGCCGAACGACTCGCCCGACGCCCGGAGCTGCGCGTCCAGCACCGCGGTCTCGACGGCCGCCTTGGCCATCCGGTGCCCCTTGACGTGCTCCATCGCCCGGCCGGCCGACTGGGCGTCCAGCGTCGCGGGCAGTGCCGGCAGCAGGAAGCGGCGGATCACCTCGGCCGCGCCGTCGACGTACTCGGAGGAGTAGAGCGGCTCCGACATGGCCACGCACTCGCCCCAGCCCTCGGCCTCCGGCGTCACCACCCGGACCAGCAGCACGTCCCGGGCCGTCTCGGTGCCGAACGAGGTGCGGAACGGCGCCACCAGGGGCATCGCGATCCGGCGCAGCTCTACTCCTGTGATCTTCACGCTCTCTCCACTACATAGAACGATTTATCGTGAAATCCCGTGACCTTGCGGCCCTCGGACAGCATCTCGCCCAGCGTGTCCCGTACGGCGTGCCGCCACGCCTTGGCCGTTCCCGGGTCGGCGCCCCGCAACCGCTCGACGTCCTCCGGCACCGCCACCAGCACCGTCGCCGCGTCGGCCCGGCCGGGCACCGGCCGGCCGCCCTCGTCCGCCAGCGCCACCACCGCGTCCGCCGGCACCCGCGCCGGCGCCACCCGGCCGCCCTCCAGCGCGCGCACGTGCGGCGCGGTCAGCGGCCACGCCGCCAGCACCCGGTCCGACTCGTCGCCCTGGTTGATGGCGTCGCCCATCACCCCGTAGAAGGCCGGCAGGTACTCCTGCGGCATGGCGCCCAGCTTGGCCAGGTTGAAGTGCGCGTTGCGGCGCACCAGCGGGTCGAACGTCCAGGTGATGCGCTCCACGCCGCGCTCCAGGGCCCAGCGCCGCTGGTGCAGCTTCAGCGCGAAACCCGTGCCCGGGGCCCGGGACACTCCGGTGATGTGCGAGTGCAGCGTCGCGCCCGCGCCGAAGAACGCGACCGACGCGCCCGCCAGCCGCTCGCCGTCGAAGGCGCCCGCCACGTAGTTGCCCGCGTGCGCCAGCGCCCGCATCAGCTCGACGGTGATCGGCCGGCCGGCCGGCTCGAACTGCCAGATGTCCTCGAACAGCGCCATGACCTGCTTGAACTCCGCGATGTCGTGGAGCTCCCTGATGGCGATCAAGCTGTCGGCCCTCTCCCTGGATCGGATGTCACCGCGACCGTACTTCGCGGCGGGGCCGAACGGATTCGTGCCAGAGCACCAAGACCGCGCCGACCTTCGTCCAGCCGTCCTATGGGAGCCGGGAACCTCGCCGGGGGTCAGCGGTCGAGGACGAGCAGGGGCTGCGGGCCGGCCGTCAGGAGCGCCGCGCCCTGCGCCGTGCAGGCCGCCACGTCCGCCACCCGGGCGCCGAACAGGTCCGGCACGTAGATGGCCGGCTCGACGCAGAGCACCATCCCCGGCTCCAGCGCGGTGTCCTCGCCCGGCCGCAGCCGGGGTCCCTCGTCGTGGCCCAGGCCGAGCCCCCGCCCGGCCGACGGGGCGGCGAAGTGGCCGTAGCCGCTGCCCTCGATCACCGCCCGGGCGGCGGCGGCCACCGACCCGGCCGGGGCGGCGGGCCGCACCGCGGCCAGGGCCGCGCGGTGCGCGGCGAGCACCACCGAGTACATGGCCTCGAAGTCCTCGGGCGGCTCGGCGACGGCGAACACCCGCGCGGCCTCCGCGCACCAGCCGTCCCAGCGCCCGCACACCGACACCAGCAGCGCGTCCCCCGGATTGATCACCCGCTCGCCCGGCAGGTGCGCGGCCCTGGCGGTGTGCTCGCCCGCCGACACCCGCACCGACAGCGCCTCCTCGCAGCCGCCCTCCAGCAGCAGCAGCCGCAGCCGGGCGGCCATCTCCCGCTCGGTCGCGCCGAACCAGGCCAGCTCCCGCGCCTGCGCCAGCACCGCCTCGGCCGCTCCGGCCGCCGCCGCGACCGCCTCCACCTCGGCCGGGTGCTTGCGCAGCCGCAGCGGCGCCAGCACGGCCGCCGCCGGGACCAGTTCGGCCTCGATCGCCAGCCCGAACAGCTCCCGCACCCGCATCTCCGGGTCCACACCCACCCGCCGCGCCCCCGCGGGCACGTGCGGCGCGGGGTCGGCGGTCTCGACGGCCGCGTCCGCCGTCACCACGAGGAACGCCCCGCCGCGCCCGCCCAGGAACCGGAAGTCCGGCGACGGCCGCAGCACCAGGGCGTCGATCTCGGATCCGGTCATGGCGGCCCGTACCTGGGCCAGCCGCGCCGCGTCTTCGGGAATGCCCGTCACCACGGCCTCCGTATCACGCCTTCTCGGGCCGCCCGGCCGCCGCCGGGGCCGGTGGGCCGTCGTCGGCGTGCAGCCAGCAGGCCACCGGGCCGAACGTGGGGTCCTTGACCCGGCACACGTCCATCACGTGCGGGCAGCGCGGATGGAAGCGGCAGCCGGCCGGCGGGTCCGCCGGGTCCGGCACGTCGCCCGGCAGCTCGGCGGGCAGCACGCCCAGGCCGTCGGGCGCGGGGATCGCCTCCAGCAGCGCCCGCGTGTAGGGATGGCGGGGGTTCGCCCACACCTCGGCGGTGTCGCCGGACTCGACGATCCGGCCCAGGTACATGACCGCGATCCGGTCGGCGATCAGCCGCACCACCGACAGGTCGTGGCTGATGAACAGCAGCCCCGCCCCCGACTCCACCGCCAGGTCGCGCATGAGGGTGGCGACCTGCGCCTGGGCCGAGGCGTCCAGCGCGGAGATCGGCTCGTCGCCGATGAGCAGCCTCGGCCGGGCGGCCAGCGCCCGGGCGATCGCGATGCGCTGCCGCTGCCCGCCGGAGAACTCGTGCGGGTGCCGCCGCTCGAAGTCGCGCGGCAGCCCGACGCGTTCCAGCAGGTCGGCGGGCCGGGTGGTGGTGTCGCCCGAGGTGCGCAGCCCGTCGGCGATCTGGTCGCCGACCCGGCGGCGCGGGTTCAGCGACGCGTACGGGTCCTGGAACACCATCTGGATGCCGGTCAGCGTGCGCCGCCGCAGCCCGAGCGGGGTGACGGCCTCGCCCTCGAAGGAGATGCCGCCCGAGGTGATCGGGTTCAGCCCGCACACGGCCCTGGCCAGCGTGGACTTGCCGCAGCCGGACTCGCCGACGAGGCCGACGACCTCGCCCGCGCGCACCTCCAGGCTGGCCCCGGCCACGGCGCGGACCACCGGCCGGCCGGGGGAGCGGTGCTCGACGACCAGGTCGTCGATGGTCAGCAGGCTCATCGGCCCCCCTCGTCGATCTGCGCGTCCGGCAGCGAATCCAGCAGGGATCGGGTGTACGGGTGCGACGGCTCGCGCAGCACCCGCCCCCGCGGCCCGGTCTCGACGACCAGGCCGTCCTTCATCACGCTCACCTCGTCGGCGACCGCCGACATCACGCCCAGGTCGTGCGTGACCAGCAGCACCGCCAGGCCCAGCTCGTCGCAGAGCCCGCGCAGCAGCCGCAGCACGCCCGCCTGCACGGTCACGTCCAGCGCGGTCGTCGGCTCGTCGGCGATGAGCACCCGGGGCGAGCAGGCCAGCGCCACCGCGATCGCGATGCGCTGCCGCATCCCGCCGGAGAACTGGTGCGGGTAGCGCCCGACGGCCTCCTCCGCGCCCGGGATGCGTACCTTGCCGAGCAGCTCGACGGCCCTGGCCCGCGCCTCCCGTTTGCCGAGGCCCAGGTGGTGGCGCATGTGCTCGGTGAGCTGCCTGCCGATCGTGAGCATCGGGTGCAGGCTCGTCGCGGGGTCCTGGAAGACCATCGCGACCTCGCCGCCGCGCACCTTGTTCAGCTCGGCGGGCGGCATCGTGAGCAGTTCCCGGCCGCCGAGCGTGATGCTTCCCGAGGTACGCGAGCCGTGCGGCAGCAGGCCGAGCACGGCCAGCCCGGTCATCGTCTTGCCCGAGCCGCTCTCCCCGGCCAGGCCGTGCACCCGGCCCTCCTGGAGCGTGAGGTCGACGCCGCGCAGCACCTCCTTGCCGCCGATCGACACCTTCAGGCCGGTGATGTCCAGCGTCACAGGGCACGCTCCTTGATGGCGCGGGCGGTGCGGGGGTCGAGGGCGTCGCGCAGCGTGTCGCCGAGGAAGTTGAACGCCAGCACCACGGTCAGGATGGCCAGGCCCGGGAAGGCCGCCACCCACCAGCTGTCGAACACCTCCATGCCGGAGGCCACCATCGAGCCCCACTCGGGCGACGGCGGCTTGGCGCCCAGCCCCAGGAACGACAGGCCCGACAGCAGCAGCAGCGCGGTGCCGATGTCCAGCGTGGCCAGCACCAGGATGGGGCCGGTCACGTTCGGGAGCACGTCCACGCGCAGCGAGCGCCACGCGGAGAAGCCGAGCAGCCGCCCGCTGAGCACGAACTCGCGCTCGCGCACGCCGAGCACCAGGCCGCGGGTGACGCGGGCGTAGGCGGGCCAGGCGACGACGAGCACGGCCAGCACCGCGTTGGTGAGGCTCGCGCCGAGCGCCGCCGCGACCACCATGGCCAGGATGACCGTCGGGAACGCGAACACCAGGTCCGCGACCCGCATGATCGTCTCGTCCACCCATTTGCCGAAATATCCGGCGCAGGCGCCGAGGAGACCGCCGACCAGCACCGACAGCGCCACCAGCAGCAGCGTCAGCGGGATCGACACCCGCGCCCCGTACAGCACCCGGCTCAGGATGTCGCGCCCGAGCTGGTCGGTCCCGAACCAGTGGTCCGGGCCGGGCGGGGCCAGCCGGGGGAGCTCCTGGGCGAGCGGGTCGTGCGGCGCCAGCAGCGGCGCCGCCACGGCGATCACCACCCAGGCGAGCGCGATCACCACGCCCACGACGGCCAGCGGCTGCCGCCAGGCCTCGGGCAGGCGCCGCAGCAGCCCCTTGCGGGCCAGCGGGTCCCGTCTCATTGCAGCCTCACTCGGGGGTCGATCACGCCGTACAGCACGTCCACGATCAGGTTGATGACGAGGTAGACCACGCCCACCACGAACCCGACGCCCATGACGGCGGGCAGGTCGAGCGTGGTGGCGCTCTTGTAGGCGTACTGGCCGATGCCCGGCCAGGCGAAGATCGCCTCCACCAGCACGGTCCCCGACAGCAGGCTGCCGAACGCCAGCCCCGCCACCGTGATGACCGGCACCAGCGCCGAGCGGAGCACGTACCGGAACAGGACCGTGCGGCCCGGCAGGCCCTTGGCCCGGGCGGCGCGCACGTAGTCCTGGCCCAGCACCTCCAGCACCGCCGAGCGGGTGAAGCGGGTCAGCAGCCCGATCGTGTAGAGCGCCAGCACCAGCGCCGGCGTGACCAGGTGGCCGACGGCGGAGACGAACACGTCCCACCGGCCGGCGATCAGCGCGTCCACCGTCTGCAGCCCGGTCACGCCGGGCGCCAGGCCGAGCGCCGGGTCGACCCGGCCGCTGCCCGGCGTGATCTGCAGCCGGTAGAAGAACACGTAGAACGCCACCAGCGCCAGCCAGAACGTCGGCACCGAGATGCCGATCAGGCTCAGCACGCGCAGCACGTGATCCGGCAGCCGGTCGCGGCGCAGCGCGGCCACCACGCCGAACGCCACGCCGAGCACCAGCGACACCAGGATGGCCGCACCGGCCAGCTCCAGCGTCGCCGGCACGAACTCGGCCAGGTCCTGGGCGACCGGCCGGTGACTCTGCTGGCTGGTGCCCAGGTCGCCCTGGAGCATGCCCTGGAGGTGCAGCCAGTACTGCTCCCACAGCGGCTTGTCCAGGCCGTGCTCGGCCCGCCACTGCGCGACGATGGCCGGGTCGTTCATGGCCCGCTGGCCCAGGTTGGCCGCCACCGGGTCGCCGGGCACCAGGTTCGTCAGCACGAACGTCACCACCGTGATGCCCCAGGCCAGCAGGATCGCGGTGAGCACCCGCCGGATGAGGAACCGCGCCAGCGGCGGCATGGTCCAGGCCATCGGCTTACTTCGCGCCCAGGTCGGCCAGGTCGACCGTCCACACCGGGTGGTACTCCACGCCGGTCACCGAGGCGGCCGTCACGATGTTCTGACCCGGCTGGATGAGCGGCACGAACGGGCCGGAGGCGTTCAGCTTCTCCTGGACCTCGTGGTAGGCGGCGGTGCGGGCCTCGTCGCCGATCGCCTTGGCGGCCTTCTCGCCCGCCTCCTCGATGTCCTTGGCCGAGCCGGTCTTCCACCCGGCCCGCGCGCCGACCGTCTGGCCGGGCAGGAACGCCAGGTAGTCGTTGGGGTCGGGGTAGTCAGGGCCCCAGTACCACAGGCCCATCTCCTCCTTGCCGTTGCGGTAGTTGTCCAGCGCCACCGTCACCGGCGCGGGCTGGAGGTCCACCGTGATGCCGACCTCCTTGAGGTTGGCCTGGATGCGCTCGGCCAGCGGCTGGAACGACAGCCCGTTCACGGTCAGCTCGCTGGGGAACTCCAGCTTGACGCTCGGGTTGGACAGGCCGCTCTCGGCGAGGGCCTTCTTGGCGCCCTCGACGTCGCGCGCCGGCGCCCGGTCGGCCGGCAGCGCGCCGAGGAGCTGCGACGGGATGACGCCCGGCGCCCGCGTCGAGCCCTCGCCGGCCAGCTCCAGCAGGCCCGCGTAGTCGACGCCCTTGCGCACGGCCTCGACGAACTTGGCGTTCGTGGTGGTCTTGCTGATCGCCGGGTCCTGGTTGGCCAGCAGGAAGATGACGTTGGCCGAGGCGGTCTTCTTGACCTGCAGCGTCGCCGGCATGTTCGTCACCTGGTCGCCGGACAGGTTGAGGGCGATCTGGCTGTCGCCGCGCTGGACGTTCAGCTTCTGCGTGGCCGCCTCGACGTTGCGGATGACGACCTTGTCGTAGGCGGGCTTGGCGCCGTAGTACTTGGGGTTCGCCTTGAGCACGACCTGGCTGCTGACGTTGAACGACTCGATCTGGTACGGGCCCGAGCCCGCCGAGTTGCCGTTCAGGTACTGCTCGGCCTTGTCCTGGGCGTCGGCCGTGCCGCCCTGGGCCTTGACGACCTTGCTGTTGAGGATGCCGAGCGCCGGGTTCGGCAGGATGTACGGCAGCGCCGCGTTGGCCTTCTCCGACGTGAGCGTGATCGTCGAGTCGTCGGTCTTGGCGATCTCGACGCCGTCGAGCAGGAACGACGGGGTGCCCTTCATGTCGCGCACCCGGGTCAGCGAGAAGACCACGTCGTCGGCCGTGACGGGGGCGCCGTCGGCGAAGGTCGCGCCCTGCTTGAGCTTGAGCGTGACGACCTTGCCGTCCTCCGACAGCTCGTACGACTCCGCCAGCGCTGGGACCGGCTTGGTCACGTCGCCGCCGTCGAAGGTGAGCAATGTCTCGTACGTGGCCTTGCCCACGATGAGGCCGGTCGGCTCGTAGGTGCGGCCGGGGTCGGCCGTCTTGAGGTCGAAGGACGTGTCGATGACGAGCGTCTTGCCGCCGCTCTGCGCGGCAGGGGCCTGTGAGCCGCCGCTTCCGCAGGCGGCGAGGGCGAGTGCACCGGCGAGCAGCACAGCCGCCGTCTGCGAGCGGGTCGCCATGGTGAGTCCTCCAGATGGACGTTCGGAACGAGGATGCCGAGGATTGTCCGGCAGAATGTCCAGGCCCCGTGCGGTCACCAAGACGGATATAAAGGGGCGAGAGGTAACAATGAGTGAAATTTCCAGAAATGGTGGCATGGGCGGCGCTCAGCCTGGACGGATCGGCATCGGTCTCGAGCTGGACGACATCCATATGAAGATCCTTGAGGTCCTGCGGGAGAACGGCAGGATCTCCGTCGCCGCGCTCGCCGAGCGGGTCGGCATCTCCCGCGCGAACGCCTACACCCGATTCGAGGCGCTGCGTGCCGACGGCGCGATCAAGCGTTTCACCGCCGAGATCGACCACGTCAGGACCGGTCTCGGCATCACCGCGCTCATCTTCGTGACCGTGCGGCAGCAGATGTGGCGCCAGTTCAGGGCCGAGCTGGCCAGGATGCCGGAGGTCGAGTACTGCGCGATCACCACCGGTCAGCACGACGCGATGATCCAGGTCCGCGTGGCCGACGTCGCCGAGGTGCACGCCATGGTGACCGACCGGCTGGCCAACATCCCGGCCGTCAAGGCGACCGAGACCGTGTTCATCCTCGACGAGGTGCTCAGACGGCCCTACGTGCTGCCCGGCGACGGCGACAGGAGCCGCCCCGCCCGGCGGCCCGCGCCCGAGGCCCCGGGCGACGTGCCGCTCGGCAAGATGCGCTTCGTCGGCGCCGCCGAGGGCCGGGCCGCCCTCCGGAAGGACGGCTGACAGCCCGGCTGGACGGATCTTCCCCGTGGACGGCGCGCTCCGGCGATCCGTCCAGTGACCGGCATGACTTCCTTTGCATTGCGCAATGTGATAGCCAGATAACGGTCAGTAGTCGACGGGCAGAGGGAGATCCACATGATGGCGTACATGCTGTCGGTCATGGCGGCGGTCGGGGTGGTCGCGACCGCCGCCGTGGTGTTCCGGGTGGCGCGCAAGGGCACCGACGACCGGCACGCCGACGGCCCGTCGGCGGGCCACGCGGGCGCGATGCTGTCGGCGCTGTTCCTGCTGGTGTTCGCCATTGCCATCATCGTGCCGTGGACCACCGCCGACTCCGCCCGGCAGAACACCCACACCGAGAGCCGGGCCGCCGTCGACGCCTACTGGGCCGCCGCCGACCTGCCCGCCGACTCCCTCGCCCAGGTGCGCGGCGGGTTGCAGGAGTACGTCGCGTTCGTGGTCGAGGACGAGTGGCCGGTCATGGCGCAGGGCAGGCTCGACCCGTCCGGGTCCGCCCGCCTCGACACGCTGCGCGCCCAGGTCTCCGCGCTGAAGCCCGCCACCGAGAACGAGCAGGAGGCCAAGGGCGCGGTCCTCGACCACCTCGCCGCCGTCTCCGCCGCCCGCGCGCAGCGCGCCGCCGACGCCGCCGCCACCCCGCCCGACGGGCTGCTGCTGCTGACCGTCCTCACCGGGCTGATCGTCGTGGTCTTCCCGTTCCTGGCCGGGGCCAGGCCGCGCGGGGCGTCGCTGCTGCCGCTCGGCGCGATGGCCGCGATGCTCGGCTTCGGCGTCTACCTGACCGCCGACATCTCCCACGCCTTCGCCGGGCCGCTGGCCGTGGGGCCGGAGGCGTTCGGCGGGGCGCTGCAGGAGTTCGCCCGCATCGCCGGCGGGGTGTGACATGGCCGCCAGGCACGCGCCCCTGCTCGTCGCCGCCGCGCTCCTCGCCATCTGCGCGAGCGGCCCCGCCACCGCCGAGCACCCGCGCCGCACCGCGACCGAGGGCGGCCTGTACGGCGTCCGCGACGCCGACGTCACCCCGGTCCGCCTCCCCGCCGCCCCCGCCGCCGTCCCGGCCGCCGCGTCCGGAGCGGGCGCGCGGCGCGGGTCCCCGCCCGGCGAGCTGCCCGTGGACGTGGACCGGCTGGTCAAGGCGCCACGCACGGCACCGCGCACGGCACCGCGTACGGGGCCGCGCACAGCACCGCGCACGGTGCCGTCCCGGCAGCGGGACGTGCCCGGCGTCACCATCCGCAGCACGCCGCGCACCCGCAAGGCCACCCCCAGGCCGCGCGTCTCCGTGCCGGGCGTCTCGGTCTACGACGACGCGGTCTGCGTGGACGTGCCCGGCTCCAGCGTGCACGTGGGCGCGTGCCGCTCGCCGCGCGCCCGCGCCACCGCCCGCCCCCGGGCCACCCTGCGGGTCCCGGCCCCCGCCGCCACCCGCGCGGCCGCCGCCCCGTCGCCCACCGCGACCCCCACGCCCACGCCGACCCCGACGCCCAGCGCGTCGGAGCTGCGGGCCAGGGCGGCGCGCCCGGCGCCCCCGCCCCGGCGCGAGAACCCCCTCGGCACCGTGCTCCTCATGGTCGTGCTCACCACCGTGATCGCCTCGACCACCGCCGTGGCGTTCGGGGCCATCCGGTAATCCCGTTGCCGCCGGCCGCCCCGGTTCGCCACGCTGATCGGCATGAACGTCCCCTACCGGCAGATCCGCGCCGCCCACACCGAGGAGTCCGTCACCGTCTACCAGGCCTACGACCCGGCCGTCGCCGCTCCCGCCGTCGCTGCCCAGCGGTTCGTCCCGCCGTTCAAGCGGGAGCGGATGACCTGGATCAAGCCGTCGTTCCTGTGGATGATGTACCGCTGCGGCTGGGCCGCCAAGCCCGGCCAGACCCGCGTGCTGGCGATCGAGGTGACCCGCGACGGCCTCGCCTGGGCGCTCGCGCACTCCTGCCTGAGCCATGACGACGGGCGCGGCGACTGGCCGGAGCGGCTGCGGCGCAGCCCCGTGCGCGTCCAGTGGGACCCGGAACGCGACCCGCACCACAACGCGCTGCCGTACCGCTCGATCCAGATCGGGCTGTCCGGCGAGGCCGTCGCCCGCTACGCCGACGAGTGGACGCTGTCGATCACCGACATCACCGCCCGGGTCCACGACCTGCGCGCGGCCCTGCGTGCCGGCCAGGACATCTCCGCCCGGCTGCCCGCCGAGCGCCCGTACCCGCTCCCCGCCGACCTGGCCGGCAGGATCGGCGCCACGCCCGCCTGACGGGCCTGTTCGCCGGCCCTGCTGGTCGGCCCTGCTCGCCGGGTGCTATTCGCCGGGGCGCTGGCGGGCGCGCCGCCCCGACAGCTCCAGCGTCTGCCCCCGCCGCAGGTAGGCGACCCGGTCGCCGAGCCCGGCCTGCTCGACGTGGTCGCGGAAGTCCGACAGCGGCGACTTGAAGACCGTGTAGTCGTCGAAGTGCACCGGCACCACCGTGTCCGGATCCATGAGGTCCACCCAGCTCGCGCCCTGCTCCCCGTCCATCGTCACCGTCATCAGCCCGAGCAGCCTGGTGCCGCCCAGGTGCACGACGCCCACGTCGATGTCGGGGAACCGGATCGGGATCGACTCCAGCCGCCGGTCCATCAGCGTGTCGCCGCTGATGTGCATGCGCAGGTCCATCAGCCCGTCCCGGTCGCAGAACTCCAGCACGCTGCCCATGACCGGCGGCAGCAGCGCCTGCGCGGGCCCCGGCGCGTGCCGTCCCGGCGTGGCGGTGATCGTCAGCGTCCCCCCGGCGCCGCGCAGCTCGTACTGCCCCCAGGTGTCCAGCCCGGTCGCCTGCCGGAACCCGCGCCGCCGCAGCCGGCGCGCGGCCTGGCCGGTGGTCACGATCGGCGTGTCGCGGTCGAGGCCGCGCCGGGCGACCCGGTCGAAGTGGTCGCCGTGCAGGTGCGACAGCACCACGGCGTCCAGCGTCGGCAGGTCCTCGAGCTCCAGCGCCGGGTCCGTCCTGCGCCGCGACGCGAGCCCGTACCCGAGATAGGCCGCCTGCCCCCGGTGCAGGAAGTTCGGATCGGTGAGCAGCGTGAACCCGTTGTACCGGATGAGCATGGTGGCGTTCCCGATGAACGTCAGGCCGTTGTCGCGCATGGCGGTCCTCCCAGGAGCCGGTCAGGCCGGATGCGGCGGCCGCTGCTCGGGAGGCACGCCGCCGCCCTTGCCGCCGCCCTTCTTGCCCTTGTCCGTCCCGTGCGGCTGGGCGGTCCCCCGGGTGCCGCGCCGCTTCTCGGGGATGGCCTGCGCGGAGCTGTCGTCCGTGGCGCCCTTGCCGGACCTGCGGAGCTCCTGCTGCTGTGGCTTCGTCATGGTTTAGCCCCCTTTCATGCCTTTCGTCCCCCTGCCACGGGAGGCATGGAGCAAACCACGCGCGGACGCCGGACAGGCGCCCCCGGCTGCCCGCCCGGCGTCCGCGCTCCACGCTCAGAGCGTGAAGCAGGTCCGGCCCTTCGCCCGCCAGCCCGCGCCGACCTTCTCCCAGCCCTGCGCGCAGATCCGCATGCCGGGCGCGTAGTCGTCGACGCCGCTCCAGATCGCCGCCTGTGGCGGCCGGGAGTCACCCCGCTGGATCGTCGCCCTGCCCTCGCGGTGCAGGTCGATGTGGCCCTCCCAGGCCCCGGTGCGGCCGTCGTGGTACGCCTCGGCGTACGTGACGCGGGTGCCCTCGTTGACGACCTTCAGGCACACCCCGGGGACGTCGCTCCGGTTGCTGCAGGACTGGTGGTCGGCGTGGGCCGACGGAGCCAGGGCGACCACGCCGCAGGCGAGCACCGCCGCCGCGAAGAGACCCTTGACCGTGCGGATGTCGTTCATCGCTGTTCCTCATCCCTGTCGGGGAGCGGCGCCTGTCGCCGCTGCCGAGAACCAGCGAACCCGCAGGTCAGGGCTGTCCAACAGAGGCCCGGACGGACTCGTCCGCAATCGGGCCACTCCCGGCCGCCCCCGGACGGCCGCCGCCTCAGCCCTCGCGGCCGGGCGCGCTCATGTCCCCCGTCGCGGGCGTGCCCTCGGCCAGCCCGTAACGCAGCAGGACCGTGCCCTTCGGGCTCGCCGCCGGCGGTTCGAGCAGCGTGAGGTTCGTCGGCACCGCGCCGCCGTCGAACACCTTCTTCCCGCTGCCGAGCACGATCGGGTGCACCCACAGGTCGAGCCGGTCGAACAGCTTCTCGCGCAGCAGCGTCTGCACCAGGTTGAGGCTGCCGACCACCTTGACGTGCTCGTGCCGCTCCCGGATCTCCCGCACCGCCCCGGCCAGGTCCGGCCCGAGCTGCGTCGAACCGGCCCAGGACAGGTCCGGACGGCCGCGCGAGGCCACGTACTTGGGGACGCGGTTGAACAGCACCGCGAACTCGTGGTCCTCGCCGCCCTCCTGGTGCGGCCAGAAGGCGGCGAAGATGTCGTACGTCCGCCGCCCGAGCAGCAGTGCGTCGGTCCCCTCGTACGCGGCGGCGACCTGCGCCCCGGCCACCTCGTCCAGCAGGGGCGCCTGCCAGCCGCCGAACGAGAACCCCAGCGGGTCCTCCTCGGGGCCGCCGGGCGCCTGCCCGACGAGGTCGAGGGTCGTGAACAGCTCGATGTGGATGAGGCCCATGACGTGTTCTCCCGGTGGATCGGCCGTCCTGTCGTGAGATGGACCCGCGGGCGCGGCCGGAATCATCGCCGACACGCCCCGGAACTCTCCGATCACGATAGGTCACGGACCGTGCGGCCCGATGCCGTGGAGGCAGGTGGCGACGATCCGGGCGGCGAAGCCGGGCGGGACGTCGACGGCGGCCGCCGGGGCGCCGGCGAACAGATGGGGGAGGACCAGCTCGTGGCAGGCGCCGACGATCATGGTGGCGGCGGCGTCCGGGTCCGCCGACGGGGAGAGGCGGCCCAGGGCCAGCTCCTCGCGCAGGTAGCCGGCCAGCGTCTCCTTGAGGTCCGGGCCGCCGCCGAGGGCGGCGAACCGGGTCAGGATGCCGGGCTGGGCCGGCAGGCCGGCGAACGCGGGGAGGATCGCCCGGTGGAACTCCACGCCGTAGGTCACGTACGCCAGCAGGTTCGCCTCCAGGTCGGCCGTCCCGGGCTCCGGCAGCGGGGGGAGGGCGCGGGCGACCGTGCGGACGTGCGCGTGCAGGGCCTGGGCGAGCAGTTCGTCCTTGTCGGCGAAGTGGTTGTACAGGACGCCGTCGGCCACCCCGGCCTCGCGGGCGACGGCCCGTACGGTGAGCCCGGCCGCGCCCTGGCGGGCGATCAGGCGTCCGGCGGCGGCGACCAGGTGCTCGGGCAGCGTCACGTCCCCGCCCACCGCCCCCGCCTTGCGCGGGCTCACGGGCGGCCGCCCGCGGGACGGGTGGCGGTGTCCTGGGTGGCGGTGTCCAGGGTGGCGGTGTCCAGGGTGGCGGTGATCAGGGTGGCGGTGACGCGCAGCCGTACGGCGCCGTCGCGTTCGAAGGGGCGCAGCGCGGGCTCCAGGGCGGCGAGGGCGCGGCGGGCGGAGCCGGCGTCGGAGTGGCGGAGGTGGTGGCGGAGCGGGCCGCCTGCGGCCAGGAAGTCGGCGGCGTCGCGCGCGTCGCGGCCCAGCACCTGCTCGGCCTCGACCGCCTCGGCCCGGACGCCGGTGAAGCCGGCGGCGGTGAACACCTCGGCGGCGCGGCCGGGGTCGGCGAGCGAGAGCGGCGAGGTGCCGTCGGGGGACGGCGGCGCCTCCGGCAGGTGTGCGGTCACGGCGGCGAGCACCGTGCCGAGGTCCACCGGGTCGCGCAGGCCCAGGAACGCCACCCGCCCGCCGGGCCGCAGCGCCCGCCCGATGTTGGCGAACGCGGCCACCGGATCGGCGAAGAACATGATCCCGAACCGGCTCGTCGCCACGTCGTACGCGCCCGCCTCGAACGGGTGAACCTGCGCGTCGCCCCGCTCGAACGTGACGTTGCCGAGCCCCTCGGCGGCGGCCAGCCTGCGGGCGGTCTCCAGCATGGGGGCCGACAGGTCGACGCCGGTGACGTGGCGGGCGCGGCGCGCGGCCAGGCGGCTGATCTGGCCGGTGCCGCAGCCGACGTCGAGCACCCGGTCGCCGTCGGCGACGTGGCGGAGCAGGTGGTCGTTGAAGCCGCTGTTGACGGCGTCGTAGCGGTCGGGGTGGCCGGCCCAGTGGGCGCCCTCGTAGCCGTTCCACGCCTCGGACTGGTGCTCGTTGACGATCATCGCGCCTCCTTGTGAACGTGCGTTCATGAGCGATCGTTCATACCATGCGGGGTTGTCAAGGAAGACGGCGGGCGCCCGCGTGGTTGGGACAGGACATGGAGGAGATCGACGTCGTGGTCATCGGCGCCGGGCAGGCGGGCCTGTCCAGCGCGTACTTCCTGCGCAGGTTCGGCTTCGAGCCGCTGGTGCTCGACGCGGCCGACGGGCCTGGCGGCGCGTGGCGGCACCGGTCGCCGACGCTGACCATGGACAAGGTGCACGGCATCTTCGACCTGCCGGGAGTGCGCCGCGAGCCCGACGTCGACGGCGCGCGGCCCGCCGCCGAGGTGGTGCCCGCCTACTACGCCGGCTACGAGGCGAGCGCCGGGCTGCGCGTGCTGCGGCCGGTCCGGGTGACCGCCGTGCTGCCGGGCGACCGGCTCACCGTCGTGTCCGGCGCGGGGGAGTGGGCGGCCCGGGCGGTGGTCAACGCCACCGGCACCTGGACGCGCCCGTACTGGCCCTACTATCCGGGCGCCCGCGCGTTCGGCGGCCGGCAGCTCCACTACGCCTCCTACCGGGGGCCGGCGGAGTTCGCCGGGCGGCGCGTCGTCGTGGTCGGCGGCGGGCACTCGGCCGCGCATGTGCTGTCGGAGCTGGGCGGGGTGGCCGCGAGCACGCTCTGGGTCACCCGCAGCGAGCCCGACTTCCGCGACGGCGAGTTCGGCGAGCAGGCCCGCCGGGAGGCCGTCGCGCTGGTCGAGGAGCGGGTGCGGGCCGGGCTGCCGCCGCGCAGCGTCGTCAGCGTCACCGGGCTCGGCCACACCGCCGTCGTCCGCGACGCGCTGGCCAAGGGCGTGCTGGAGCGGGTGCCGATGTTCGAGCGGATCACCGCCGGCGGGGTCGCCTGGGCCGGCGGGCGGCACCACGAGGCGGACGTGATCGTGTGGGCGACCGGGTTCCGCTCGGCGCTCGACCACCTGGCCCCGCTGCGGCTGCGCGAGCCCGGCGGCGGCGTCAAGGTCGACGGCACCCGGGCGGTGCGCGAGCCCCGGCTGCAGCTCGTCGGCTACGGCCCCTCGGCGAGCACCATCGGCGCGAACCGGGCCGGCCGCACCGCCGCCGCGGAGGTGCGCCGGCTGCTGTCGGGGGCGTCCGAAAACCGGCCCGGACTGATCGGCGGCTCAGCCGGCGTGCCCGCTGCCTGAGCGTTCGCCGGACCGCATCGGCGAGGGGAAAAATGCCGACTCAGCGGTTCATGGTTACAAATTCGGAACCTCTCGACACAGGCTGTGACGATAGGCTAGCGTCCCCCGCAGAAGGATCTTTCCCCCCCTCGAACGCGGAGGTTCCGTCATGGAAGTTCCCGGCTACACCGAGATCCGGGAACTCGGGCGCGGCGGCACCGGGCACGTGACGCTGGCCGTGCGCGACTCCGACGGGACGGCCGTCGCCGTCAAGCACCTGTCGGACCGGTTACGCGAGGACCCCGTCTTCGCCGCGCGCTTCCGCGCCGAGGCGCGGGTGATCGCCGAGCTCGACAGCCCGCACATCGCCCGCCTGCTCGACTACGTGGAGGACGAGGCCGGCGCCGCCATCGTGATGGAGCTCGTCGACGGCGTCCCGCTGCGCCGCCTGCTCGGGCAGGAAGGCGGCACCGGCCCGGAGGCCGCGCTCGCCGTGCTCAAGGGCGCGCTGCTCGGCCTGGCCGAGGCGCACCGCCACGGCATCGTGCACCGCGACTTCAAGCCCGAGAACGTCATCGTCACCGACGACGGCGGCAGCAGGCTGGTCGACTTCGGCGTGGCCGCCCGCGCCGGCGAGGCGGGCCCGCCGGCCGGCACCCCGCCCTACATGGCGCCCGAGCGGTGGGACGACGCCCCGGCCGGCCCGCGCTCCGACGTGTACGCGGCGGCGGCGGTGTTCTACGAGTGCCTCACCGGCCGCCGCCCGTTCACCGGCGACAACGTCGCCGCCCTCGCCCACCAGCACCGGCACGCCGTCCCCGACCTGGGCGCGGTCGACGAGCCGGTCCGCGGCCTGGTCCTGTACGGGCTGGCCAAGGACCCGGCCGAGCGGCCCGGCTCGGCCGAGGCGTTCCTGGCCGAGCTGGAACGCGTCGCGTCGGTCGCCTACGGCTCGCGGTGGGAGGCGCGGGGCCGCTCCCGGCTGGGGGCGCTCACCGTGCCGTTCCTCACCCTGCGCACCCCGCAGCCGGCCCCCGGCGCGGGCGCCCTCCCGTTCCCGGCCGGGCTCGCTCCCGCCTCCCGCCTCGCCGTGACCGGCGGGCTCGTGCTGGCGACCGCGGTGGCGGTGGTCTCCGTCTTCCTCATCTGGAACGAGACACCCGGCCCCCGGTACGCGTCCCCGCCCGCCACGTCGCAGCCCGCGCCCGTACCCGGCTCGGGCAGCCCGGAGCCCACGGCGTCCGGCTGGATGACGCCCCCGGTGCGCTTCACCGCCCCGCCCGGCACGCCACCGGCCCGCGACCCGGCCCGCGACCCTGCCCGCGCGGCGACGTTCGGCCCCACGGCCCCGCCCGCCCGCACGCCCGATGCGCACCGCCCCACCCGCGACGCCGGCCCCGGCGACCCGGCGCCCACCGACGCGCACACCGACGCGCACACCGGCGCGCCCACCAAGGCCCCCGCCACGGCCCCCGCTCCGACCGGCACGGCGGGCCCCGACGAGCCCGACGAGCACGAGCGGCCCGAGCCCGAACCCGGGCCCGGCACCGAGCGCCCGGACCCGCCCGCCACCAGCGCCCCGCCGCCCCCTCCCAGCACCCGGCCGCCCGCCAAGAGCAAGGAGCCGCTGGTCTCGGTGTCGGTCAAGGTGTCGGTGGACGTGCCCGTCCTCGGCGGCAAGGGCGACGGGCTGCTCGACGCCGACGTCGGCCTGGGGCTCGGCACCAGCCTGTTCGGCGTCGTCCTCGTCCCCGGCTCGGTGCTCCTCGGCCGGCATCTCGCCGTCCGCAGAACCCGCCGGAACAGGCCGCCGGACGCCTGACGACCCCCTCGCACAGGGTCGCCGGGAGCCGCGGTGGTCAGGACGGGGCGGCGGTGAGCCGCCAGCCCCGCCCGCCGCGCTGCGCCTGCCAGAGCCTGCTGTAGGGCCCGCCGGCGGCCACGAGGGAGTCGTGCGTCCCGGTCTCGGTCACGCGCCCGTCCTCGACGACGGCGATCTGGTCGGCCTCGACGACGTTGCCCAGCCGGTGCGCGACGAGCAGCACCGTGCTGTGCCGGGCCAGCTCGCGGACCGAACGCCGCAGGAAGCGCTCGTTCTCGGCGTCGAGCGCGGCCGTGGCCTCGTCCAGCAGCACGATCGGCGCCCGCTTGAGCAGCGCCCGCGCGATCGAGACGCGCTGGCGCTCGCCTCCGGACAGCGACACGCCGCCCTCTCCGACCCGGGTACGCCAGCCGTCCGGGAGCCGGGCGACGATCTCGTCCACGCCCGCGAGCCGGGCCGCCTCGGCCAGCTCCTCGCCGGTGGCCTCCGGCCGGCCGAGCCGGATGTTGGCCTCCAGCGTGTCGTCGAACAGGTAGACGTCCTGGAAGACGAGGGCGAGCTGCCCCATCAGGTCCTCGGTGCGCAGCTCGCGCACGTCGGCGCCGCCGACGCGGACCGTGCCCTGCCCGGCGTCCCAGAACCGGCTGATGAGCCGGATGACGGTCGTCTTGCCGGACCCGGACGGCCCGACCAGCGCGGTCACCGAGCCGGCCGGCACGGTGAGCGAGAAGTCGCGCAGCACCGGCGTCCCCGGCCGGTAGCCGAACGTGACGCGGTCGAGCTCGATCCGCCCGGGCCGCGGCAGCGGCGCCGAGACGGCCGGCTCCGGCACGGCAGGCTCGCGCAGCACGTCGGTGAGGCGGCGCAGGTCGTTCCCGGCGATCCGGATCGCGCCCGCGTACTCGACGGCGTCGGCGAGCGGGCCGGCGAAGCGGAACGCGAGCGCGATGAGCGCGACCGCGGCGGCGGGCGTGACGGCCCCGTCGAGCGCGAGCCACACGCACACCAGCAGCAGCGCCGTCACGGCGAGCTGCACCGCGAGCCCGCCCACGGTCAGCCCCGCCACGCCCTGGGCGAGGGTGCGGCGGCGGGTGCGCCGCTGCTCCTCGATCGCCTCCTCCAGCGGACGGTAGCCGTGCGCGCCGCGGCCGAAGGCGCGCAGCACCCGCTGGTCCCTGCCGAACTCGATGACCCGGGTGGCCGCCTCGACGTCGGCGGCGTGGTTGCGCGCCTCCCCGCGCGACAGGCTCGCGGCGCCGAAGCGGAACGCCAGTGCCAGGACCGGGACGGACAGCGCGGCGGCGAGCCCGAGCCGCCAGTCGTACCAGAACAGGGCGACGGTCACGGCGGCGGGCGAGGCGACGGCGATGACCAGGGGCGCCAGCAGGTGCGCGAAGATCCCGGTGATCATCATGGTGCCGTCGGTGGCCACGCGGGTCAGCCGCCCGGTGCGCCCGGCGTCGAACCAGCCGAGCGGCAGGCTCACCAGGTGGTCGCCGAGCCGCCGGTGCATGGCCGACATGGTGTGCAGCGCGGCGGCCGACCCCCGTACGGTCTGCGCGTACCGGACGGCGGCGGCCACGGCGGTGACGGCCGCGAGCGCCAGCAGGTGCGGGCCGAGCGCGTCGCGGTCGCCGGCGGCGACGTCCTCGACCACCGGCACGAGCAGCGCCGCGGCGACGCCGCTGAGCAGGCCGTAGACGACGGTCCAGGCCAGGTAGCCGGTCAGGATGCGGGCCCGGTCCGGGCCGAGCAGCAGCCTCAGATCGGCGATCATGCCGCGACCTCCTCGTGCGCCGCCCACATGCGGCTGTAGGGCCCGCCCGAGGCGAGCAGTTCGGCGTGGGTGCCCGTCTCGGCGACGCGGCCCCGGTCCAGGACGACGATCCGGCCGGCGCCGGCGACGGTGGCGAGCCGGTGCGCGATCACCAGCACCGTCCGGCCGCCGGCCAGGCGGGACAGCGCGTCCTGGATCGCCGCCTCCGACTCGGGGTCGGCGAACGCGGTGGCCTCGTCGAGCACCAGCACGGGCGTGTCGGCCAGCAGCGCGCGGGCGATGCCGACCCGCTGCGCCTCGCCGCCGGACAGGTGGGCGTCGTGGCCGGCGACGGAGTCGTAGCCGCGGGGGAGCGCGAGGATCCGGTCGTGGATCTGCGCCGCCCGGCAGGCGTCGTGGATCTCGGCGTCCGTCGCCTCGGGCCGGCCGAGCGCGACGTTGTCGCGGATCGAGCCGCCCAGCAGCCGCACGTCCTGCAGCACGAAGCCGATGTGACGGTAGAGCTCGGCCGGGTCGATCTCCCGTACGTCCGCGCCGCCGATGCGGACCGCGCCGCCGGTGACGTCGTGGAAGCGGGGCAGCAGCGTGGCCAGGGTGGACTTCCCGGAGCCGGACGGGCCGACGAGCGCCGTGACCGTGCCCGGCTCGCAGGTGAAGCTCACCCCGTCCAGGACGTCGTGCTCGTCGTAGGCGAACCGCACGTCGTCGTACTCGACCCGGTGGCCGGCCGGGCGGCGCGGCGACGCGGGCGCCGGCAGCGGCGCGACCTCCAGCAGCCGCTGGATGCGCAGCGCGGCGGCAGCGGCGGAGCGGCGGCTCAGCGAGGCGAAGCCGAGCGGTTCGATCGCGATCGGGATCACGAACGCCAGCAGCACGCAGGCCAGCGCCTCGCCCGGCGTCACCCAGCCCGCGCCGGTGAACCACGCGCTCCCGGCGACGGCGACCAGGCCGACCACCGGCGCGGACACCGCGAGCCCCGCCAGCGCCTCGATCCGGTCCATCGGCCGGACCCAGGCGGCGAAGAAGTCCGTGTACTCCTCGGCGGCCCGCCGGTAGGCGGCGTGCGCCCGCCCGGCCCGGCCGAACGCCTTGACCACCGCGATGCCCGAGACGAACTCGACCACGGCGGAGCCCAGCTTCGCGTTGCTCTCGTCGATCCTGCGCATGACGTCGTTGGAACCGCGTTCCATGTACGCGTACGCGCCGGCGAACAGCGGCACCGTCGCCACCGCGAGCAGGGCCAGCCGCCAGTCCAGGACCAGCAGGTAGGCGAGCGCGCCGAGCGGCGTGACGATCGCGGCGGTGGTCTCGACCGCCTGGTGGGCGACGAGCTGGTGCAGCGCGTCGACGTCGCTCATCGCGGTCTTGCGCAGCGTCCCGGAGGAGTTGCGGGAGAACCAGCCGAGCGGCACCCGGCCGAGGTGGGCGATCATCCGGCGGCGCAGGACCGCCTGCAGCCGCACGTCGGCCACGTGCGTGATCGTCAGCGCCGCGCTCATGAACGCGCCCCGCAGCAGCAGCCCGAGGACGATCAGCGCCGCCACCAGGACCACCCGGTCCCGGTCCGGCGGCGTGGCCAGCAGCGCGCCCGCCAGCTCGGCCAGACCCGCGTACGGGGCCAGCCCGGCCAGCGCGCCCAGCCCGGCGAGCACGCACGCCAGCCGGACGCGCCCGGCGACGGGACGGCGCAGCTCCCGCAGCGCCCGCACGGCCTCCCGGTGCTCGGCGTCGTCGGCCTGCCCGCTCATGACGCCGCCCGCGGGTGCTCTCGCATGTGTTCGTGAGGGTGTTCGTGAACCATGTCCACGACCCTGGCGCGGCCTACCCGGCGGCGTCTTGAACGAATGTTCCCCCAGGCGCCGCCTGATCCCCGGCCCAGGCGCGATAAAGCGACGCGGGCGTGTAGCCGGCCAGCTCGCGCAGGTCGCGGGTGAGGTGGGGCTGGTCGGCGTAGCCGTACCGGGCGGCGACCTCGGCGGGCGCGGTCCCCGCCATGATCGCGTCGATCGCGGGGGACAGCCGCACGATCATCGCCGCCCGCTTGGGCGTCACCCCGATCTGGGCCTTGAACCGCGACCACAGCCGCTTGCGGCTCCACCCCGTCTCGGCCGCCAGATCGCTCGTGCGGCGCCGCCCGCCGCTGGCCACCAGCCCATGCCAGACGAAGGCCACCTCCGGGTCGACGGACCGGCCCGCGTGCATCCGCCCGGCGAGCGCCGCGCGCAGCTCGGCGAACCGCTCCTCCCACCGCCCCGCGCCCGCGAGCGCCCCGCGGAGCCGCCGCGCCTCGGCGCCCCACAGGTCCTCGAACCCGGCGACGGTGCCGGCCAGCTCGGCGACCGCCCCGTCCAGCACGGAGTACGCGGCCAGCGGGGACAGGTGGACGTCCACGCAGGCCACGTCCCGGCCGTGGACCCGTACCGAGTTGACCCCCACCCCGCTGACGATCCCGGCCGTCACCGGGCCGGACCGCTCGATCCGCAGCTCCCCGTCGAGCACGAGCACGATCGTCAGCCCCGGCTGCGGCAGCACCGGCATGTCCAGGCCCCGCCCGGCGCGGTCGCGATAGCCGACGAGCTCCACGCCGCCGGGACCGGGCCCCCGGACGACCTCCCAGCCGCCGCCCTGCTCAGCGCGCACGACCACGGCGGGGACCGGATGATCTAGCAGGACGATTTCCGTACATACCCCGACAGTATCTTCGGGCACCCGTTATCGAGCAGGCGCCCTCGACCCCTGCCGAATCCGTCAATTGCCGGGCACGCAGGAGGATCCCCTACTATCTTGCCTCGATAGAGGGCACCCCCGGCCTGATTTACGTCCTGACCGGATTCCGCCCTGCGGATCGGGCAAAGGAGAAGCGTGGCGGTTGCGTCCCCCGCCGGACGGCGGCGCGGCTCGCTCGGTTCCCGTACGGCGGTCCTCGCCGTCGTGGCGGCCCTGCTCATCGTCCCCGGCACCGCGGGCGCCGACCCGAAGCCGACGGTCAAGGGCCTGGAGAAGGAGCTCGCCGCGCTGCGCAAGGACTCCGACCGGATGATCGAGGACTACTACCACGGCCGCCGCGAGCTGCAACGGGTGGAGAAGGCCGAGAAGGCCGCCCGCGAGAAGCTGGAGGCCGCCCAGGAGATCCTCGACCGCGAGTCCACCTACCTGCGGACGATGGCCGTCGCCGAGTTCATGAGCGGCAGGCGCAACGAGCTCACGATGGTCGCCGAGGAGGAGGACCCGGCCGACCTGCTGAACCGGCTGGCGCTGCGCGACCACCTGATCGCCCAGCAGCAGGCCAGGCTGAGCGGCTACACCCAGGTGCGCGACCGGCACCTGAACGCCCAGAAGGAGGCCGAGGCCCGCGCCGAGGAGCTGTCGGCCACCGTCGGCGACCTCGCCGGGAAGCAGGAGAAGGCCGAGAAGCAGATCGAGCGCATCCGGGACAAGATCGACCAGCTCCACAAGGCGCCCGGCCGCCGCGGCGACGGCACCTGGCTCCCGCAGCTTCCCGGCGGGCCGGACAACATCACCCCCCGGATGCGGCTGGTCAAGACGCTCATCGCCAAGCGCTTCGTGGTGCCGTTCGGGATCGGCTGCTACCGGGCGATCCAGGACGGCGGCGAGCACCCGCTGGGCCGGGCCTGCGACTTCATGCTCAGCCGGGGCGGCGCCATGCCCTCGGCCGCCGAGATCCAGCGCGGCCACGACATCTCCGCCTGGGCGATCAAGAACGCCAAGCGGCTCGGCATCATGTACATCATCTACCGCCAGCGCATCTGGCACGTCCGCACCGGGGCGTGGCGCTACATGTCCGACCGGGGCGGCGCCACCGCCAACCACTACGACCACCCGCACATCTCGGTCTACTGACGCGCACGGCCGCCCTATCAGGCGAATCTTCCCCTACGTAAGGGCTTGTTCCGGTCCTGTTCCGGTTCCTCGGCCCACCGGACCGAGAGCAGCGCGCCTGTTGTCCTCCGCGTGGGCCGGTCCTCGGCCATGACGCCCGGAAGTCACCTGCGAGGGGCGCGGGTTCGCAGGCTCGCCGAACGCGTGAGCGCTCGCGTGGAGCGCGCTGACCAGCGGCTGGGGCGGGAGGCGGTGACGATCCGGCAGAGGGCGCGCCGGTATGGCGTGCAGGTGCTGGGGACGGGCCGGCCGTGAGGTCGTGTACGACTTCGCCGGCCTGGTTGCGGAGCGGGCGCGCCTCGCCGGGGCGGAACTTCCGGTTTCCGGCGGTGCGCGCCGAGGGCGTCGAGCAGTGCCGGCTCGTGCCGACGTTTCAGTAGGGATTCGTGCAGGCGATGGACATGTCGTCGAAGCGCACCCATGTCTTGACGCCGTTGCTGTTACCGAAGATCACCTGTAGGTAGATGGTGCCCGAGTAGCCTTGCAGGTTCAATCCGGACATGGATATCTGCTTGTAGCCTCCGCCCGTTACCCAGGGATAGGTTTCGGCGATGATATGCCATCCGTTCGGATTCCAGACCTGCAGGCCGACGAACGCGCCAGAATACAGAACGTTGACCCATACTCCTACCGCGCAGTTGTATCGATCGACGAAGCCGCCGTCGAGGGTTATCGGAATACGGTTGGCGGCCCAGCCATTGCCGACGTAGAGCCAGCCGTTATTCACCCCCGAACGCGCAACGGGCTGGTTGATGTCATAGCCGGCGATCCCGTCGCCGTCGCCCCCGCCTTGCCATCTGGTCTGCGGAACGCCCTCTAGATCGTCGGTGCGCGACGTGATGCCGGCTAGGGGCTGTTTCTTAGATCTGATGACCGTTCGTGGTTGAGACGTCACGATGGGCATATGGGTCGTGGTGACTTAACGAACGCGGAGTGGG
>NZ_JBFANJ010000014.1:0-234052 GCF_040674795.1 Nonomuraea sp. NPDC049725 | reverse complement strand
GGATGCCAAGCCGTTCAGGTGGACCAAGACCGCTGACCAGATCCTCGATCGCATCTGCCGCTACTGCGACCGAATCTCAAAACCAGCTCACTAGCGGTTCCGGGCCGCGCGCTCGCGCTCGTACGCGGCGTTGATGCGCAGCGCCTCGGCGAGCTGGTCCTCCAGGATGATGATCCGGCAGGCGGCCTCGACCGGAGTGCCCTGGTCGACGAGCTCGCGGGCCCGGGCGGCCAGGCGAAGCTGGTAGCGGGAGTAGCGCCGGTGGCCGCCACCGGAGCGTTTCGGCTCGATCAGCTTGGCGGCGCCCAGAGCCCGGAGGAACGTCGGGGTGACGCCCAGCATCTCGGCTGCCGCGCCCATGCTGTAGGCGGGGTAGTCCTCGTCGTCGAACCGGTCCCCGGCCGTGGGTTCGGCCGGTTCGGCCGGTTCGGTGATCCTGCCGCGGGCGAGCGTGTCACCCTCGGCGTTCGAACGGCGTTGATCCATACATTCCTTTCCGAAACGCGAACAGGGGGCCCCGGCGCAGGTCGCGCCGGGGCCCCGAAGAGTTCAACACCATCTACCGGCCATCAGGCCGGCTCATCTTTTCCGCATCCACCGCGCTGGGCGGCGGTGATGCGCGGATCGCGGATGCGTGACCGTAGACCACCTTCCTAACTGTGGAACTGCGGTACCCGAGCGGCGAGACTCAGCCGGCAACGGGCGATCCCGATGGCGTCAACACTCCCTTCATCTTTCTCTTCCGGACCTTTGTCCACCTTCACTTGCGGCAGCGCGTCCACGGTCGGGGCCCCTAACCACTGCGCTGGCCCGTCACGTCCGACCTTCTGCCATCCAATACTCCGGGCGGTTCGTCGTGGTGCTTACTGCTGCCGCCCGGCGAATCAGTTCCTTGCGATGTCAGAAAGACTAGCCCCCTCGCCACCAAATGTCTACTACGGCCGTGACAGATTTTCGGTAGCGGCGGAATCGGGAAGTCGGCGGGGCGGTGGGTGTCCCT
Source organism: Nonomuraea sp. NPDC049725 (assembly GCF_040674795.1). Lineage (NCBI taxonomy): Bacteria > Bacillati > Actinomycetota > Actinomycetes > Streptosporangiales > Streptosporangiaceae > Nonomuraea > Nonomuraea sp. NPDC049725. Next base: position 233,052 of record NZ_JBFANJ010000014.1, on the reverse strand, counting down.
TCCGGCGCCGCCCGTTCGTCGTGAAGATGGGGAACCCATGCCGCGGAGGATGCAATGCAGTACGCCTTGATGATCTACAGCGAGCCCCGCCACCTGGAGGGGCTGCCGGACGACGAGCGCGAGGCCGCCCACGCCGACTACCGCGCGCTGGCCGAGGACGACCGGTTCGTCTCGGCGGCGCAGTTGCAGCCGGCGGAGACGGCGACCTGCGTGCGCCTGGCGGGCGGCCGGACGCTGATGACCGACGGGCCGTTCGCCGACACCAAGGAGGTGCTCGGCGGGTTCTGCCTGATCGAGGCGGCCGACCTGGACGAGGCGGCGGAGCTGGCGGCGCGCATCCCGGCGGTGCGGCTCGGCGGCACCGTGGAGATCAGGCCGCTGGCCCAGCCCTGACCTGATCGGAGCGGATCGGAGGAGAACGGTGCTGGAGGAGGCGTTCCGCGACGAGTGGGGCCGGGTCGTGGCCTCGCTGGTCGGGTTCCTCGGCGACTTCGACCGGGCCGAGGACGCCGCCCAGGAGGCGTTCGCCGTGGCGGCGCGGACCTGGCCGAGGACCGGGCCCCCCGACTCGCCGGGCGCGTGGCTGGTGACGACGGCCCGCAACCGGGCGATCGACCGGCTCCGCAGGGAGCGCGCCCTGGCCGGGAAGATGCACCTGCTGGCGGAGCCGGAGGCCACCGTGGACGAGGTCGACGACACGTTGATCAAGGACGAGCGACTTGAGCTGATCTTCACCTGCTGCCATCCGGCGCTGCCCCTGGAGGGCCAGGTGGCGCTCACGCTGCGCGCGCTCGGCGGCCTGAACACCGCCGAGATCGCCCGCGCGTTCCTGGTGTCCGAGGAGACCATGAAACGGCGCCTGACCCGCGCCAAGACCAAGATCAAGGCGGCCGGCATCCCGTTCACGGTGCCGGGCGCGCACCTGCTGCCCGAACGGCTCGACGCCGTGCTGGCCGTCCTCTACCTGATCTACAACGAGGGCTACAGCGGCCGCGTCGACCTCGGCGCCGAGGCCATCCGCCTGGGACGGGTGCTGGCCGCGCTCCTGCCGGACGAGCCCGAGACGTACGGGCTGCTGGCGCTGATGCTCATCCACCACGCCCGGCGGCGGGCCAGGTTCGCCGGCGAGCGGGGCGAGGACCTGGTGCTGCTCGACGACCAGGACCGGTCGCTGTGGGACCTGGACCGGATCGCCGAGGGCCGGGCGGTGCTCGACCGGGCGATCGCGCTGGGCGGGCGCGGCGCGTACGTCGTCCAGGCCGCCATCGCCTCGCTCCAGGCGCACGAGCGGGTCGACTGGCCGCAGGTCGCCGAGCTGTACCGGCGGCTGGCGGCGCTGACCGGCTCGGCGGTGGTCGAGCTCAACCGGGCCGTGGCGCTCGCCCAGGCCGGCGACCCGGCCGGGGCGCTGCGCGCCGTCGACCGGCTCGACCTGGACGGCTACCTCTACTTCCACTCCACGCGCGGCGAGCTGCTGCGGCGGCTCGGCCGCGACGGCGAGGCCAGGGCCGCCTACCGGCGGGCGCTCGACCTGGCCGTGTCGGCCCCCGAGCGGCGGTTCCTCACCCGGCGGCTCGAACAGCTCTGACCCTGTCCCGGCGGCCGCCGCCCGTTCGTCCCCTGGGTAGGAACGCGCTCCCGCGGAGCGTGCTCGCCGCGCTCGTCGTCCGGGGGCGGTTCGGCCCTACCGACAAGGAGAACCACATGTCCGCCATCGCCGAGGCCAACAAGGCCACCCTCCGGCGCTTCCACGACGCCGTCAGCTCCGGGGACGCCGAGTTCATCGCCAGGACGATCGACGAGATCGTCGACCCGGGCGTGCTGATCCGCACGCCGCTGCCGATCCGGACGGAGGGCGTCGAAGCGCTGAAGGAGGTGCTGCTGACCCTGCACAGCGCCTTCCCCGACCTGCGCGTCGAGGTCGAGGACGTGATCGCCGAAGGGGACAAGGTCGTCACCAGGAACACCTGCACCGGCACGCACCTGGGCGAGTACATGGGTCTGGCGCCCACCGGCCGGTCCGTCACGTACAAGGAGATCCTCATCGCCCGGTTCGCCGGTGGGCGGCTCGCCGAGACCTGGGCGGTCGTCGACGTGGCCGCGCAGATGCGGCAGCTCGGCATGCTCCCGGGCTGACGTGCCCCCGCCGGTCCCGGGACCGGCGGGGGCGGGAGGTCACTCGCGGGCGTCCGGCGCCGACAGCACCGCCGTGGTGGCGGCCGGGCGGCGAGGGATGTCCCGCAGGCTGAAGGCGTACCTGGCCGTGGAGTCCGCGATCGCGTCGGAGTTCACGTCCAGGGCCGTCGCGTTGACGTTCGACAGCGTGTCGCACGCCTGGTGGTAGCAGGGGTCGAACGCGACGCCCGCCGTGCCGCCGAACAGCGCGGCCTGCTCGGGCGTCTTGATCTGCTCGGCGCCGGTGAAGATGCCGCCCGACGGGATGCCGACCGCGATGAACGGCCCGTAGTCGGAGCGGCCGTCGAAGTCGGTGCCGATCGTGGGCAGGCGGCGGGCCTCGTAGAAGTCCTCGAACCCGGCCTCGATCTCCGCGGACCCGGCAGGCCCCGCGGGCGCGCCGGTGGCGTCGGAGTCGTCGCCGTCATAGAGGAACGTCGCGTGGTTGGGCGAGGCGATCATGTCGAAGTTCAGGTAGAGCCTGATCCGGTCCCGCTCGGCCTGGCTCAGGCTCTCGACGTACTGGTCCGAGCCCAGCAGGCCGATCTCCTCGGCGGCCCAGAACGCGAAGCGCACCTTGTTCCTGACCGGGAAGTGCCGCATCTGCAGCGCGGTCTCCAGGATGGCGGCGCTGCCGGAGGCGTTGTCGTTGATGCCCGGTCCCTCGTGGACGCTGTCGAGGTGGCCGCCGACCATGACGACGTTGCGCGGGTCGCCGCCCCGCGTCTCGGCGATCACGTTCTCGTCGGTGCCGAGCGTCAGCGTCGCGTCCACCTTGAGCCTGACCTGCGTGCCCGGCGTCGCCGCCAGCGCCTGGCCGACGGCGAAGTCGGCGTAGACCATCGGCACCCCGGCCCGCCACTCGCCGATGTCCAGCGGGTTCGCCTCGGTGCGGCCCGGCTGGCCCTCGTTGAACACGATGATCCCGGACGCCCCGGCGAACCCGGCGAGCCGGATCTTCGTCGCGAACGGGCAGGTGCCGCGCTGGATGAGCGCGATGTTGCCCGCCTGGAAGCCGGCGAAGTCCGACGCCTCGCAGCCGCTGGTCGACGACGGCGCCGGCGACGGCGGCAGCGTCAGGTCCACGCCCTGCACGACCGCCGTCACGTCCCCGGCGGGCGACGGCTGGAAGGTGTAGAAGTCCTCGTTCGGCGTGTACGAGCCGAGCAGCGGCGGGGAGTTCTCCGTCCAGCCCTCGACGAAGTTGATCGGCTGGAGCGAGACCTTGTAGCCGGCCTGGCGCAGCTTGCCGGCCACGTAGTCGCGGGAGGCGTCGTAACCGGGCGTGCCGGCCGCCCGGTTGCCGCCGTTGGCCGTGGCCAGCGCCTGGAAGGTTTTCAGATGTTTGTTGACGTTGACGCCCTTGACCTTCTTCACCAGCAGCCTGGCGAAGGCGTCGTCCACGTGCCCCCCGGCGTGGGCCGGTGGCGCGAGGGCGAGGGGCACGGCGATGGCCGTGGCCACGGCCAGGGCACGGATGACGCCTTGACGAAGACGCATGATCATTTCGCACTTCCCATGGGACAGCCTGAAGCACCCGTTTCCCCCGAGGCGTGCTGAAGGGAACGTATTACCGCGGTTCCCTGCTGAGAAGCCCCGGCCGGCCCAGGGAATGTGCGAGATTCCGGACAATCCTGCGGTTGACGGCGTGGCCGCCGCTGTCTATAGGGGCCCTCTCCACCAGGGGCCGCGGATGGCGTACGTCCGGCCCGGCGGGTCCAGCGACCGGGTGCCGCCGAGCTGGTTGACGAACAGCACCGAGCCGTCCGGGCTGAAGCACGCCCCCGCGAACTCGCTGTCGTCGGCGATGTTCACCGCGAACTCGAACGGCTCACCCCCGCGCGGGTCCAGCCCGATCAGCCGGTTGACGTTGGTCAGGCCCGGAGCCAGCGGGTGCGGGTCGTCGTCCTCCGACGCGTCGTCCTCGCACAGCACGATGCCGCCGCGCGGGGTGAACGTCAGGTTGTCCGGCGAGTCCAGCTCCTTGCGCCCGCGCGACTCGTACACCAGCACGAGCGTGCCGCCGGTGCGGCCGGGCACGTACTGCCAGACCTGGCCGTAGCCCTTCAGGTAGCCCTCCTCGTCGGGGCCGTCGCCGGTCTTGGCGTCGCCGCCGCTGGTGGAGTTGAAGAACACCGCCCCGTCACCCCACCAGCAGCCCTCCAGCCGGTTGAACTTGGCCGCGCCCTTGGCCAGCCCCTGCTGCGCGCAGGTCGCCGCGCCGTTCTCCAGGTCGGGGTCCGGGTCGTCGATCCGCACCCACTCGACCGGCAGCCGGGCGCCCATCCGCTGGCCCTCGCGGCAGTCGTAGCCGTCCACGCCGACGATCTTGAGCATCTCCAGCACGCCGCCGGCCGACAGGTCGCGCGGGTTGCGGGGGCGGAACCGGTAGAACCCGTCGGGCTTGCCCGGATCGTCCTCGGTCTCGTACACGTACCCGGTGTACGGGTCGACGGCGACGGCCTCGTGCGAGAAGCGGCCCATCGCGGTGAGCGGCATGGACGCGGCCGGGCTGCCCGGCTCCGGGCCGTGCAGCGGCACCTCGAAGACGTAGCCGTGCTTGCGCTGCCAGCCCTGCTGCGGACCGGCCCACGTCTCCTCGCACGACAGCCAGCCCCGGTTGTGCAGCATGCGGCCGCCCGCGCAGTTGGCGATCGTGCCGTTGAGGCTGACGAAGTGACCTAACAGCTCGCCGGTGCGCAGGTCCACCTCCAGCGTGGTGGTGCCGGCGACGCCCAGCTCGTCGTAGCGCTGCGAGCCCGGCACGTGCACGCGGCCGTCCGGGTAGCCGGGCGGCGTGCGCACCTCGTGGTTGCGGATCAGCCGGACCGTGTGAGAGCGGGTGCCGGGGAAGGCGGCCATGCCGTCGTGCGCCATCGGCGTCGGCACGCCGTCGGACATCGGCGTGCCCGTCTTGCCGAAGACGACGTAGGAGAATCCGGCGGGCAGGGCGAGCAGTTCCTCCCCGGTGTTGGTGGTGGGGGTGCGCTGCAGCTCGCCGTATCCCGCGTAGCCGGAACGGGGTGATCGCCGTCCCGCGTCTGCCCAGGCGGCGTGCGCGCCCAGGGTGTTGATGGCGATGCCGCTCGCGAGCACGCCTCCGGTGGTGGCCAGGAAGGACCTACGCCTCATGCATGAACTCCTTGTGAACAAGAGATTTCCACACACTAAACGGATCTTGTGTCCCGGAGGCAGGCCCAAATGATCGCGTAGCCTGGACGGGTGCTCCAGCGGGTCCTGCGGATTGCGGTCGCGCTCACCGTCGTGGTTCTGGCCGTCCTCCCCGACGGCGGAGCCGGTCCCGGCCATGACCCCTGCCCGCCCCGCGACACCCGCGTCGCCGTCGCCTACCCGATCACGGGTTACTGGGTGATCCCGCGCGCCGACCGCTGCGCCACCCGGCGTACGGTCGAGGCCGTGCACGCCGTCGGCGGCGACACGCTCATCACGTTCGGCGCGCGCATCCTGCCCGCCCGGCCCGACGCCCGCGGCCGCATCGCCGCCGTCGCCGGCTGCGTCGAGGACGGCCGCACCTGCTACGAGGCCGCGCGGGCGACCGGCAGGCCCATCCGCCGCGTCTACACGTACGTGACGAGCGAACGGTTCGGCGACGCCGTGCTGCGCTGCCCCGGCCTCGACCGGCGCGTCGAGCACGACGGACGCACCTACTACCGGCTCATGCTCGCCCCCGCCTGCGACGCCGCCGCCTTCGACCTGCTCCTGATCGCCACCGACGGCGACGGCGTCGGCGACCTGCTCACCGAGGCCGCCGCCTACGGTATGGCCGTCATCCCCGGCCTGCCCGTGCCGCCCAAGGACCCCGCCAAACCCTGGCTGCCCGACCTCGCCCACCTGCCGGCGCTCAACGAGCTCACCGCGCGCGTCATGGCCGACTACCGGCGCCGCCACGCCGCCTCACCCGCGCTCGGCGGCGTCTACCAGTCGTTCGAACTCGCCATGCGCGACCGCGCCGACGACGACCCCATCATCGCCCTGTACGCCGCCCAGCACGCCGTCGTCGCCGCCGGACTGCCCGGTGAGACGATCATGGTCAGCCCGTTCTGGGACGCCCGGCGCGGCCGCGGCTTCCCGCCAGCCCAGGTCGGCAAGGGCCTGGCCGACATCGCCGCCACCCGCGCCGGCGCGCCCATGGCCATCGCCGTCCAGGACGGGCGCGGCGTCGGCAAGGTCCCCGTCCACGGCCCCGACCAGGCCGCCGCCCCCGTCGACGCGCGCCTCGAACCCGTCGTCGGCCGCGTCGCCAACCAGGCCGCCTACTACGGCTCCACCCGCGACTACGTGGCCGCCGCCGCCCGCAACCTGACCCCCGGCGTCGAACTCTGGGTGAACGTCGAGGTCTTCGAACCCACTCAGGTCGTCGGCGAGTGCGGCCGGGCCAACCCGTTCCCGCTGCGCGGGCGCGCCACCAAGAGCCGCGTCGACGCCCAGGTCGCCGCCGTCGGCCGGCACGCCAGCAAGATCATCTCGTACGGGTGGGACCCGTTCCTGACCTGCCGCCACTCCCACGCCACGCCGTCGCTGGCCGACGACCTCACCGCCCACGGGCAGCGGCCCATCATCGCCCACGCCCGCCCCGCCGCGTACGGCGGCCGCACCGGCGTCCTCGTCGAGGGCTACCACCTCGCGGGCGGCACCCTCACCTTCACCTACCGCCAGTCCGGCGGCGCCACCGCCCGGGTCACCGTCCCCCAGACCTGGCACGACCCGCGCACCGGCGCCGACCCCCGCCTCCCGGACGGCCTGCAGTCCGCCTGGGCTCCCTTCACCCCCCACCGCCCCGACCCCGCCCACCCCTGGATCACCATCACCGCCACCACCCCCACCGGCCCCACCACCACCCCGTACGCCTGGCATCCGTGACCCCCGCTGGCCCCCGGGAACCCCCCACAGAGGAACCCTCCACCCAGGGCGGCCCCTCCACCCAGGGCGGCCCCTCCACCCAGGGCGGCCCCTCCACCCACGACCGGCAGCAGGCCAAGGGCCGGCACAGCCGCCCACCCCGCAGCCGTGCGGCGGGGTGCCCACCCACACGCCGGCCTCGCCACCGGCCCGCCTACCGTCCACACCAAGCCGGTCGCACCAGATCACCAAGTGAGGGGGCCCACGTGGGCCACCTTGCCGCTGCAAACGGTGGGGTTAGGGGCGGGCGGTCCTCGATGAGCCTGCTGGCACGCCGGGTGGCCAGGGGGGCGGCGCCCGTCGAAGTGGCTTGCCGGGGTGCGGGGAGGTCAGGCTCGGGTGAGGGTGGTGGTGAGGTGGGTGTGGAGGTCGTCGTCCAGGGGGGCGGCGGCTTGGCGCAGGGTGGTGGCGGTGGCCGGGGTGAGGTGGGTGGCGTGGCGGAGCAGCAGGCGGACGGCTCGTTCCTGGACGGAGCGCGTGGGGTGGCCGAAGGTGGGCGTCAGGGCCGGGGTGAGGGTGTCGGCCAGGGCGGGGGAGGCGCGCAGGACGGCGGCGAGCCAGGAGAGCCCGGCGCGGACGAGGCCGGTCTCCCGGCGGAACAGCAGCGCCTCCAGGGCTTCCACCACGTCGGCCGGGTCGAGGGCGGGCAGCCGCCGCAGGTGGGTCAGCGCCAGCTCGGCGACGGGGCCCGGCGCGGTCGGGAGGAGACGCAGGTACGTGGTCGCGTGGGCGGTGATCTCGGCCTCGGTGGGCGCCAGGGATTCGTGGAGCCGGGTGAAGAAGCGCAGCTCGATCGCGTCGCCGCCGAGCAGGAAGCGGCGGCGGCAGCCGTCGAGCAGCGAGTCGCGGCTGATCACGCCCTCCCGCGCAAGGGTGTGCAGGGGCGGTGAGCCAGGACAGCGGCCCGTGCTGCTGGTCGCGCAGCGCCAGGCCGACGCCCTGGGCGGTGAACAGGCGCGGCAGCAGGCCGGGCAGCAGCGGGTCGCCGCGCAGGCTGCTCAGCAGGGCGTCGCGTGACACGTACGCCACCACCAGCGGGTCGTGATCGGGCGGGGTGACGCCGGTGGCGCGCAGCAGCGCCAGGACGAGGGGGAGGGTGCGGTCGGAGCCGCGCCCGCGCGGGCGGGGCGGCCGGATGCGGAGGGCGAGCCGCACGGCCACGTCGGCCTGCCACTCGGGCGGGCGGGCGGCGATCACGTCCAGGAGGGGGCCGTGGTCGGCGAACAGCGGGTAGCCGTCGAGGTCCCACAGGTCGAAGTCGCGCCGGGTGATCCAGGCGGCCGCGGCGGCGGGGCCGAGCACGCCGGCCCCCGCGATCCGCATCGGCTCGGCCCACTCCGGATGGTCGTCGATCTCGTGCTCATGGCCCCAGGGGCGCGGGAAGGGTGAGGCGAGGCGGCGTTCCTGCTCGCGGTGGGCGCGGCGGGCGGCGGCGACCTCGGCCGCGTGGGCGCGGGCGACCTGGACGTGGCCGGGCAGCTCGCGGGCGACGAGGCGGCGGCCGGCGGCGTCGAGGGCGGTCACCGCGGCGACGGTGCCGGGGACGTCACCGGCGTCGATGAGGCGGCGCAGCTCGTCCCAGGGGGATTCCTGGCGTGTCATGACGCCGGAGCCTGGCAGAGCGCACCGACATTCCTACGGCAGGATCGAGTCCACGTACCCGCCGTCCACGCGGACGGCCGCGCCCGTGGTGGCGGAGGCGTACGGGGAGCTGAGGTAGACGACCAGGTTGGCGATCTCCTCGGGCTCGATGAGGCGTTGCAGCAGCGACTGGGGCCGGTGTTCGCGCATGAACGCCCGCTGCGCCTCCTCCCACGGCAGGTCGCGGTCGACGAGCTGGTAGACGAAGTCCTCGACGCCGCCCGTGTGGGTGGGCCCGGCGATCACCGAGTTGACGGTGACGCCGCTGCCCGCCGCCTCCTTGGCGAAGCCGCGCGACACCGCGAGCAGCGCGGTCTTGGTCATGCCGTAGTGGATCATCTCGGCGGGGATGACGACGGCGGAGTCGCTGGCGATGTACTGGATGCGGCCCCAGGACCGTTCCCGCATGCCGGGCAGGTACGCGCGCGTCAGGCGGACCGCGGCGAGCACGTTCACCTCGAAGTAGCGGCGCCATTCGGCGTCGGTGATGTCGAGCGCCGGCTGGGCGCCGAAGATGCCCAGGTTGTTGACCAGGATGTCCACGGCGGGCAGGTCCTCCAGCACCCGGGCTGCGCCCTCGTCGGTGGCCAGGTCGCCGGGGGCGGCCAGCAGGACGGCGCCGGGGTGCGCGGCGCGGATGCGGTCGAGCGCGGACGCGACGGACGCCTCACCGCGGCCGTTGACCGCGACCGTGGCCCCGGCGGCGGCCAGGCCGGTGGCGATGGCGGCGCCGATGCCCTGGGTGGAGCCGGTGACCAGCGCGGTCTTGCCGGTGAGGTCGATGCGCATGTGTTCCCCCTGATCGCGTTGCCCTGCCATTGTCGGTGACGGGCGGGCGGTTGCCGGTCAGGCGGGGCCGCGCCGCCAGAGGCGTTCGCCGTCGTCGAAGCGGCCGGTGGGGGTCAGACCGGCGCGGCGGGCCACGGCGGCGGAGGCGGCGTGGTCGGGGTGGATGTGCGCTTCGACGGTGGTGACGCCGTGCTCGTCGAGCCAGGCGACCAGGGCGCGGGCGGCCTCGGTGGCGTAGCCGTGGCCCTGCTGTCGTTCGCCGACGACCCAGGCGATCTCGGCCCGCCGTCCCTCGTGGGTGATCGTCGCCTGGACGTAGCCGACGGCCTCGCCGGCGACCCTGATGATCCAGTTGTGCCACTGCTGGCCGGGCGGGCCGCCGGTGACCTGGCGGGCGTAGCGGGTGCGCAGCTCGTCCAGGGTGGGGGCGGTGCCGCCGGTGAAGGCGTAGAGGTCGCCGGCGAGCACGCCGACCATCTCGTCGGCGTCGGCGACCGTCAGGGGGACGAGCATGACTCGGCCCGTAATTTCCGTCATATCCAGCCATTTTGCCGGTACGGCGGTGGCAGCGCGCGGCTCACTGATTGTGCGGCAACGGTGACTTAGTGTGCTGAGGGGGATTTGATCTCGATGCTCAGGGGGACCGATGTCACGCCGAAGGACCCTGCTCGCGCTCGCCGTCGCCGGCACGGCCTGGACAGTGCCGCTGGGGCCGGCCGCGCCGCCCGCGCACGCGGCGCCGGAGCCCGTGCCGCCGGCCGACGCGTCGCCGGTGATGGACCCGGCACGCGCGGTGGACTACTGGACGGCCAGGAAGCAGTCCAAGGCCGACGCCGCCGAGCTGCCGGAGGCCATGGTGCTGCCGGCCGGCAAACGACGCGGGCGCACGGGCGACCGCCCGGCGGCAAGGCCCGGCGAACGGCCGGGCGAACGGCCAGGCGAACGCTCGGGGGAGCGCTCGAGGGAGCGCTCGGCAGAGCGAGGGGAGCGGCCAGGGGAGCGGCCAGGAGGGCGGCCGGGGGAGCGGCCAGGAGGGCGGCCGGGGGAGCGGCCGGTGGAAGGGCCCGGCGAGCAGCCGGGGCCGAGGCCGGCGGTGCTGGGGAGCGAGGGCCGGCCGGTGAGCGTGCCGGTGGCCGAGCGGCTCACGCCGGGCGCCGACGCCAACGGCTACGGCCGCATGCGCAGGCCCTACACCAGGGCCGCCAACAGCCGCGCCACCGGCCGCCTGTTCTTCCTGGACGCCGACGGCACCCGCCGCTCGTGCAGCGGCGCCGTGGTCAACTCGGGGAGCAGGCTCCTGCTGGCCACCGCCGCGCACTGCGTGTACGGGGTGTCCAAGCGCGACAACCGCGGCCGGTGGTCGTCGAACCTGGCGTTCGTGCCCGCGTACGACGGCCATGCCAAGGCGTCGGCCGATCGCGCGCCCTACGGGGTGTGGGGCGCGCGGCGGGTGTGGAAGCCGCGCGCCTTCACCGGGGAGGGGCACTGGGACTGGGACTCGATCTACGACCTGGCGCTGGTCGAGGTCGGGCGGCGGGGTGACCGGACGCTGCAGGGCACGGTCGGCGCGTACACGCCGCTGCGCAACGAGGGCGGCCGGTTCACCGTAACCACGCTCGGCTACCCGAGCGACGAGCCGTACGACGGCACCCGGCAGCTGTGGTGCCTGGGCCGGACGCAGCCCTGGTCCGGGTACGCGCGCCCGGACCGCAGGGTGACGGGCCGCCTCTACACGGACAACTGTCACCTGTTCGGCGGCAACAGCGGCGGCCCGTGGCTCGACCGGGACACCGGCCTGCTGCTGGGCGTGCTGTCGTCGGGCGCGGCGGACGAGTCCACGGCCGGTTACGCGGTCGCCAACCCGTTCGGCCGGGCCAGCTACGGCGCGCTGGTGCGTGACGCGGACCCGCACGGCGTCTACGACGCGCTGTCGGTCAAGGGGTCGGTCTCGGGCGCCCGGGTGAGCGCGGTCGTGACGATGCGCGGGCTGGTGGCGGCGAGCGTGCCGGTGACCTTCGAGCTGCCGCACGGCGTGAGCCTGGCGCCGGGGTCGCGCTGCCGGGCGAGCGGGCGGCAGGTGACGTGCCCGGCGGGTGTGGTGCGGCCCGGCGACCCGGTCACGGTGTCGTTCCCGGTCCGCGGCGTCGCCGGGGAGCGGGCCTCGTACCGGGTGCGGGTGCCGATCTCCCACCTGGACCCGGAGCGGGGCGACAACACGCACGTGTTCGGGCCGAGCGCGCGCAGGTAAAGGCGCACGGCGGCGATGGCAAAGGATGGCGTGTCGGCCGGGCGGGCGCTCCGCCCGTGCTGGCAGGGTCGACGGCGCCGCGACGAGCTGGGAGGGCCAGATGCGACGTGCCGGGGATGGGGAGCAGTTCGACCGGCTGCTCTCCGCTGCGAGGGCCTACTGGGGCAGGCGCCCCGCCGGGCCGGGAACGTGCGTGGTCGCGGAGGCCATGCACCAGGACATCCGCGTGATCGTCCGCAACCTGCTGCTGGCGAACGCGCTGTGCGATCTGACCGCCGCCCGGCTGGTCGTGCTGGTGGGCACCGACCGTGACTGGACCCGGGCGCTGTGGGACGACTACGACGTCGAGCGGGTGCGGCGGCTGGCCGAGGCGTTCGGCGCGGCCGAGGTCGTCGACGTGCACGAGCTGGCCGATCGGCGGCTCGCCGACGAGGGGGACGCGCCCGCCGAGGGCGTCGACGCGGCGGCGCTGGACGTCGTGGAGAAGGCGACGCTGATCCGGCTGAACCTGGTGCCCCGGCTGCCGCACGCGGAGGACGAGCAGCACCGCGCCCGCCGGGCCCGCGCCCGGGCCTTCTCCGCCGTGTACGACCGGCTGTTCGCCGAGCTCGCGCCCGCCGCGCTGGTCACCAGCCACGTGGACTACGACCAGTGGGGGCTCGCGGTCGAGACCGCGATGCGCCGCGACGTTCCGGTGGTGCACGCCCAGAGCACCGGGTCGCTGAAGGCGTACGCGCTCTTCCCGGGTGAGGCGCGCGGCCCGGGCGGCTTCCGTGAGGAGCTGACCCGCAGGATCGCCGCCTACTTCGACGAGCACGTGTGGGCCAACCGGGAGCTGATCAGGCCGGGCGCGGAGCTGGTGGCCTGGCGGGCGAAGGGCAACCTGGGCAGGCCGAGCTGGTGGCGGGCGGGCAACGTGAGCTCGTTCGAGGTCCGTACGGAGACCGAGCGCCGCCAGCTCCGGCGGCACGCCTGCGACCGGCTCGGCATCGAGCCGGACCGGCCGATCTTCACCGTGTTCAACCACGCCGTGTCCGACGCGGTGGGGGCGAACCGGGAGGTGTTCGGCGACCTGGCCGAGTGGTTCGAGGAGACCGCAGAGTTCGCGGCGGCGGAGGAGTCGGTGAGCTGGCTGTTCCTGGACCATCCGAGCCAGGAGCGCTACGACGTCACGGGGCACTTCGGGTCCGTCGCGGCCCGTTACGCGGGGCGGTCGCATCTGGCGTTCGCGCCCAGCCTCGACCTGTCGAAGAACATGCTGTGGAGCCTGACGGACGCCGGGGTGACCGTGCGCGGCAGCGTCTCCAGCGAGCTGCCCGCGTTCGGCATCCCCGTCATCCAGGCCGGTTGGTCGGAGTGGAGCGGCTGCGGGCTGTCGAACGTGGCCGAGACGCGGGCCGACTACTGGCGGCTGCTGGCCGACGCCGTCGCCCGGCATGCCAAGGGCGAGTCGACGCTCGGCCCGGAGCAGCGTGAGCGGGCCCGGCTGTGGCTGTGGCTCTACCGGTGCGGCGCCGACGTGTCCTCGCCGCTGCTGCCGCACTGGGAGCTGGGCGACGGGGAGGAGTATCTGCGGGCGCTGTCCGTCAGCATGCGGCACGTGGAGCGCGACGGCGATCCGCTGCACTGCGCGGTGCGCCGCATGTGGGAGCGGCGCGAGCCGCTGCTGAGCCGGTTCGACTTCCGGGACCAAGCGGGGCTGGCCGCGGCCCTGACCGCATCGAGGAGCGCATGATGAGCACGACAACGCTGACCGGGGCCGCCACGACGCTCGACGAGGAGATCGTCCCGCTGTCGCCGCCGGTCGAGGTGTTCAGCGGGCGGGCGGCGGCGTTGCAGGTGACCGACCAGCTGCATCGCGGCGAGCAGATCGTGGGCCGGTTCGAGCGGTCCGGGCTGGCCGGGTTCAAGGTGGCGGCGCGGGGCAGGCGGCTGCGGGTCAAGGTGTCGCTGGCGGTGGACGCCACGTCGATGCCGGGCTGGCATCTGCCGGACGCGCAGGGCAGGGCGGCGACGCGGCCCCGGCTCATCCAGGTGCGCTCGCAGGGGCGGCTGCGCCAGTGCGTGCTGCTCAAGGGCGGCAACGGCATCCGCAGCGCGCAGGCGGCCTTCGACCTGCTGCCCGAGGAGGTGCCCGACGACGGGCTGGTGTGCGTGGAGGCGCTCGACATCGCCGAGGGCGGGGGCGTGGACGCCGGGGTGCGCGCGGCCGTGGCGGACGTGATCATGGAGTGCGGCACCGCCGGGCTGCGCATCGACGGCGTCGCGTTCGAGGAGGGCCGCGACGACGGCGAGCCCGGCGGCGGGGAGACGCTCGACGGCGCCCGCTGCGAGATCCTGTCGCTGATCAGCTCGGGCGGGCTGGCCAACCCGAACCGGCGCGGCCCCCGTACGGTGCGTACCGGGATGTTCGTCGTGAACCCGGTCCCGCCTGGCATGTTCGGCTCGGGCGGGCGGCTGACGATCCGGCTCGGCAGCCGGGCCGACACCACCCTGCGCCCCGCCACCGCCCGCGACCGCGCGCTGATGCGCCGGGCGGTGCGGCGGGCGGGCGGCGAGGCCAGGCGGCTGCGTCACGCCGCCCGCGAGGTGCTGTGCTCGGCGGCGCCTTCCGTGACCGGCGTCATGAGCGTCCAGGACGGCGCCCTGCCGATGCCGACCAGGACCACGACCGGCAACACGCTGGAGCTCGACCTGCCGGCCCCGGTCACCTCGCCCGTGCTCGTCTTCGTCGACCCGGGCGAGTGCGCGCTGCCGACCCTGGTCTCAGCGACCTGGACTCCCTGACAGGCTCTGGGCCAGCAGGTCGAGCAGCGGCTGCCGGCGCACGCAGCGCTCCAGCGCGAACGAGTCGGCCAGCGCCGCCAGCTCGTCGTCGCCGAGGCCCCTGAACAGCTCGGCGTACTCGGGCAGCATCGCCTGGGCGATGAGGATGTGCCTGACGAGGTCGTCGGTCTGGTAGCGGGCGCCCCACGGGTAGGGCGCCCAGCCGGGGAACTCGGCGTCCACCAGGGCGTGCAGCGGCCCGACGGCGTCCGCCGACTCCTCCATGGTCGAGCCCCACCGGTCCGCGCCCAGCCGCGCCTTCTTGGCGATGAACGGCCCGAACCTCTCCAGGTACGGCCCGGACGCGCTGACCAGCCCCTGCAACCCCACGTCCTTGTACGTCCACAGCGCCCAGCCGGCCTCGTGCCGGTCGTAGATCTCCAGCTGGTCGCGCAGGATCTGGTAGCGCTCGTGGTCACGCTCCGGATCGCCCGTGTAGACGGGCCCGAACTCGCCCACCCACAGCGGCGTCCCCGTCTCCCGCTGGAAGCGCGAACGCCGCTCGAACGTCCGCTCCAGCTCGCGCCGGTCACACCACTCCCCGCGCGTGTAGCCCGGGTAGCCGCCGCCGTGCGCGAACCCGGCCAGCGCGTAGTCGTGGCAGACGAACACCGTGTTCTCGTACACCTCCCGGAAGATCGAGAAGTCCGTCGAGTACGTGTTGCCGTCCAGGAAGAGCACGTGCCCGGGGTCGGCCGCGCGTACGGCCTTGACCAGCCGGTCGTAGAACGGGCCGACGACCTTGCCGGTCGGGTCGCCGGGCTCGTTGACCGGGTTGTACCCGGCCACCCAGGGATGGTCGCGGTAGTGGTCGGCGATGGCCTCCCACAGGTTGACCGCCCGGTCCTGGAAGTGCCGGTGCCGCCAGAACGCGGCGACGTGGGTGGCGTTGTCGGAGTGCCAGTGCTGGTTCTGCGAGCCCGGCAGGGCGTGCAGGTCGATCACGCTGTAGACGCCGCGCTCGCCGAGCAGGTCGATGACCCGGTCGAGGTGGCGGAACCCGTCCTCGATGATCTCGAACGGCCGCTCGTCCGACTCGAAGTGGTGGTAGTTGACCGGGATGCGCACGCAGTTCATGCCCAGCCCGGCCAGCAGGTCGGCGTCCTGTTCGGTGAAGAACGAGGTGAGCAGCCGGTCGAAGAAGAACGCGGCCCGGTCCTCGCCCAGCACCTGCCTGACCGAGGCGCGCATCGACGACTCGTCGGCCGGGTAGCCGGTGATGAAGTTCTCCATGTTCATCCAGCCGCCCAGCCCGACGCCGCGCAGCCGTACGGGCTGGTTCTCGGCCGTGAGGAGCCGCGTTCCGGAGACGTGCAGCATGGTCAGCCTTTCGTAGCTCCTGCGGTGAGACCGCCGATGAGGTGGCGCTCGGCGACGGCGTAGAAGCCGAGCGCGGGCACCATGGCGAGCACCAGGTAGGCGAGGATGCGTGAGGTGTCGGAGCTGTACTGGCCCTGGAACTGCTGGATGCCGAGAGGCAGCGTCCAGCTCGCCTCGTCGCTGAAGACGACCAGCGGCAGCATGAAGTTGTTCCAGCTCCCGACGATGGCCAGCACCGACACGGTGGCGAGCGCGGGCCGGGCCATCGGCAGCAGGATGCGCCAGAAGAAGGCGAACGGGCCGCAGCCGTCGAGCGTGGCCGCCTCCTCGATCTCGCCCGGGATGCTCCGGAAGAAGCCGCGCAGGATGATGATCGTCAGCGGGAGCCCGAACGCCGCCTGCACGAGGATCACGCCCCACGCGTTGTCGACCAGGCCGAGCGTGCGCAGCATGACGAAGATCGGCAGGATGGCGACCGCGAACGGGAACATCAGCCCGGCCGTGAAGACCGTGAACAGCAGCTCCCTGCCCCGGAAGGCGAAGCGGGCGAACACGTACGCGGCCATGGCCGACAGCGACACCGTGACGATCGTGGTGAGCACCGCGATGAATGTGCTGTTCCACATCTGGCGCCAGAACGACCCCGCGGCCAGCACCTCGGTGTAGTTGCCGGTCTCCCACGGGCTGGGCAGGCCGAACGGGTTGGTAGAGAGCTGGCTGGTGTCCTTGAAGCCGCCGAGGACCGCGTACACGATCGGGATGAGGATGAACGCGCCGACGATCCAGGCGATCGCGTGCAGGGGCAGGGTGGGTCGCTTCAACGGGTGTCTCCCATGGCGGTGGTCGCGCCCTCCAGGTCGCGGCGCATCACGAACCGCTGATAACCCAGGGCGAAGACGAGGCTGAGCACGAACATCACCACGCTGATCGCGCTGGCGTAGCCCACCTGGGAGCGGCCGAAGCCGATGTCGAACATGGTGACGGCGAGCGTCTCGGTCGAGTGCGCCGGGCCGCCCTCGGTGAGGATCCAGACCAGGTCGAACAGCTGGATGGTGTAGATGACCGACAGGAACACGCTGATCCGGATCGTCGGCCCGAGCAGCGGCAGCGTGACGTGCCGGAAGACCTCCCAGCCGGTCGCGCCGTCGATCCTGGCGGCCTCCAGCAGCTCGTTCGGGATGTTCTGCCGGCCCGCCAGATAGATCATCATGTGGAAGCCGAAGTACTTCCAGGTCATCACGACGAACAGCGACATGAGCGCGGTGTCCTGGTCCGCCAGGAACTCCGACTCCAGCCCGACCAGTCCGAGAATCCCGTTGGCCAGCCCGGAGGTGGGCGACAGGATGAGCGAGAACAGCACGCCGGTGATGACCTCGGACAGCACGTACGGCGAGAAGAACACCAGCCGGTAGATCGCCCGGCCGCGGATGCGCTGGTTGAGCAGCATGGCGATGCCCAGCGCCATCGGGAGCTGGACCACCAGGCAGAGCAGCACCAGGACCAGCAGGTGCCACATGTCGGTGAAGAAGATCTCGGACTCGAGCAGCCGGGTGAAGTTGTCGAAGCCGATGAAGTCGGTGGGAAGCCCGCCGAACCCGTTCCACTTGAAGCCGCTGGCGTAGACGGCCACCACGATCGGGGCCACCACCAGCAGCAGGAAGAGGGCGAGGGCCGGCAGGACGAACAGGGTGATCGTCACCCAGCTCCGCCGTCTTCCCCGGTCCGGGCGGGCGTGGGCCGGAAGCCGCCTGGCCTCCGGCCTACGGGTGATCGTCGTCATTCGCTCTTGGCCACTTCGGTGATGTCCTGGGCCACCTGCTCCGGGGTCTTGGCGCCGGCCAGCAGCTCGGCGACGCTGTCGTTGACCTCGGCGCCGACGGCGGGCGGGTAGGCCTGGTCGAGGTAGAGCTGGAAGCCCGTCGCGGTCGCCAGGGAGTCGGCCACGATCTTGAGGTTGGCGTCCTTGACCGCGCTCTCCTCGCCCTTGAGCACGGGGAGCACCGCGTTCTCCGCGACGGCCTTGGTGTGGTTCTCCTCGCTGGTGAGGAACTTCAGCAGCTCGATCGCCTCCGGGGGCGCGTCGGCGCCCACGGCCATGCCGCCACCGCCGCCGAACGCCTCGGTGATGGCGCCCTGGCCGCCCTCGACCGCCGGGAACGGGAAGAATCCCAGGTCCTCGCCGAGGCCCTTGCCGGCGTCGATCTGCACGTTCGGGGCCCACTGGCCCATCAGCTCCATCGCGGCCTTGCCGTTGGAGACGGTGGCCGCCTGGCCGTCGGGGGTGGAGTAGGCGGCGCCGAGGAAGCCCTTCTGGAACGGCTGCAGGTCGGCCAGCGCCTTGAGCTGCTGCCCGGCCTGGACGAACGCGGGCTTGGTGAAGTCGTGGTCCACCGCCGCCTGCTGGAGCGCGGGCAGCCCGCCGATGCGCATGGCCAGGTAGGCCCAGTAGTAGTGGCCCGGCCACTTCTCCTTGCCGGCCAGGGCGATCGGCGTGATGCCGGCGGCCTTGAGCTTGCTGACCGCGTCGAGGTAGCCGGACCAGGTGGTCGGCGGCTCGGCGATGCCGGCCTTCTCGAAGAGCTTCTTGTTGTACCAGAAGCCGACCATGCCGATGTCGGTCGGCAGCGCGTACGTCTTGCCGTCGAACTGGTAGGCGGCCAGGGCGGCGGTGGTGAAGGTGTCGATGACCGGGGCCACGTCGGCGGAGATGTCCTTGACCAGGCCGGCGTCGACCTGCTGCTTGAGCACGCCGCCGCCCCAGGTGGCGAACAGGTCGGGCGCCTTGCCCGACTGGGTGAGCGTGGTGACCTTGGACTTGTACGCCTCGTTCTCCAGCACCGTCATCTTGATGGTGACGTTGGGATTGGCGGCCTGGAACTCCTTGGCGCGCTTCTCGTACACGGTTTTGAGCGGGTCGGACGTGGACAGGTGCCACCATTCCAGCGTGACCTTCTGCGGCGCGCCGGATTCGGATCCGGGCTGCGGCGCCTCGCCGCCTCCGCAACCCGCGACGAGCACGGCTGCCGCGATCAAGGTGACCGTTCGTTTCATTTCAGGGGCGCCCTTCATGTGCGAACGAAAATTTCGTGAACCCCCCGATAATTTCAATGTCCGGAGCATAGGTAAACGCTGCGTTACGCGTCAATAGGTGTCGTGGGAGCGATCCCACTACCCTCGTCACCCCGGATTCCGAAAGTTTCGGCTAAACTTCTGATCTATGTCTGCGAAGAGGCGGGTGACGATCGCCCTGATAGCCGAGGAGGCCGGGGTGTCGATCCCCACGGTGTCCAAGGTCATCAACGGTCGTCCCGAGGTCGCGCCGGCGACCCGGCACCGCGTCGAACGGCTTCTCCACAAGCACGGCTACCAGCGGCGCATCAGCCAGGACGACACCCCGGCCGGGCTGGTCGACCTGGTCTTCGCCGAGGTGGAGTCGCCCTGGGCGATGGAGATCGTGCGCGGCGCCGAGTCCGCCGCCCACGAGGCCGGGGCCAGCGTCGTCATCTCGGTCCTGCACACCCACGCCGGGCCCGGCCGCGACTGGCTCGACCGGCTCGCCGGACGGCGCACCGACGGCGTGGTGATCGTCGCCTCCCGCCTGTCGGCCGGCGTCCAGGACCAGCTCGCCGCCCGCTCGCTGCCGTTCGTCGTGGTCGACCCCGACGGCGAGCCCGCGCCCGGCGTCGTGTCCGTCGGCGCCACCAACTGGAACGGCGGCCTGGCCGCCACCCGCCACCTGCTGGAGCTCGGCCACCGCCGCATCGGCATGATCAGCGGGCCCGCCGACATGCTGTGCAGCCAGGCCAGGATCGACGGCTACCGCGCCGCCCTGGAGACCGCCGGGGTGCCGCTCGCGCCCGAGCTCATCCGCCGCGGCACCTTCCTCGTCGACTCCGGCCACGACCAGGGCCACGCGCTGCTCGCGCTCGACGAGCCGCCCACGGCCATCTTCGCCGGCTCCGACCTGATGGCGTTCGGCGTCTTCGAGGCCGCCCGCCAGCGCGGGCTGCGCGTCCCGCAGGACCTCAGCGTCGTCGGCTTCGACGACCTGCCGCTGTCGGAGTCCGCCTGGCCGCCGCTGACCACCGTGCGCCAGCCGCTGCAGGAGATGGCCGCGCTGGCCACCCGCACCGTCCTGGCCATGCGGCGCGGCGAGTCGCCCGAGGCCCGGCGCGTCGAGCTCGCCACCGAGCTGATCGTCCGCGAGAGCACCGCCGCCGTCTAGCGTTTCGGCGCCGGGGCGCGGGGCAGCCGCAGGGCATGATGCGTGACCTCGTCAACGGCGCCGTGAGCGGCACGCTGGCCACCGTCGCCATGAGCGGCGTCATGGTGGCCGGCGAGAAGGCCGGGCTGATGCGCGGCCAGCCGCCCAAGCACATCGCCCGCGGCCTGCTGCCCGGCAGCAAGCACCGCCGCAAGCCCGGCGAGGGAGTTCTCGGCGCGCTGGCCCACCTCGGCTTCGGCGCGGGCGCGGGCGCCGCCTTCGCGCTGCTGACCCGCGGCCGGACCCGCCGCGCCCCGCTCGCCGTCGGCTACGCGCTGACGATCTGGGTCGTCAGCTACTCCGGCTGGGCGCCGCGCCTGAGCCAGCTCCCGCCCATCGGGCGCGACGCCCCCGGGCGTCCCGCCGTGATGGCCGCCGGGCACGTCGTGTACGGGACCACGCTCGCCTTCCTGCTGAACCGCCTGGCCGTCCGCGACCCCGACCCGGCCCGCATCCCGCAGGCGGCGGCCCCGCCCGTGCCCGTCGCCGGACTGCTGGGCCTCTGATCTCAGCGGGCGGTGGCCGGGCTCAGCAGCTCGCGGGCCAGCGCCTCGCCCCACCACTGCTCGATCCGGCCGGGTGACCAGGAGCGCTCGACGTGGAGCGTCGTGTAGACGTCGATGTTGCACAGGGCGGCGTAGATGTCGACGGCGGTGGCGACGTCCAGGCCGGGCCGGAGCGTGCCGTCCGGCCACGAGGCGAACACCTGCGTGCGCAGCTCGCCGACCTGCCGCCGGCCCTGGAGGTAGAAGTCCGCGATCTCGGGCTCGGTGCGGCCCGCCTCACGTATCAGCGTGATGAGGTCGCCCGCCCGCTCGAACAGCCGCCGGTCGTAGCCGGCCATCGCCGCCAGGTGCCGCCGGGGGTCGCCGGTGGCCTCCAGCTCCTCGATCGCCTGGGGCAGGTCGGCGGCCAGGTCCGCGGCGTCGGCCAGCGCCCGGACCAGCCCCGCCTTGTTCTGGTACGCCGCGTAGACGGTCGGGACGGAGACCCCCGCCTCCCGGGCGACGTCGCGCACGGTGGTCGCGGCCCATCCCTGGGACAGGAACAGCCTCCGTGCGGCCTCGGCGATCTCCGCCCGCGTCTGATGGGCCTGCGCCACGCGGCGCAGCGAGGTGTAGCGGCGCCGCCCGGTCTCGTTCTCCATGATTGCGTCCAGACTTTCCGTGACTTACATTCAATATATGTACCGTAAAACCAATTGGTGGTCACCGTGACCGTCACCAGTCTGGCGGGTGCGGCAGGCATGGGATTCGTCCTGCTCGCCATCGTCGTCAACGTCCTCTACGTCCGCGCCGGGCTCCCGCTGCCCACCTCCGGCCTGTCCCTGGACGCCACCACCGACGCGCTGGCCGGGATCGGCAAGCGCATCAACGCGCCCTCCGTGGTCGTGCCGGCCACCTGGGTGTTCACCACGCTGTTCGCCGCCGGGCTGCTCGCCGTGCTCTGGCGCGACGGGCAGACCGGCAGCAACATCTGGGCCCTGACCGGGTTCGCCGGGGTCCTCATGCAGAACGCCACCTTCATGGTGGTCGAGTCGCTCCGGTTCGGGACGGCCGCGGCCGCTCGGCACCACCGCGGCTCGGTCGCCGGGCTGTGGGCGTTCGGCAACGTGCTGTTCGGGTTCAACCAGGTCTTCCTGGCCATCGCGGTGCTCGGCTTCACCGCCGCCGGGGCGGGTCTCGCGTTCATCCCCGCCTGGCACGCCTGGCTGGGCTGGATCAGCGCCGCCCTGCTCTTCGTCTCCTCCACGGCCGCCCCGTACAACGCCGAGGGCGCCGGCCGCGTCGGGGTGATCGGCCTGCTCGGCTGGGTCGGCTGGGCTGCCTGGATCGTCGTCTACAGCATCGCCCTGCTGGGCGTCTGAGCAAGGAGCACGCACGTGATACTCGTGACCGGAGCCACCGGCCGCATCGGCGGCCGGGTCGTCCACGAACTCACCGAGGCGGGCGCGCCCGTGCGGGCGCTCACCAGACGCCCCGGCGAGGCCCGGCTGCCCGGCGGCGCCGTCGCCGTGCCCGGCGACCTGCGGGAGGCGGCGTCCGTCGAGCAGGCGTTCGACGGCGTGGAGGTGGCCTACCTGTGCCCCGTGCCCGGCTGGGCCCTCGCCGGCCTGCTGGCGCTCGCCCGGAAGTCCGGCGTGCGCCGGATCGTCCTGCTGTCCTCGGCGTCGCTGCCCGGCGGGCCCGGCCTCATCGAGCGGCAGCACCGGGCCAACGAGGACGCCGTACGCGCCTCCGGCCTGCCCTGGACGTTCGTCCGGCCGACCGCCTTCATGGCCAACGACCTGCCGTGGGCGCCCGCGATCCGGGCCGGGGACACGGTGCCCGCCGCCTTCCCCGCCGCCTCGCTCGCCCAGGTCGACGAGCACGACGTCGCCTCCGTCGTCGCCGCCGCCGTGCTGGACGACGGCCACGCCGGACGCACGTACGAGCTGTCCGGGCCGCAGGCGCTGACCACCGTCGAACGGGTCGCCATCCTCGGCGAGGTGCTCGGACGGACCCTCCGCTTCGCCGAGCTGTCCCCGCAGGAGCTCCGCGCGGAACTCCTCGCCGGCCACCCGCCCGCGGTCGCGGACGCCATGATCGACGTCCTGGCCGCCGCCACCGGCACGACCGCCCCCATCCTCCCCGGGGTGCGCCAGGCCACCGGCCGCCCGCCGCACGCCTACGCCGAGTGGGCCGCCAGGAACGCCGGCCGCTTCCGCTGAACGCCGGGACGCAAGGCGGCCGCCTGCCCACGGCGGTGTAGCCGTTCGTCGGTCACGTATGTAGACGAACGTCGGATCCGTCCACCCGGGCGGCCACCGTACGCTGGCGAACGTGCAGGTGAGCAAACAGATCGAGGCCGCCGTGCCGGCGCTGGTCGGCGCGCTGGTGCTCGTCGCCTCGGCGGTGGCCGTCACCGGCGGCGCCGCGTCCGCCTCGCCCGCGCTGCGGGGCGTCGCCGCCCTCGTGGCGGGCGGCGCGGCGGTGGTGGCCGTCCGCAGGTCCTGGTGGCCGCTCGCGATCATCGGCGCCGTGCTCTACCCCTGGCTGGTCATGTGGCCGCCCGTCGTCGTCGCGTCCTACTACGCGGGCACCACCTGGCGCAGCCGGCGCGAGCTCGGCGCCTACCTGGGCCTGGCCGTCGTCATGATGGCCGCCTCGGTGCTGGCCGGCCGGGCGAGCGGCGGCACCCGCGAGATGGTCACCGCCACCCCCGCCAACGCCGCCCTCATGGCCGCCGCCATGATCGGGCTGCCGCTGCTGCTCGGCCTGTGGGTGCGCGCCAAGCGCGAGGTGCTCGCCGCCGCCCGCGAGCGCGCCGACCGGCTCGAACGCGAGCAGGTCATGCGCGCCGAGCAGGCCCGCGCCCAGGAGCGCGCCCGCATTGCCCGCGAGATGCACGACGTCGTCGCGCACCGCGTCTCGCTCATGGTGCTCCACGCCGGCGCGCTCGAAGTGGGCGCCGCCGACGAGCGCACCACCGGCGCCGCCGCCATGATCGGCGACATCGGGCGGGAGGCGCTGACCAACCTGCGCGAGATCCTCGGCGTCCTGCGCGGCCCCGCCCAGCCGCCCGCCCTCGCCCCGCAGCCCACGCTCGACGACCTCGACCGCCTGCTCGACCAGTCGAGGGCCCTCGGCATCACGATCGGCAGGCACACCCACGGCGAGGCCCGGCAGCTCGCCGCCACCGTGGAGCGCACCGCCTACCGCGTCATCCAGGAGGCCCTGACCAACGTGCACAAACACGCCGCCGACGCCCGTACCGACGTCCACATCCGCTACCTGCCTGCCGAGCTCCGGGTCGAGGTGCGCAACGAGCCGCCCCCCGGCCCCGGCCGGACCCTCCCGGGCGCCGGCTGGGGGCTCGTCGGCCTGCGCGAACGGGTCGAGCTGCTCGGCGGCACGCTCCACGCCGGCCGGCGCGACGACGGCGGCTTCGACGTGGTCGCCGCCATCCCGGCGGACGCGGCAGGCGGGGTGAGCGCGTGATCCGGGTGCTCGTGACCGACGACGAGGCCCTGGTCAGGTCCGGCCTCCGGATGATCCTGGAGGCGGCCGGCGACATCGTGGTCGTCGGCGAGGCCCGCGACGGGGACGAGGCCGTCACGGCCGTGACCCGACTCAGACCGCACGTCGTCCTCATGGACGTACGCATGCCGGGCGCCGACGGGCTGACCGCCGCCGCGCGGCTCCTGGCCGCCCCCGAGCCGCCCAAGCTGATCATGCTGACCACGTTCGACCTCGACGAGTACGTGCACGAGGCGCTGCGGCTCGGCGCGGTCGGGTTCCTGCTGAAGGACACCCCGCCCCGCGACCTCATCGCCGCCGTGCGCGCCGTCGCCGCCGGGCAGGCCATGCTGTCGCCGTCGGTCACCAAGCGGATCATCCACGCCTTCGTCGACAAGGCCCCCACCCGCGCCGAGGCGGCCCGCAGGCAGCTCGCCTCGCTGACCGGCCGCGAGGAGGAGGTGGTCAGGGCGCTGGCCCGCGGCCTGTCCAACGCCGAGATCGGCCGCGAGCTGCACCTGTCGGAGGCCACGGTCAAGGCCCACGTGAGCCGGGTGCTGGCCAAGCTCGACCTGACCAACCGCGTCCAGGCCGCCATCCTCGTCCACGACGCCGACCTCTGACGCCGTAAGGTCGTGTCCTGTGACGGAGTTGGAGCGGCATGCCGCACGATTGCGCGCGTTCGCCGCGGCACGCGACTGGGAGCAGTTCCACACGCCCAAGAACCTCGCCATGGCCCTGGCCGGTGAGGTCGGCGAGCTGGTCGCCGAGCTCCAGTGGCTCACGCCCGACGAGTCCCGCGCCCCCGACCCGGAGACGCTCGCCCGCGTCACCGCCGAGCTGGGCGACGTGACCAACTACCTGGTCCGGCTCGCCGACGTGCTCGGCGTCGACCTCGTCGCCGCGGCCTCGGCCAAGCTCGACACGGTCGAGCACCGCTACCCGAGCGACGCCTACCGGGGCTCCGCCCGCAAGGCCCCGCCCGCCTCCCCGTGACAACCCCGGGGGGAAGCGGCACCGCATAAGGTGACGGGCATGCGTTTTGGGGTGCTTGGCCCGCTGGCCGTGTGGACCGACGAGGGGGAGCCGGTCACGATTCCCGGGCTGAAGGTGCGCGCCCTGCTGGCCGACCTGCTCGCGCACGAGGGCCGTACGGTGTCGGCCGACCGGCTCGTGGACGACCTGTGGGGCGACGAGCCGCCCGGCAACCCGTTGGCCGCCCTCCAGGTCCGCGTCTCCCAGCTCCGCAAGGCGCTGGAGGACGCCGAGCCCGGCGGCCGGGAGCTGATCGTCTCCAAGGCCCCTGGTTACCTGCTGCGCGCCGCCGACGTGGACGCCGTGCGGTTCGCGGAGCTGCTGGCCCGGGCCGAGGCCGCGGGCAGCCCGGGAGCCAGGGCGGCGCTGCTCGGCGACGCGCTCGCGCTGTGGCGCGGGGCGGCGTACGCGGACTTCGCCGACGAGGAGCACCTGCGCACGGCGGTCACCCGGCTGGAGGAGCAGCGGCTGACGGCGCTGGAGCTGCACGCGGAGGCCCGCCTGGAGCTGGGCGAGCACGGCCTGCTGGTGGGCGAGCTGGGCGACCTGGTGGCCCGCCACCCGCTGCGCGAGCGGCTGCGCGCGGCGCAGATGCGGGCGCTGTACCGGGCCGGCAGGCAGAGCGACGCGCTGGCCGCCTACGCCGAGCTGCGCGAGCGGCTGGCCGACGAGCTCGGCCTCGACCCCGGGCCCGGCCTGGTGGCGCTGCACCAGGCGATCCTCGGCCAGGACCCCGCGCTCAACGCGCCGGCCGAACGCCCCGCGACGAACCTGCCCGCCGCGCTGAGCAAGCTGATCGGCCGCGAGGACGCGCTGGCGGAGGTGCGCTCGCTGCTCGGCACCGAACGGCTGGTGACGCTCACCGGCAGCGGCGGCGTCGGCAAGACGCGGCTGGCGCTGGAGACGGCCTCCCGGATGGTGGGGGAGTTCTCCGGCGGGGCGTGGCTGGTGGAGCTGGCGCCGCTCGACCGGCGCACGCCGTCGCTGGCGGAGCCGGTGCTGGCGACGCTCGACATCCGGCAGGACGCCGGCTCGGGCATCCCGGCTGAGCGGCTGGCGGACGCGCTGCGCGACCGCCCCCTGCTGCTCGTGCTGGACAACTGCGAGCACGTCGTCGAGCAGGTCGCCGAGCTGGCCGAGCTGCTGCTGCGGGCCGCGCCCGAGCTGCGCATCCTGGCCACGAGCAGGGAGCCGCTGGCGGTCGACGGCGAGGTGCTGTGGGCGGTGCCGCCGCTCGGCGTGCCCGACAGCACCGACCTGACGGTCATGGCGGGCTCGGACGCGGTGCGGCTGTTCGTGACGAGGGCCGCCGCGTCGGCGCGCGGGTTCGCGCTCGACGCGGGCAACGCGCAGGCGGTCGCGCAGCTCTGCCGCCGCCTCGACGGCATCCCGCTGGCGCTGGAGCTGGCCGCGACCCGGGTGCGGCTGCTCGGCGTGCACGGCGTGGTGGCGCGGCTGGACGACCGGTTCCGGCTGCTGGCCTCCGGGCAGCGGGGCGCGCCGCCGCGCCAGCAGACGCTCATGGCCGTGATCGACTGGAGCTGGGACCTGCTGTCCGACCCGGAGCGGGCGGTGCTGCGCCGCCTGGCGGTGCACGCCGACGGCTGCACGCTGGAGGCCGCCGAGGCCGTGTGCGCCTCCGCCGATGCGGCGTCTTCGGACGTGCTCGATTTGCTGGGCCGGCTGGTGGACCGCTCGCTCGTCGTCGTGGCCGACGGCCCGTCGGGCGTCCGCTACCGCATGCTGGAGTCGGTGACCGAATACTGCCTGGCCAGGCTCGCCGACGCGGGCGAGCTCGACGCCGTACGCCGTGCGCACGCCGGCTACTACGCGGAGCTCGCCGAGGCGGCCGAGCCGCACCTGTACGGGCGCGAGCAGCACGCCTGGCTGCAACGGCTCGACGCCGAGTCCGCCAACCTGCGCGCCGCCCTGGCCACCGCCGCCGACCAGGGCACGCCCGCGACCGCGCTGCGCCTGGTGAACGCGCTCGGCTGGTACTGGTACCTGCGGGGCAGGCCCGCCGAGGCCCGCCGCGCGTTCGACGTGGCGCTGGCCGGGGCCCCGGCGGGCGACCAGGCGGCGGCGCGGGCCGCCGCCTGGCGGGCCGGGTTCGCGCTGGTGCTGGGCGAGGAGACCGACAGGGAGGGGCCGCTGCGCGACATCGCCGACCCCGGGGTACGGGCGCGGGCGGAGCTGTTCCTCGGCATGAACGCGCCCGACCTGCCGACGTGCGACGAGTTGATCGGCCGGGCGCTGACCGTGTTCCGCCGCAACGGCGACACCTGGGGCGTGGCGGCGGCGCTGAGCAAGCAGGCGATGTCCGCGTTCACCCGCCGCGACCACGACGCGTTGGCGCGTGACGGCGAGGAGGGCGCCCGGCTGTTCCGGGAGCTGGGTGACCGGTGGGGCCTGTTGCAGGCCACCGAGTGGCTGGCCGGGCACGCCGAGATGACGGGCGACGTCGAGCGGGCCGTCGAGCTGTTCACCGAGGGCCTGCGCATGGCCGAGGAGCTGGAGCTGTGGTCGGAGGCGGCCCGCCACACCGCCTGGCTCGGCTGGATCGCCCTGCAGAGCGCCGAGTACGGCAGGGCGCTGGAGCTGTGCGGCAAGGCGCTGCGCCAGGCCGCCTCCCAGGGCCACCGGGACATCGGGCTGATGGCCGAGATGGGCCTGGCGCTCGCCGCACGCCGCACGGGCGAGCTGGACCTGGCCGGCCGGCACCTGCACCGGCTGCTCGACGGCGTGCCGCGCGGGCCGGGCGTCGAGCCCGCGCTGCACCTGCCGGTCACGCTCACGGAGCTGGGTTTCCTCACCGAGCTGCGCGGCGACCCGGCGGGCGCGGCGCGCCTGCACCTGGAGGCGCTGGAGGCCGCGCAGCGGATCGGCGACCCGCGCTCGTCGTCCGGGGCGGCGGAGGGCCTGGCCGCGGCGCTCGCGGCGGCGGGCTCGCACCGCGCCGCCGCCCGCCTGCTCGGGCTGGCCGCCGCCGTCCGCGACCACCACAACACCCCGGCCGGGCCGTCCGAGCAGGAGGAGATCGCCCGCGTCACCGCCGCCGCCCGCGCCGGTCTCGGCGAGCCGGGGTTCGCCGAGGCGTACGAGGACGGGGCCCGCCTCAAGCTGGAGGACGCCGCCGACCTGGCCGCGACGCCGTCCGGCGGCTGACCGGGCGGCGTCCGGCGGCTGACCGGGCGCCGTCCGGCGGCTATGCGAGGGTCTCCCCGAGGCGGTCGAGGAAGCCCGACCAGCCAGAGCCGCCGCCGGTGTTGACGCCGCGCTGGCGGAAGCGCATGAGCGTGCCGCCGGCCGCCTCGGTCAGCTCCACCGTCACCACCGACGCGGGCCCGTCGCCCGGATCGTCCGGATCGCCGGTGGTGAACACCAGCCGCCCCGGCGCCGCCACCTCCCGGTAGACGCCGTCCAGCAGCACCTCGAACCCGTCGCCGTCACGGAACCTCGCCCGCCACGCCCCCCCGGGACGCACGTCCAGCACCGCCTCCGTGCTCATGTCCGGCGGCCCGAACCACCGGGCGAACCGCCCCTCCTCCGTCCACGCCCGGAAGACCCGCTCCCGGGGCGCGTCGAAGACGCGGATGATCTCGTACTGGCTCAACGTGCCGCCTTTCCCAGGGGTTGACGCTCCCACGCTCCTACGGTGCCGGGCGGCGCTTACGATCGCCTTCAGCCGCCCTTACGGCCCCCCGAACCGCGGCACGGCGGTCGCACGCGGTCCACGGCCGGGCCGCTAGGCTGCGCGAGTGGACAGCGCAGAACTGAAGGACCGCGTACGCGAGCTGCGAGCCGAGGGCCGCTCGCCCAAGGAGATCGCCCGCGCCCTGGGCGTGTCGCCGTCGGTCGTCGCGCCGCTGGTGCGCGAGATCGCGGCCGAGGGCGCCGGCTCCGGCGGCGAGGCCGAGCTCATCGGCTGCTGGACCAACGCCGGCTGGAGCGACGGCCTCGGCGTCGACCCGGCGCGCGGCTGGACCGACGACGAGCCCGGCACGGGCGGCGGCATGGTGTCGGTGCTGGTCGCCCGCCGCCACGGCTGGGACAAGATGACGGTCGGCGGCTTCCTCGCCGACGTCTACTGCCTGGGCATCAAGTACGTGGCCGGTCCCGACGTGCTCAGCGAGCGCGACCTGCGCCGCTTCCGCGACTACTTCTTCAGCGACTACAAGAGCTGGCAGGAGGTGCCGCTGGAGCTGGCGCAGACGCTGGTGTTCGGCTCGGAGCAGTACGCGCGCACGCTCGGCTTCGAGCCGCACGAGGACTTCGCGTCCGTGTCGCCGCTGCTCGGCACGTGGGAGGGGCCGTCGGCGATCACGTTCGGCCGTGACGGCAGGCCGTTCTACCAGCCGGGTCCCGTCGACGACCCGGGCAAGGTCGTCCGCGTGCTGCGGCGCACCCTGTCCGACGACGAGTTCGACTACGTGACCGACAAGTCACCCGCGCTCTGACTCCCGCTCCGGCCCGCGGATGATCAGGTTGCGGCCCAGCCGCCAGGTGCCGCCGCCCCGGCAGGCTCCGCGCATGCCCTCCAGCGTGCCTGGCGGCGCCAGCGCCACGGCCCCGGCCGTCGAGGCGAAGCCGAACGTGCGCGCCGGGTCCCAGCCGGTGCTCTGCCGCAGCCGGGCGGCCATCCGCGCCCAGCCGAGGGGCGGCCCGGCCACCACCCAGGCGTCCGGCGGCCCGGCGGCGAACCGCCTGGCCTGACGCAGCCACGACGCCGCCTCCTCCGGCCAGTCGACCACCGCGAGCACGGTGCCCGGCCAGGCCGCGAGGAAGGCGTCCACCGAGGCGCCCCGGCCGTGCCCCACGACGACCGTCTCCGCCCGGGCCTGCGCCAGCAGCCGCAGCACGGCGTCCAGCTCCGCCGCCGTCGGCGTGCTCACGCGGCGTCGTGGAAGACGAGGCCCAGCGTGTGCCGCAGCCCGGACCGTACGACGCTGACGCCGTGCCGCACCGGCGCGGCCGACCAGCCGCGCGAGGAGCGCACCGGCCGGTCGCGGGTGGTGAACACCAGCCCGCGACCCTGCGGCAGCAGCGTCGCCGTGCCGCGCGACTGGGCCCGGGGCCGCTGCTCGACCATCATGAACTCGCCGCCCGTGTAGTCCTCGCCAGGCCGGTCCAGGCCGATCACCACCTGGAGCGGGAACACCAGGTCCCCATACAGGTCGCGGTGCAGCGCGTTCCAGTCGCCTTCGCGGTAGCGCAGCAGGATGGGCGTCGGCCGGGTCTGCCCGGCCTCGTGGCACAGCTCCAGCCAGGCGCCCAGGTCGTCGGGCCAGGGCGCGGGGCGGCCCAGGCGCGCCGCCCAGTCGCGGGCGATCGGCAGCAGCCTCGGGTAGAGGGCTTCGCGCAGCTCGGCGACCGGGAGCGGGAACGGGTGCCGGAAATATCGGTACTGTCCGCGGCCGAACCGGTGACGTTCCATGTCCACCGTCGACCGGAACCGCCCGGCCTCGTCGTACAGTCCGGCGATCTCCGCGCACTGCGCGGGCGTGAGCAGCGGCTCCGTCAGCGTGAAGCCGTAGGCGTCGAGTTCGTCCAGGTTCATAACCAGATAAACACCGCCGCCGCCCGGGAAGTCGGCAGTTTTCGGACCTCTGAACACCTGCGTACGATCGGCGTACGGCCGAACGAGGAGTGTAGTCATGGCGGAATCCCGGGAGCACCAGTTCAACGGCACGCGCGGCGTCAACGTCGTCCGCGAGTGGCCGCACCCCGACCCCCGCTACGTCGCGCTCCTCGTCCACGGCTACGGCGAGCACATCGGCCGCTACGAGCACGTCGCCGACACCCTCGTCCGACACGGCGCCGCCGTCTACGGCCCCGACCACATGGGCCACGGCAGGTCCGCCGGCGAACGGGTGCTCATCGAGGACTTCGAAGACGTCGTCACCGACGTGCACACCGTGGAGCGGCAGGCCCGCGCCGAACACCCCGGCGTGCCCGTCGTGCTCATCGGCCACTCGATGGGCGGCCTCATCGCCGCCCGCTACGCCCAGCGCTACGGCGCCGGCCTGGCCGCGCTCGTCCTGTCGGGGCCGGTGATCGGCGTCTGGGAGGTCGTCGACACGCTCCTCCCGCTCGACGAACTCCCCGACACGCCGCTCGACCCGGCCACGCTCTCCCGCGACCCGGCCGTCGGCGCCGCCTACGCCGCCGACCCGCTCGTCTGGCACGGCCCGTTCAAACGCCCCACGCTCCGCGCCCTCGCGACCACCCTGGAGACGATCACCAAGACCGGCAGCCTCGGCCCGCTCCCCACCCTGTGGATCCACGGCGCCGACGACCAGCTCGTCCCCCTCGCCGGCAGCCGCACCGGCATCGACGCCGTCCGGGGCGACGACCTCACCGAGCGCATCTACCCGGAAGCCCGGCACGAGGTGTTCAACGAGACGAACCACGACGAAGTGCTCGCCGACGTCACCGCCTTCATCGACCGCACCCTGACTTCACCGGACGTCTAACCACACGTACCCGGAGCCCCGGGTCCTGGACAGCTCCACCTTCCAGCACCCGGGCTCCGGGAACACCCACCCCGTGCCCCACTCATGACCGGGCCGCCGCCAGCTCGACCCGCCGTGCTCCTCCAGCCACACCAGCCTGGCCCGCCGCCCATCCAGCGACGCCGCCGCCCGCAACGGGCCCTCCCCGGTCATCCGCCACACGATCTTCACCTCCGCCCCCGCCTCGAACGGCACCTCGGCGAACAGCAACCCCCACAACTCCGCCCCCCGCCCCGTGCCCTCCACCTCGGGAAACCCCGCCTCCGACGTGCTCATGACCGTCCCCCCACAGGTCCTGCGCGCATCCCCGGGAGACGCCACGGGAGAGGTGGCAGGCGTGGACACGGAAGAGGCCGCGGGCGTGGCCACGGGCGCGGATACCCCCGCCTCTTCGCCCCTGCCCGCCCCCGCGGACTCCGCCGCACACCCAGCCACCAGTACGACGAACACCGCACCCACCACCATCAGCCGCATACCACCCCTACAGCCCGAACCCCCGGCAGGTTCCCGGACAACCGCATCATCGACCGATGACTTTCACCCGCCCCCGGCGTCAACCCTTCCGAGTACGCGTTCCGTACAGGAGGAGGCGCAACCATGGCCCAACCGCAGACGCCCACGGTCCCGACGCCGTCCACCGCGGCCCTCCTGGACCGGGCCATCGCCTACACCACCGGCTCCCTGCACCTCGTCACCCCCGCCGCCCTCCACCGCTCCACCCCGTGCGCCGCCTGGACCCTGGCCGACCTGCTCGCCCACATGAACGACTCCTTCCAGACCCTGTACGAAGCCGCCACCCACGGCCACATCCCACCCCCGGCCCACGGCGCCCCCACCCCGGGAACCGTCGCACCCCGCCCCGCCGTCCCCCTCACACGCGAAGTCCCCACAGCCGGCCCGCACGGCATCCCGGCCCCGGTGCCTCCCCCCAGCGCCCTGGAATGCCCCTTCCCTCAGAACGCGAGGACGGAGGCCGGTGAGCTGCGCGGAGCGGCCTGCGCGACGCTCGGCGCGTGGTCCGGGGCGGTCAGAAGCGCCGTGGTCTCCGTCGGCGGGCTCCCGCTGGCGGCGGAGCTGGTCGCCGGCGTCGGCGCCGTCGAGGTCACCGTGCACGGCTGGGACGTCGCCCAGGCCTGCGGGCGCCCCCGGCCGATCCCGGCCACGCTGGCCATCGAACTGCTGGAACTGGCCGCCCTCTTCGTCACCCCCGCCGACCGCCCCACCCGCTTCGCCCCACCCCGCAACGTCCCCTCGAACGCCCCGGCCGAAGCCCGCCTCCTCGCCTGCCTCGGCCGCGACCCCGGCGCCTCCTGACAAGCCGCGTCCCGCTACCGGGAGCTGGAGTTCGACATGTGCACCGTCGACGGCACCAGCTGACAACCATTCGATGGGGGCGGCAACATGGCCGTCCCCATCGGCGATGGAGATACATGAACCAGGCGAAGAACCCCTACAGCGGCAGCCGTACCCGCCTTCCCGATCAGGCCGCGATCACGTGGGTGCACGGCGTGGGCTTCGACGAGCTCGTCAAGACGTTGGGCGGTGATCCCGCGGCGGTGACGCCCGCCTCATGGGACGACGTAGAGGCGGAGGCGGTCGAGCACTACGGCGAATCGCAGGGCGGGGTGCTTCTCGCCGCCCGGCATGGAGACTGGACGATCCTCGTCGAGCCGCTCCACGGTGCCGCGTCCGAGCGCATCGAACGGCTGTCGGTGCAGGGCCAGGCGCTCACCCTGCGCTGGACGGCCAATCTCGCCACCACCGTCGGCTATGCCGCCCATGGCGCCCTGGTCGCCCTCTTCGACCCGATGAGCCCCGAGGCGGTGACCCCCGAATCCGGCCGGGATTGGCTACACCGCCTGCCCGTTACACCTGCACAGTGGCGTAAGGATTGGTACGCCGCCGCGTTGACCCTCGGTGAGACGTTGTCCGGTGTGCGACTCGACGAGGCGTGGTGGGCCCAGCGGCATTTGAAGATCGCTCTGCACCCCGATCCGCCCTCCACCGGACTCCCGCCGCTGAGGCCGCCGGCCGAACACCGCCGCATCATCGAAGCCGACCACCGGCTCGCCGAGATCGTCAACGAGCCCACTCCGGAGCGACTCCACGACATCATCCGGCTCGCCGTCGAACAACTGCTGCCGGCTCCGCCATCGGAGGGTCCGTTCGCGGAGGCGTGGGAGCTGATCGTCACCCGGCGGCGGGGCGATCGAGCGACGGCCGTCCAGCGCAGGCTGCGCTCCTACAGAGAGGAGCTCACCCCGCCCCCGCAGGCGCTCACGCCGCCGGCTCGATCCCCGTACCTCACCCAGGGGGACGACCGCCGCCAGAGTGTGGAAGCCCTTTGGGAGGGCCTGATGGAGAAAGCACTCATCGCCGTGGTTCTGGAGGAGGCGCTGGAGCCTGACCTGGCGCAGGCCGCTGTGCGGACCACCGCCGCGGTCTGGAACGCCGGGCTCGCCGACCAGGACGGAAGCTTCGACGCCCGGCACGTCCTGCATCTGCTGGCTGTCCACATCGGCCTGGGAGAAGATCCTTACGAGGAGTGATCTGCTCTGGCGGAGCCCGCCAGGACCGACCGTTCGACTTTCGAGCATGATCGGGGCAGCGAGTTGCGGGGGGTTGACCCGACGGACTTGCGGAACGACCTCGCCGGGCTTTGCGGCCCGGCCCGCGGTGTGACGGGCCGCGGGTCCGGCGTGCCGGCGTGTCAGGGGAGGAGGGTGCCCTGGGCGTCGTCGGTGGGGTCGGTGCCGAGGGTTTCCAGAACCTGTTGCCCGTATTTGGCCAGTTTGTTCTCGCCGACTCCCGTGACCGTGCCGAGCTGGGACAGGGAGGTCGGGCAGAGGGTGGCGATCTCGCGCAGGGTGGCGTCGTGGAAGATGACGTACGCCGGGACGCCCTGCTCCTTGGCCGTGGCGGCGCGCCAGGCGCGCAGGAGCTCGAAGCGGGCGGCGGCGTCGGGGTCGAGGTCGGCGGCGGGGCGGGCGGAGCCGCCGGACGAGGAGGAGCGGGCCGGGCGCGGCGGGCGTTTGGCGTCGCGGCGCAGCGGGACCTCGCGCTGCCCGCGCAGGACGTCGGCGCTGGCGTCGGTGAGGACGAGGGTGCCGTGGGCGGGCTCGACGGCGAGCAGGCCGTGGGCGAGGAGCTGGCGGACGACGCCGTGCCACTCGGCGTTGCCCAGCTCGGAGCCGACGCCGAAGACGGTGAGCGAGTCGTGGCCGTGTTGCAGCACCTTGGCGGTGGTCTTGCCGAGGAGGATGTCGACGATCTGGCCGACGCCGAACTTCTGGCCGCGCTCGCGCTTGAGGCGCAGGACGGTGGAGAGCACCTTCTGGGCGGCGACCGTGCCGTCCCAGGACTCGGGCGGGGCCTGGCAGGTGTCGCAGTTGCCGCACGGGGGGCTGCCGGGCTGGCCGAAGTAGTCGAGCAGCATCGCGCGGCGGCAGCTCACGGTCTCGCAGAGGGCGAGCATGGCGTCGAGGTGGAGCGCCTGGCGGCGGCGGTGCTGCTCGTCGCCCTCCAGGGCGAGGCGCCGGTGCTGGACGACGTCCTGCAGCCCGTAGGCCATCCAGGCGGTCGCGGGCAGGCCGTCGCGGCCGGCCCGGCCGGTCTCCTGGTAGTAGCCCTCGACGGACTTGGGCAGGTCGAGGTGGGCGACGAAGCGCACGTCGGGCTTGTCGATGCCCATGCCGAACGCGATGGTCGCGACCACGACGAGGCCGTCCTCGCGCAGGAAGCGGGCCTGGTGGGCGGCGCGGGTGCGGGCGTCGAGCCCGGCGTGGTAGGGGACGGCGGCGATGCCGTGCTCCACCAGGAACGCGGCGATCTTCTCCACGGAGGAGCGGGACAGGCAGTAGACGATGCCGGCGTCGCCGGGGTGCTCCTCGCGCAGGAAGTCGAGGAGCTGCCGCTTGGGCTCGCTCTTGGCGGTGATCCGGTAGTGGATGTTGGGGCGGTCGAAGCCGGCCACGAAGTGGCGGGCCTGCTGCAGGCCGAGCCGTTCGGCGATCTCGGCGTGGGTGGCGGGCGTGGCGGTCGCGGTGAGCGCGATGCGCGGCACGTCCGGCCAGAGCGCGGGCAGCTCCGACAGTGCGAGGTAGTCGGGCCGGAAGTCGTGGCCCCACTGGGAGACGCAGTGTGCCTCGTCGATGGCGAACAGCGAGATCCGCCCCTTGGACAGCAGCCGCACCGTGGACTCGACCCGCAGCCGCTCGGGCGCGAGATAGAGGAGGTCGAGCTCGCCGGCCAGGAACTCCGCCTCGACGAGCTGTCTCTCGTCGTGGTCCTGGGTCGAGTTGAGGAACCCCGCCCGCACGCCGAGCGCTCTCAGCGCGTCGACCTGGTCCTGCATGAGCGCGATCAGCGGCGAGACGACCAGGCCGGTGCCGGGCCGCACCAGCGCGGGGATCTGGTAGCACAGCGACTTGCCGCCGCCGGTCGGCATGAGCACGAGCGCGTCGCCGCCGCCCACCACCTGATCGATGATCTCCTGCTGGCCCGCCCGGAACGAGTCGTAGCCGAACACGCGGTGCAGAACCTCGATGGGGGTATCCATGCGGCTACCTTACGTGTTCGGGGTCGGTCGCAGGCCCAGTTCGCCCACGGCGATCGTAGGCCATCAGGGCGAGCGCCCCGAGCACGCAGCAGGCCGCGACGGCCGCCATCACGGTGGGGTAGCCGGCGACCTGGGCCACCCCGGCGGCGAGCAGCGGGGCGAGCGCCTTGGCCACGGTGATGGGCAGCGCCAGGGCCCCGCTGATGCTCCCGTACGAGTCCGTGCCGTAGCGGTCGGCCAGCAGGGCGGGCCGGGCGATGGTGCCGACGCCGAACCCCAGCCCGAACAGGACGACCGCGGCCACCGCCCCCGCCGGGTCGCGCCCGATCGCGGGCAGCAGCAGCGCGGCCGCCCCCTGGAGGGCGAACATCGCCGCCGTGATCAGCGACACGCGCCAGCGCGCCTGGAGCCCGGTGGTCACGATCCGCCCGGTCACCGACAGCACCCCGAGCAGCCCGGCCGCCGTCGCGGCGAACAGCGGCGAGTGCCCCAGCGTGATCAGGTACGTGACCAGCAGCACGCCCATGACGGCCACCGCCCCGGTCTGCGTCAGGAACGCCGCCGCCAGCAGCCAGAACGCCCGGTCGCGCAGCGCCGCCCCCACGGGCCGGCCGGGCGCCCGGGCCCGTGGACGGCTTCGTACGGCGAGCGCGTGCAGCGGGACGGCGGCCAGCCCGTACCCGGCGGCCAGCACGACCAGGGCCTGCCGCCAGCCGTAGCGGTCGACGAGGAACCCGGTCAGCGGCAGGAAGACGCTGGAGGCGAACCCGGCGACCACCGTGACGGCCAGCAGTGCCCGCGCCCGCCGGGCGGCGTCGAACCAGGCCACGAGCACCGCGAACGCGGCCTCGTACAGGACCATCGCGGAGGCGACGCCGAGCGCCGCGCACGCGAGGTAGAGCTGCGCGACGGTGCGGACCTGCGACCAGGCCAGCACGGCGGCGGCGCCCAGCGCCGAGCCGGCCGTCATGATGCCGCGCCCGCCGTAGCGGTCCAGGCCGCGCCCGACGGCGGGCGCGACGAGCGCCGACACGAGCACCGAGACCGTGATCGCCCCGGTGAGCTCCGCCACCCCGGCGCCCAGTTCGCGGGACATCGGCGTGATAAAAACCGAAAAAGCGTAATAAAGGACGCCGTATCCGGCGGTTTGCGTGATCGCCAGCGCCCCCACCATCCGCGCCGCCCGCATGGTCACGCCCGGAGCCCTTCCCGCTTCCCCGGCCCGGCATACGGCCTCCAGTCCCGGCATACAGTGATAATCCTCACGCGCCGGGCATGAGCCCCCGTTATGAATCACAGCTATGTCGTCACCGGAGCCGGACGTGGAATCGGCAGGGCTGTCGTGGAGCGGCTCGGCCCCGCCACCGTGGTGGCCGTGGAACGCGATCCCGCCGCCCTCGGCTGGGCGGGCCCCGGCGTCATCCCGGTGATCGGTGACGCGGCCGACGAGGCCGTCCTCGTGCGTGCCGCCGGGCTCGCCGAGGAGGCCGGCACGCTGACCGGATGGGTGAACAACGCGGCGGTCTTCCGCGACGCCGCGCTCCACACGTCCCCGGCCGGCGAGATCCGCG
The DNA here is from genome assembly GCF_040674795.1 of Nonomuraea sp. NPDC049725. NCBI lineage: Bacteria > Bacillati > Actinomycetota > Actinomycetes > Streptosporangiales > Streptosporangiaceae > Nonomuraea > Nonomuraea sp. NPDC049725. Next base: position 195,195 of record NZ_JBFANJ010000014.1, on the reverse strand, counting down.
CGCTGATCGCCGCCAACCTGGACCTGGCGGTCACGGGCTGCGCCGTCGCCGTGCGCCGTTTCCTGGCCGCCGGGACCGGGGGCGCGATCGTCAACGTCACCTCCCACCAGGCCCGCCGCCCGGTCCCCGGCAGCCTCCCGTACGCGACGGCCAAGGCCGCCGTCGAGGGTCTGACCAGGGCGGTCGCGGTCGAGTACGGCAGGCACGGCATCCGGGCGAACGCGGTGGCGCCCGGTTCGGTGGCGACCGAGCGGTACGAGCGGCTGCTGGCCGAGCGGCCGGGAACGGAGGAGGAGATGGCGGTGTTGCACCCGCTGGGCCGGGTCGCCACCCCGGCCGAGGTGGCCGACGCGGTGGCGTACCTGCTGTCGGCCTCCTTCGTCACCGGCGTCACGCTGCCCGTGGACGGCGGCCGGACGGTGCTCGGGCTCGACCCGGAAGCACGGGAATGAAAACCATTGCCGCATGGTTGCACGGGCCATGAAGAAGAACCTGCACCCCGAATACCGCCCCGTCGTCTTCCGCGACCCCAGCGCCGGGTTCGCCTTCCTCACCCGCTCCACGGTGACCAGCCGCGAGCGCGTCGAGTGGGAGGACGGCCGCACCTACCCGGTCGTCGACGTCGACGTGTCGTCCGCGAGCCACCCCTTCTACACCGGACGCGGCCGCATCGTCGACAGCGCGGGCCGGGTCGAGCGCTTCCGCCAGCGCTACGGGAAGGCGTGACCCGTCGTCAAGCATGCCCCGGTCAACGGCGGGTAAATGCTTCTCACCGGCGTGAGAACGATGGTGAGCGCACGATGGGTCTGTCTGGAAGGGAGCGCCGCATCCTCGCGGACATCGAGCTGGCTCTGGAGAGGGACGATCCGGAGCTGGCCAGGCGGGTGGCGGCGATCAACAGGATCGAGTCCGGCGGCGACGCGATGACGCGCGCCGCCGATCCGCCCGCGCTGCGGGTCACCCGGGCGCGCGGCAGGCCGGTGGTGCGCCGCTGGATGGTCGTCCTGGCCGTGACGCTGATGGTGTTCCTACTGGCGGTGGCGGTCGCGACCGCCTGACCGCGCCCGCCGGTGCCTGAGCACCAGCAGGTCGAGGGCGGCGATGAGCGCCACGGCGGCCGCGATCGCCGCCTCCCACGCCCACACCGCCTCTCCGGTGCTCATGGCCCGCACGACGAAGAACACGGCCGCCGCCGCGCCCAGCACCAGCGCGACCACCGACAGCACCCGGCGCGCGCCCAGCGGGCTGCGCGCGGTCACCGGCTCGGTGCCTTCACGGTTCCGCAGCCACATGACGGCTCTCCTCTCAGGCCAGGCAGCGCAGCGCCGAGACGAGCCGCTGGTCGAGCGGGTGCGTCTCGGGCAGCCGCCCCACAGTGGCCGCGACGAACTCCGGATAGGACAGGCTGGCGCTCGCCCCGCCGGCGTGCGCCCAGATCTGCTCGGCCGTCGGCTCGACCTGCACGTCCGCGCCCCGCTCGGCCAGCGCGAAGCGGCCGACGGCGGCCCGCCAGAGCGTCCGGCCCTCCGCCTCCTCGTCGGAGACGGGCGCGCCGACGTCGTCGGCGTGGGTGGCGTACTCGGAGTCGTAGTGGAAGGTCTGCTTGCCCACCGGGTACGGCCCGGCCATGGTCTCCAGCGTCGCGTACGGGCCGAGCTCGCGCATGCGGGCCCGGGTGTCGCCGTTCTTGGTACGCCACTCCTCCAGCACCTCGGCGACCGGCACGCCGCGCCGCTCCCGCACGCACCACTCGTTGAACTCGTCATAGCCGGAGATGCCCTGCGACTCCATCAGCTCGCGCAGCTCGGGCAGGGTGCCGTCGAGGCACGCCTGGTTGTAGAGCTCCTCGCCGGCCAGGTGGCCGAGCACGTCGCGGACCGTCCACCCGGCCGCCCGTGAGGGACGCCGCCAGCCTTCCTCGTCCAGCCCCGAGAAGAACCGGTCCAGCCGGGCCGCCTCGGTGTCGAAGATGTCGAACGGGTCGAAGTCGCGGAGCAGATCTTCAGCCATACCTGCGTCGCTACCCCCAGGACCGCACCTCTCACCGGGGCCGCCGAACGGCGAAGGCCCGGCCCCCCACGTGGGGGACCGGGCCGTCAGTCGTCAGTCGTCAGGGCTTAGCGGTGCCAGCCCCAGGAGGAGACGCGCACGTAGTCGTGACGGCTCTCGGCGCCGTCACGCTTCCAGTCGCCCTTGTAGACGGCCTTGAACGTGCCGCTCTTGTAGGCCTTGGTGCTCGCGTGGAAGTCGCCGCGCCAGTTGGTGCGGTCGGAGTCGACCCACTTCCAGCCGCTGTGGCCGTTGGCGCGGTAGTAGATGTGCACCTTCTGGTTGCGCAGGGGCTCCCAGCCACGGTCGTCGGCCTGGAGGCGGCCGGAGAAGTGGATGGTGCGGCCCTTGCGGACCTTGTACGGGTCGGCGGAGAACCGGGTGATCCGGGTGTCGGCCTTGCCCGCGCGGATGTCCACGTAGAAGCGGATCGTGTCGGTGGCGACCTTGTCACCGTCGTCGTCGAAGGCGACCGCGGTGGCCTTCCACTTGCCCTCGACGTCGTTCTTGTTGAAGGGCACCGAGAAGAGCCACTTCTCCAGCTCGCGCACGTCGCGGGCGACGAGGGTGCGGGCCGCGCGGCCGTCGGGCTCGACGCTGAGCTCGACGCGCTCGACGTCGGAGCTGGCGCCGACCTTGAACTTGGCGGTGGTCTCGCCGTCGCCCCGCACGACCACCGGGTTGGGCGAGATGTCGAGGATCTCGACCTCGGACGCCTTGGCGGTCGCGCTCGCGGCGCCACCGGACACCAACATGGTGCCGCCCACCAGGGCGGAGATGATTCCTACAGCGATTTTCTGCATGAGGGTGCTGATTCCTCTCCCCGTATCGCTGGAGCCGGTCCGGGATGACCAGCTCCGTCTACTCCTTTGAGTCACAGTAGGAGGAAAAGGTTCGCAAAAGTTACGAGAAAAATATGATCACGGTGTTTACCTGGGGCCTTGATAGAAAATCCGTTTTGGGACAGATGACCGACTACAGTCGGTCTTCATGATTGACGTCTACACCCTCGGCGAGGCGCTGGGGGTCGTGTCCAGTGGCCGGGTCCGGCACGAGAGCGAAGCCAGGCTGGACGTCTGCGGGCCGGAGTTCACGCTGGCCGTGGGCCTGGCGCGGCTCGGTCACCGGTGCGCGTTCGCCGGCAAGGTGGGCGCCGACGAGCTGGGCGCGCGGGTGCTGACCGCGCTGCGCGGCGAGGGCGTCGACGTGGCCGACGTGCGCGTCACGGAGGGCGCCGCCACCGGGCTGCTGCTGCGCGAGACCCGGGTGGGCCGCGCGCCCCACGTGAGCCACTACCGCACGGGCTCCGCCGGATCGCGGCTGACCCCGGGCAACGTGCCCATCGACCGCGTCGGCGCGGCCAAGATGCTGCACGTCTCCGGCGTCACCGCCGCGCTCGGCAGGGACGCGCTGGAGGCGGTACGCGCCGCCGTGGCCGCCGCGAAACGCGCCGAAGTGGTCGTCTCCTTCGCCGTCGAGTACCGGCCCGAGCTGTGGCCGTCGGTGCGCGAGGCCGAGGACGTGCTGAGCGAGCTCGCCTGCGACGCGCACCTGCTCTTCGTCCACCAGGACGAGCTGGACCTGGTCAAGCCCGCGCTCACGCCCGAGCGCGAGGTCGTCGTCGACCGGGGCGCGAAGGGCGCGAGCGTGCGGGCCGACCGGATGCGCTACGACGCGCCCGGCCCGCAGGTGCCGATCGTCGACACCTCGGGCGCGGCCGACGCGTTCGTGGCCGGGTACGTCAGCGCCGCCCTGGACGGGCTGACCCCGCCCGAACGGCTGCACCGCGGGACGCTGCTGAGCGCCGCCGCGGTGTCCAGCGCGAGCGACTGGCAGGGCCTGCCGCACCGGGGCGAACTCTGACCGCCCGGGCTCCGGTTACTGGATGTTCAGGGTGAACGTCGAGGTGGTGTTCCTGACGTCCTGATGGTTGCCGCCGAAGCGCAGCCCCCGGAACGTCGCCGAGCCGACCGCCGGACCCTGCCCCGGCTCGGGCATCTCGTTCACCCAGATGCCGAACCCGGACTTGGCGTCGAAGGCGTCACCGCTCTTGCGCGCCCCGGTGATGGAGACGTTCTCGAACACGGTGTCCGTGACCGGGTTCAGCGGCTGGTTGCCCGCGTACCCGGTCTGGAACATGATCCCCGAGTACGTCGGGTCCACGATCTCCAGGTTGCTGACCCGGATGCCCTGGAACACCTTCGAGGCCGAGAACAGCCACATCGCCGGGAACGTCTGCTGCCCCCAGAAGTGCCCGCCGGCCCGGACCAGCGAGATGTTCTCGAACCGCGTGGGCGGGCTGGCCCCGAAGCCGTGCATCGGGATGCCGAAGTCGAGCGAGCTGATCGTGACGCCCGAGTAGACGAGCGTGTCGGCCACGTAGATGTTGCGGAACACGTTGTCGTAGCCGCCGTAGACCGCGACCCCGGCCGCCCGCCAGGTGAGCAGCGACGTCAGGTTCTCGTACACGTTGCCGTGCTGCTGGCCGCTGTTGTTGTCGATGGCCGAGAACAGCGCGAAGCTGTCGTCGCCCGTGGAGCGGGTCTCGATGTTCGTCACGTGGTTGCCGGTGCTGCCGTTGGTCATGTTGAGCCCGTCGGCGAACACGTTGCGGATGCGCGAGTTCTTCAGCGTCATGTCGTCGGTGTTGGAGCCCCAGTACATGCAGATCTGGTGCTCGACCCACAGGTTGTCGATCGTCATGCGGGCGACGTTGGCGAGGTCGAACACCTTGCCGGGGCCGTCGATGCGGCTGGTGTAGTTGCCGAAGTAGGCGAATCCGGCGAACGTGGAGCCGTTGGCGGTGGCGTCGGCGCGGAAGCCGATGTCGGTGTTCTCCTGCCCGGCGGGGGCGTGGAAGCGGGTGTACCAGGGCCCGGCGCCGACGACCTTGACGGGCTTGCCGTACACCTGGAACTTGCCGGAGGTCCGGTAGTCGCCCGGGGGCAGGTAGACGCCCTCCAGGCCGGGCTCCTGGCGGGCGCGGTCGAGCGCGTTCTGCACGTCCTGGTGCCCGAGGCCGGCGGGCACGGCGTAGCGCGCCGGGTCGGGGTTGGCGGCGGGGGAGACGTGCTCCAGGTCGACGAAGTCGATCGTGTAGGTGGAGGTGTTGGCCGCGTCCTTCTGCAGCCTGATCTTGCTGCCGGCCTCGACGGTGGTGCCGAGCATCAGGTTGGCCTCGTCGTAGATGTGCCGGGGCGGCCCGGAGCCGGGGGAGTTGTTCGGGCTCGCCTCCGGCCCGTACAGCCAGGCGTAGCGCGAGGTCAGCGGGATGGCCTTGAGGAACGTGCCGTCGACGTAGACGTTCAGCGTGGAGTCGATGCCGCCGCCGCCCGGCGCGTCGGGGATGGAGAACCGGGTCACGAGCGTGTTGGTGCGGGCCCGGGCGGTGAACTCGACGTAGGACCCGGTGCTGCCGAGCGTGACCGCGCGGCGGCCGGACGCCTCGCCGGCCAGGTGGCCGACCTCCCTGCTGGGGCCCAGCCGGGTGGCGCCGCCGCCGACGGCCGCGTCCTCGGCCTCGTAGGTGTCGTACGGCATGCTCGCGCCGCGGCCGACGGCGAGCTGGTGGGTGCTGGTGTTGTTGGCGCGCTTGACCGGGAGCTCGGCGGCGTCGGCCGCGAGCACCACCTTGACCGTGTGGCGGCCGTCGGCGGCGGTCCAGGCGCCGAGGCTGACCGGGGCGGTGGTGGCGCCGGGCGCGATCACGCCGGAGGCGGAGCCGGTCAGCGTGCGGACGACGGCGCCGGAGGCGTCGGCGACGGTGAGCGTGATGCCGTGCGAGCCGCCGCTGGACGCGATCGTGCCCTGGTTCCTGATCGCGACGGAGAACGTCACGGTGTCGCCCTGCGCGGGGTTGCCCGGGGTCCATGCGACGGGGGCGGCGACCAGGTCGGCGGTGTCGACCGGTTTGACGGTCAGGTTCGCGGTGGCGGTGTTGTTGGTCTCGTCCCGCTCGATGATCTCGCCGCCGGGGTCGACCTCGGCGGTGACGGCGTACGTCCCGGCGTCGCGGGCGCCGATCGCGGCGGTCACGGTGGCGGTGGCGCCGGGGGCCAGCGGGCCGACGTCCGCGCTGCCGGCCTCGGCGTCTCCCAGGGAGAACGTGACGGACGTGGCGGCGGACGGGGCCGTGCCCGCGTTCCTGACCTGGGCGGACAGGGTGATCGTGTCGGTCTCGACCGGTGCGGAGGGGGAGGCCGCAGGCGCGGTGACGGTCAGGTCGGGGTTGGCCGAGGCGGTGCCGAACACCTGGAACTCGGCGACCTGCCCGCCCGGCGCGCCGGAGTTGGCGGTGAAGCGGAGCTGCACGTCGGCGGCCTTGCCGGTGACCGGGATCGTCACCGTGTTGCCGGTGGCCGGGCTGAAGCCGTAGGTGGCCTGGGCGGCCAGGCTGGTGAAGGAGGTGGCGTTCTGGCCGCGGCCGAGCACCTGGATGGCCTGGGTGCGCGGGCCCCACGCGCCGTCGGGGTTCAGCTTGACCGCGACCGAGGTGAGGTCGTGGTCGGCGCCGAGCTTGACGGTCAGCGTGCTGGGGTGGCCGGCGCCCTCGTAGTAGGTGGTCAGGTCGCCGTCGTTGGCGTTGGCCGGCACGTACGTGTGCGTGTGGGCGGAGCCGGTGACCGGCTTGCCCGCCGCCAGGTTCGCGCCCGGGTCGGGGCCGGGTCCGCCGCCGGCGCCCCACACCTCGAACTCGGCGAGCTGCCCGGCGGGCCAGCCGGTGTTGGCGCTGAACTGCAGCCGCACGTAGCGGGTGCTCGCGCTGACCGGGACGGTGGCGGTGGGGGCGAAGGCGTAGGCGGCCTGGGCCTTGATCGTGGTGAAGGCGGACCCGTCGGCGCTGCCCTGGACGGTCAGCGTCTGGGTGCGGCTCGGCCAGCCGGAGGGCAGCTTGAGCGTGAGGCTGTTGACGGTGGCGGTGGCGCCCAGGTCGACCTGGACCCATTGGGGGAAGGCGTTGTTGGCGGACTCCCAGTAGGTGGCCTGGTTGCCGTCGGTGACGTGCGCCGCCGCGTACGTCTGGGTGTGGCTGCTGGCGGTGGCCGGGCGGCCGGCCGCGAGGTTGACGTCGGCCGCCGCATGGGCGGGGGAGGCGGGTGCGGCGAGGATTCCGATGACCAGGGCGAGGGCGGCTAACAGTGCTCTCATGGGGGGTGGCCCTTCGAAGAAGTCGGTTGGCCGAACCATAGGTTGTTCAGCAGATGTCAGCAATATTCCGACGAGATTTCGCAAACAATTGACTGACTGATGCCGGACGGTCGACGGCCAAGGCGCTGGTCAAGCCGCGAAAGGGCCCTGGAGGCAAGGCGTGAGCGCCCCGCAAGGCCGAGCGTAAGCGGTTGCAAGGACTTGCGTTGATAGCCGTATAGTTTGCGCATGACGCGACGACTGGCAGAGGTGGCCAAGAAGGTCGGGGTGAGCGAGGCGACCGTGAGCCGCGTGCTCAACGGCAAGCCGGGGGTGTCCGACGCCACGCGCGAGGCCGTGCTGACGGCGCTCGACGTGCTCGGCTACGAGCGCCCCACCCAGCTGCGCGGCGACCGGGCCCGCCTGGTCGGCCTCGTCCTCCCCGAGCTGCAGAACCCGATCTTCCCCGCCTTCGCCGAGGTGGTCGGCGGCGCGCTGGCCCAGCAGGGGTTCACCTCCGTGCTGTGCACCAGGACCGTCGGCGGGGTGTCCGAGGCCGACTACGTGGATCTGCTGCTCCAGCAGCAGGTCAGCGGCGTGGTGTTCGCCGGCGGGCTCTACGCCCAGGCCGACGCCTCGCACGGCCACTACGAGCTGCTGCACGAGCGCAAGCTGCCCACGGTGCTGGTCAACGCCGCCGTGGAGCGGCTGGACTTCCCGCAGGTGTCGTGCGACGACGTGGTGGCCGCCGAGATGGCGCTGGGCCACGTGCGGGCGCTCGGCCACGAGCGGATCGGCCTGGTGCTGGGCCCCAAGGACCACGTGCCGTCGCGGCGCAAGCTGGAGACGTTCCAGGCGGAGGGCGGCGACCCGGAGCTGGTCGAGCACACGATGTTCTCGCTGGAAGGCGGGCACGCGGCCGCCGCGAGGCTGGTCAGGCGCGGTGTGACGGCGGTGATCTGCGCCAGCGACCTGCTCGCGCTCGGCACCGTGCGGGCCGCCAGGCGGGCCGGGCTGAGCGTGCCGGGTGACGTGTCGGTGGTCGGCTTCGACGACTCGGCGCTGATGAACTGCACCGAGCCGCCGCTCACCACGGTGCGCCAGCCGATCGACGCGATGGGCCGGGCCGTGGTCGACCTGCTGGTGGCCCAGATCGACAAGGCTGTCGTCCCGGCCGACGAGCTGCTGTTCGAGCCGGAGCTGGTGGTCCGGGCGTCGACCGCGCGTCCCAGGGCGTAACATAGTCGTTATCTTGCAATAGCCCGTCGAAATCTTGCGGACTTTCGTTGGCGATCCTATGGTGTGGGCACCTCGCATCAGAAGGGTCAGCCCATGAAGAGATCCACGGGACTCTTAGTTGCAACCGCGCTCGGCCTCGCCGCCACCGCCTGTGGTTCCGGCGAGCCGGCCGAGCCCGCGGCCGGCGGAGCGGCCAAGGTGACGATCACCGTGGCCTGCCAGCCGGCCAAGTCCGCCCCCAAGGAGCGCCAGGCCTGGGACGACGACGTGGCCGCCTTCATGAAGGCGCACCCGAACGTGACCGTCAAGAGCACCGACCAGCAGCCGTGCTTCGACCCCAAGACGTTCGGCCCCAAGCTTGCCGGCGGCCAGATGGAGACCGTCTTCGTCGTCCCCGTGACCAACTACGACGACGTGATCGCCCAGGGCCAGGCCAAGGACGTCACCCAGCTCACCGGCGAGATCAAGAACTGGAACGACCTCCGCCAGGACGTGCGCGACCTGGTGACCAAGGACGGCAAGGTCTACGGCGTCCCCAACGTCCACTACGGCGTCGGCCTCGTCTACAACCGCAAGCTCTTCACCGAGGCCGGGCTCGACCCCGACACGCCGCCGGCGACCTGGGCGGAGATCCGCGAGGCCGCCAAGAAGATCGCCGCGCTCGGCCCCGGCCACGTCGGCTACGGCGAGTACTCCGGCGGCAACACCGGCGGCTGGCACTTCACCCAGGCCATCTACGGCCGCGGCGGCAGCATCCTCACCGAGGACGGCAAGAAGGCCGCCTTCAACTCGCCCGAGGGCAAGGCCGTGCTCCAGACGCTGCACGACATGCGCTGGATCGACAACAGCATGGGCAGCAAGCTCCTGGTCGGCTGGGAGTCGCTCATGGTGGCGATGGGCAGCGGCAAGGTCGGCATGATGCTCGGCGCCCCCGACGTGGTCACCGACGTGGTCGGCAAGTTCAAGGGCAACGTCGCCGACTACGGCATCACCGGCTTCCCCGAGGCCAAGGCGTCGCTGAGCGGCGGCGAAGCCTTCATGATCAACCCGAAGGCCACGCCCGAGGAGGCGAAGGCGGGCATGCAGTGGCTCGACTTCCGCTTCAACACCCCCGGCAAGGGCCGCTTCGACTACGCCCGCGGCAAGGCCAACGGCAACCCGGTCGGCGTCCCCGACAACGCCGTCTACGGCGACTCGCCCACCGGGCAGGCCATCCAGGCCGACCGGGTGAAGAACGCCTCCCTGCCGGTCGAGAACTACGACCCGTACGTCAAGGCCTCCGCCACGATCCCGCCCAAGGCCGAGCCGGTCCACGCCCAGGAGATCTACGCGATCCTCGACGTGGCCATGTCAGGCGTGCTGTCCGACAAGGACGCCGACATCGACCGGCTGCTCGCCGACGCCGAGACCAAGGTGAACGCCGTGCTGGCGGCCAAGGGCTGACGCATGGGTGTTCTCAGGCGCAATCTGACGGCCTACGGGTTCCTGTGCGCGGCGCTGTTCTGCTTCGCGGTGTTCGCCTGGTATCCGATGATCAGAGAGTTCATCCTGAGCTTCCAGGAGACGAACCTGATCGATCCGCCCACCTGGGTCGGGCTGGACAACTTCGAGTACGCCGTGAAGTACCCGGGCTTCACCGAAGCCTGGATCGCCACCCTGCAGTTCACGTTCCTCGCGCTGGTGTGCGGCTTCGTCGTCCCGTTCGTCGTCGCGCTCGTGCTCAACGAGCTGCGCCACGCCCGGGCCTATCTCAGGTTCGTGGTCTACCTGCCGGTCATGCTGCCGCCGATCGTCGCGGTGCTGCTGTTCAGGTGGTTCTTCGACCCGGGGCCCGGGCTGTTCAACCAGATCCTCGGACTCGTCAACCTGCCCGGCCTGGCCTGGCTGGACTCCCCGCACACCGCGCTGATCTCCCTGGTCATCGTCTCGACCTGGATGAACATGGGCAGCGCGACCCTGATCTACCTGGCGGCGCTGCAGAACATCCCGCCGGAGCTGTACGAGGCGGCCGAGCTGGACGGCGCCGGCATCTTCAAGCGGATCCGGCACGTCACGATCCCGCAGACGAAGCTGATCCTGCTGCTCATGCTGATGCTGCAGATCGTGGCCACCATGCAGGTGTTCATCGAGCCGTACATGCTCACCGGCGGCGGACCCGCGGGATCCACCGTCACCGTCGCCTACATGATGTTCCAGTTCGCCTTCACGAACCAGAACTACGGCGTGGCGGGCGCGCTCGGCATGATGCTCATGATCGTGTTGCTGGTCTTCGCCGCGTTCCAGCTCCGGCTCACCCGGGAGGACAAGGCATGACCATCCATTCCGGCCAGTTCCGTACGATCATCTCCCCGCTCCAGCTCAACAGCCCGTGGGGACGGCGCATCTACTGGACCGTGCTCGTCACGGTCGTGGTCACCTTCACGCTCGCCTTCGTCTTCCCGCTCTACTGGATGATCACCGGGGCGATGAAGACGGGCGAGGAGATCGCCCAGATGCCGCCCACGCTCTTCCCCGCCGACCCCACGCTCGACGCCTACGCCGAGGCGTGGAGCCTGTTCGACCTCGGCACGCTGCTCGGCAACACCGCCTACTACTCGCTGGGCGGCTGGATCTTCTGCATGCTCGTGGACGTGTCGGCCGCCTACGCGCTGTCGAAGCTGCGGCCGATGTTCGGCACCGTGATCCTCGGCGCCATGCTGGCCACGCTGATGATCCCGGCCATGGTCGTGCTGATCCCGCTCTACGTCACGGTCGTGGACCTGGGGCTGCTCAACAACCCGTGGGGCCTGTGGTTCCCGGCGGCGGCCAACGGGTTCAACGTCTTCCTGCTCAAGCGCTTCTTCGACTCGATCCCGAAGGAACTCGTCGAGGCGGCGCAGATCGACGGCGCCGGCCCGGTGCGGGTGCTGTGGTCGGTCATCCTGCCGATCTCCAGGCCGATCCTCGGCGTCGTGTCGATCTTCACGATCGTCACCTCGTTCAAGGACTTCACCTGGCCGCTGCTGGTCATGACCGACAGCGACAAGATGACGCTCAGCGTGGGCCTGTCGCAGACCGCCGGCATGGTCAGCCAGAACGCCATCATGGGCGGCCTGGTCGTGGCGAGCATTCCGACGATCATCGTCTTCTTCATCTTCCAACGTCACATCATGGCGGGTCTCACCGCCGGATCTATCAAGGGATGAGCATGTCGCACACGTGGTGGCGGGGGGCCGCGATCTACCAGGTCTACCTGCGCAGTTTCGCCGACGGCAACGGCGACGGCGTCGGCGACCTGGCCGGGCTCCGATCCCGCCTGCCCTACCTCAAGGACCTGGGCGTCGACGCCGTCTGGCTGAACCCGTGGTACCCGTCGCCGATGGCCGACGGCGGCTACGACGTGGCCGACTACCGCGGCATCGAGCCGGTGTTCGGCACGCTGGGCGAGGCCGAGCGGTTCATCGCCGAGGCGCACGAGCTGGACATCAAGGTCATCATCGACGTCGTGCCCAACCACAGCTCCACGGAGAGCGACTGGTTCAAGGAGGCGCTGGCGAACCCGGCGGCCCGCGACCGGTTCTGGTTCCGCGACGAGCCCAACGACTGGCAGTCGATCTTCGGCGGCCCCGCCTGGACCCAGGTCCCCGACGGCCAGTGGTACCTGCACCTGTTCGCCCCCGAGCAGCCCGACTTCAACTGGGACAACCCGGAGGTGCACCGCGAGTTCGAGGACGTGTTGCGCTTCTGGCTGGACCGGGGCGTCGACGGCGTCCGCATCGACTCGGCCGCGCTCCTCGTCAAGTCCGACACCGCGTACGAGGACCTCGACCCCGTGCACGACGTCTACCGGCGCTGGCGGCAGGTGGCCGAGGAGTACGACGACCGCGTGCTGATCGGGGAGCTGTGGCTGGCCGACCAGGAGCGGTTCGCCCGCTACCTGCGGCCCGACGAGCTGCACACGGCGTTCAACTTCGACTTCCTGGCGTGCCCGTGGGACCCGGACGAGCTGCGCCGGGTCATCGACCTCACGCTCACCACGCACGCCCCCGTCGGCGCGCCGCCGACGTGGGTGCTGTCCAACCACGACGTCACCCGCCCGGTGACCAGGTACGGCCGGTCCGACACGTCGTTCGCGCACGGCGGCGCGCTGCACGGCGTCCCGTCGGACCCCGAGCTGGGCTACCGCCGCGCCAGGGCGGCCGCGCTGCTGGCGATGGCGCTGCCCGGCGGGCTGTACGTCTACCAGGGGGAGGAGCTGGGCCTGCCCGAGGTCGAGGACCTGCCGGACGAGCTGCGCCAGGATCCCATGTACGCCCGCTCCGGCGGCACGAACCCGGGCCGCGACGGCTGCCGCGTGCCGCTGCCCTGGTCCGGCGACGAGCCGCCGTTCGGCTTCGGCGGCTCGCGCCCGTGGCTGCCGCAGCCGGAGAGCTGGCGCAAGCTCACCGCCGAGTCGCAGCTCGCCGACCTGGACTCGATGCTGAACCTGTACCGCCACGGGCTGCGGTTGCGCCGGGAGCACCTCGGCGACGGCACGCTGACCTGGCTCCCGGCGGCGGACCGGGTGCTGGCCTTCACCCGCGACACCGGCGTCACCTGCGTCACCAACCTCGGGACCGAGACGGTGCCGCTCCCCGACGGCGTCGTCCTGCTGGCCAGCGGGGGCCTGGAGGACGGCGCGCTGCCCCCGGACACCACGGCCTGGGTGCGCTGACCAGAGGGCCGGGCCGATCGGGGGCGGGCTAGCATCGGTGCGGTGACGCGCCTTCGCCCGATGCCGCCCGCCGGGCTCGACCCCGACGCCCGCGCCCTCTACGACCGCATCGTCGCCGGCCCGCGCGGCCTGTCGATGGTCGGCGACGGGGGCGCGCTCGCCGGGCCGTTCAACGCCATGCTGCTCAGCCCGGCCCTGGGCGATCCGCTCCAGGAGCTGGGCGCGGCCGTCCGCTACCGCTCGGCGCTGCCGGGCCGGTGCCGGGAGCTCGCGATCCTGGTGGTGGCCGCGCACTGGGACAGCGCCTTCGAGCGGCGGGTGCACGAGGAGCTGGCCGCCGGGCTCGGCTTCACCGCCGCCGAGCTCGCCGCGATCCGCGCGGGCGAGCCCCTGGACCTGGCCGACCCGCAGGAGGCGGCCGTCCTGCGGGTCACCCGCGCGCTCGCCGCCAGGGGCGACGTGGACGACGACGAGTACGCCCTGCTGCCGGAGCCGATGCTGTTCGAGCTGACGACGCTGACCGGCTACTACGCCACCCTGGCGCTCCAGCTCCGCGTCTTCCGCGCAGGCTAGGGCCGGCTAGTACCGTGCGGTGCGGCGGCGCAGGAGCAGCCCGCCGACGCCGGCCGCCAGCACCAGGGCCGACCCGGTCAGCACGAACAGCCGCCCGTCCGGCCCCGCCGTGCCGCCCGCGCCCGTCGCCACGCCGTCCTTGGGCGTCCTGGACTCGTCCGCCGAGGGCTCGTCGGCGGGGTCGTCGTCCGTGGGCGTCGTGGTGGGCGTCGGGGTGGGCGTGGTGGTCGTCGGGGTCGGGGTCGGGGTGGAGGTCGAGCCGCCCGCGCCGATGGTCAGCGTGTACGTCTTCAGCAGGTCGGAGTTGTCCGGCTCGCACTCGATGAGCGGGCTCGTCGGCTGCAGGCCGAAGTTGATGGAGGCCGGCTTGACGGTCGCGGTGCCCGCCTGCTGCGAGGTCGTCTTCATGTCCACCGACGCGGGCAGCGGGATCGGCTGGCCGACGGTGACGCCGCTCAGCTCGCCCACGCCCGTCGCCGAGGTGAGCCCGGTCAGGCCGGAGATCGACGCGTAGGCGTACATCTTGAGCCCGGTCGTGGGCAGGCCGTTGGGGGCCTCCAGCTCGGCGCCGCTCTCGTAGACGCCCTTCCAGCCGATCGTGAACTGCTGGCCGGGCGCCGGGTTCGTCGTCGGCAGGGTGAGCGTGACCTTGACGTCGACCTCCTGCTCGGCGCCCGAGGTGGGCTTGCAGGTGTAGAGGACGATGTCGCCGCCGGTGGTGTCGCCGCCGCCGGGGCCGACGGTGACGGTCACCCCCTGGGTGCTGCTGGTCGTGCAGGAGGTGACGTCGTTGGGGGCGCTCGCCAGCGACAGCTTGAGGCTGCCGGTCTCCGTCGACGGCTTGACCGTCACCTCGGTCGTGGAGGTCACCGTGACCTGGCTGGTCACGGTGCTCGCGGCGGCGGACGTGGCTCCGGCGGCCACGCTCGCGCCCGTCGCGACCAGGTCCGCGTGGGTGCCGCCGTTGACGACGAGCTTGCCGTTCACCTGGACCTGCGTGGCGGCCGTCGCGGCGGTGCGGAGCGTCAGCGCGGGGATCGCCCACTCCGCGTCGAACGTCCCGGTCGCCGAGTCGGGCACGACGACCGGCACGCTCAGCGAGGCGTTGCTGAACGGCCCGCCCGAGCAGGTGTAGGACACGGTCAGGGTCTTGTCCGCGGCCAGCGCGGGCGGGGCCAGGCCCGCCAGCGCCGCGGTCAGGACGAGCAGCACGCCTAAGGCGGAACGCGAGGACGGCACCGTCCATCCCCCTCATCGGAGCGGTTTGTCGTAGCCGACCCACAATCGCAGTATTTGGTCACAACGGTGTCTCTAGGCGCGGCACGTATCACGGATCTTGTAGAACCACGACAGGTACGGCGTGTGCACGTCCCGGCCGGAGATCCGCAGCAGGCTGTCGTCGGCGTTCTCCAGCGTGGTGAAGTTGGCGCTGCCCGTGTAGACGCGCGGCGTGATGTCGTCGTCGTAGAAGCCGTCGATCATCATCAGCTTGGCGTGCGGCACCACCGAACGGCCGCCCACGGTGAAGCGGCAGGGCGTGAGCTGGATGCGCCTGCCGTTGACGGTCTTGGCCAGCTCCTCGCGGATCGCCGTGGTGACCGCGCTGCCGTCGTTGTAGACGACGTCCACCCAGCAGTTCTCGCCGCGCAGCCGCAGCAGCTCCCTGGCGATCTCCACCCGCGACCAGTTGAACGCGGTGAGCACCAGGCGGACGTCCGTCTGCCGGGTGACGCCGTCGGTGTCGCGGTAGGAGCACTCGACGAGCTTGAGCACGTTCGCGATGTGGTCGCCGGTCGCCGAGTCGCGCGGCAGGAAGTGACCCCGGTGCTTGGTCCCGGTCGGCGTCGTCCAGAAGTAGTCCGGGTTCACCGGCCGGTGCCGGCCCGCCCGCAGGTCGTCGAAGTAGCGCACGTACGCGTCGTGCACGACCGCGTCCTGGAAGGTGTAGGCGTCGTTGTAGGAGTTGTACAGATACCAGTCCGACAGGTTCGACGACGTCTGGAACACCACGTCGGCGCGCGTGACCCCGCCCACCTGGAGCTCGGAGAACGTGGCGAACTTGCTGTGCAGGTAGTTGCGCGCGATGCAGCCCCGGTCCACCGCCGCCGGGTCCGGGTACTCGCACTGCACGACGAACGAGGCGGCGCCCTCCGCGCTCCCGAGGGCCGCGCCGAGCCGCGCCAGGACGGAGTCGTTCTTGCCGTCGTCGGTGCTGTCGAGGATCACCTTGACCCGTACGCCCCGGGCGTGCGCGTCGATCAGCGCGTCGGCCACCTCGCTCGACCGCTGGCCCTCGCCGAACTCGAACATGACGAACCGGATGTCGCTGCCGGGCCGCGCCGCCCGGATCAGCCTGATGAGCTGGTCCATCACCGCCGACTGGGCGGCGCTGGGGGTTCCGGGGACGCCCGAGCCGGCCACCGGGTCGTTGAACACCGGCCCGCCGATCACGGGCGGACCCGTGACGTCGGCCGAGGCGGGGGAGGGGAGCGACAGGGTGAGGGGCAGGGCCAGGCACAGCGCCGCCAGGACGGCGGCCCGTTTCGACATCATGGACGGACGATCCGCCGACGTAGATCGGCTGTCAAGAAGCCTGTCAGGCCGACTCGCGCACCACCAGCTCGGTCGGCAGGATGACCGGATCGCCCGGCCCGCCCTCGAACAGGTCGAGCAGCAGCCGCACCATCGCCGCCGTCTGCTCGGCGATCGGGTGGCGGATCGTGGTCAGCGGCGGCTCGGTGTACTTGGCCGCCTCGATGTCGTCGAAGCCCACCACGGCCACGTCGTCCGGCACCCGGCGCCCCGCCTGCCGCAGCGACTGCAGCGCGCCCACCGCCATCAGGTCGTTGGCCACGAACACCGCGTCCAGCCCGGGATCGTCGCCCAGGAGCTGGCGCATCGCCACCGCGCCCGATTCGCGGGTGAAGTCGCCCACCGCCACGATCGAGCGCCGGTCGGAGTCGCGCAGCACGTTGCGGTAGCCGGTGAGCCGGTCCTGGCCGCCGATCATGTCCTGCGGCCCGGCGATCGTGGCGATCCGCCGCCGCCCCGACTCCACCAGGTGCCGGACCGCCGCCTCGGCCCCGCCCACGTTGTCGTTGTCCACGTACGGGATGTCGACGGGCACGGCCGGGCGGCCGTAGGAGACGACCGGCACGCGCAGGCGGGCGATCGCCGGCGGGAGCGGGTCGGCGCCGTGCATCGAGATGAGCATCGCGCCGTCGACGTGCCCTCCCGCGATGTAGCGCTCCACCCTGGCGTGGCTCTTGGCGGAGGAGGCCAGCATCAGCACGACCTGCTTGTTGACCGCCTCCAGCTCCACGCTGGCCATCCGGATCACCGTCGAGAACAGCGGGTCCTCGGAGAACACCCTGGTCGGCGGCTCGGAGACGACCAGGGCGATCGAGTCGGTGCGCTGGGTGACCAGACTGCGCGCCGCCGAGTTGGGCACGTAGCCCAGCTCGTCGATGGCCTGCTGCACCGCGTCGCGGATGTGCGGGGCCACCGTCGTCTGCCCGTTGACCACGCGCGACGCCGTGGCCCGGGAGACTCCGGCGCGGGCGGCGACCGCCTCCAGAGTGGGACGTCTCATGACTTCACCATGTGGGAGAGCACGCAACGAAATCTACAACCGGTTGGCGGCGATCACGTCCCGATACCAGAGCGCGCTGTCCTTGAGCACCCGGGTCTGCGTCGCGTAGTCGACGTGCACGATGCCGAACCTGCGCCGGTAGCCCTCGGCCCACTCGAAGTTGTCCAGCAGCGACCAGACGAGGTAGCCGCGCAGGTCGGCGCCCGCCTCGATGGCCCTGCCGACCTCGCGCAGGTGGCCGTCCAGGTAGGAGACGCGGTCGGCGTCGTGCACCCGCCCGTTCTCCACGACGTCGTCGAAGGCCGCGCCGTTCTCCGTGACCATGAGCCCGACCTGCGGGTAGTCCTGCGACAGCCGGACGAGCAGCCGGGACAGGCCGTCGGGGACGATCGGCCAGCCCATGGCCGTGGTGGGCGCGTCGGCGGGGGCGAACCGGACGTCCTCCGAGCCCGGCCAGGCCGCGTCGGCGGGCAGGCCGGGACCGGCCTCCACCACGCACGGGTTGTAGTAGTTGACGCCGACGACGTCGACGGGGGCGTTGATGAGCGCCAGGTCGCCGTCCAGGATGTGGCCGGTGCCGCCGTTGCGGGCGGCGGCGGCCAGCACCTCCTCCGGGTAGCGGCCGTGGATCGCCGGGTCGAGGAACTGCCGGGTCAGCAGCGCGTGGATGCGATCCACGGCCGCCTGGTCCGCCTCGGAGGGCACCGCCTGCGGGTCGTTGACCTGGGCCGGGGTGAGCACCGGAGAGGAGTTGACGACCAGCATGAGCCGCTGCGCGCCGAGCTCGCGCAGCCGGGCCGCCGCCAGGCCGTGGCCGAGCAGCAGGTGGTGGGCCGAGCGCAGGGCGTCACCCGGGTCGCGGCGGCCGGGGGCGTGCACGCCGTTGCCGTAGCCGAGAAAGGCCGACACCCACGGCTCGTTCAGCGTCGCCCAGTCGCCGACCCGGTCGCCGAGCCGGTCGTGGACGAGCTCGGCGTACTCGGCGAACCGGTAGGCGGTGTCGCGGTCGGCCCAGCCGCCCCGGTCCTCCAGCGCCTGGGGCAGGTCCCAGTGGTAGAGCGTGACGTACGGGGTGATCCCGGCCTCCAGCAGCCCGTCCACGAGCCTGTCGTAGAAGGCCAGGCCGCGCGGGTTGGCCGCGCCCGCGCCGTCGGGCTGGATGCGCGGCCAGGCCACCGAGAACCGGTAGGCGCCCAGGCCCAGCTCACGCATCAGCGCGATGTCGTCGGGATAGCGGTGGTAGTGGTCGCACGCCACGTCGCCGGTGTCGCCGTCGGCCACCTTGCCGGGGGTGTGGGAGAAGGTGTCCCAGATCGACTGGCCCCGTCCGTCCTCCTTGACCGCCCCCTCGATCTGATAGGAAGCCGTTGCGGCACCCCAGACGAAGTTTTCCGGGAAGATCATCCCTTGACCGCTCCTTGCATGATTCCACCGATGATTTGCTTGCCGAACAGGGCGAAGACGAGGACGAGCGGCAGCGTGCCCACCGCCGTGCCCGCCAGGCCCAGCACGTAGTCGTTGACGTAACCGCTCGCCAGCGTCGAGAGCGCCACCTGGACCGTCGGGTTGTCCGGGCTGAGCACGACGAGCGGCCAGAAGTAGTCGTTCCAGGCCGACATGAACGTCAGCATGCCGAGCACCGCCGCCGCCGGGCGGGCCGTGGGCAGCACGACGTGCCAGAACAGCCCCCACGTGGTGCACCCGTCGACCCGCCCCGCCTCCAGCAGCTCGGTCGGCAGCGCCCGGGACAGATACTGCGTCATGAAGAACACGCCGAACGCGTTGACCAGCGCCGGGACGATCAGGGCGTAGTTGGTGCCGGTCCACTCCAGCTTCACCATGAGCATGTAGAGCGGGATGATGCCGAGCTGGGCCGGCACCATCATCGTCGCCACCGTGATGACGAGCATGGCGTTCTTGCCCCGGAAGCGCAGCTTGGCGAAGGCGAACCCGGCCAGCGTCGAGAAGAACATCACCGCGACCGAGATCGACCCGGCCACGATGAGCGAGTTCAGCAGGGCCAGCCCGAACGGCACCGTGTCGAAGACCCGCGCCACGTTCGCGAAGAAGTTGCCGCCCGGCAGCAGCGGCGGCGGCACCTGGGCCAGCGCCGAGTTGTGCCGGGAGGCGACCACGACGCTGTAGTAGAGCGGGAACGCCGAGAAGAAGGCGACCCCGGTCAGCGTCAGGTAACGCAGTCTCATACCAGCCCGCCCTTCACCTTGCGGGTCAGCAGGAAGTTGATCCCCGCCACGATCACCACCGCCAGGAACATCAGCCAGGACGCGGCCGAGGCGTAGCCGAAGTCGAAGGTCGAGTTCGCGAAGCCCTGCTCGTAGACGAACAGCGCCAGGGTCTGGAACTGCCGGTCCGGCCCGCCGGTCGCCAGCCCGCCCCCGCCGCCGGTGCTCTGCCCGAACAGCATGGGCTCGGCGATGATCTGCATCGCGCCGATCGTCGAGACGATCACCACGAAGATGATCGTCGGCCGGATCATCGGGATGGTGATGCTACGCAGCTGCTTGAGGTTGCTCGCCCCGTCGAGCGTGGCGGCCTCGTACAGCTCGCGCGGCACCGCCTGCATGGCGGCCAGGAAGATGAGCGCGTTGTAGCCCGTCCACCGCCACATGATCATCACCGAGAGCGCCAGGTGCGAGGTCGCGGTGCCGGCCGCCCAGTCGATGTGACCGGCGCCCAGCCCGCCCAGCACCCAGTTGATCAGCCCGAAGTCCCGGCCGAAGAGCTGGCTGAAGATCACCACCACCGCCACCACGCTCGTCACGTTCGGCAGCAGCAGCGAGATCCGGAACAGCGTGGCGAAGCGCAGCCGCTTGTTCAGCAGGTGCGCCAGCCAGATCGCCAGCACGAGCTGCGGGACCGTCGACAGCACGCCGATCGACAGCGTGTTGAACGTGGCGTTCCAGAAGTAGCCGTCGGCCAGCAGCGTCCCGTAGTTGCCCAGCCCGATGAACGTCTGCGTCTCCGACAGCAGCGTCCACTCGTGCAGGCTGACCCAGGCCGTGTAGATCAGCGGGAACAGCCCGAACGCGCAGAACAGCAGGAAGAACGGGGCGACGTAGGCGTACGGCGACACCCTCGTGTCGAGGGTGTGCCGCACACCGCGCCTACGCCGTCGCGTGACCGCGAGGGGGAGCGTGCTCATTTGATCTTCTTGACGTCCTCGAGCACCTGCGCCCACGCCTCGTCCGGGGTCTGCTTGCCCTGCTCGACCCGGCCCAGGCCGTTGCCGATGGCGACGCGGACGTCGGCCTCCTTTGGGCCGAGGTGCTGCGGCTTGAGCGCCTTGGCGGCGTTGGAGTAGATCTTGCCGATGGGGGCGTCACCGAAGAACGGCTTGGTGAAGTTCTGGATCGACGGGTCGTCGTAGAGCGAGGGGATCGACGGGAACGTGCCCTCCTCCTTGAAGACCTTGGCCTGGTTCTCCTTGGAGGTCAGGAAGTCGATCAGCTCGGCGGCCTCCTTCGGGTGCTTGCTCTGCTTGGGCACCATCAGGTGGGAGCCGCCGCTGTTGCCCGAACCGCCCGGCACGGTGGCGATGTCCCACTTGCCGGCCGAGTCCTTGGCCTGCTCCTGGATGAAGCCGGTCATCCAGGCCGGGCAGATGATCGTGGCGAACGAGCCCTTGGCGAAGCCGGTGTTCCACGGCGGCGAGAAGGCGGCCAGCTTGGCCGTCAGGCCCTCGGCGGTGAGCTGGTTGGACAGGTCCCAGGCCTTCTTCACGTCCGGGTTGGAGTCCACGATGATCGTGTCCTGGGCGTCGTAGAGGCCGACCGGCGCCTGGTTGACCATCGCGCGGAAGATCTCACCGGGGGAGTCGACGAACTTGGCGCCGGCCACGTCCGCCGCGGCGAACTTCTTGCCGGTCGCGATGTAGTCCTCCCAGGTGGGCCAGAGCGCCGACACCTCGTCGCGGTCCTCGGGCAGCCCGGCCTTCTTGAACAGGTCCTTGCGGTAGCACATGGCCAGCCCGCCCACGTCGGTGCCGAGGCCCAGCACCTGGCCGCCGTCCTTGCTCAGGCCCTGCTGCCACTTCCAGTCCAGGTAGTCGCCCTGCCGCTGGTCGAGGCCGTACTGCTTGAGGTCGGTGAACTTCTGCGGCTGGGCGGTGAAGGTGCTGACGTAGCCCACCTCGACCGCCACCACGTCCTCCGCGCCGGCGTTCGTGGCCAGGCGCTTGACCAGGTTGTTGTGGTGGTCGTTGAACTGGGTGACGTTCTCGGCGATCTCGATGTTCGGGTGGGTCTTCTTGTATTCCTCGTAGAGGGGCTTGAAGCCGAAGTCGCCGAAGAGGCCGATGGTCAGCTTGATCTTCTCGGCCGGCGCGGCCGCCGGCGTGGCGGTGTCGCCGCCGCTCCCGCAGGCCGCGAGGGCGAGCAGCGACGCGGTGACCAACGGAACGATCCGCCGGGTGCGAGGGGTCATGGAACCCTCCTCGGGTTCGTACTAGGGGGGTGGACGAGAGAGCGCTCTCTCGCCAGATTCGTGGGCATCGTGCGGCCCTGTCAACGGATCGTCGGTAACGATCGCTGTTATCAAGAGAGCGATCTCTCGGGTCTGGCCCCGGGCGTGTGGCCCGGCTGTGGCGATTGTGTGGCGGCGGCGGCGATGATCGGTCGCGAACGAGCGCAACGGAAGGAGGTCCCCATGAAGATCGAGGTCCGCAAGGTCGAGGCGGTCAAGGCCACCGGCTTCGCCGTCTGAGCCGAGTGCTCTGCCGGGTGGGAACGGGGTCCCGTTCCCACCCGCTTTTTTGTCTGTCTTCGAGGGGGATGCGAGGAGGAGCTGTGCGGATTGCGCTGAAGGAATGCGTCTGGGAGTCGCTCGGCGGTGATCTGTTCGTCATCACCGATCCGCGCGAGGTGGTGACGCTGGCCGACGAGGAGGGCCAGGTGGCCGCGCTCTTCGCCGCGCTGGACCGGGGCCCGTGCACGGTGCCCGAGCTGCGCGAGCGGCTCGCGGAGGGCGGCGTCGCGCTGGGCGAGGACGACGTGCACGGTGCCGTGGCGGCGCTGGACTCGCTCGGCCTGGTCGAGTACGAGGCCGACCGCACGCTCGGCGACCCGGCCCTGGACGCCCGCCACTTCTCCAACCTGGCCTTCTTCGGCACGCACTCCCGGCTCGACAGGCCGCGCGCCGAGTTCGTCTCGCGGTTGCGCCGCTCGCACGTGCTCGTGCTGGGCGTCGGCGGTGGCGGCTCCTCGGTCGTGCAGGCCCTGGCCGGGCTCGGCGTGGGCCGGCTGACGCTGGTCGACCGGGACGAGGTCGAGCCGCGCAACTTCGCCAGGCAGTTCCTCTACCATCACGCCGACATCGGCCGGTCCAAGGTCGAGTGCGCGGCCGAGTGGGTGCGCGCGTTCGACCCGGAGATCGAGGTGCGCCCGGTGGAGCGCTGGATCTCCGGCCCCGACGACCTGAAGGACCTGCTGGACGGCGTGGACCTGGTCGCGGGCGGCCTCGACGGGCACCCGGACGCCAACCTGTGGATCAGCGACGCCGCCGTGGGCGCGGGGGTGCCGCTGGTGGTGGGCGGGATCACCCGCTCGGAGGTCGTCTACTACTCGGTGTCGCCGGGCCGCAGCGCGTGCGTCCGGTGCGACTGGAGCGACCGGCCGCCGGCGGACGAGGCGAGCAGCGGCGGTTTCGTCGAGCGCAACCGGGACCGGCTGGCGCTGAGCAACACCCTGATCGGGCCGCTGGCGATGCAGATCGGCTCGCTGGTCGCCTACGAGGCGCTGCGCTACCTGACCGGGTTCGAGGAGCCGCGGGCGGCGGGCGCGTACATCCGCCTGGACCTGCGTGACGGCCTGGCGCCGTCGCGGCACCCGTTCACCCGCGACGACGCCTGCCCGGTGTGCCCGCGATGAGCGGCGGGACTGTCGCGCTGCGCCCGCTCAGCCTGGTCGAGGAGGGTGACGAGGTCCTCGTCGGCGATCCGGAGACCGGCACGTTCGTGGCGATCCCGGCGGTCGGCGGCGTGGTGATCGCGGCGCTGCGTGACGGCGCGAGCGTCGAGGAGGCCGCCCGGCGCGCCGAGGAGTTCGCGGGCGAGCCGGTGGACGTGCCGTCGTTCGTGGAGACGCTGCGTGAGCTGGGCTTCCTCGACGAGGGCGAGCGGGCGCCGGTCGCGACCGCGCCCGTGCAGGGCCGCCGGTGGCTGCGCGGGGTGCCCGCGTGGGTGGCCAGGCCGCTGTTCGGCCGCGTGGCGTGGACGGTGTACGCGCTGGCGGCGGTGTTCGACCTGGCCGTGCTGGTCCTGGTGCCGTCGTTGCGCCCGGCGCCCGCGCAGGACGCGTTCGTCCTGGACGACGTGGGGCTGAGCGCGGTGCTGCTGTACGCCTTCCAGCTCGGCCTGGTCGCCGTGCACGAGTGCTGGCACTGGCTGGCGGCCCGGTCGCTGGACATCCCGGCGCGGTTCGGGCTGGACCGGCGGATGGCGTTCCTGGTGTTCGAGACCGATCTGTCGCAGCTGTGGTCGGTGCCGAGGCGGCAGCGTTACGGCCCGCTGCTGGCCGGGCTGGCGATCGACGCGGTGATGCTGGCCGTGCTGCTGGCGGGGCAGCTCGTGGTGACCTCGCCGCTGCTCGCGGCCTGGGCGTTCGTGCTGCTGTTCCAGATCGCCTGGCAGTGCATGGTGTTCCTGCGCACCGACCTGTACGCGGTGCTGGCCACCCGGCTGGGCTGCAAGGACCTGTGGCGGGTCAAGTCGCTGATGCTGCGCCGGGCGTTCGGCCGGCTGAGTGCCGAGCAGGAGGCGGAGCTGGCGGCCGCCGATCCGAACGACGTGCGGGCCGGGCGCTGGTTCCGCTGGGTGTGGCTGGGCGGCTTGCTGGTGGTGGCGGTGTGGCTGGCCTACTTCGTGCTGCCGGTGGTCACCGGGCTGCTGGCGTGGACGGCCGGCGAGGTCGCCGCCGGGCCGGGCGCCTGGGGGTTCTGGTGGGCGATCGGCTGCGCCGCCGTGGCGCTGGGCCCGTGGCTGGTGGCCGGCGCGCTGGCCGTGAAGGAGAGGACCGCCCGGTAGTGCCTATTAGGTAAGGCTGCCCTAATATTGCTTAGGCTTTGCTTACCTAACATGGGAGTCGACTGTGGCATCCTCCATCCGCGCGAGCCTGATCGCGCTCCTGGCCGCCGTCAGCCTGGCGGCCTGCGGGTCGGGCGGGACGACCGCCGAGGGCGGTCAGGCGGCGGCGAAGGCGCAGACACGCACCGTCCAGCACGACGCGGGCACCGCCGAGGTGCCCGTCGCGCCCAAGCGCGTCGTCTCGGTCAGCGTGACCATCACCGGTCACCTGCTCGCCCTGGAGGCGCCCGTCGTCGCGTCGCAGGCCACCGCGCCCGGCCCGATCACCGACGGCAACGGCTTCTTCAAGCAGTGGGCCGACGTGGCTGCCCAGCGCGGCGTCCAGGTCCTCTACCAGGGCTTCGAGCCCGACCTGGAGAAGGTCATCGCGGCCAAGCCCGACCTGATCGTCGGCGCGGCCACCGGCGCCGACAGCGCCGCCAAGGTCTACGACAAGCTCCAGGCCATCGCGCCCACCGTGCTGTTCCGCCACGACAACCTGACCTGGCAGGACCTCAGCGCCAAGCTCGGCAAGGCCCTCGGCCTGGAGGCCAACGCCACCAAGCTGGTCGAGACGTACGACGCCAGGATCGCCGAGGTCAAGGGCAAGATCAAGGTGCCGGAGCAGGAGGCGGTGCTGCTGCGCGACAACAACACCGACATCCCCGTCTTCACCGACAAGTCCGCGCAGGGCGGGCTGCTCGCCTCCCTCGGCTTCGCCATCCACCCCATCGACGCCTCCATGGCGGCCGAGTCCAGCAAGGAGGGCGGCGGCCGCACCGACATCGTCAACGTCGCCCAGGAGAACGTGGTCAAGGCGTTCGGCGACAGCTCGCTCTTCTTCGTCTCGCACAGCCCCGAGCAGATCGCCGCGACCAGCGCCAAGCCGCTGTGGAAGGACCTGCCCGCCGTCGCCGGCAAGCGCGTGCACGACCTCGGCCTCGACTCCTTCCGCATCGACTACTACAGCGCCTCCAACATCGTGGACCGGATCGAGCAGCAGTTCTCCTGATGCGCGATCAGCCTCCCCAGGTGCCCAGACCCGCGCCGCCGCAGGTCGTGCCCACCCCGCCGGTGGACGGCACGACCTCGCCGGTGATCACCGAGCCCGCCCCGGACCGCCGCGCCGTCACGTTCCTGTGGCGCGGCCGGGCCGGGGAGGTGCGGGTACGGGCCAACAAGCTCACCCACCAGAGCGACGCCGCCCTCATGGAACGCGACGGCGACCTGTGGCACCGCACCTACCTGGTGCGGCCCGGCTGGCGCTCGTCCTACCTGCTGACGGTCGACGGCCAGGACGTGCCCGACCCGCTCAACCCGCGCCGCTGGCGGGGCTTCTCGATCGCCGAGACGGCCCCGCCGTCCCCCTGGCTCGCCCCCGGCGAGCCGCGCCACCGCCTGTCCCGCCTGCCCCTCGGCTGGCGCTACGACCCGGTACGGCCCGCCGAGGGCAGCCTGGTCATGCTCGACGGCGAGCACTGGGTGGACGACCTGCCCGTCATCCTCGACAACCTGATCGGCGCGGGCGCGATCCCGCCGGTCACCGCCTGGCTCGTCGAGTCGGGGCCGGACCGGGCCGCCCGCCTCACCTGCGACGCCGCCTTCGCCGACGCCCTGCCGTACGAGGGCCGTACCGTGATCGCCGGGCAGAGCTTCGGCGGCCTGGCCGCCGTGCACGCCGCGCACCGGCATCCCGACCGGTTCGCGGCGGCGCTGTCGCAGTCGGGGTCGTTCTGGTGGCCCAACGGCCCGGAGCCCGAATGGCTCACCGGGCAGATCGCTGGGAGGCCGCCCCGGGTGCACCTGCAGACCGGCACGCTGGAGTGGGCGCTGCACGGCCCCACCGAGCGGCTGCGGCAGGCGCTCGGCGACGCGGGCACCCATGCCGCGTTCGAGGGCGGCCACGACCGCTACTGCTGGCGCAACGAGCTGGCGGACGGCCTGATCGCCCTCCACGGCTGATCGCCCTCGGCGGATCGGGCCGCGGCGGATCGGGCCCTGGCTATTTGCGCCATTCGCGGTAGATGAGCCACGCCAGGTAGATCCCGCCGAGGCCGCCCGTCAGGACGCCGACCGGGAGCTGGCCGGGGGTGGGCAGCCGCTGGACGAGCAGGTCCGCGGCGGCCAGGAGCAGCGCGCCCATCGCGGCCGACGAGCCCACCCCCGGCCCGGGGGCCCGCGTGACGCGCCGGGCGAGCTGCGGCGCGGCCAGCGCGACGAACCCGATCGGCCCGGCGCTCGACACCGCCACCCCGGACAGCCCGACCGCGACCAGCAGCAGCACCAGGCGCAGCCGCTCCACCCGGACCCCGAGCGCCCCGGCCGCCGCGTCGCCCATCTCGATCAGCGCCAGCGCCCGGCTGAGCCCCAGCGTGACCGGCAGCCCGATCGCCACGGCCAGCGCGACCGGCCACACCTTCTCCCAGCCGGTCCCGGACAGGCTGCCGATCAGCCAGACCTTGGCCCCCTGCGACTCGTACAGGTCGGCCCTGGTCAGCAGGTAGGCGATGAGCGACTGGAGCATCGCGGTGACGCCGATGCCGACGAGCACGAGCCGCGTCCCCTTGACCCCGCGCTGGAACGACAGCACGTACACCAGCAGCCCGGCCCCGAGCCCGCACGCCAGCGCCCCCAGCGAGATCGCCTGCGCGCTCGCCGCGCCGAACACCAGGAGCATGAGCACGGCCCCGGCGGCGGCTCCGGCGTTGACGCCGATGATGTCGGGGCTGCCGAGCGGGTTGCGCGACAGGCTCTGCACGACCGCGCCGCCCACGCCGAGCGCCGCGCCGACCAGCAGGGCGAGCAGCACCCGGGGCGCGCGCAGCGAGTAGACGACCATCTCGCTGGTGGCGTCGCCCTGGCCGAGCAGCGTGCGCAGCGCCTCGCCGACGCCGACCGCCGAGCCGGTGCTCAGCCCGAACAGCCCCACTGCCAGCCCGGCCGCGGCCAGGCAGAGCACCACCGCGGACGCGCGCGGGTGGACCCGCACCGCGATCCCGGACATCCGTACCGTCTTCACGCCGGGATCGCCTTCCGCCTGCGCAGGAGATAGATGAAGATCGGCGCTCCGACGAACGCCGTCACGATGCCGCTCTCCAGCTCGGCCGGCCGGACGACCACCCGGCCGAGCACGTCGGCGGCCAGCAGCAGCGCGGGCGCGAACACCGCCGAGTAGCCGATCACCCACCGGTGGTCGGGCCCGGTGAAGGCGCGCACCGCGTGCGGCGCCATCAGGCCGATGAACCCGATCGGCCCCGCCGCCGCCGTGGCCGCGCCGCACAGCAGCGTGATCGCGATGCCGGTCAGCAGCCGGATGCGGCCCAGCCGTACGCCGAGTGCCTGGCCGGTCTGCTCGCCGAGGGCGAGCGCGTTGAGCCCGCGCCCGAGGCCCAGCGCCAGCAGCGTGCCGGCCAGGACGAACGGCACGACCTGCTGCACCACGTCGAGCGAGCGCCCGGCCAGCGCCCCGACGTCCCAGAAGCGCCACTGGTCGAACACCCCGGAGTCCAGCGACAGCACGCCGTTGATGGCGGCGATCAGCGACGCGCTGACGGCGGCCCCGGCCAGCACCAGCCGGGTCGGATGGTGGGCGCCCAGCGCGTAGACGACGACGGAGGCGATCAGCGCCCCGGCCATCGAGAACCACACCCACGTCGACATGTCGGAGGCGCCGAAGAAGAGGATCGAGCACACGACGGCCAGTGACGCCCCGGAGTTGACGCCGAGCAGCCCGGGGTCGGCCAGCGGGTTGCGGGTCAGCGCCTGCATGAGCGCCCCGGCCAGGCCGAGGGCGACGCCGACGCAGATGCCGAGCAGCGTGCGCGGGACCCGCAGGTCGTGGACGACGGCGGCGGTCTCGCCTCCGTCGGGCTGCCAGAACTGCTGCCACACCTCGCCGAGCGGGATGTCCTGCGCGCCGACCGCGAGGCTCAAAACGCTCATACACAGGAAAACCGCACTCAAGACCACAAGTCCCGTCAAGCGCATGAAATCCCTCTCTTTAGGCAAGGCTTACCTTATCTTGAACGCCGGACCGTCTCGCTCTAGATTAGGCAAGCCTTACCTAAGGAGTGAGATGGAGTTTCGGGGGAGTCATGCTCTCGTGACCGGCGCGGGCCGGGGCATCGGCGAAGCGGTCGCGTCCCAGCTCGCCGGGCTCGGCGCCGCCGTCACCGTCGTCGACGTGGACGCCGGACTGGCCGGACGCGTCGCCGCCCGGCTGCGCGAGGCCGGCCACCTGGCCACCGCCCGGCCCGCCGACGTCAGCGACGCGGCCGCCGTCGAGCGGGCGGTCGCCGAGGCCGAGGCCGAGTTCGGGTCGCCGGGCATCCTCGTCAACGTCGCCGGGGTGCTCGCGCTCGGCCCGGTGCTGGAGTTCGGCGACGCCGACTGGCAGCGCCTGTTCGCCGTCAACGCCGACGGCGTCTTCCACACCAGCCGCGCCGTCGCCCGCCGGATGGTCGCCCGCGGCGACGGCGTCATCATCACCGTCGGCTCCAACGCGGCAGGCGTGCCCCGCGCCCACATGGCCGGCTACGCCGCCTCCAAGGCCGCCGCCACCATGTTCACCAAGTGCCTGGGGCTGGAGCTGGCCCCGCACGGCATCCGCTGCAACGTCGTCGCGCCCGGCTCCACCGACACCGCCATGCAGCGCGCCATGACCGCCGACCCGATCAAGGGCGCGCCCGAGATGTACCGGCTCGGCATCCCGCTCGGCCGCATCGCCGACCCCACCGACGTGGCCGACGCGGTCGTCTTCCTCGCCTCCGACAGGGCGCGCCACATCACCCTGCACGACCTGTACGTGGACGGCGGGGCCTCACTGTGAAGGACACACCGATGGACGAGTTCTTCCTCGCCTCGCCGCGCGGCACCCTGCTGGCCGGCGGGCCGTACTTCGCGGTGCCGCCGTCGGCGCGCAGGAACGCGCTGGCCGACCTGCCCGCGCGGGCGGCCGGCGCGCTCGGGGTGGCGCTGGCGGCCGGGCACACCGCGCCGGTCGTCGTGGGCGCGATCCCGTTCGCGCCCGATGCCGACGCCTGCCTGTACGTCCCCCGCTGGGTACGCCACGGGCCGCCGCCGGGGCCGGGCGCCCCGGCCGCCCCGCTCGCCGCCGACCCGGGCGACTCCGAGCAGATCCCGCCGCCCCTGGAGTACGCCGAGGCGGTACGCCGGGCCGTGAAACGGCTGCGCGCCGGCGACCTGGACAAGGTGGTGCTGGCCCGCTCCCTCACGATCCCGTACGAGGGCGACCTGACGCCGCTGGTCGAGGCGCTGGCCGAACGCGACCCCACCGGCTACACGTTCGCCGCCGCGCTGCCCGGCGGCCGCACCCTGCTGGGCGCCAGCCCCGAGCTGCTCGTCTCCCGCTCCGGCCGGACCGTCGTGGCCAACCCGATGGCCGGGTCCGCGCCGCGCGGCGCCGACCCGGGCCACCTGATGACCTCGGCCAAGGACCGGCGCGAGCACGCCCTCGTGGTCGAGGCCGTCGCCGCCGCGCTACGGCCCTACTGCAGCACGCTGTCGGTGCCCGAGCAGCCGTCGCTGGTGCCGACCGCCTCGATGTGGCACCTGTCCACCCGCATCTCCGGCGAGCTGGCCGACCCCGCCACCACGTCGCTGGAGCTGGCCGCCGCCCTGCACCCCACCCCCGCCGTCTGCGGCACCCCCACCGACGCCGCCCGGCAGCTCATCGCCGAGCTGGAGCCGTTCGACCGGGGCTTCTACACCGGCCTCGTCGGCTGGCAGGACGCCGCCGGCGACGGCGAATGGGTGGTCGCCATCCGCTGCGCGGTCGCCGACGGCACCGCCCTGACCCTGTACGCCGGCGCCGGCATCGTGGCCGACTCCGACCCCGACGCCGAACTCGCCGAGACCTCCGCCAAATTCCGCACGACGCTGGGAGCGCTGCATGTGGCCCGATGACTACGCCGCCCGCTACCGGGCCGCCGGCTACTGGACCGGCCAGACCTTCGGGGACTGGCTGAGGGAGCTGGCCAAGGAGCACGGGGACCGGGAGGCGGTCGACAGGCTGACGTACGCCGCGCTGGACGCCCGCGCGGACCGGCTGGCCGCCGGGTTACATGGGCTGGGGCTGCGGCGCGGCGACCGCGTGGTGGTGCAGCTCCCCAACGAGCCGGTGTACTTCGAGGTGATCTTCGCGCTGTTCCGGCTCGGCGCGCTGCCCGTCTTCGCGCTCCCAGCCCACCGGCTCAACGAGATCACCCACCTGGTCACCCACAGCGGCGCCGCCGCCTACGTGACGACCCGCGCGCTGGAGGTCCCGGCCCCGGTGCCGCGCGTCCTGCACGCCGACGCGCTGCCGTACGAGGACCCGATCGACCTCGACGGGCCGCGCCCGGAGGACGTGGCGTTCCTGCAGCTCTCCGGCGGGAGCACCGGGCTGCCGAAGCTGATCCCGCGCACCCACGACGACTACCTCTACAGCGTGCGGGCCAGCGCGGAGATCTGCGAGCTGTCGCCGTCCACCGTGTACCTGTGCGCGCTGCCCGTGGCGCACAACTTCCCGATGTCCTCGCCCGGCGTCCTCGGCGTGATGCACGCCGGCGGGCGCGTCGTGCTGGCGCCGCAGCCGTCGGCCGAGGTCGCGTTCGGGCTGATCGAGCGGGAGCGGGTGACGATGACCGCCGTGGTGCCGCCGCTGGCGCTGCTCTGGCTGGACGCCGCCCGGCGCACCGGCCGCGACCTGTCCAGCCTGGAGGTGCTGCAGGTGGGCGGCGCCAAGCTGGCCGCCGAGACCGCCCGCCGGGTACGCCCCGAGCTCGGCTGCCGGCTCCAGCAGGTCTTCGGGATGGCCGAAGGACTGGTCAACTACACGCGCTCCGACGACCCCGACGAGATCGTGGAGACCACCCAGGGCCGGCCCATCTCGCCGGACGACGAGATCCTCGTGGTGGACGACGACGACCGGCCCGTGCCGCCCGGCGAGGTCGGCCACCTGCTCACGCGCGGCCCGTACACGATCCGCCGCTACTACGGCGACTCCGACCCCGGCGCGTTCACCGCCGACGGCTTCTACCGCACCGGCGACCTGGTCCGGGTGACGCCCACCGGGCACCTCGTGGTCGAGGGGCGGGCCAAGGAGGTCATCAACCGGGGCGGCGAGAAGGTGTCGCCCGAGGAGGTGGAGAGCCACCTGCTGGCCCACCCCCGCATCCGCGACGCCGCCGTGGTCGCCGTGGCCGACCCGTACCTGGGGGAGCGCAGCCACGCCTTCGTGCTCAACCGCGAGCCCGTCACCGTGGCGGAGGTCAGGGCGTTCCTGCGCGAGCGCGGGCTGGCCGCGTACAAGATCCCCGACCGGATCGAGTTCGCCGGCGAGTTCCCCGTCACCGGGGTCGGCAAGACCAGCAAGAAGGACCTGCGAGCCGCGCTGCGCGCGCGTGCGGAAGGAGACTCCTGACCATGGGACTGCCCGTCATCGAGCCGTACCCGCTGCCGTCGTCGCCGCCCGAGGGCCGGGTGGGCTGGGAGCTCGACCCCGGCCGGGCCGCGCTGCTCGTCCACGACATGCAGAACCACTTCCTCGCCCCGTTCCAGGCCGCGCCCATCCCCGAGGTGATCGGCAACATCCAGCGGCTGCGCGAGCACTGCGCCGACGCTGGCATCCCGGTGCTGTACTCGGCCCAGCCGGGCGCCCAGCCGCCCCGGCAGCGCGGGCTGCTGACCGACTTCTGGGGGCCGGGGCTCGGCGCCGAGCCGTTCGCGGCGGCGATCGTGGACGAGCTGAAGCCGGAGGACCCCGGCGCGGTGCTCACCAAGTGGCGCTACAGCGCCTTCGTCCGCACCGACCTGGCCGACCGGCTGGAGGGACGCGACCAGCTCATCCTGGTCGGCGTCTACGCCCACATCGGGGTGCTGGCCACCGCCCTGGACGCGTTCATGCGCGACATCCAGGCGTTCGTCGTGGCCGACGCCGTGGCGGACTTCTCCCTCGGCCACCACGAGTCGGCGCTGGACTACGCCGCCTCGCGCTGCGCGCGCGTGGTGACCACCGGACAGATCGTGGAGGGCGCGTGAGCGACGAGGAGTTGCGGTCGTACGTGGGCGAGCTGCTCGGCGAGCAGCCCGGCGCGGACGACGACCTGCTGGAGCTGGGCATGGACTCGATCAGGCTGATGGCCGTCGCCGACCGGCTCGGCGCCGACTTCGCCGACCTGGCCGAGCGGCCCACCCTGCGCGCCTGGGGAGAGCTGATCCGTGGCTGAGCCGCTGACGGCCGCGCAGCTCGGCATCTGGACGGGGCAGGCGCTGTCGCCGGGCAGCCCCGTCTACAACGCGGGGGAGTACGTGGACATCCGGGGCGCCCTGGACGAGCGGCGCTTCGAGGCGGCACTGCGGGAGGTGATCGGCGCGGCCCCGGCCCTGCACGCGGTGTTCTCGGACGCCGGGCAGGTCGTCCGCGAGACGGACGGGTGGCCGCTGCACCGGCTCTCGGCGTCCTCCGTGGAGGAGGCCGAGGCGTGGATGCGCGAGGACCTGCGGATCTGCGCCGACCTGGCCGCCGGGCCGCTGTTCGCGCAGGCGCTGATCCGGATCGACGAGGACCGGCGCCTCTGGTACCAGCGCATCCACCACATCGCGGCCGACGGCTACGCGTTCTCGCTGCTGGCCAGGCGGGTGGCCGACGCGTACTCGGGGCGGCCGGGCTCCTTCGGGTCGTACGCGGCCGTGCTGGAGGAGGCGGCCCGTTACGAAGGCGGCGATGGCACCAGGGCTCGCGACCGGGCCTACTGGGTCGGCCGGTGCGCCGGGATGCCCGCGCCGCCGCTGCTCGCCCCCGCCGCGCCCGTCAGCGGCGAGGTCCACCGGCGCACCGCGAAACTGCCCGACCGGGTGCCGCCGGAGGTCGCCGTCGCCGCCACCGCCGCCTACCTGCACGCCCGGACCGGCGCGGCCGAGGTGGTGCTCGGGCTGCCGGTCATGAACCGGCTCGGGTCCGCCTCGCTCAAGGTGCCGTGCATGGCCATGAACATCGTGCCGCTCCGGGTGCCCGTCTCCCCGTCGGACACCCTGTCCTCGCTGGCCGGGCACGTGGCCGCCGAGATCCGCGCCGGGCGTCCCCACCACCGCTACCGCTACGAATGGCTGCGGCGTGACCTGGGGCTCGTGGGCGGTGACCGGAGGCTGTTCGGGCCGGTGGTGAACGTGCTGCCGTTCGGCTACGACCTGCGGTTCGGGGAGGCGCGCGGGACCGTGCACAACGTGTCGGCCGGGCCGGTGGAGGACCTGTCGATCGCCGTGTCGGACCGGGGCGGGCCGTGCGCGGACTTCGACGCCAACGCCGCCGCCTACTCCCGGGACGAGCTGGACGCCCACGCCGACGGCTGGCTGTCCCTGCTCCAGGAGCTGACCGCAGACCCGGACCAGCCGCTGTCGCGCGTCTGGAAGCCTTTGACCGGGGGAGTCGTGCTCGACGGGGGGCCGCTGTCCGTGCCCGCCGTGCCCGTCGCCCACCTGATCGCCGCCCAGGCCGCCGCCACCCCCCACGCCGTCGCCGTCGAGCAGGAAGGGCGGCGGCTCACGTACCGGGAGCTGCTGACGTCGGCGCGGGCCTTCGCCGACCGGGTCGCCGGCGCGTCCCTCGTGGCGATCATGCTGCCGAGGGGCTTCGACGCCGTCACCGCGATAGTCGGGACCGTCCTGGCCGGCGCCGCGTACCTGCCGCTTGACCCCGCCTGGCCGAGGGCGCGCGTCGACGGCATCCTCGCCGCCGCCCGCCCCGACGTCCTCGTCACCGCCGGCGGGGTGGAGCGCCGCCCCGGCGTCCCGCGCGACCCCGGGCTCGCGTACGTCATGTACACCTCCGGCTCCACCGGCCGTCCCAAGGGCGTGGCGGTCGGCCAGGAGGCGCTGGCCCACTTCGTCGCCGGAGCCACCGGCGTGTACGGGCTCCGCGCCGACGACCGGGTGCTGCAGTTCGCGCCGCTGCACTTCGACGCCTCGGTGGAGGAGATCTTCCTGACCCTGTGCGCCGGGGCGACGCTGGTGCTGCGCACCGACGAGATGCTGCAGTCCGTCGGCCGGCTCCTCCAGGCATGCGCCGACCTCGGCGTGACCGTGCTCGACCTGCCGACCGCGTTCTGGCACGAGGTCGTGTACGCGCTGTCCACCGGGACCGCCGCGCTGCCGCCCCGCGTCCGCACGGTGATCATCGGCGGTGAGGCGGCGCTGCCCGAACGGGTCGCCCGCTGGCACGCCGCCGTGCGCGGCTCCGCCCGCCTGCTCAACACGTACGGGCCCACCGAGGCCACGGTCGTGGCGACGGTCGCCGAGCTGGTGCCGGGGGACCCCGACGTGCCCATCGGACGGCCGCTGCCCGGGGTGCGGGCCGCGGTCGTGGACGGCGAGCTGGTGCTGATGGGCGGCGGGCTGGCCCGCGGCTACCTGGACGCGCCGTTCGGCAGCCACGCGGGCGAGCCCGCGTACCGCACCGGCGACCGGGTCCGGGTGCGGGCCGACGGTGCCCTGCTGCACCTGGGGCGCATCGACGACGAGTTCAAGATCAGCGGGCACCGGGTGGACCCCGCCGAGGTCGAGTCCGCGCTGCTGCTGCACCCCGGCGTGCGGGAGGCCGCGGTGGTCGGGCAGGTGCTCGACAGCGGAGCCAGGCGCCTGGTCGCCCACGTCGTCCCCGCCGGCGAGGAACCGTCCGGCCTCAGGGAGCACCTGGCCGGGCTGCTGCCCGCCGCCGTGATCCCCTCCGCCTACGTCTTCACCGCCACCCTCCCCAGGACCACCACGGGCAAGATCGACCGCTCCGCCCTCAAGGAGGCCGCCGTCGAGACCGCGCCCCGGGGCGACGACGGGCTGGTGGGCGTGGTCCTGCGCGTGTGGGAGGAGGTCCTGGGCGCCACCGGGATAACCCCGGCCGACGACTTCTTCCAGCTCGGCGGGCAGTCGCTGCAGACCATCCAGGTCGTCAACAGGCTCGCCGCCGAACTCGGCCGCGACGTCCCGGCGACCCTCCTGTTCCGCCACCCGACGGCGGCGGCCCTCGCCGCCGCCCTCCCCCCGGGCGCGCGGGCCACGGCCGAGGCGCCCTCCTACGTCGCCGACGCCGTGCTTCCCCCGGACGTCCTGCCCCGGGCCTTCCCCGCCACCCGGCCGCCCACGTACCTGCTCACGGGCGCGACCGGCTTCGTCGGCGCCCACCTGCTGGCGGAGCTGCTCACGTCCACCGACGCCCGCATCGCCTGCCCCGTCCGCGCCGCCGACGAGCCCGCCGCACTCCAACGCCTCGCCGACGCCCTGGCAGCCCAAGGACTGCCGGAGCTCCCCCGGGGCCGGGTCCTCCCCATCCCCGCCGACCTCACGAAAGCCGAGCTGACCGGCGACTACCAGGCCGTGTACCACAACGCCGCCGTCGTCAGCGTGACGCGCCCGTACAGCAGCATGCGCGCCGCCAACGTCACCGCCACCCTCGACCTGCTCCGTCTCGGAGCCCCCTTCCACTACATCTCCACCCTGGCCGTCGCCTCCCCCGGCCCGTCCGTGCCCGAGGAGTACGTCCCCCCGCACCCCGGCCTGCGCGACGGCTACACCCAGTCCAAATGGGCGTCGGAAGAGCTCGTCCGTCAGGCGGGGGAACGCGGCCTGCACACCGCCGTCTACCGCCTCGGCCGCGTCACCGGAGCCGACGGCCACGTCAACCCGGGCGACCTGTTCTGGCGCATCGTCCGCGCCGGCGTCCTCGCGGGCGCCCGCCCCGACCTGGACCTCGCCGAACCCTGGACCCCCGTCGACTACGCCGCCCGCGCCGTCGTCACCCTCTCCCACGCGGGCTCCACCGGCGTCCACAACCTCGCCCCCCTCCCGCCCGTCCACCTCGCCGAAGCCCTGGAATGGGTCGCCGACGACGGCTACGACCTGCCGGTCGTCCCCCTGGACGCATGGGTGCGACGGCTCAGGAACGGCGACGCCGAATCCGCGGCCACCGCCGCCTTCTTCGACCTGGCCACCGGACCGCCGCCGCCGATGGGCCACGTCCACGCCGGCCGATCCGACGGCATCCCCTGCCCGCCCATCGACCGCGACACCATGCGCCGCTACCTCGCCCACTGCCGGGCGACCGGCCTCCTGCCCGCGAAAGGAACCCCATGCTGACCAGCACGTCCCGGGTGGAGACCGACCGCGCCACCCGCTACCTCGTCCAGCTCTGCAAGCACTTCGCCCGCAAGGTGCCCGCCGAATGGACGGACGAGAAGGGCACGGCCACCTTCGACTGGGGCACCTGCGCCCTGCTGGCCGAGCCGGACGCCCTCCACCTGACCATCGAGGCCCCGGACGAGGAGAGCCTGGGCCGAGTCCGCTACGTCGTCACCGACCACCTCGAACGCTTCGGCACCCGAGACAACCTGACAGTCACCTGGTCGGAGTGAGTTCCATGTCGACCGGCCTCGCCGAACCGAAGGGGCGCGGTCCGCTCGCCACGTGAAGGCCCGCCGGGCGGCTCAGCCGGGCCCGGCGGTCCAACGCCCGACCTGTACGGACTTCACGTGTGCCTTCGCCTGACTGTGGACGGCCTTCGCGATCCCGTGTCGGATCGTCGACGCGTTGACCTCGATCCCGTCGGACGTGGCGCGGCGGATCTCCTCGACGACGGCCGAGGATGAGGCGTGGTCGTCGAGAAGATGCGTGATGCCCGCAAGGTGGTCGGGGCCGTACAGCGGACCGAGGGGATCGATGAGTTCCTCCGGCGGTCCGACGTCGAAGATCTGCTTGACCGGGCGATACTTCCTGTTGGTCTCCTGCATCTTCGCGTAGAACATCTCCCGCTCCGCCTCGTACTGCTCGAAGTACTGCGTGGGGAACACGGCGACCTGGGCGTCCACGGAGACGGAGTCCTCCGCGGTGTAGGTCACGAGTTCGTCGTCGCTGGGGGTTCCGTCCCCCGCAACCCTGATCGTCTCGGTCACGGCGAATGACACGCTGAACGACGGGTTGGCCGCGTTCTCGCTGGTCACCTCCAGCCAGAGCACGCCGCGAGGCGGCCACTCCTTCTCCAGTCCCGGGATGGGGTCGTGCGCCGGGTCGCTGACCTGGACCCGGCAGCTGAAGAGCACCCGCCCTTCGCCTTCCTCCTCGGTCCAGTAGGTCGCGCCGGACGAATCGACGAAACGCAGGTAGGTCGCCGCCTCCAGCTCGACGTCATGGTCCGGGCCGAAACGGGGCACCGGCTTGAGACCGGCCGGTCCCGGGTCGCCGGTGTGCCACAGCCCCTCCTCGCCTTCCAGACGGCGGACCTGGGACTCGAACACGGAGATCCGGGTGCCGTCGTTGCCGACCAACTCGACCTTGTAGCCGAACGTGACGTCGCTGGAGGCGAGCCGGCGAAGGTTCGGTACGCCGTCCAGGCCGGGGTTCGCCTGGATCGCGATCGGCACCCGTACCTTCACCGCGCGGGCTTCACGTACGCCGTCGAACGTGGTGGGCGGGACCAGGATGTTGAACGTCTCCGCGCTGGTCTGTGCGGTGGAGAGGACGCTCAAGGTCTCCGTCTGGGCGCGGTCCGCGTAGATGCCCAGCGTTTCCGACTGAGGGGGAGGGAAGAGCAGCTGCCCCATACTGTTGATCACTGACCAGAGGTCGCTGAGCCCGTTGTTCCGGCACACCCATTTGAGCGATGCCTGACGGTCACGGAAGAACCCGCCCATCTGATCCTGGCCCATCAGCCCCGTCGAGAACCCCGCCGGATCGGGCACCCACCACCCCGGCTGGTACGCACTGGTGCCGAAAGCCGGGTCGGCCGCCCCGCACGGCCAGCTGGAGAACGTGAAGCGGGGCAGATACCGCTCCTCGCTGAACGGGGTCGCCGGAACATGGTCGAAATGCGGAGCGGGCATCGGCGCGCTGACCAGAATCTGCGCGTACCAGTCGGCGGCGAACTGGGAAAGCGCCTCGATCAAGCCCAGCAGACGCTCCCGCTCATGTCCCGTCGAACGGAAATAGGGCTCGACGAAGCGAATTCCATTGAGATAGCAGAGCGCTCCCGCCATCAGAACCGGTGCATGGAATCGCCCGTCCCAGCGGAGATGGCTGGCATTGAGGCTGTCCGGTGTCTGCCAATCATGGTAGGAGGCGGAGAGCGGACGCATGACCTGGACCGGCCACACGGTCGCCGGAACCACTCTTGTCTCGTTCGGCCACGACCTCTCCGAGGGAGGCAGGGAACTCGCGAACACACTTTCCGGTTGGCCCATCAAATGGGCCCCGGCGTAGACCTGGTCGCCGCCCATCATCCAGTGCGGCGCCGGGTTCCCGGACAGCATCGTGTAGGTCTCGGGATGGAACGGCAGCAGATTGGCCTCGGGCATGGCATGCCCCAGAAGCTTGGGACGCATCACGTTCAGGGCGTTCACCAGCTCGCGCCGGTGCTGGGCGGAATGGTCCGCCGCGAAGGACCGAATTCCGTCGGCGACATCCTTGATGAGCCCCTGCGTTCCGGTAGCCCGTTCCAGGCGATCGGAAATGAGTGTGCGGTGATTCTGGTCGCCGATCTTCTTGATTTCTTCGCGGATCTGGTCGAGTGCCTCCTGGATCGGGTCTTTGCCGCCGATGATCGCCTTGATGATGTCGGCGGCCACGGCAACGACACCCACGACGGTCGACGCCGCCGCGACCCAAGTGGCGATGCTCTTGAAGGTGGCCACGGCGCCGGCGGAAATGCCCACGGTACGGGCGAACGCCTCGGGGTTCCTGAAGCTGATCGACACAGGACCACCGTTCCTTCACAACATCGGTTGACGCCCCAAGATTCGCACCCCGCGAAGAGCTGATCCAGAACTGCGGGCCGTCACCCGGTTACACAGAAGGCATGAGGATGGAAAGCATTTCTTTCCTGAAGAGAAGGCGGTTATGCCGGTGCTGGGTAGCGGTGGATCTCCGCCCGGTGGCCTGTCGAGCCGGCGAATTTGGCGTCGTCGGTGAGCAGCGGCACCCCGAGCAGTTCGGCGAGCGCCACGTACATGCCGTCATAGGCGGTCAGGTTGTTGCGCAGCTCCAGCACGCGCGGCTGCAGGGGCAGCATCGGATGGCGGACGATCTTCAGCTGGGCGTAGCGCTCCAGCATGATCTCGGCCCTCGCCTCGGAGATGCGCACCTCGGGCTTGCTGGTGATGACATGCCCGCGCACGACGGAGGCGATCTCGACGTCGATCAGGGCCGGTGCGTGAAGTCTCCGGGCCAGCCGCTGCCGGAGAAGGTCGTCGCCTTTGACGTTGGCCAGCAGGCGGAAGACGATCGAGGCGTCGACGACCAGGCTCACCGGCCGCCCTCGCGCATGGTCTCCCGGACGAAGTCGGGGTCGTACGCCACCGGCTCGTCGGCGGCGATCCTGGCCATCACCTCGTCCAGTGTCGGCGTGGCCGCCTCCTCGTTCAGGAGGTCGCGTACGAAGGCGGTCAGCGACTTGCCCTCACGCTCGGCCCTGGCCTTCAGCGTCCGTTCGGTCGCGTCAGGGACATCCCTGATCTGTATGGTCCCCATGCAAGCATTTTAGCATGCAACATGCATGCACGCATGGATGGGCCAGTGTGCGAAGCCTGGCATTGGTGGTGATGTGCCATTCGGTGCTGTCCAGGGCGTCGATCCGGACGAGGAGCTCCGGGGCGTCGTCCTGGTCGGCGAGCCGGCGCGGCGCGGGGTGCGGCCGTTCGGTCGCCACGATCAGGCAGTCCATGACCTGGTCGAG
This sequence comes from Nonomuraea sp. NPDC049725, assembly GCF_040674795.1. Taxonomy (NCBI): domain Bacteria; kingdom Bacillati; phylum Actinomycetota; class Actinomycetes; order Streptosporangiales; family Streptosporangiaceae; genus Nonomuraea; species Nonomuraea sp. NPDC049725. Next base: position 155,132 of record NZ_JBFANJ010000014.1, on the reverse strand, counting down.
CCGCGCGGCGAGGTCCAGCAGCTCGGGCCAGGTCATGGAGTAGCCCGACTCGGAGGACGAGATGAGGTCCTCGAAGGACGGCATGGTCATCCCCTCGGGCGGGATGCCGACGGCCCAGAGCTCCAGGATCGTCCACGTCCAGGCGTTGTCGGGGAGGGCGCGGAGTATCTCCATGAGCGCGACCGTCTCGCCGGACGGTTTGGTCATCCGGATCACGACGGTCGGCATGGCACCATGCCCGCGATTGTGCCATCCGGTCGTCAGCTGGTGAAGACGTTGCTGGTGCAGACGTTGCCGTTGTAGGTGAGGCGGATGAAGACCTTGAGGCCCTCGGCGAGGCTCAGGTCGCGGGTGCGGCCGGAGGCGGCCGTCGACGCGTCGGCGAGCCAGGTGTTGCCGCTGGGCGTGATCCGGTAGAGGTTGGCGTCCACCCAGCGGGGGCTCAGGCCGTTGCGCAGCCGCAGCACCTCGCCGTTCGCCGCGAAGGAGGCCGTCACCGAGGGGGAGGTGGAGCCGGACCAGTAGCCGGTGGTCTCGCCGGAGGAGCCGCCCGCGTCGCCGTCGTCCTGCCGGAACTCGTTGGCGCAGTCCCACCGGCCGTCGACCTGGGCCGCGGTCGACGGCGACGGGGTGGGCGTCAGGGTCAGCAGCGCGGCGGCGGCAAGGTGCGTGAGCATGGCGGGTCCTCCCCGGTTCGGCGTCCAGTGGGGACAAGCTATGCGTGCGCGCTTTCGTCCCGCTTTCTATGGGGCGGTGGTCAGTGTCCTGGTGGCGCGGGCCTTTCCCTTGGGCCACAGGTACGTGCCGGGCCGGCGGCGTTCGAGGCGCAGTGAGCCGACGGTGAACCGGCACACCTGCTCCTTGACGAAGGCCGCGAGCCGCCCGAGCAGCACCGTCTCCACGGGCGAGTCGTCGTGCCGGACGAACTGGATGAGCCCGTCGTGGCGCCCGATGCTGACGCACTGGATGAGGTACCGGAACCGGAACGGCCTGGCCTGGCGTCCGGCGGCGCGGGCGTTGACGGAGTCGGCGGCGTGGGCGGCGATGGGCATGCCGGCCGCGCAGGACATGCGGGACTCGCCGGCGCCGGGGATCCGGACGGCCGCCGCGTCGCCGACGACGTAGACGTCCGGGTGGGACACGGACCGCATGGTGGCGTCCACGACGGCCCGGCCGCGGGCGTCGACGGTCAGCCCGGCTTCGGCGGCGAGCGTCGGGACGGTGAACGAACCAGCCCAGACCACGACATCTGCGGAAATGTCGCCGTCGGTGGTGTGGACGGTCCCCGCCGACACGCCCGATGCGCGGACCCCGTACCGGGTGGTGACGCCGAGCCGAGACAGCGCCCCCGCGACGTGCCGGCGGCCGCGCGCCGACAGCACCGGCTCGTTCCCCGACACCAGCGTGACCTGCCACGCCGGGTACGTCTCGGCCAGCTCGGCCGCCATCTCGACGCCGGTCAGCCCGCCGCCGACCACCGCCACGTCACCGCCGCCGGAGGCCAGCCGGGTCCGCAGGGCGGCGGCCGACTCGGCGGTGAAGGCGTGCTCGGCCACCCCGGGCACGCTCACGTCGGTCCGGCTGCCGAGCGCGTACACCAGCGTGTCGTAGCCGAACTCCCGCCCGTCCTCCGTGCGCACCACGCGCGCCGAGGGGCCGAGCGCGGCGACCCGGGCGACGACGGTCTCGATGCCGGTGCCGTGCGTCAGCTCCGCCAGCGGGACCCGTACGGTCGGCCGGCCCGCGGCCAGCTCGTGCAGCCGGATCCGCTGCGTGAAGTGCGCCTCGGCGCTGATCAGGGTGATGTGATGGGTCCGGTCCAGCCGCAGCGCCGCTGTCAGACCCGCGTATCCCGCTCCGATGACCACGATGTTCATGCAAGGGAGACGGCGCCGGCGGACGCGATGTCTGAGTGAGGTGCGTCACACGTTGCGCAGCTTGGCGGGATTGCGTACGACGTCGACCTGGACGACGCGGCCACCGGAGACCACGAAGGCCATCACGCTGTCGGGGACCCCGTCGCCGTCGCGGATGACCACGCCCGGAGCCCCGTTGACGTCGAGGAACTCGGCCGTCATGCCGTCGAACCAGCGCTCGACCATGCCCAGGACCATCCTGGCGACCCGATCGGAGCCCACCACCGGCACCGCCGCGGCCGTGACCACGCCGCCGCCGTCGGCCCGCCACACCACGCCCGGGTCGAGCACCGCGACCAGCCCCGGCAGGTCGCCCGAGGTCGCCGCCGCCGCGAACGCCTCCACGACCTTCAGGTGCGCGGCGCGGTCGGCGGTGCCGCGCGGCGCGTACTCCTGCACGCGCGCGCGGGCCCGCGACGCGAGCTGCCGCACGGCCCCGGGGCTGCGCCCGAGGATCTCGCCGATCTCCTCGAACGGCACCTCGAACGCGTCGTGCAGCACGAACGCCGTCCGCTCCGCCGGGGAGAGCCGTTCCAGCACGGCGAGCAGGGCGAGGCTGACCGAATCGTCCAGGGTCACCCGGTCCTCGGGGCCGAGCTCGGCGACGACCGGCTCGGGCAGCCACTCGCCGACGTAGGACTCCCGGCGGGCGCGGGCGGAGGTCAGCAGGTCGTAGCAGACCCGGCTCACGGCCGTGGTCAGGTACGCGCGCGCGTCGCTCACCGCCTGGCGGTCGGCCTGCCGCCAGCGCAGCCACGTCTCCTGCACGGCGTCGTCGGCGTCGGCCACGGTGCCGAGAATCCGGTACGCGACGGCCCACAGGTGGTCACGGTGCTCCTCGAACGCCTCCATCAGCTCAGCACCCGCCCCACCATCCGGGCGTACATGCGCCCCGGGCTCGGGGACCGGGCGAGGAAGCCCGGCAGCATCGGCAGCGACACCGCGAACGGCTCCAGCAGCCGGTAGAGCTCGTGGGCGTCGCGGGGCCGGTCGCCCGGGTTCTTCTCCAGGAGCTGCCCGAGCAGCGCGCCCAGCCCGGCGGGCACCCCGGGCACGGCGGGCGGCCGCTCCTTGACCTGCTTCTCGAACACCACGTAGTCGGTGGGCCCGGTGAACAGCTGCCTGCCGGTCAGCATCTCGTGCAGCACGCAGCCCAGCGCGTAGAGGTCGCTGCGGGGCTCGGCGATGCCGTGCTGGATCTGCTCGGGGGCCATGTAGGCGGGCGTGCCGAGGATCTGGCCGATGCGGGTGAACGTCGTCACGTCGGCGTCGCGGAGCATGGCCAGCCCGAAGTCCAGCACCTTGACGCTGCCGTCGGGGCAGAGCATCAGGTTCGTCGGCTTCAGGTCGCGGTGGCAGATCGCCAGCGCGTGCGCCGCCGACAGCACCGCGCACGCCTGGGCGGCGATCGCGACGGCCCACGGCACCGGCAGCGGCCCGTGCTCGCTCACCACGTCGGCCACCGTGACGCCCTCGATGAACTGCATCACCTGGAAGAGCCGCTGCTCGTGGGTGCCGAAGTCGTACAGGACGGGCGCGCCGGGGTGCTCCAGCCTGGCCAGGATGCGGGCCTCGCGGATGAACCGGCGCTCCAGCTCCTGGTCGGGGCCGCTGGGCAGGCGGAGGAGCTTGACGGCCACGCGCCGGTCGAGGTGACGGTCATGACCCGCGTAGACGGCGCCCATGCCGCCCTGGCCGAGGGGGAGGTCGTCGAGCTCATAGCGGTCGCCGATGACCACAAGTCCCCCCTCCCGCATCCTTCCGGGAAAAACTACACCGTCAGGACTGCGGGTGCAGGTGGCCGCCCGTGAGCCCGTCCAGGCCCAGCCGGATCAGCGTCTGGCCCAGCGCGGACGTCTCCCGCAGCGCGTCCTCCAGCACGGCGAGCTGCCGGAACGCCTCGCCGTAGGCCCGCTGGTCCTTGAGCGGGAGCCTCGGCAGGCGGGTGCGCCGCACGTCGAACCTGCTGGAACCGGTGGTCGCCCGGCTGCCCGCCGCCCGCAGGAACCCGGCCAGGAAGTCGGCGTCGAGCCGCCGCGCGTCGACCCGGTAGAGCGTCAGGTGGGGGCCCAGCACCATCCCGCCGCCCGCCATGACGCGCACGCTGGAGTAGGAGGCCACGACGTCGCCCGGCTCGACGGCCACCAGCCCCTTCTGGGCCGTGGTCAGGCCCGACGGCGGCGCGTCGCCGGCCACGTCGTCGGCCGTGAGCACGGGCACGTCGCCGCCCTCGGCGGCCATCCGAGGCGGTGCCTGGAACACGCTCACCAGGCCCTCCTTGATCAGGTCGCCGATCGTGGTGGCGGGCTGGTCGAGCGGCTCGTCGAGCACCTTGAGGTCGGGCGGCGCGGCGGCGGCGGCCAGGAACCGGTCGCGCGCCTCGGCGAAGGCCCGGCCCACGTCGTCGCGGCGCTGGTGGCGGGCCGGGGTCATGTCGACCTCGTCGGCCAGCAGGTCGATGATCCGCACCGCCTGGCCCGAGCCGTCGGCCAGGTAGGCCCGCCAGGCGGGCTCGACGAGGGACATGTCGGCGGCCGCGTCGAGGATCAGCACGTCGGACGGCGGGCGCTCACCGGCCGCCGGGCGGCGCAGCAGCCACAGGTCGGCGCCCGGCAGCGCGATGACCGCGCGCAGCGCGCCCGCCCTGAGCAGGTTGGCGCGGATGCGGCGGCCGGCCTTGCGGCTGGCAGCGGCCGGAGGCATGAGGATCGCGACCAGGCCGCCCGGCCTGACGTGGGTGAGGCAGTGCTGGACCCAGGCCAGCTCCGGCTCGCCGCGCGGCGGCAGCCCGTACTCCCAGCGGGGGTCGCCGACCAGCTCCTCGTAGCCCCAGGCCCGCTCGTTGAACGGCGGGTCGCACAGCACGGCGTCGGCCCGGTCGCCGGGGAAGCCGTCGTGACGCATCGCGTCGCCCGCCACGATCGTCGTCTCGGCCCCGCGCAGGCGCAGCCGCGCGGTGGCGATGGCGGCGGACGTCTCGCTCAGCTCCTGCCCGAGCACCCGCGCGTCGCCGGCCGCCAGCAGCAGCGTGCCGACCCCGCAGGCGGGGTCGAGCACGCGCGGCACGCCCTCGCCCGGCGGCACCAGGCGGACCATCAGCTCCGCGACGTCGTCGCGGGTGACCGACAGTTGCCGGGAGTGGGCCTCCAGATAGCGCTCCACCAGGAACTCGTACGCCGTCAGCGCCCCATGCCGCTCGGCCAGCTCCGACACGAGCGAGGCCGACTCGGGCTCCAGCTCGCTCTCACCGGTGGTCAGCAGCGCCCCGGCCTGGGCGACGACCTCGCCGAGCCGCAAATCGCCCGCGGCTTTCAGGCGTTGCCATGCCCGATCCGCCAGGGAGACCTGGTAGGACTTCCCATAGCGGCGCAGCCAGTCCTCGACCTGAGGCAGCGAAAAGAGGGGCTGGTTGGCGGTTCCGCCGATGGGGGCGGGGAAGTCGTCGTGGCGGCGGCGCCAGTTGCTCACCGCGGCACGCCCGACACCGGCGAGCCGGGCGATGTCCCCGGCGTTCAGGGTCGGGTCGTGGCTCATGAGGGTCAGACTAGTTCAACCGAGTCTTCAGCGCATCTGCTTGTGAAGTCTTTCAACCAGTGATTTACTGCAGGTATGAAGCACAACATCCGCTATGCCGCCGGATCAGACGTGGGCCGCCGCAGGGAGCAGAACGAGGATTCTGGCTATGCGAGCGGCCGGTTGCTCGTGGTGGCGGACGGGATGGGCGGGCACGCCGCCGGCGAGCTGGCGAGCTCGGCGGCGATCGCGGTGATGCGCGAGCTGGACGCCACGCTTCCCGAGACGGGCACCGACCTGGAGGCCGCGCTCGAAGGGGCCGTGCACGAGGCCGCGCGCAGGCTGGTCGAGCTGGCCGACATCGACCCGGCGCGCAGGGGGATGGGCACCACGGTCACCGCCATGCTGTGGGACGGCTACCGGTTCGCTCTGGCTCATCTGGGCGACTCCCGCGGATACCTGCTTCGCGATGGTGCTCTTTACCAGATGACCAAGGATCACACACTTGTGCAGTCGATGGTGGACGAAGGGCGCATCACGGAGGACCAGGCCGCCGTGCACCCCCGCCGCTCGATGGTGCTGCGCGTCCTCGGCAGCGAGGGCAGGGCGGAGCCCGACATGGCGCTGCGCGAGGCCGACCCGGACGATCGCTATCTCCTCTGCTCCGACGGGCTCACCACCGTGCTCGGGCCCGAGGTCCTGCACGAGGTGCTGACCACGGTGGCAGACCCGGCGGCGGCCGTCCAGAGGCTCATCGATCTTGCCAACGAGGGCGGTTCGCCCGACAACGTGACGGTCATCGTGGCCGACGTCGTCGCGGCGGGCGCGGGCGACACGCAGGTCTTCCGGGTAGGCGCCGGGGCGTAATCCGGACTCCTGTCCCACCAGCCACAAGACCGTTATTTCCCCTCATGGCTAGACACTTTCGGAATGCTCTGCGCGTGGTCGTGATGTCGCTATTACAGTCCATCATGATCTGCCACATTTCTGGGGGGAGTCGAGCTGGACCCGATCGCGGAAGAGTTACTCGCCACCGTCCGTAAGGAACTCGGCTACCGGGAGAAGTCCGGCCAGCACACCAAGTTCGGCCACTGGTACGCCGACCGGGTGCAGGATCCGCAGTACAAGAACGCCGCCTGGTGCGACATGTTCATCGCCTGGGCCGCCGACAAGGCAGGCGTCGGCGAATACGTCGGCCAGTTCGCCTGGACACCCTCCCACGCGGTCTGGTTCATCAAACAGGGCGCCTGGACGCGCAAACCCGAACCGGGGGCCCTGGTCTTCTTCGACTGGCGCGGCGGTGACAGCTACAAGGGCGTCGACCACGTCGGCATCGTCGAACGCGTCGCCGGCAAGAAGATCCACACCATCGAGGCCAACGTGGACCGCGTCTGGCTCAAGCGCAAGGTCCGCGAAACCGACAAGGTCGTCGGGTACGGGCTGCCGCGCGTCGTCAAGGCCAACGCCGAGCTGAGCGAGATCCGCTCCAGCCAGCAGCCGTTCCCCCTCCGCGAACGCGCCGACCCGCCCGCCGCCTCGCCCTTCGACGCGCTCGGCGGTCCGCTGGCGCTGCTCGCCGTCATCATCGTCACCACCGTTGTGGTCTCCTTCCGCGTCGCCGGCCGCCGCGCGGGCCACCACCGCCGCCTCACCGGCCCCTGGAACGCGCCAACGCCCCCCGCGCCTCCGGAGCCCGCCCAGCCGCCGTCCGCGGACCCCGCGGCCCCACGCGTCCCCGTAGGCGCCACCCCCACCCGCCGCCACCCCTACAACCCCAACCCCTGACCCCACCTCCCGGCAGAACCCTCCCGGGGCAGGAGTACCCGGGTACGGCACCGGTGGGTGGCGCGGCGTCTTCGGGGGGAGGGCAGGCCCAGGGTCGGTGCCCCGCTGGGGCGGTGGCTGCTGGGTGGCGCGGCGTCTTCGGGGAGAGGGCGGGCCCAGGGTCGGTGCCTCGCTGGGGCGGTGGCTGCTGGGTGGCGCGGCGTCTTCGGGGAGAGGGCGGGCCCAGGTTCGGTGCCTCGCTGGGGCGGTGGCCGCTGGGTGGCGCGGCGTCTCCGGGGGAGGGCACACCCCGGACCAGGGCGCGCCCGGGTGCGCACCCGGTTGCCTCGGCTTCGGGCGGGTGGACCCTTCCGGGGGGAGGGATCGGCCGCGCCGCGGGGTGGGTCAGGTGGTCAGGTCGATGACCACCTTGACGTCCTGGCCGCGTTCGAGGGCTTCCGGGGCGCGGTCCAGGGGGAGGCGGCGGGTGATGAGGCGTTCGAGCCAGGCGGGGTCCGCCTGGGAGAGCGCGTCGGCGGCGGCGCGGTAGTGGCGCAGGTTGGCGTTGACGGTGCCGAAGACGACGTCGTTCTCCAGGACGATGTCGCGGTTGATCTGCCCGGCGTCGGCGCTGATGGGCCGGCCGCCGGCGGAGACGCCGGCGAGGCAGACGATGCCGGCTTCGGCGGTGTTGAGCATGGCGTCGAAGACGAGCGGCCCGGCGCCGGTGCATTCGAGGATGATGTCCGGTTTGAAGCCGACGGCCTTGAGGTCGCTGGCGGCGTGGTAGGTGGCGTCGAGGTCGGCGACGAGGGCGGGTTTGATGCCGTCGGCGGCGCGGTCGAGGACGTGGACCTCCAGGCCGCGCTGGCGGGAGAGCAGGGCGCCGAGCAGTCCGATGGGCCCGGCGCCGGTGACGAGGACGGTGCGGGGCTCGAACCAGGCGCGGGAGCCGATGGCCTCGATGTGCTCCCAGGCCTTGGCGACGACGGAGGCGGGTTCAACGAGGACGCCGAGGGTGCCGAGCGCGGGGTCGATCTTGACGGCGTAGGCGGCTTCGACGGTCCAGCGCTCGCTGCCGTAGCCGTCGCGTTCCTTGATGCCGCGCTCGGTGTATTCGCCGTTGCGGCACATGTCGAACTCGCCGCGGGCGCAGGCGCCGCAGGGTACGGGGTCGGGGCGGCGGACGACGCCGACGACGAGGTCGCCGGGGGAGTAGGCGGAGCCGTCGGGAACCTGGAGCACCCGGCCGAGTGATTCGTGGCCGAGGATCATGGGCTCCTGGCGCGGCCAGCCGTACTCGCCGGAGATGAGCTCGCGGTCGGTGCCGCATATGCCGAGTGCGAGGCCCTGGACGAGCAGTTCGCCCGCCCCCGGCTCCGGCTCGGGAACCTCTGTGACGCCGAGCGTGCCCTGCTTGCCCGGCACGAATGTGATCGCACGCATGCTTCACCCCTACCCACCAGGGCACCTTGGGAATTAGTAGGACGTCCTAGTATCTTCGAATCAGGGCCCCACGAAGGAGTGATCAGGCGTGCACGTTCCGGTCAACCCGGTCCGATTCGTGACAGCGGCAGCGCTGTTCGACGGCCATGACGCGGCCATCAACATCATGCGGCGCATCCTGCAGACCCAGGGCGCCGAGGTGATCCACCTCGGGCACAACCGATCGGTGGACGAGATCGTCACAGCCGCCATCCAGGAGGACGTCCAGGGGGTGGCGATCAGCTCGTACCAGGGCGGGCATGTGGAGTTCTTCTCCTACCTGGTGGACCTGCTGCGCGAGCGCGGCGCCGGGCACGTCAAGGTGTACGGCGGCGGTGGCGGGGTGATCGTGCAGGACGAGATCGACCTGCTGCACGAGCGGGGTGTCACGCGCATCTTCTCGCCGGAGGACGGGCAGCGGCTCGGGCTGCCCGGGATGATCAACAAGCTGATCGAGGAGTGCGACGTCGAGCTGGACGAGGCCCCGTCGGTCGAGGCGGTGGTGTCGGGCGACCAGGCGGCGCTGGCCAGGGCGATCACGCTGATCGAGGCGGGCCGGGCGCCGGCCGGGCTGGTCGAGGGGGTGCGGGCGGCGGGCCGTTCGGCTCCGGTGCTGGGCATCACGGGCACCGGCGGGTCGGGCAAGTCGTCGCTCACCGACGAGCTGGTGCGCCGGCTCCGCGTGGACAACGACGACAAGCTGCGCATCGCGGTCATCGCCATCGACCCGACGCGGCGGCGGGGCGGCGGCGCGCTGCTCGGCGACCGCATCAGGATGAACAGCCTGAGCCCGCAGACGTACTTCCGCTCCCTGGCCACCCGGGGCGCCGCCAACGAGGTGCCGGCCTGCCTGGACGACGTGATCGCCGCCTGCCGGGCCGCCGGTTACGACCTGGTGGTGGTGGAGACGCCGGGCATCGGCCAGGGCGACGCGGGCATCGTGCCGCACGTGGACGTGCCGATCTACGTGATGACGCCGGAGTTCGGCGCGGCCTCGCAGCTGGAGAAGATCGACATGCTCGACTTCGCCGAGGCCGTGGTGATCAACAAGTACGAGCGGCGCGGGGCCGAGGACGCGCTGCGTGACGTACGGCGGCAGCTGGTGCGCAACCGGGAGGCGTTCGGCGTCTCCCCGGAGGAGATGCCGGTCTTCGGCACGATCGCGGCCCGCTACAACGACGCGGGCGTGACCGCGCTCTACCAGCACCTGAAGGAGCTGCTGGTGGACAAGGGCATGCCGGCCGGTCCCGGGCTGCTCGCGCCGGTGCGCGGGCGCACGTCGCAGGCGTCGGCGGCGATCGTGCCGCCGGCCAGGGTCCGCTACCTGGCGGAGATCGCCGAGACCGTGCGCGGCTACCACGAGGAGACGCGGGCCCAGATGGAGGTGGCCCGCCGCCGCCAGCAGCTCGCCGCCGTGAGCGCGCTGCTGGAGGACGACCGCCTCGACGAGCTGTCGGCGCGGGCCGAGGCGGAGTTGAGCGACGAGAGCCGCGCCCTGCTGGAGAGCTGGCCCGCCACTAAGGAGCAGTACACGGCCGACGAGCTCGTGGTGAAGGTGCGTGACCGGGAGATCCACACGCCGCTGTGGCGCGAGACCCTGTCGGGCAACCGCATCCCGCGCGTGGCGCTGCCGCGTTACGAGGACCACGGGGAGCTGCTCAGGTTCCTGCGGAGCGAGAACCTGCCGGGCCGGTTCCCGTTCACGGCCGGGGTGTTCGCGTTCAAGAGGGACGACGAGGACCCGACGCGGATGTTCGCCGGCGAGGGCGACCCGTTCCGCACGAACCGGCGCTTCAAGCTGCTGTCGGAGGGCCAGCCGGCCACCCGGCTGTCGACGGCGTTCGACTCGGTGACGCTGTACGGGAACGACCCCGACCTCCGGCCCGACATTTACGGAAAAGTGGGCACTTCGGGGGTGTCGATCGCCACCCTCGACGACATGAAGGTGCTCTACGACGGCTTCGACCTGTCGGCGCCCAACACCTCGGTCTCGATGACGATCAACGGCCCGGCCCCGACGATCCTCGCCTTCTTCCTCAACGCCGCCGTCGACCAGGCGCTCCAGCGCTTCCGCGACGAGCACGGCCGCGAGCCCGACGAGGCCGAGTCCGCCGATCTCAGGGCCCGGACCCTGGCCACGGTCAGGGGCACGGTCCAGGCCGACATCCTCAAGGAGGACCAGGGCCAGAACACCTGCATCTTCTCCACCGAGTTCTCGCTGCGGATGATGGCCGACATCCAGGAGTGGTTCATCCGCAACGGGGTGCGCAACTTCTACTCTGTGTCGATCTCCGGCTACCACATCGCCGAGGCCGGGGCCAACCCCATCAGCCAGCTCGCCTTCACCCTGGCCAACGGCTTCACCTACGTGGAGGCGTACCTGGCCAGGGGCATGAACGTGGACGACTTCGCGCCGAACCTGTCGTTCTTCTTCTCCAACGGCATGGACCCCGAGTACAGCGTGCTCGGCCGGGTGGCCCGGCGCATCTGGGCGGTGGCCATGCGCGAGCGCTACGGCGCGGGCGAGCGGTCGCAGAAGCTCAAGTACCACGTCCAGACCTCGGGCCGCTCCCTGCACGCCCAGGAGATGAACTTCAACGACATCCGCACCACCCTCCAGGCGCTGATCGCCGTCTACGACAACTGCAACAGCCTGCACACCAACGCCTTCGACGAGGCGGTCACCACCCCGTCGGCCGACTCGGTGCGCCGGGCCATGGCCATCCAGATGATCATCAACCGGGAGTGGGGCCTGGCGCGCAACGAGAACCCGCTGCAGGGCTCGTACATCATCGACGAGCTCACCGACCTGGTGGAGGAGGCGGTGCTGCGCGAGTTCGAGCGGCTGTCGGACCGGGGCGGCGTGCTGGGCGCGATGGAGACCGGCTACCAGCGCGGCCGGATCCAGGACGAGTCCATGCTGTACGAGACCCGCAAGCACGACGGGTCGCTGCCGATCATCGGGGTCAACACGTTCCGCAACCCGGGCGGCGACGAGCCGGGCCCGCACAAGCTGGAGCTGGCCCGGGGCACCGAGGAGGAGAAGCGCTCGCAGCTCGACCGGCTGCACGCCTTCCACGAGCGCAACCGGGCCGAGGCCCCGGCGGCGCTGGCCCGGCTGCGGGAGGCGGCGATGTCGGAGGAGAACGCGTTCGAGGTGCTGATGGAGGCGGCCCGGGTGTGCTCGCTGGGCCAGATCACCGAGGCGCTGTTCGAGGCGGGAGGCCAGTACAGGCGCAACGTCTAGGGCGCTCACCGGCCGGATAACCGTGCTGTCACGATTCGGGGCCGAAGGCGGCTTTGTCGCCTTCGGCCGGCTCGACCTGTCGCTGCGCACCCGGGTGCAGCTCGGCTGGCACGCCGCCCGCAACGGCTGGGCCTGACGGCGGACGATAAGATCCGGACGCGGGATTCCACTGCCATCAGGAGGCTTCATGTCCGACGTCACGTTCAAGGGAAACCCCATCATCGTGGGCGGTTCCTTCCCCAAGCAGGGCGACCCGGCGCCCGGGTTCAGCCTGGTCGGCGCCGACCTCTCCGACCGCACGCTGGCTGACTTCGGCGACGCGGTGAAGGTGCTCAACATCTTCCCGAGCGTCGACACCGGCGTGTGCGCGGCCTCCGTGCGCCGCTTCAACCAGATCGCCGCCGAGCACCCCGGCGTGGCCGTGCTCTGCGTGTCGGCCGACCTGCCGTTCGCCCAGAAGCGGTTCTGCGGCGCCGAGGGCCTCGACAACGTCACCACGCTGTCGCTCATGCGCGGCCGCTCGTTCCTCAAGGACTACGGGGTGGCCCAGGAGAGCGGCCCGCTGGCCGGGCTCGCCGCCCGCGCGGTGGTCGTGCTCGACGGCGCCAACAACGTGATCTACTCCGAGCTCGTCCCGGAGATCACCCAGGAGCCCGACTACGACGCCGCGCTGGCCGCGCTCACGTAGGACCTGAACTCCCCGGCCAGCTCCAGCAGGTGCGGGGCGTTCTCGGCGGTGTGCTGGAGGTCCAGGACGCACTCGTGGACCCCGGCCGCCGCCGCCTCGTCGAGATAGGCGGCGATCTGCGCCACGGTGCCGCTCCTGGGCGGCGTGCCGCCCGCCTCGACGACCGGGTTGGCGCGCAGCACCATGCGCAGCGCCGCCGGGTCGCGGCCCGCCTCCTCGGCGGCCCGCAGCACCGTGCCCCACATCGAGGTCAGCATCCGGATCGGCAGCGAGGCGGTCAGCCAGCCGTCGGCCCGGCGGCCGATGCGCCGCAGCGCGTCGGGGGCGAACCCGCCCAGCAGCAGCGGCGGGCGGCCGACCGGCTTGGGGTGGATGCGGCTGGGCGCCACCGTCCACAGCTCGCCGCTGTAGGCGACCGGGTCGGTGTGCCAGATGGCCTCCAGCGCGTCGAGCGTGGCCTCGTACCTGGCGGCCCTCGACTTCCAGGGCACGCCGACGGCGGCGTACTCGTCCGACGACCAGCCGAGCCCCAGCCCCACGTCCAGCCGGCCGCCGCTGAGCTGGTCGATCGTCGTCAGCGAGCGGGCGAGCAGCGGGGGAGCGTACCAGCAGGCGTTGAGCGCGCTGGTGCCGAGCCGGATGCGCGAGGTCGTCGCGGCGGCCACCGACAGCACCGCGAACGGGTCGAGGAACACGCCGTGCGCCTCGGGGATCGAGCCGTCGCCGCCGGGATAGCGGTCCTTGGGCTCCAGCGGCGTCAGCAGCCGGTCGCCCACCCACAGGCTCGCGAAGCCCATCTCCTCGGCCTCGCGCGCCACCAGGCGCAGGCTCTCCAGCGAGGCGAACCTGCCGTACTGCGGCGCGGCCAGGCCGATCCGCATCGCCTCAGGCCCTTCTGCCCACGCCGCACAGGATGAGCGACGAGGCGGGATCGTCGGTGAAGTCGATCGCGTCGGTCTCGCCGGGACGCCATTCGGGCAGCCACACCAGTCCCGGGTCCACCAGGTCGAACCCGTCGAACATGGCGGCGATGCCGGCCCGGTCGCGCAGCGTCAGCGGCGCGGTGGCGTTGCGGTAGACCTCGGTGCCCTTGCGGACGGCGGCGCGGCGGGCGTCGCTGGTGCCGTGGGACAGGACCAGGTAGCTGCCGGGCGCCATGGCCTCGCGCAGCGTGCGCAGGATGCCGGCCGGGTCGTCGGACTCGGCGATGAAGTGCATGACGGCCACGAGCAGCACGCCGACGGGCCGGTTGAAGTCGATGGTGTCCAGCACCACCGGGTCGTCGAGGATCTGCCGGGGCTTGCGCAGGTCGCCCTCGACGGCGACCGTGTCGGTGTCGGAGGCGAGCATGGCCCGCGCGTGCACCATGACGACCGGGTCGCGGTCCACGTAGACGACGCGGCTGCCGGGCGAGACGGAGTTGGCCACCTCGTGCACGGCGCCCTGCGACGGCAGTCCGGTGCCGATGTCGAGGAACTGGCTGATGCCCTCGCCGGCCAGGAACCGCACGGCCCGGCCGAGGAAGGCGCGGTTGGCCCGGGCGGCGGCCCGCACTTCGGGCGCCACCTTCAGGATGCGCTCGGCCGCCTCGCGATCGGCCGGGAAATGATCCTTGCCGCCCAGGTAATAGTCGTACAGCCGGGCGACGTTGGGCTTGGTCGGATCGAAGCCCCGAGGTTCGTGCTGGTGATCCCCCAGATTCACATTTCAAGATTGTATGGATATGTATCCCTTCGTGGGGGGATTTAGGGTGTTGTTGTGAGCGATTCCGTCGAATTTGTCGATGACACCGGGGTACGCGTCCCCGTGCCCGCCACCGTGGGCCGGATCGTGTCACTGGTGCCGTCGCTCACCGAATCGGTCGCCGCGACCGTCCCCGAAGCGCTGGTCGGGGCCACCGACTGGTGCTCGCACCCGCCCGGCCTGGACGTGACCAGGGTCAGGGGCACCAAGAACCCCGACCTCGCCGCGATCACCGCGCTGCGCCCCGACGTGGTCCTGGCCAACGCCGAGGAGAACCGGCCCCCCGACCTCGAGGCGATGCGCGCCGCCGGGCTGGCCGTGTGGGTGACCAGGATCGAGACCGTGGACCAGGCGTTCGCCTCGCTGGCCAGGATGTTCGAGCTGGCCTGCCGGGTGCCCCGGCCGGACTGGCTCGTCCGGGCCGAGCGGGTCTGGCGCGAGCCGCACCGGGGGCCGCGCCGGACCGCGATCGTGCCCGTCTGGCGGCGGCCGTGGATGGTGGCGGGGCGCGACACGTTCACCGGCGACGTGCTCGCCCGCCTGGGCGTCGACAACCTGTACGCCGGCCACCCCGAGCGCTACCCCAAGATCCCGCTCGCCGAGCTCGTCGAGGCCCGGCCCGACCTGGTCGTGCTCCCCGACGAGCCGTACGCCTTCAGCGCGGACGACGGCCCCGAGTGCTTCCCCGGCCTGCCGTGCGCGCTGGTCAGCGGGCGGCTGCTCACCTGGTACGGGCCGTCGCTGCTCACCGCCAGGGCCGAGCTAGCCGGCCAGATCGGGGCGGGCCGGCCCGCCTGAGGCGGCCAGCGCCGCGTCGACCGCCTCCGGCGACAGCACGTGCTCCATGACGAGCACCGCCGTGCCCACGATGCCCGCCCGGTCGCCCAGCGAGCTCGTGACGATCTCCAGGTTGCGGGTCGTGTACGGCAGGCTGCGCCGGTAGACGCTCTCCCGGATGCCCGTCAGGTAGTGCTCGGCGGTCTCGGCCATGTCGCCGGCCAGTACCAGGACGCCCGGGTTGAGCAGGCTGACCGCGGTCGCCAGCACGATGCCGAGCGTCCGCCCGGCCTCCTGGGTGCGCGCGATGGCCGCCGGGTCGCCCGCCTGCACCAGGCGGACCACGTCGCGGCTGGTCTCCATGCCCAGGTCGGCGGCCACCGCGTGACCGCTGGCCAGGGACGCCACGCAGCCGCGCGAGCCGCACGTGCACACCCGGTCGTCGGCCTCGTGCAGCCGGACGTGGCCGATGTTGCCCGCGGCCTCCTCCACGCCCCGGTAGATGCCGCCGTTGAGCACGATGCCGGTGCCGATGCCGGTGGACACCTTGACCAGGACGAGCGCGTCGGTGTGCCGCCACGACGACCACCACTCGCCCAGCGCCATCGCGTTGGCGTCGTTCTCCACCAGGATCGGCACGTCGAAGTCCGCCCCGACGGCCGGGCCGATCGGGTGGTCGTCCCAGCCGGGCATGAGGAACGACCGGATGGCCCGGCCCGAGGTGTGGTCGACCGAGCCCGGCAGGTCCACGCCGATCCCGCACACCTGGGCGGCCGGGCGGCCGGTGCGGTCGAGCAGCCGCCGGAACGCCTCCCGCACCCAGGACAGCACCGCGTCGGGGCCGCGCTCGATGCGCATCTCGGTGTGCTCCTCGGCCAGCGGCCGGGCCGCCAGGTCGGTCAGCGCCACCCGGGCGTGGCTGGCCCCGAGGTCGGCCACCAGCACGAGCCGGCTGCCGGCGTCGATGTCGAGCACCGAGGGCGGCCGCCCGCCCCCGGAGGACGCCACGCCCGACTCGTGGATGTAGCCCGCCTCGATGAGCCGGTCCACCCGGTCGGTGATCGTCGAGCGGGACAGCCCGGTGAACTCGATCAGCTGCTTGCGGGTGCGGCAGGAGCCGTCGCGGATGAGCTGGAGGACCTGCCCTGCCGTCAGCATGGTCTATCCCTTCTCCGCTCCTGCCGTGAGCCCCTCCGTCAGCAATCGCTCGCTGGCGAAGAAGACGATCACGATGGGCAGCGTCAGCACCACCGATCCCGCCATGAGCACCGTGGTCGGGATTTCGATGCTGCCCGCGAGCTGCGAGAGCCCCAGCGAGACCGTCCAGCTCTCCCGCCTCTCCACCAGGAAGAGAAGGGCGAACAGGAACTCGTTCCAAGCGATCATGAACGCGTAGAGACCGGTGGCCATGAGCGCCGGCTTGGACAGCGGCAGCACCACCCGCCAGATGGTCGACAGGCGCGTGCAGCCGTCGATCGCCGCCGCCTCCTCGACGCTCTGCGGCACGGTCTCGAAGTAGTTGCGGAGCATGTATACCGTGACTGGCACGGTTTGCGCGATATAGACGAGAATCAGGCCGACCAGCGACCCCCGCAGCCCGAGCATCGTGAACAGCACGAACAGCGGGATGGCCAGCACGATCGCCGGGAACAGGTAGACGGCCAGGAACAGGAAGTGCACCTGCCGCCGCCCGAAGAAGCGCAGCCGCGCCACCGCGTACGCCCCCGGGATCGAGATCAGCAGCGTGACCGCAACCGAGGCGACGGCCACGATCGCGCTGTTGCGCATGAAGATCAGGAACCCCTGCCGGTCCAGCACGTTCGCGTACGTGTCGAGCGTGAACGTCGCCGGCCACAGCGAGCCCGGGTCCAGGATGAGCTCCTGGATGTCCCGGAACGACAGCATCACCATGTAGTAGAACGGGAACGCGGTGATCACGAAGAGGAAGAGGATCACCAGCGGCCTGAGCACCTTGAGCAGCGCCCGCTCGAACCTATCCCTGCTCACGTTCGCCACCTCCGAAGAAGCGCAGGTAGAGCACCAGGAACACGACCAGCACGACCGCGAGCACGATCGCCTGCGCCGCCGAGGCCCCGATGTCGTCGCGCGCGGTCAGGAAGTTGTAGACCCGCACGCTGACCACCTCCGTGCCCGCTCCGCCGCCGGTCAGCAGGTAGACGTCGTCGAACTTGGTGAAGGTGAAGACGAACCGCAGCACCGACAGCAGCGCGATGATCCGCCAGAGCTGCGGCATGATCACGTAGCGGAACCGCTGCGTCGGCGTGGCCCCGTCGACCACCGCCGCCTCGTCCAGCTCCGCCGGCAGCGCCTGGAGCCTGGCCAGCAGGAACAGGAACGCGAACGGGAAGTAGCGCCACGCCTCGAACGCGATCACCGTCAGCAGCGCCACCGGCACCTCCAGGCCCAGGAACGTGCCCCGGGCTTGGGTGAGGAAGGCGATCGGCTCGTCCAGCCAGGAGTTGACGATGCCGTACTGGGGATTGAGCATCGTCTCCCACAGGAACGCGACGGCCACCACCGGAGCCACGTACGGGATCAGGATCGAGGCCCTGACCAGCGTCCGCAGCCGGAACCTGTCGCGCAGCGCCAGCGCCGCGACCAGCCCGATCACGATCGACAGGGCGGTGCCCGCGACCGTGTAGACGAGTGTGTTGACCAGCGCGGACCAGAACCCCGGCTCGGAGATCACGTACGTGAAGTTCTCCAGCGTGTAGTTGCCGAACAGCCCCGCCTGGCGGATGTTGATCAGCCGGACGTCCTGGAACGCCAGCATGATCGCCCACAGGAGCGGCAGCACCACCACGACCAGCGTGATGACGAGCGTCGGCGAGATCAGCGCCAGCCCGGCCCGCCCCTCCTGCTCGCGCAGCGTGCGCCCGCGGCTCATTCGCGGATCCCGCGCTTGATGGTCTCGACCTCGGTCCTGGCCTGCGCGGCGGCGGCCTGCGGGGTGAGCGAGCCGTCGGCCACGCCGGCCAGCGCCTTGGGCACCGGCAGCTCGCCCATCGTGGCGCCGACCAGCTTGCCCTGCCCCTGCGGGATGCCCCAGCGGGCGAACGTGCCGGGGCTGGTGCGCAGCGCCTCCAGCACCTCGGCCGGGTAGACGTCGGCCAGCGGCTTCTTGGTGTCGACCCCGGCGGGCAGCGCCTGCCACTTGTCGGCGAACCCCTCGCGGGTGGGGAACTTGCCCTCGGGGGCCATCCCGATCCACCGCTCGTAGCCCTCGTTCATCATGTACGCGACGAACTTCGCGGCCGGGTCCGTGGCGGCGTCACGCATGACGACCCAGGACACGACCTCGCCGAACTGGGCGGGGGCGCTCCCGTCGGGGCCCTTGAGCGCGGTGACGACGCCGGTGTTGGCGGCCAGCCACTCGGGGTCCTCGCGGCACTGCGGGCAGCTCGGCAGCGCGTCCTTCCGCAGCCCGGCCAGCTCGTCCAGGATGAACGACGACCAGATCATCATGGCCGCCTTGCCGGAGAAGTACGTGGCCCGGGTGGAGTCGACGTCCTGCATGCCCTTGACGGAGTGGTTCCTGGCCAGGTCGCCGTAGAACTCGAAGGCGCGCACGCACTGCGGCGAGTCGAGCGCCACCTTGCCGGAGCCGTCGACGAGCTGGCAGCCGTTGGCCAGGGCGACGTGCTCGAAGCTCTGCGCGGTGAAGGAGTCCTTGGGCGCGATCGCCAGCGTGATGCCGGCGACGCCGCCGGTGTTGAGCTCGGCGGCCGCGGCCCGCAGCGCCTCGTAGGTGTCGGGGGGACGCAGCCCGGCCTTCTCGAACAGATCCTTGCGGTAGAGGATGAGCTGGGCCCAGCCGTCGCTGGGCACGGCCAGCAGCCTGCCGCCGGAGGAGTCGAGCTCCAGGGCGCGCGCCGAGAACGTGTCGCGCCCGAGCTGGTCGACGATCTTCGCGGGGGTCTCGGTGTCGAGCAGTTCGTTGGACTCCAGCTCGCGGACGGAGGCCAGGGGCAGGGCGCCGATCACGTCGGGCAGGTCGCCGGCCGCCGCCGCCGAGGTGACCACCTGGCTGAACTGGTCCTCGGCCACGCCGACCAGTTTGACTTTGATGCCGGTCTTCTGGGTGAACTCGTCGATGATCTTCTGCTGGACGGCCATCCGGTCCTCGAGGTTCTCCTCGGTCCAGACGGTGATCTCGTCGGCCGCCCGCTCGCCGTCGTCGCCGCAGGCCACCAGGCAGGTCGCTGCCAGCAGCGCGGCGGAGAGGACGGCGGTTACCTTCTGCGGCATGGCACGCTCCTCCGGTTCGGGATAAGGCTCCTGTACCCCTGAGGCAAAGGGGCGGTCTGATCTCGGCGAAGATTTTTCCGCCCTGGATCACGCCTGATATCCCTGCTGGACCAGGGGGTGTGCAATGCCGGTAAGGTCGCTTTCCTGAAGACGGGCGATCAGAAACCCCAAGGTAATCCGGAGCCCTCGGCGGAAGTCGTAGACTTACGAGTGTTCCAAGCACAACTATGGTGTGCAAACAAGCACTAAATCTCTTACTTTTGTTTGATCAAAAAGCGTAAGTGTGGGCAATGCGCGTCATCACCTTCCAAGAGCCAGGTCACGTTTCCGTAAGCCTGGAGCAGCCCGCCGAGCTCGTTCCGGGCAGCGTGCGGGTTCGTACGATGTACTCGGGCGTCTCCGCGGGCACCGAGCTCACCGCCTATCGCGGGACCAATCCATACCTCAATCACAAGTGGGACACCGAGCAGCGTCTCTTCCTCGATGGCCAGACCCACGCCTACCCGCTGACCGGCTGGGGCTACCAGGAGGTCGGCGAAGTGGTGGAGGCGGCGCCCGACGTCGCCGACCCGCCCGTCGGCAGCCTCGTCTGGGGCATCTGGGGCCACCGGGCCGAGGCCGTGCTGCCCGCCCACAAGCTCGTCGGTCACGTCATGCCGCCCGGCGCGGCCCCGCTGAGCGGCGTCTTCGCCCGCGTCGGCGCCATCGCGCTCAACGCCGTGCACGCCGCCGACATCCACTTCGGCGACCAGGTGGCGATCTTCGGCCAGGGCGTCATCGGCCTGCTCGCCACCCGCCTGGCCGTGCTGAGCGGCGCCCGCGTGGTCGCCGCCGACGCCATCCCGGCCCGGCTGGAGCTCGCCCGGCGCTACGGCGCCGCCGAGACCGTCGACGTGCAGGCCGGCTCCGTCGCCGAGCTCATCCGCAAGCGGATCGAGGGCGCCGACACCGCGATCGAGCTGAGCGGCAGCCACCACGGCCTGCACGAGGCCATCCGCACCGTCCGCAAGGGCGGCCGGGTCGTGGCCGCCGGCTTCTACCAGGGCGACGGCATCGGCCTGCGGCTCGGCGAGGAGTTCCACCACAACCAGGTGCAGCTCGTCTCCTCGCAGATCGGCGGCGTCGCCTCCTGGCTGGCGCACCGGTGGGACGTCGAGCGGCTGCAGCGCACGTTCATGGAGACCGTCCACCGGGGCGACGTCGAGGTCGACGACCTCATCAGCCACGTCGTCCCGGTCGACGACGCCGCCGACGCCTTCGACCTGATCGACAAGCACCAGTCCGAGGTGCTGCAGCTCGTCTTCACCTTCGAGGAGTCACAGTGAAGCTCGCCGCCCAGGAGCAGCTCCTGCCCGGCCGGTCCCTGCAGGAGAAGTTCGCCTTCGCCGTCGACGCCGGGTTCGACGCCATCGAGTTGCGCGGCAAGGGCGACTTCCACTTCGCCGGCCGCCTCACCGAGCTCAAGCGGGCGCTGGCCGACGGCGTCGTCATGCCGACCGTGTGCGTGGACATGCCCCACTTCATCGGCGACTTCGACGCGGCCAAGCGCACCGACGCGATCCAGCAGCTCAGGTCGCAGCTCACGGTCATCGGCGAGCTGGGCGGCATCGGCGTCATGACCCCCGCCTCCTGGGGCCAGTTCTCCCGCCGGCTGCCGCCGTTCGAGCCGCCGCGCAGCCCCGAGCAGGACCGCGAGGTGCTCACCGAGGCCCTGGCCGTGCTCGGCGAGCACGCCCAGCGCAACGGCGTGCTGATCATGCTGGAGCCGCTCAACCGGTACGAGAACCACATGGTCAACACGCTGGCCGACGCCGTGTCCTACTGCGCCATGGACTCCATCAGGATCGTCGGCGACACGTACCACATGAACATCGAGGAGGACGACCCCTGCCGCTCGCTGGCCGAGGCCGCCCCCTACCTGGCGCACATGCAGATCAGCGAGTCCAACCGCAACCAGCCCGGCACCGGGCACCTCGACTGGGGCGCGCAGCTCGCCACCCTCGACGCCGTCGGCTACGACGGCTACCTCGCCCTCGAATGCCGCCTGCGCGGCGAACCCGAGGTCGTCCTGCCCGAGACGGCCGCCTTCATCAGGAAATTCCTATGATCCTCCGCGACGCGGTACGTGTCCTCGTCGACAACTGGGACGGCAGCTACACGGTTCCCTCCCGGCGGCTCTACCCCCACCAGTGGAGCTGGGACTCCGCCTTCGTGGCCATCGGCAACGCCCGCTGGTCGCCCCGGCGGGCCCGGTCGGAGCTGCTGTCGCTGTTCGGCGCCCAGTGGGCCGACGGCAGGGTGCCGCACATCGTGTTCAACCCCAAGGTGCCCGAGGGCGCCTACTTCCCGGGGCCGGAGTTCTGGCAGGCGCGCTCGCCCTCCGGCTCCGCCACCTCCGGCATCGTGCAGCCGCCCGTGCACGCGCTGGCCGCCTGGAAGGTGCACCAGGCCGAGCCCGACCCGGGCTTCCTGCGCCGCATCTACCCTCGGCTGGTCGCGCAGCAGGAGTTCCTGCGCACCGCCCGGCGCTCGCCCGAAGGGCTGATCTCCATCGTCCACCCCTGGGAGTCGGGCATGGACAACAGCCCGGCCTGGGACCGGCCGCTCAGCGCCGTGCCCGCCGGGGCCACCGGGTTCGTCCGCCGCGACCTGGGGCACGTCGCCGCCGCCGAGCGGCCCACCGACCGCGACTACGAGCGCTACACCGCGCTCGCCCGCGCCTACCGCGACTCCGGCTACCGCGACCCGGGTGACTTCCAGGTCGAGGACCCGCTGTTCAACGCCGCCTACGGGGTGGCCGAGCTGGCGCTGGCCGAGATCGCCGCCGAGCTCGGGCACGACCCCGGGCCGCACCGCGCCGAGGCCGCCCGCATCACCGCGGCCATGATCGAGCACCTCTACGACGACGGCCTCTTCCAGCCGCGCGACGTGCGCACCGGCTGCCTGATCCGCTCCGCCAGCGCCGCCGGGCTGGTGCCGCTCCTGCTGCCCGGCCTGCCGCGCGAGATCGCCAACGCGCTGATCGGCACCGGGCTGGACCGCTTCATGCTCAAGGACGGCGTGCTGCCCAGCTTTTCGCCCACCGCGCCCGAGTACGACCCCGCCCGCTACTGGCGCGGGCCGAGCTGGCTCAACGTCACCTGGCTGGTGTGGCAGGGGCTGCGGGAGCGGCGGGCCGACCTGGCCGACGCGCTGGCCGACGGCATGATCGCCGCCGCGACGCGCTCCGGGTTCCGCGAGTACTTCGACCCGGCCACGCTCGACGGCCACGGCTCGCGCGACTTCAGCTGGTCAGCGGCCCTCGTCCTCGACGTGGTCGCAGAGCACGGCCTGCACGGCATGCCGCCGGCGGCCCGCGAGGTCGGCCAGCAGCTGGGGAGCCTCGGCAAAGCCGACGACATCGGTGATCACGTGCCGGCGTAGCAGGTCGCCGCGCCGCCTGAGCAGGTCCACGGTCTCGTGGGACAGCCGTTCGCGGTCCCACGCGTGGGCCAGCCCGCGCGGCACCCGCCCGATCTGGGCGCACCGCAGCGACAGCCCGTTGTGGTGGAACTCCTCGCCGAGCCGCACCTCGTCGGCGCCGTGCGTGTAGAAGGCCAGGTCGATCGCGGTGCCCTGGGGCCGCAGCAGCTTGAGCGCCAGGGCCAGCGCCCTGGCCTGGCCGCGGCACTGGAAGACCACGTCCGCGCCCCGGTCGTTGGGGCCGTGCCGCCAGCGGCGTTTCAGCTCCACCGCCGGGTCGTCGGCGACCGACAGCGCGTCGGCGCCGAGCGCCTCGGCGACCGCCAGCCGGGCCGGCGTCTCGTCCACGACCACGACCTCCGCCGCGCCGTGCGCGAGCGCGAACGAGGCCGTCAGCAGGCCGACGACGCCCGCGCCCACCACCACGACGCGCCTGCCGCGCACGCCGTCGCCGAGCTGGTGCACGTTCTGGCCGTAGAGGTCGGCGGCGGCGTGCAGCAGGCCGTTGGCGCAGATCGGGCCCATGTGGGCGACGTAGACGCCGAGCATCGCGTCGAGGTCGCCGGGCAGCTCGACGAACCGGTCCTGCATCGGGTCGGCGACGTAGCCGGTGCGGTGCCCGTACGCCATCGCGACCAGCGCGCCCTCCTCGACCGCCCGGGTGCGGGTCTCGACCACCATGCCGACCTGCATGTAGCCGATGCCGCGCACCGGATAGGCCACCGACGGCGCGCCCCGCTGGAACAGCCCGAGCGCCGGGTCCCAGGTGGAGGTCAGGTACGGGTTGTCGCCCTTGACGTAGGTGAGCTCGGTGCCGGCGGAGATGCCGCTGTGGGTGGTCTCCACCCGGAAGCCGCCGTCGGGCACCTCGCCGAGCTTGTCCTCGGCCAGCGTCACCTCGCCGGGGCCCTCGATGCTCAGCACCCAGCCGTTCCCGTTGTCAGCCATCGACCATCACCGGCTCCCGTTCCCGCGCCGACCGCGCCAGGGCGAGCGCCAGCCGGTGGGTCTTCAGTGCCTCCCGGTACGGCGCCCGCACGTCGGCCTCCTTACCCTGTACGGCGTCGATGAACGCGCGGTCCACCAGTTCCTTGGCCCGGCCGCCGTCCTGCACCAGCTCCTGGCCGTCGACCATCAGCCGGGTCTCGCTCAGCTCCAGCGAGATGCCGTCGGCGCACACCTCCAGGCCCACCCGGTGCTTGCCGCGCAGCAGGCAGGTGGTGGCCAGCAGCCCGGCCGCGCCGCCCGCGAACCGCATGACCGCCGCCGTGGCCCGGTCGACCTCGCCGTCCATCGCGCCGTCGACGGGCACCGCGTGCACCATCGCCACCTCGCCCACCAGCAGCCTCGCCAGGTCCAGGACGTGAACGGCCTGCTCGACGGTCTGGCCGCCGGACATGGCGGAGTTCAGCCACCAGCCGACCGGGGGCACCTTGTCCATCCAGTGGCCCAGGGCGAGGCGTACCGGGCGCTCGCCCAGCAGGTGCCGGGCGCGGTCCAGGATGTCCAGGTAGCGCCAGTGGTGGCCGACGGCCGAGGGCAGGCCGCGGCGGTCGAGCTCGTCGGCGATCTTCTCGGCGGTGGCCAGGTCCAGCGAGAGTGGCTTTTCTACGAATATGGGGATATCGCACGACAGGACGTCGAACTCAGGGTTACCGTGCGCGAAAGGAGGCACACAGACATAGACGGCGTCCAGTTCGCCGGCCTCCAGCAGGTCGGCGTGGCCGCCATAAGCGGGGGCGCCATGCTGCGACGCCAGTGCTTCAGCCCTGCCGAGATCGGTGTCGGCGATTCCGGCGATCTTCACGTCGGGGAATCCGGACAGCACTTCCGCATGTCGAGCGGCGACATTACCGGCACCGATGATGCCGACGCGGGTTGTGGGGAACATAACCCGGCATATCCCACGTATTGCAGAAAACAAACAGACATGTTCGAAGACTCGTAGAGCGGGCAGATGTCGCCGACCGTGACCTCAGAGATCGGGGCTGACTGTATGGAGACAGATCTGCGAGCCTTGGCAAGGGTCGAGGAGTGGTACGGGCCGCACTCGAGCACCGCGGCCGACTGGCCGGTCGACGCCCTCCTCCTCGCCAAGGGGACGACCACCGTGAGCGTCGTGCTCCCGGCGCGCGACGAGGAATCGACCGTCGGTGACATCGTCACCACGATCCGCCGTGACCTGGTCGAGCGGTCGCCGCTCGTGGACGAGATCCTCGTCGTCGACTCGCACTCCACCGACGCCACCGCCGTCCGCGCGGCAGCCGCCGGAGCCCGCGTGGTGGCCCAGGACGCCGTGCTGCCCCACCTGCCCCCGCTGACCGGCAAGGGCGAGGCGCTGTGGAAGGGCCTGGCCGCCTCCACCGGGGACATCGTCGTCTTCGTGGACTCCGACCTGCGCGACTTCGACTCCCACTTCGTCTCCGGCCTGGTCGGGCCGCTGCTCGTGGACCGCCGGATCCAGTTCGTCAAGGGCGCCTACGAGCGGCCCTACACCGGCGAGGACGGCGTCGCCAGGCGCGGCGGCGGCGGGCGCGTCACCGAGCTGGTCGCCAGGCCGCTGCTCAACATGTTCTGGCCCGAGCTGTCCGGCTTCTGCCAGCCGCTCGGCGGCGAGTACGCGGCCCGCCGCTCGATCCTGGAGCGGGTGCCGTTCGTCACCGAGTACGGCGTCGAGTTCGGGCTGCTCGTCGACCTCCTCCAGGTGGCCGGGCTGGACGCGATGGCCCAGGTCGACCTCGGCTGCCGCACCCACAGCCACCAGTCGGTCACCGCGCTGGGCCGCATGGCCGGGCAGATCATGCTCACCGCCTGGTCCCGGCTGGAGCGCCAGGGCCGGGTGCTCGCCTCGCAACCTCCCGCGCACACGCTGCTGCAGTTCGGACTCGAAGGGCAGGCCGACGTGGTGGATGTGGCCGTGGCCGAGCGGCCACCGCTGGCCTCGCTCGTACTGGAGGAGGATGTGGCATGAACGTCCTGGTGAACGCGGGGCCGTGGCTCGCGGTGCCGCCTCCCGGCTACGGCGGGATCGAGAACGTGGTCGCCACGCTCGTCCCCGCGCTGCGCGAGCGCGGCGTGCGGGTCGTGCTGGCGACGGTCGGATCGAGCACGCTGGAGGCCGACGAGCACATCAGCGTCTTCCCCGAAGGGCAGTTCGCCCACCTGCAGAAGCCCTACAACCAGGTCATGGGCCTCGCGCACGCCCACCAGACGCGGCTGGCCGCCGAACTGCGCGGGCGCGACGACATCGACCTGGTCCACGACCACCTGGAGGTCGTCGGCCCCGCCGTGCTGTCCGCGCTGGGCGGCCCGCCCGTCCTGCACACGCTGCACTGGGACCTGCGCAAGCACCACGAGTTCTACTCCGCGTTCCCGCAGTCGATCGCCGTCAACGGCGTCTCACACTCGCAGCTCGCCCGTGCCCCGCAGGCGCTGCGCGAGGCCGCGCTCGGCGCCATCCACCTGGCCACGCCGCTCGCCGACCAGGACGTCCGGGTCGAACGGGGGGAGCACCTGGTGGTCATGGGCCGCGTCTGCGGGCTCAAGGGCCAGCACATCGCCGCCCGGGTGTGCCAGAAGCTCGGCCTGCCGCTGGTGCTGGCCGGCCCGGTCAGCGGGCTGAACTCACCCGCCGAGCTGGAGGCCGTCGCCCAGGACCCGGGCCATCCGCTGCACGGTCATCCCGACGTGCGCTACTTCGTCGAGCGCGTCACCCCGTACCTGGACGGCGACCTGACCCGGTGGGTCGGCTCGGTCGGCGGCGCCGAGCGGGACGGGCTGTACGCCTCCGCCCGCGCGTCGCTGTTCCCCATCCAGTGGGACGAGCCGGGCGGCACCGCCGTCGTCGAGGCGCTGGCGCTCGGCGTCCCGCCCATCGGGCTGCGGCGCGGCTGCCTGCCCGAGATCATCGAGCACGGCCGCACCGGCTTCCTCGCCGACACCGAGGAGGAGCTGGCCGAGTGGGTGCTGCGGGTGGACGAGCTGGACCCGGAGGAGTGCCGGCGTGAGGCCCGCCGCCGCTTCTCCCCGGCCGTCATGGCCGATCGCTACCTGGAGCTGTACGAGCGGGCCCGGCGCCGCTAGACGAAACCCCGGGGCAGCACCGCGACGGGGCAGGCCGAGGCGCGCAGCAGCTTCATCGCCAGCTCGCCGATGAACACCCGGTGCGGCTGGGCGTCCTCGCTGGCCGCGCAGACCAGCAGCTCGCCCGGCAGCCATTCGGCCGCGGCCACGGCGGCGGCCACGTCGTGCCCTTCGGCGACGTCCGCCTCGGCTTCGAGGCCGGTGCTCTCCCAGGCCAGGCGGACGGCCAGGGCCAGGTCGTCGCGGATGCGCTCCGGGTCGTCCGTGCGCAGGTCGAAGGTGATCAGCCGGAGCGGCACGCCGAGCCTGAGCGCGGCCTCCGCCACCCGGGGGACCGCCGCGTCGCACTGCGGCCGGTGCACGTACGCCAGCGTCAGCCGGGCGGGCCGCTCGGGCGGCGCGTAACCGGCGGGCACCGCCACCACCGCCTCCGGCGACAGGTGCAGCAGGTGGGAGGCGGTGCTGCCGAGGGAGATGAGCCCGTGCTGCCCGCCGTCGGCCGACCCGACGACGACCAGGTCGGCCTTGATGCGGCTGGCCAGCACGGCCAGGCCGCGTCCCGCGCCCCGGCTCTCGAACGCCATGAACCCGGCCGGGGTGTCCTCCAGCAGCCCGGCGGCGTGCGCCAGCGCGGCCTGCGCCTCGACGGCCAGCCCCGGGCTGCCCGGAGGGTAGATCGCCGCCACCGTGAGCTCTCCGCCGGTGATCCGCGTGATGGCGGCGCCCAGGGCGAGAGCGTCACGCCCGCCGGCGTCGTCGGTGTAGCCGACGATCACGTGCTCTCCGATCACGCATGCCCTCTTACCCGCTGTGACCAGGGAATACGCCGCCTTTTCAGGACGTTTCAAACATGCGGAGGCGTAAGAAAGTGAAGATCACTCTTGACACCAGGTTCAACGGCTCCCTCGGCCCGGTCACGCTGCGTGAGGCCGTAGCCCAGCTCAAGGCCCAGGACCTCGCCTGCACCGTCGCCCCGGAAACCGTGGCGGGCAAGGTCAGCGTGTTCGCCGACTGCGTCGAGCGCGGCTTCACGCCGCTGCGCAGCGAGATCATGGCCGCCTGTTACGTCGCGGAGCGCGACGCCACGACCGAGGCGTTCGACCGCGGGCTCATCACCGAGGGCGAGCTGCGCCAGCAGTATCTGGACCTCGATCGCAGGTTCCTCGCCTAGGTCGTCCTTTCGGCTGAGGCGAAGCCCAAGATCCATTCATAATGTCGTGTCCATCACCTGTTAATGGATTGGACACGAGTTGTACCGCGACATCGTCGACTTCGCACTCTCCACGCCCGCCTGGCTGCACACCTTCGCCGAGGTCGGCACCGACGGCGGGCTGTTCGTCTTCGCCGCGCTCTTCCTGCTCTGCTTCTGGCGGGCCCGCAACGCCCCCGCCCGTGACCTGGCGATCACCATCGCCGGCCCGGCCGGAGTGGTGTGCGCGTACGTGGTGAGCGAGGTGCTCAAGACCGTGGTGCGCGAGGACCGGCCGTGCCGGGGCGGGATCGCGACGATCGCCGCCTGCCCGCCGGTGGACGACTGGTCGTTCCCCAGCAACCACGCGGTCATCGCCGCGGGCGCGGCGGGAGCGCTGGTGCTGGCGTGGCGCACGCTCGCCTGGGTGGTCGTCCCGCTGGCGGCCGTCATGGCGTTCTCGCGGGTGTTCGTCGGCGTGCACTACCCGCACGACGTGGCCGCCGGGTTCGTGCTCGGCCTGGTGCTCGCGCCCCTGTTCGCGCTGCTGCTGGTGGGCGCCGTCACCCCGGTCGTCAAGCTGGCCCGGCTACGCCTGGCCGCCCGCTAGGCCGACCACTCGTGACGGGTCAGGAACCCCCGCTCGCCCGTCGCGTACTCGTGGAAGGCACGCCGCACCTCCTCCAGGTCCTCCACCAGGGTGCGGACCAGCGAGCCCTCCTTGTACTCCAGCTCGAAGCCCGGCGACACCTGGATGAAGTGGTGGCCGAAGGTGACCAGGGCTGTGAACGGGTTCTGCGGCGACATCGTCGCGAGCACGTCGTGCACCAGGCCCAGGTCCGGGTCGTGCACGATCAGGCCGTCGCCGGTGTGGAGCTGCATGCCCGCGTAGACGCCCAGCGGCGCGACGTTGTGCACCAGGTCGCGCTGCGGGTCGTAGCACACCAGCCCGTGCGCCCGCGCGGTCGCGAACACCTGGGCCGACATCTCGTCCATGGTGTCCAGGTCCATCGTCACCAGCACGTGATCGTCGTAGGCGGTGACGATCCCGGGCAGCTCCTTGGCGATCTCCGGCAGCTCCCCGCTGACGGGCTCGGTCTTCTTGACCTCCAGGTACGCGGCCCGCGCCCGGTCTCTGGAGATAGGGGCGGGCTCGTCCCAGACCATCAACTCAACGCTCACCCGTCCATCTTGTCGAACTGTCGCCGCACTTGGTGCGGTAGTGGCCGTAAGAACACGAAACCCACGCCCAGCGCGCCCGTCGTCCGCGTGGCGTCGGCGTGGTGGGTCGCATCTTTTCCGGATATGTCGGTTATCGGTCCGGCTTCTCGGAGGCCGGGACCAGCTCCACCGTGCAGTGCATGCACCGGCGCGCCTCGGCCGGGATGTCGCCGACGCACTCGGGGCACTGCTTGGTGGCCGCCTTCTCGTTCCGGTCGAACAGGCTGATCAGCCGCGTCATCGGCATCACGACCAGCCAGTACACGATGGCCGCGATCAGCAGGAACGTGATCAGATGGTTGACGAAGTCGCCGTACTTGAACTCGCTGCCGTTGACGGTGAAGGAGTACTCGGCGAAGTTCGGCTGCCGCCCGCCGGTGACCGCCCCGATCAGCGGCGTCACCAGGTCCCTGACCAGCGCTTGCACCAGCCCGCTGAACGTGGCCCCGACGATCACCGCGACCGCCAGCTCCACGATGTTTCCGCGTAACAGGAATTTCTTGAAACCACCCATGGAAGGGCTATGTAGCCGGGCAAAAGCGGACCAAACCCTCATGCTGGAGTACGTGGGCCGCCTCCCCAGCCGCGCCAGGGGAGGCGGCCCACCCGTTTTGCCGCAGCCTTGAGGTGATCGTCCGGAGGGCCGGGGAAGGAACGTGATGCCCCACGGCTTGTCCGGGGGAGCGGGGGAACGGAACATGGGAGAGACCGTGAGGGAGCCTCGATGATCGAAGTCTGGCCGGGAGATCCGTATCCACTCGGGGCCACCTACGACGGCGCGGGCACCAACTTCTCGCTCTACACCGAGGTCGCCGACGCCGTCGAGCTGTGCCTGTTCGACGACGACAACAAGGAGTCCCGCGTACGGCTGAGCGAGGTCGACGGGTTCATCTGGCACGGCTACCTGCCGGGCATCGGCCCCGGCCAGCGCTACGGCTACCGGGTGCACGGCCCCTACGACCCGGCGCGCGGCCTGCGCTGCAACCCGGCCAAGCTGCTGCTCGACCCGTACGCGATGGCGATCGAGGGCGGGGTGACGTGGAACGAGGCGGTCTACGGCTACCGCTTCGGCTCGCCCGACACGCGCAACGACAAGGACTCCGCCCGGTACGTGCCGCGCTCGATCGTCATCAACCCGTTCTTCGGCTGGGGCCACGACCGGCCGCCCGCGACCCCGTACCACGACACCGTGATCTACGAGGCGCACGTGCGCGGGCTGACGATAGGGCATCCGAAGATCCCCAAGCACCTGCGCGGCACCTACGCGGCCCTCGGCCACCCCGAGATCCTCGACCACCTGACCAAGCTCGGCGTGACCGCGCTGGAGCTCATGCCGGTCCACCAGTTCGTCACCGACCACATCCTGGAGCAGCGCGGGCTGTCCAACTACTGGGGCTACAACTCGATCGGCTTCTTCGCCCCGCACAACCGCTACTCCAGCCAGGGCCAGCGCGGCGGGCAGGTGCTGGAGTTCAAGGCCATGGTGCGGGCGCTGCACGAGGCCGGCATCGAGGTCATCCTCGACGTCGTCTACAACCACACCGCCGAGGGCAACCACCTCGGGCCGACGCTCAGCTTCAAGGGCATCGACAACCCCGACTACTACCGGCTCGTGCCCACCGACAAGCGCTACTACGTCGACACCACCGGCACCGGCAACAGCCTGCTCATGCGGTCACCGCACGTGCTCCAGATGATCATGGACTCGCTGCGCTACTGGGTGATCGAGATGCACGTCGACGGGTTCCGCTTCGACCTCGCCTCGACGCTGGCCCGCGAGCTGCACGAGGTCGACCGGCTGAGCGCCTTCTTCGACCTGGTCCAGCAGGACCCCGTGCTGTCCCAGGTCAAGCTCATCGCCGAGCCCTGGGACGTCGGCCCCGGCGGCTACCAGGTGGGCAACTTCCCCTCACGCTGGACCGAGTGGAACGGCCGCTACCGCGACACCATCCGCGACCTGTGGCGCGGGCAGCCGGCCACCATGCCGGAGTTCGGCTACCGGTTCACCGGCTCCAGCGACCTCTACCAGGCCGACACCCGCCGCCCCGCCGCCTCGATCAACTTCGTCACCTGCCACGACGGCTTCACCCTCCAGGACCTCGTCTCGTACGACCACAAGCACAACGAGGCCAACAAGGAGGGCAACCGCGACGGCACCGACGACAACCGGTCCTGGAACTGCGGCGCCGAAGGCCCGGCCGACTGGGCCGTCGAATCCCTGCGCGAGCAGCAGAAACGCAACTTCCTCACCACGCTGTTCCTGTCGCAGGGCGTGCCGATGCTCTCCCACGGCGACGAGCTCGGCCGCACCCAGCAGGGCAACAACAACGGCTACTGCCAGGACAACGAGATCACCTGGGTCGACTGGTCCGACGTCAGGGAGAACTGGCTGCTGCTGGAGTTCACCCAGAGCCTGGCGGCGCTGCGCAAGAAGCATCCGGTGTTCCGCCGCAGGAGGTTCTTCTACGGCAAACCGGTGCGCGGCCTGAGCGACATCGCCTGGCTCACCCCGTCCGGGGAGGAGATGACCGACAGCGACTGGAACGTCGGCTACGCCAAGTCGCTGGCCGTCTTCCTCAACGGCGACGCCATCACCGAGCCCGACCGCCGCGGCCGGCCCATCAGGGACGACTCGTTCCTGCTGCTGTTCAACGCGCACCACGACACGATCAGGTTCACGATCCCCAAGGACTACGGAGAGATGTGGCAGACCGAGATCGACACCGCCATGCCGATCAGGCTGGACGTCCGGATGTGCCGGGCGGGCGAGGGAGTGGCCGTGCCCGGACGCAGCGTGCGGGTGTTGCGCCGTGTCTAGGCCGATCTCGACCTACCGCCTCCAGCTGACCCCCGACTTCGGCTTCGCCCAGGTCGCCGACCTCGCCGGCTACCTGCGCGACCTCGGCGTCACCCACGTCTACCTGTCGCCGATCCTCCAGGCCGTGCCCGGCTCCCGCCACGGCTACGACGTCACCGACCACTCCCGCGTCCGCGAGGAGTTCGGCGGCGCGCAGGGCTTCAGGGAGATGGCCCAGCGGCTGGCCGCCCACGACCTGGGCATCGTCCTCGACCTGGTCCCCAACCACATGAACACCGAGAACGAGCGGTTCATGGCCGTGCTCCGCGACGGGCCCGGCTCGCCGTACGCCCGCTGGTTCGACATCGAGTGGGACGGCGGCAAGGTGGCGCTGCCGGTCCTCGGCGACGACACCGACCCGGCCGAGGCCGAGCGCGGCTACCCCCAGCCCGGCCACCACAAGCTGGTCGACTGGCGGGAGGGCCCCGGCTACCGGCGCTTCTTCGACGTCTCGACGCTGATCGGGCTGCGCGTCGAGGACCCGGAGGTGTTCTTCGCCACCCACGAGGTGATCTTCTGGCTGCTCGACGAGGGCCTCGTCGACGGACTGCGGATCGACCACCCCGACGGGCTCGCCGACCCGCGCGGCTACCTGGAGGCGCTGCGCGCCAGGACCGGCGGCGTGTGGACGGTCGTGGAGAAGATCCTCATCGGCGCCGAACGGCTGCCCGGCGACTGGGCGTGCGACGGCACCACCGGCTACGAGGCGCTCAACCGCGTCAACGGCCTGTTCGTCGACCCCGAGGGCAAGGCGCCGCTGGTCGAGCTGTTCACCCGCCTGACGGGCGAGCCCGAGGACTACCACGCGGTCATGGCCAGGGCCAAACGCGAGGTCATCGACCTGTTCTTCGGCCCCGAGGTGCGCCGCCTGGCCCGCGCCGCCTCCTGCACCCCCGAGGCCGCCGCCGAACTGCTCGCCGCCATGCCCGTCTACCGCGCCTACGTGGTGCCCGGCGAGCCGCCGCCGCGCCGGTCCGTGGAGATCGTCGAGCAGGCCGCCGCGGCCTGCTCACCCGCCGTCCGGCCGCTCGTCCAGCAGGCCCTGTACGGCTCGCCCGAGGCGATCATCCGCTTTCAGCAGGCGTGCGGGCCCGTGATGGCCAAGGGCGTCGAGGACACCGCGCTCTACCGGTGGTTCCCGCTGTCGTGCCTGAACGAGGTCGGCGGCGAACCCGACCTGTTCGGGCTCTCCGCCGAGGAGTTCCACGCGTTCTGCGCGAGCATGCCGCCCCACTCCATGACCACGCTGTCCACCCACGACACCAAACGCTCCGAGGACGTGCGGGCCAGGCTGTCGGTGCTGTCGGAGCTGCCCGAGGAGTGGGCCGAGGCCGTCGCGGGCTGGTCGGCCGAGCTCAGCTTCGACCGCCACCTCGACTACCTCGCCTGGCAGAACCTCATGGCCGCCTGGCCGATCTCCGCCGAGCGGTTCACCGACTACCTGCTCAAGGCCGCCCGCGAGGCCAAGACCGCGATCTCCTGGATCCGCCCCGACCCCGGCTACGAGCAGCGGCTGCGCGCCTTCGCTGAGGCCGCGGTGCGGCTGGACGTGGGCGCGTTCACCCGGCGCATCGACCCCTACGCGATGTCCAACTCGCTCGGCGCCAAGCTCGTGCAGCTCATGATGCCCGGCGTGCCCGACGTCTACCAGGGCAACGAGACGACCGACTTCTCCCTGGTCGACCCGGACAACCGGCGGCCCGTCAGCTTCCCCCGCGAACCCGCCACCGAGTGGGACGCGGCCAAGCTCCTCGTCACCACCCAGGCGCTGCGGCTGCGCCGCCGCCTCGAACCCGCCGCCGCGTACACCCCCATGAGCGCCGAAGGCGACGCCGCCGAGCACGTGATCGCCTTCGCCCGCGGCGACCGGCCCGCCGCCGTGGCCGTCGCCACCCGCCTGCCCGTGCGCCTGGCCCGGCGCGGCTGGGGGGCCACCACGCTGACGCTGCCGCCCGGCTACTGGCGCGACCTGCTCGCCGGCGGCCGGCACACCGGCCGCGTCCCGCTCGCCCACCTGCTCGGTACGTATCCCGTCGCACTCCTGGAGAGACATGATCTTTGAGGTGTGGGCACCCAGAGCCACGGCCGTCGACGTGGACGTGGACGGCCGGCGGCACCCCCTCACCGCCGGCGCGGGCGGCTGGTGGTCCGCCGAGGTGGCCGAGGCCGGCCACGGCAGCCGCTACGGGTTCGTGCTCGACGGCGACGGGCCCTACCCCGACCCGCGCTCGCGCCGCCAGCCCGAAGGCGTCTTCGGCCCCAGCGCCGTCTACGAGCACGACCGCTTCACCTGGGCCGACCACGACTGGAAGGGCCGCGACCTGCGCGGCAGCGTGATCTACGAGCTGCACATCGGCACCTTCACCCCCGAGGGCACCTTCGAGGCGGCCGCCGACAGGCTCCAGCACCTGGTGGAGCTCGGCGTCGACCTCGTCGAGATCATGCCGGTCGCGCCCGTGCCCGGCACCCGCAACTGGGGCTACGACGGCGTCGACCTCTACGCCGTCAACGAGACCTACGGCGGCCCCGACGGCCTCAAGACCTTCGTCGACGCCTGCCACCGGGCCGGGCTCGGCGTCCTCCTCGACGTCGTCTACAACCATCTCGGGCCGTCGGGCAACTTCCTGCACCCCTTCGGCCCGTACTTCTCCGGCTTCGCCGGTAGCTACTGGGGCGAAGCGGTCAACCTCGACGGGCCCGGCTCCGACGTGGTGCGACGCTACTTCATCGACAACGCGCTCCAATGGCTGCGCGACTACCACCTCGACGGGCTCCGGCTCGACGCCGTCCACGCGCTGCACGACCGCCGGGCCACCCACCTGCTCGCCGAACTCGCCGACGAGACCGACGCCCTCGCCTGCTCCCTCGGCCGGCCCCTCACGCTCATCGCCGAATCCGACCTCAACGACCCCCGCACGGTACGGTCCCGCGACGCCGGCGGGCTCGGCATGACCGCCCAATGGGACGACGACGTCCACCACGCCCTCCACACCGCCGTCAGCGGCGAGACCCACGGCTACTACGCCGACTTCGCCGGCCTGCCCGCCCTGGCCAAGGTGCTGACCCGCGGCGTCCTGCACGACGGCGGCCACTCCAGCTTCCGCGAACGCGCCCACGGCGCCCCCCTCACCGGAGTCCCCGGCCACCGGCTCGTCGCCTGCCTGCAGAACCACGACCAGATCGGCAACCGGCCCGCCGGCGACCGGCTGCCGATGCCCGCGCTCAAACTCGGCGCCGGGCTGCTGCTCACCTCACCCTTCACGCCGATGCTGTTCATGGGGGAGGAGTGGGGGGCCGGGACGCCGTTCCTGTTCTTCTCCGACCACGTCGAGCCCCACCTGCGCGAGAGCGAGGGCGGGCGGAGGCAGAAGGAGTTCGAAGGCTTCGGCTACGCCTGGGAGGCGCCCGACCCGTCGGACGAGGAGACGTTCCTGCGCTCCAAACTCGACTGGGACGAGCTCAAGGGGGAGGAGCACTGGTCGCTGCTGTGCTGGTACCGCGACCTCATCGCGTTGCGCAAGGCGCTGCCCGAACTGTCGGACCCACGCCTGGACCGGGTGCGCGTCGAGACGGACCCGGCGGGCGACTGGCTCGTGGTGCGGCGCGGTCCGCTGGCGGTCAGCGTCAACCTCAGCACCGAGACCCGCACCCTGCCGGGCACGCTGGGCACGGTGCTCCTGGCCTCCGACGAGCCGATCGAGGCAGGTGAGGACGGCATCCGCCTCCCCGGCCAATCCCTGGTCATCCACCGCCCCCTGCCTCCCACGCCCTAGCCCCTCCACCCGCCATCCACAGAAGAGGGCTGGGCGTCCGTCATCCAGAAGGGGGGCCGGGCGCCCCGTCATCCACAGGAGAGGGCCGGGGCGCCCGCCGTCCACAGGAGAGGGCCCGCGCGCCCGTCGTCCACAGGCGCGGCGGCCTCCCTCCTCCAGCGTCCACAGAACGCCGTTCTCCTCCACGCCCCGCCGCCCCGCTGCCCGATCCTGGCTGCCTCACCGCACCCATCCCCCGGGAGGCCGCCATGCAGATCGCCCTTGCCCTGCCCGCCCTGCTGACCTCACTGTTCGTCGTCGCCGTCGAACGGCTGCCGTTCGAGCTCACCGCCCTGCCGTGGCGCGTCGGCACCCCCTACCGCCGGGCCGCCATCGCCCAGGTGGGCGCCCGGTCCCTCCTCCTCACCCACCACCCGTCCCCCTGGAGACAGCCCGGCACCACCACCTTCACCGACGCCGAACGCCGCCTCCTGCGCCGCTCCACCGAGCACGTCGTCATCTCCGCCACCACCCCGCCCACCGCCCTCCCGGCCGCCGCCCAGCTCGCCCGAGCCACAGCCCGCACCCTCGCCCACGCCAGCGCCGGCCTCCTCATCGACCCCCTGACCGGCACCACCCAGCCCCACCCCCTTCGGCCCACCCCCACCCACCCTGTTCAGCCCATCCCCGCCCGCCCCGTGGCGGAACCCGCTAAGTTCCACCTCGGCGACGGCTGGCTCGGCTGGGACGTCCGCGTCCACGACGACGCCACCTGCCCACCGTGGAACCCCGCCGACACGGGCACCTGCGACGCGCTGAGCGTCACCTCCCGAGGGCTGAGCCGCTTCGCCCTGCCGGAGATCACCCTCGACGGCGCGGCCTGCGCCCACCGCCTGTGCGCCACTGACCTGCTCCGCACGGTCGCCCACCGCCTGGTGGCCGACCAACTGGCCTTCCTCGCCGCCCACCCGGACGCCCGTCTCCGCCTCATCGACGACCACCTGCGCATCGGCCCGCCATCATCCTTGAGCGTCCGCCTCACCCCCTGCTCGACCACCCCGACCGACCTGGGCCGCACAGGCAGCATCAGACGCCTCAAGATCGCCCCCACGACCGGCGGCGACCAGATCACCTGCCTGCGCGTCGGCCCACCCTCCGGCTTCACCGGCTCCCTCAACGACTGGCTCTGCGCCCCCCACCCCACCCCCGCCCTGGCAGCCTGAAACGCCGACCCTGCCCTGGCGGCCTGAAACGCCGCCCCCCGCCCCGCCCCGCGCCCACCCCCCAGCCCAAGCGACCACCACACGGCACCCTGAGGAACCCACCACCCGTGCTAGAACCCCGCCCACCCGTGCTAGAACCCCGCCCACCCGTTCAGAAACGCCAGCCCCCGCCCCGTGCAGGAACGCCACCCGGCACGGGAACCCTCCGAGGAACACCCACCGCCCCCCATTCGTCCACAAAGTCGTGGACCCAATCGAAGACCTCGACCGTCGCCTGCGGGAAACACGTGAAGCCGTTCGCAGGTTCGACCAGCTCGCCGCCCGGCGCTCCACCGTCAACACCCAGCTCAGGGAGGTCACCGAAGCAGTCACCCGGCTGGAGGCCGAGCTCAAGAAGGAACAGCGGGACGTGACCCGACTGGAGGGCGGCTTCTCAGGGTTCCTGGCGGGCCTGACGGGCGGCAAACAAGAGCGCCTGACCCGCGAACGGGCCGAGGCCCAGGCCGCCGCCGAACGCCTCGACGGCCAGCGCCACCGCCTCACCGACCTCACCGCCGACCTCGAAGCCACGGGCCGGGTGCTGTCCCACCTGGCCGGCGCCGCCGAAGCCTACGAGCAGGCGCTGGCCGACAAGGAACGCCTCCTGGTCAACCTGGCCGACCCCCGGGCGCAACGCCTCATCGACCTGGCCACCCGACTAGCCGACACGGAGGCCGATCTCCGAGAGCACGACGAGGCCATCCAGGCGGGCGACACGGCCCGCCGCGCGGTCGCCGAGATGCTCGCCCTCCTCAAGCATGCCCACGGCGCCTCCACCTTCGACATGCTCGGCGGCGGTGCCTTCGCCGACGCGGTCGAACACCACCACCTCAGAGCAGCCGACCAGGTCGCCTGGCACGCCCAGCGCGCCCTCGACGTCTTCTCCCGCGAACTCGCCGACATCGGCTGGACCGCC
This sequence comes from Nonomuraea sp. NPDC049725, assembly GCF_040674795.1. Lineage (NCBI taxonomy): Bacteria > Bacillati > Actinomycetota > Actinomycetes > Streptosporangiales > Streptosporangiaceae > Nonomuraea > Nonomuraea sp. NPDC049725. The sequence continues at coordinate 116,988 of NZ_JBFANJ010000014.1, read as the reverse complement.
ACCCCACGACTCCCCAAGGTGGACACCCGCTGGTTCGCCGACACCTTCTTCGACAACATCATCACCGACGCCCTCAAACACCAGCGCATCAACCGCACCCGCAACGCCGTGACAGCCATGTCCCAGTGGCTGGGCACCTCCCTCCACACCCTCACCGCCCAGCGAAACGACCTCGCGGCCCTCCACACCCAACTCCTCCAGGAACGAGAACACCTCCTAACCGCCTAACCCCACCAACCAGGGGCACGCCCCCGTGCCCCAAAGCGCCGCAACCCACGGACCTGGCACCGCCCGCCGAAGCCCAAGCCCCCGCCCCTTCACCCCAGCCCCCACCTCGCCCTTCACCCACCCGCCTCACGCCCAAGCCCACCCGCTTTCCCACCCGGCCCCGGTCCCCGCTGTCGCCCCTACGCCCGCTGTCGCCCCTACGCCCGCTGTCCCCTGCCGCCCCGCCGCTTGGCATCGCGCCCGCCTGCCAGCGCGCCGCCCGCCCCGTCCCTGGCATCGGGCCCACCTCCGGACCGGGCTGCCGCAGTCCCCGCATCGGACCGCAGTCCCCGCATCGAACCTGCCTCCCGCATCGCGCCCACCTGGCGCCGCGCCCTCTCGCAGCCCCGCACCGTACCCCCGCGCTGGCACCTGCCCGCTCGCTCCCCACGAGCCCGGTCGCCCTCACCTGCCCGGCACCCTCCACGAGCCCGGCACCCTCCACGAGCCCGGCGGCCTCCGCGCGCTGCCATCCGGCCCTGGGTCCAGGCCATCCGATCCCGGCCTCGGCGGTCCGGCCTGGTTCGGTCTTGGGCCTTGCGGAGCCGGGTATGGACCTTGTCCGTAGCGCGCCGCTGGTCCGTCGCGCGGGCACCCCCGCCGGTCCGTTCGCGGGCGCCGCTCTGGTCGTGCGTCCGGCCGGTCCGGCCTCCGGCCTGTCGGGTGCGGTGCGGGCGTCATTCTCCGGGCCTGCCGGGTGCGGTGTGGGCGTCGTCCGCCGCGTCCGCTGGCCTGTCGTGCGGGCGCGCCGTTGGTCCGTTCGTGGGCGCTGCTCTGGTCCCGCGTCCGGCCGGTCCGGCCCCCGGCCTGCCGGGTGTTGTGCGGCCGTCGTTCCCCGAGCCTGCCGGGTGCGGTGTGGGCGTCGGCCCTCGGGGCTGCGGGGTGCGGTGTGGGCGTCGTCCGCCGCGTCCGCTGGCCTGTCGTGCGGACGCGCCGCCGGTCCGTTCGTGGGCGCCGCCGGTTCTCCCGGCCACCGCTGGTCCGGTCCCAGCCCCGACGGTGCGGTTTGGGGGTCCCTGGGTTCGGTCTGCTCTCGGGAGGGGGCGGGTCGGAAGCGGGGCGGTGTGGTGCAAGCGAGCTGCCCAGTTATTCCTTGACACGAATATTCGTCATGGTGAATACTTCTAGGCATGGACGAACTCCTCGCTGCGTTGGCGGATCCGGCGCGTTGGCGGCTCGTACGGCTGCTGGCTGAGCGGCCGCGGCCCGTGGGGGTGCTCGCGCGGCTGGCTGAGGCACGGCAGCCGCAGACGACCAAGCACCTGCAGAACCTTGAGCGGGCCGGGGTTGTCGTCTCGCAGCGCACGGGCCAGCGCCGGATCTACGCGCTCCGGCCCGGGCCGCTGCGGGATCTGGCGGCCGTGCTCAACGGGCTGGCCGATTCCGCGGATCAGGCCGGTGAGACGTATGACCGTTATGGGCTCAGTGTTCAGGCGGAGCGGCTGGCCGCGCGGGAGGCGGGGTGGGCCGATGGTCGCTCGTTCCGCTTCCATCGGTCGCTGGCCGCATCGCCCGAGCTGGTGTGGCGGCATCTGACCGAGGCGGAGTTGCTCGCCCGCTGGTGGACGCCGGACGAGTTGCGCGTCTCGGAGCTGGTGTTCGAGGCGCGGCCGGGCGGGCGGATCGTGCACGAGTATCGCGACGCCGAGGACACCGACGGCTCCGATCCGGTCGCCGGGCGCGCGGAGGGGGTTGTCGTCGAGGCGCAGCCAGGGGAGCGGCTGTCCTATCGGCTCTCTCCCCGGCTGCCCGGTGGGGGCGTCGCGTTCACCGCTCACCTCGACCTCGACCTGCGTTCCGGCGGCGCCGGTACGGGCGGGGGGACGGAGCTGGAGGTCCGGTTCCGGGTCGCCGACAGCACGGTGGACTCGGCGGACTTCATCGCGGGGATCGAGCTCGGGTTCGGGCAGAGTCTCGACAAGCTCGCTGCGACCCTCCAGGCCCTCCAGGCCGATCAGACCCGCCAGGCCAATCAGGCCGATCAGGTCAATCAGGCCGATCAGGTCAATCAGGCCGGACAGGCCAACCACACGGACGACACCACTACAGGGAGCACGACATGACCACTCAGGACAACCGCAGGGTCACCGCGAACCTCAGCCTCACGATGGACGGGCGTTACAACGGCCCCGGCGGGCCTGCCGACTTCGCGGCGTTCGCGCCGTACGTGACCAGCGAGGTGGCCAGGGATCACATGACCCGCATGTGGGAGAGCGCGACGACGGCGCTGCTCGGAAGGGTGAACGCCGAGGGGTTCCTGGGCTACTGGCCGCCGGTCGCCGAGGACGAGGACGCCGACCCGCGTGACCGCGGCTACGCGAAGTGGCTGGTCGACGTGGAGAAGGTGGTCTTCAGCAGCACGCTGACGGAGGCGCCGTGGGGGCGGGCCCGGGTGGTGAACGCGCCCGCCGCGGACGTCGTCGCCGAGCTCAGGACTCAGGAGGGCGGCGACATCCTGGTCAACAGCAGCGCGAGCGTCATCAAGCCGCTGCTGGCGGCGGACCTGATCGACCGCCTCTACCTCATGATCTTCCCCGAGATCGCCGGGGGCGGGCAGCGGCTGTTCGAGGACGGGCTGCCGGCCACGTCGTGGAAGCTGACCCACCAGGAGACCGGCGCGATGGGCGAGATGGCCATGGTCTACGACCGGGCCCGCTGAGGAGGTCAGGGCCCAGGAGGGCGGCCGGCTCGGTCGACGCCGCGGTGGACGCGCACCGTACGGTCGATGAGCTCGCGCAGGGCGCCCTCGTCGACGGCGTCGAGCCGTTTCAGGTAGAGGCACCCCTTGCCGGTCGTGTGCGGGCCGAGCCGGGCGAGCACGGACGCGTGCCGCTCCTCGTAGCCGCCGACCAGGTAGACGACCAGGTGCTGCTTGCGCGGTGAGAACCCGGCGAGAGGCCAGTCGCCGGTGTGGCCGCTGGCGTAGACGTAGTGGTAGCTGCCGAAGCCGACGATGCTCGGCCCCCCACATCACGGCCGGCTCGCCGACCACCTCGGTCATGATCGCGCGCAGGCGCAGGGCGTCGGCCCGGCGGCGCTCGCCGGGGACCGCCGCCAGGAACGCGTCCACGTCGGCGCCGGTCGGGACGGTCACTGGCTGTTTCGAGGTCGCCATGACGGCATGCTCCCACGCGGGTCCGACAAACGTCATACGGCTCTGGCCGCTTCGTGGGCGGCGGCGATGGCGGAGGGGATGTCCAGCACGGGAAGGCGACGTGCCGGACGACCCGCAGCCGGTCCACGACAAGGATGAGCCGTTCGAGCCGCAGCGCCTCGCCGGCCCGGAACGTACGGGCTTGTTCTGGTACGGGACGCGGGCCAGGAGCTCAGCGGCTCAGCACGGTGCGCAGGACGTGTTCGAGGGTGGCCGCCGGGTCGCCGGTCAGGCCGGGGGAGCGCCAGGCGACGTAGCCGTCCGGCCGGACGAGCACGGCGCCGCCCCCGCTGACGCCGTAACGCTCCTGCCAGCGGCCCTCGACGTCCATCAGCTCCTCGTCCACCAGGATCCTGGCGAGCCGTACGCCGAGCCGTTCGGCGACCAGCCTGCCCGCCTCGGCCCAGGGACGGCCGCCGTGCTGGTGGGCCAGCAGGACGAAGCCCGACCCGTACAGGTCGATGGTGGAGATCGGCTGCCCGTCCCAGTCGAGCAGCACGTGCGGCGCGCGGCTGCCGGGGCGGGCGGTGGGGTGGCGCGGGTCCTCCAGCAGGGAGCCGTCGTCGCCGGGCTCGGGGATGACGGCCGTCGAGTGGTAGCGGTAGCCGAGGATCGCGCTCATGGGGTCGTCGAGCGGCTCCGGGTAGCCGATGCGGGCCGCGGGCGGCATGCGTACGCCGAGGTTGGCGAGCTGGGCGTCGGCGGTGAGCGTGCCGATGGGCCGGCGTTCGGCGTCGTAGGTGTCGAGGAAGCCGGGCCCGGCCTGCCCGGTGATCACGAGCCAGAGCCGCCAGGCGAGGTCGCAGCCGTCCTGGAGCGCGGTGCTGCCGCCCTGGCCGCCGGTCGGCGGCATGGTGTGGGCGGCGTCGCCGGCCAGGAAGACCCGGCCCTCGCGGTAGCGCTCGGCGAGCACGTGTGCCATCGGGAACGTGGTGGTGTCGAGGACGCGCACGTCCAGGTCGGGCACGCCCACGGCCAGCCGGACCAGCTCGGCGCAGTGTTCGGGGGTGAAGTCGGCGGCGCTCTGGCCGGGGCCGTGGTTGACGCCCAGCACGTGCGCGCCGGCACCGGTGCCGGTGACGATGACGCCGGTGAAGGTGTCGTTGCGCAGGTACCAGAGGGTGACCTCGCGGTCGCGGACGAGCCCGGTGAGGTCGGCGTCGAACATGATGGAGCACATCTGCCCCAGCTCGCCCTTGCCGCCGACGGGGATGCCGAGCTGGTGGCGCAGCGGGCTGCGGTAGCCGTCGGCGGCGACCACGTAGTCGGCCCGGACGACGCTCTCCTGCCCGCCGGAGCGCAGGACGGCGAGCACGCTGTCGCCGTCCTGCTCGATGGAGACCAGCTCGGTGGAGAAGCGCAGGTCGGCGCCGAGCTCTTCGGCCTTGGCGCGCAGCACCCGTTCGACCTCGGCCTGCGGGGCGCCCACCTGGGCGGCGGGCGTCGCGTCGGCGAGGAAGGCGAACTCCTCCTTCTCGTCGGAGATGATCATCTGCGGGTCGGGGTCGTTCAGGCTGGTGGCGATGGCGATGCGCATGTTGTCGCCGATGCCGGCCCAGACGTCGGCCAGCGCCTGCTCGACGCCGGGGACGGGGCGCATGAGCTCCACGGCCCGCGGCCCGACGCCGAACGCCTTGGGCTGGACGGACGTGCCCGGGTGCCGTTCGACGAGCATGACGGGGACGTCGCGCCAGGCCAGCATCATCGCGGCGCTCAGCCCCGCGTAGCCGCCGCCGACGACGAGGACGGGGACTCGCGGCTGTTCCATGACCCACCTCCGGAAACGCGTACTATCGTGTCGTGTGCGAGCGACACGATATGTCGCGAGTGTCCGACAGGTCAAGACATATCGCGTTTGGGAGGCGGGGGCGGCGTCAGGAGAGGTGGCGTTCGAGCGACTCCAGCTTGCTGGTCATGCCGTCGGTGACCCCGGCCCGCAGATCGGCCTTGAGCACGAGGCTGACCCGCGGCGCGACCTCGGCGACCGCGTCGACCGCCTGCTTGATCACGCCCATCACCTCGTCCCATTCGCCCTCGACGGTGGTGAACATCGCGTCCGTGCGGTTGGGCAGGCCGCTGTCGCGGACGACCTTGACGGCGCGGGCGACCGGCTCGGCGACGCCTTCGCCGACGCCCAGCGGGGTGATGGAGAATGCCACGATCACGGTGTGCCCTCCCGGGGTCACGGCGCGGACCGGCCGCGCCGGCGAACTCGGCCAGGAGCGCCCGCGATCAGGAAGAAAGGCGCTCACCGGCCCGGAAGATCGATCCTAGTGAGCGCGCCAGGACGGGCCGGAGCCCGCCCCGCCGACCGACGCCGCCGGAGCAGGCCGGCGCCGGCCATCTCGTCCGCATCACACCGGATGCCGGACGCTACGGGATCACGCGTGGATGTGGTCCTCGTCGTCCTCGTCCTCGCTGGGACCCTCGGAGGGCTCCACGCCCAGGACGGCCTCGCGCGGCTCGATCTCCTCGATGTGGTCGACGAGCTGGAGCACGTGCTCGGGCTCGATGAGCCACTGCAACGCGGACGCGCCGGTCTCGTCGGAGGAGACGAGCTCGGCCTGCTCGGTGCGCTCCTCGTCGGTCAGCTCGGCGTCGGGGTGGCGGATCTCCGCCATCGCGGCGGCCTGGAGGGCGTCAACGTCGAGCACCTCGACGGTCAGCTCGACCGTGAGGCGTAGGAACTTCTGTGCATCACTCATGGAGCGAGCCTAGGGCAGCTTCCACTCGACAGGGGATGCGCCTTGCTGGACGAGCAGCTCATTGGCCCGGCTGAACGGCCGCGAGCCGAAGAAGCCGTTACGCGCCGACAGCGGCGACGGGTGGGCCGACTCGATGCGCGGCACGCCGCCGAGCATCGGCGCCAGGTTGCGCGCGTCGCGCCCCCACAGGATCGCCACCATGGGCTTGTCACGCGCGACGAGGGCGCGGATGGCCTGCTCGGTGACCTCTTCCCAGCCCTTGCCCCGATGGGAGGCGGGCTTGCCCGGCATGACCGTGAGCACCCTGTTGAGCAGCAGCACGCCCTGCTCGGCCCACGGCGTCAGGTCGCCGTTGGACGGCCGGGGCAGGCCCAGGTCGCTCTCCATCTCCTTGTAGATGTTGAGCAGGCTGCCCGGCAGCGGCCGCACGTCGGCGGCGACGGAGAACGACAGGCCGATGGGGTGGCCGGGCGTCGGGTAGGGGTCCTGGCCCACGATCAGCACCTTGACGTCGTCGAAGGGCTGGTTGAAGGCACGCAGGACGTGGGGGCCCGCGGGGAGGTACTGCCTGCCCTCGGCGATCTCCTTGCGGAGGAACTCGCCCATGAGGGAGATGCGCTCGGACACGGGCTCAAGAGCTTGGGCCCATCCGGCTTCGACGACTTCGTTCAGGGGACGACCGGCCATGGCCGATCAGCTTAGTCAGGTCCGGTACGGCATGCGTACCGAACCGGGAGAAATGATCACGGGCGCCCGGTCGTGCCGGACGCCCGTGAGCTCGGGTGGGGCTATTTGACCGAGCCGGCCATCATGCCCTGGACGAAGTAGCGCTGGAAGGCGAAGAAGAGGATCAGCGGGATGATCAGCGACAGGAACGCCCCGGAGGACAGCACGTCGATGTTCGTCCCGAACTGCCGCATCTGCGACTGCAGTGCCTTGGTCATCGGCTGGTTCTCGGTGTTGGCGAAGACCAGCGCGATGAGCATGTCGTTCCACACCCACAGGAATTGGAAGATGCCCAGCGACGCGATCGCCGGCTTGCCCAGCGGGAACACCACCGAGACGAAGATCTTCCACTCCGGCGCCCCGTCCATCCGCGCCGCCTCCAGCAGCGAGGCCGGGATGCCGACGAAGAAGTTGCGCAGCAGGAAGATCGCGAACGGCAGGCCGAACGCCACGTGGAACAGCACCACGCCGGGGATCGAGCCGAAGATGCCCGCCTGCCCGTAGAGGGCGGCCACGGGGATCAGCGCGATCTGGATCGGCACGATGAGCAGCCCGACCACGACCAGGAAGAGCGTGTCGCGGCCCCGGAACTCCATCCAGGCGAACGCGTAGGCGGCCATCGCGGCGATGCCGATCACCAGGATCGTGGTCGGCACGGTGATCGCGATCGTGTTCCAGAACGACGCGGTGAAGCCGCTGGCCAGCAGGTTCGCGTAGCCCTCGAGGGTGAGCTCGGCGGGCTTGGTGAAGATCGTCCACCAGCCCTCGGCGGTGTTGGTCTCCACCGAGCGCAGCGAGACCACGAGCAGGCCCAGCGTGGGCACCAGCCAGAACAGGCCCAGCAGGATCATCACGACCTGGACGGCGCCGCTGCCGAGGCGGTCGACGATGCGGCCGGCGAAGCTCCGGCGCGGGGCTCCCGCGTGCGCCCCGCGGGGTGCGGATGCGGTCGCGGTGGTCATGACTCTCCCCTCTTGAACCTGCGGATGTTCATGACCATGAAGGGCAGCACCAGGATGAGCAGGAAGATCGCCAGCGCGCTGCCGAGTCCCTGGTTGTTCCCGCCGCCGAACGCCACGCGCCACATCTCCAGCGCGATCACGTTCGCCTCCGGCTGGACCGACGACGGCGCGATGATGAAGACCAGGTCGAACACCTTCAGCGTATTGATGATCATCGTCACGAAGACGACGAGCAGCACCGGCGACAGCAGCGGCACGGTGATCTTCCTGAACACCTGCCACTCCGAGGCGCCGTCGATGCGGGCTGCCTCCAGCGCGTCACGCGGGATCGCCGCGAGACCCGCCGCGATCAGCACCATCGCGAATCCGGCCCACACCCAGACGAACGCGCCGATGATCGCCGGCGTGATGAGTGTCGGGCCCAGCCAGGCCAGGCCGTTGTAGGCCCCCTCGAAGTTCGACTGCGGCAGCCGCAGCGTGTAGGAGCCGGCGGGCAGGCCGTCGAAGGCGAACGTGCCGTCCTCGGCCGTCGTGGCGGTGCCCGCCACCTTGCCATCGCTGACCGCCTCGACGGTCATCCCCGGCAGGCCCTTCTCGCTCCCGTCGAGCTGGCCGTTGACGCCGCCGCCGCCCGGGGTGAAGTCGAACCAGACGGTGCCGGACAGGGTGTCGCCGCCGGCGGGCGCCTTGGCCGGCGCGGCGTCGGAGGGCAGCACCTCCGGCTTGACGCCGACGATCGGGATGAGCACCGGCTGGCCGGCCTGCACGGGCTGCTTGGTGACGACGCCGCCGCCCTCGGCCGCGACCGGCGACTGCTCGCCCTCACGCGGGCGGGCCTCCGGGTAGCCCTGGGAGGAGGAGAACGTGTCGTGCACGGTGGTCAGGATGGCGTTGGCCACACCCTTGTCCGGGTCGCCGTCGTACACCAGCCTGAAGATGACGCCGGCGGCCATCAGCGAGACGGCCATCGGCATGAACACGATCAGCTTGAACGCGGTCGACCAGCGGATGCGCTCGGTCAGCACCGCGAAGATCAGGCCCAGCGTGGTGACCACGATGGGCGCGACGATCACCCAGATGAGGTTGTTGCGGATGGTCCGCAACATGTTGCCGTCGCTGAAGATCGTGGCGAAGTTGTCGAGCCCGACGAACTGCGTGTTCGACGCGTCGTACAGGCTTCGGACGATCGAGAACCCGATGGGATAGACCACCCAGACCCCCAGCAGCACCGCTGCCGGGAGCAGGAAGGCGATCGCGAGCCACGGGGAGGGGCCGAGGCGGCTTTTCTTACGGGGGGTATCAGCCGGTCCGGAGGCAGGCCCGCCCGAGGTGCTCTCGGGCGGGACCTTCGGGCCGTCCAACCTTTCGGTCACGGCCATTCCTCTTTACTTCCAGGCCTTCTTGGCCTCGGCTTCGAGCGCCTCCTGGGCGCCCTTGATGTCGGACGGGTCGCGCAGGAAGTCCTGGAGGATCTTCCACTCGCCCTTGCCGTCGGTGCCGCCGAAGGCGCTGGGCGCGAGGTCGGACATGTCATAGCGGACGGTCTCGCCGGCCGAGATGATCGTCTTGCCGAGCTCCTGCGTCAGCGGGTCCGGGTAGTTGTCGGGCGAGACGTTGCGGTTGGGGGACAGGTAGCCGGGCAGCTTGGCCCAGATCTCGCCACCCTCCTTGGAGGCCAGGAACTGCAGCAGCGCCATCGCGCCGGGGGAGTCCTTCATGGCCACCGCGACGTCGCCGCCGAGCACGACCGGGGCGGTCTCGCCGACCTTCGGGAATGGCACGTACTTGGCCTCCTCGCCGACCTTGGCGCCGGACTCGACGGCCGTGACGGCCACGAAGTCGGCCTCGATCACCATGGCGGCCTTGTCCTGGCCGTAGACCTTGGTGACACAGGTCGGGAAGTCGGTCTGCATCGTGTTGGAGCGGCCGTCGACCAGGTACTCGTCCTTGCTGACGAGCTCCTTGATCTTCTCCAGGGCCGTCGTGACGCTCGCGTCGGTCCACGGGATCTCGTGCTTGGCGAGCTGGTCGTACTTCTCGGGACCGGCCGAGGAGAGGTAGACGTTCTCGAACAGGTCGGTGAGCGTCCAGCCGGAGGCGCCGCAGAGGGAGAGCGGCGCGGTGCCGGAGTCGGCGATCGTCTGCGAGGTCTTGACCAGCTCCTCCCACGTGGTGGGAGGCTGCACGCCGGCGTCCTTGAGCGCCTGGTCGCGGTACCAGACCAGCGACTTGTGCGCCGCCTTGATCAGCACGCCGTAGACCTGGCCGTCCGCGGAGCCGAGCTCCTTCCAGTACGGCGTGTAGTTGGCGTCGATCTCCTTGGTGACGTCGGCCGTGAGCGGCTTGAGCGCCTTCTGGTCGGCGTACTGCTGGACCAGGCCGGGCTGCGGCAGGATCGCCACGTCGGGCGGGCTGCCGCCCTGGATGCGCGGCCCCAGGTAGGCGCCGGTGTCCTCGCCCGTGGAGGCGTAGGTGACCTTCGCGCCGGTCTTCTCGGAGAAGGCCTTGAGCACCTGCTCGAAGTTCTTCTGCTCCTCGCCGGTCCACTTCGCCGCGACCTCGAGCGTGACGCCTTCGAGCGTCTTGGCGCCGCTCGTGGCCTCGCCCGAGGCGGGGGCCGAGGCCGCCGGGTCGTTGGTGGTCGGCGCGTTGCCGCAGGCCGCGACTGCTACGGCCAGTCCGGCCAGGATCGCTGCTGCTCTGCCTTTTCGCATGGCTGCCTCACTGGGTTCTGATGATCTCTTCGAGTTCGGCTTTCAAGGACGCCGCGACGTCGTCGGCCGTGTCCTTGAACGGGGGGTTGAGCGCCTTGGCGACCGAGCTGGCGATCACCAGGCTGAGCTGGTTGTAGTTGGCGCTGGCAGCCCGCGGCTTGGCGGCGAGGATGCTCTCCTTGAGCACGGGCAGGTAGGGGAAGCGCTTGATCAGCTCGGGGTCGTCGTAGAGCTCGGCCCACACCGGGGGGAAGGACCCCTCGGTGAGGACACGGCGCTCGTTCTCCAGGCTCGTGAAGTAGCGGATGAACTCACGAGCCGTGTGCTGGTGCCTGGAGTAGGCGCTGATGGCCAGATTGCTGCCGCCCAGCGAGCTGGAGCCGGGCCCGTCGAGCCCGGGCAGCCTGGTCACCGCCATCTTCTCGCCGAGCCTGCTCCTGGCCGGGCCGTACGCGTGCGGCCAGTTGCGGGCGAAGGCGAGGCGGCCCTCCTGGAAGGCCAGGCGGGACTCCTCCTCCTTGTAGTTCAGGGACTCCTCCGGGATCCAGCCCTCGCGCAGGCCCTGTTGCAGGAACCCCAGCGCGGTCGCGGCCTTGGCGGTGTCGAGCGTCACCTCGTCGCCGTCAGGGCCGAGGATCTGGCCGCCGGCGGACTGCACGGCCTCGGAGAAGTTGACGGTCAGTCCCTCGTACGCGAGGAACTGCCCGGCATAGCCCTCAATATCGTGTTTTTTCGTAATCTCCTGGGCTTGTTCGCGAAGTTCCGCCCAGGTTCTGGGCGGTTTCTTCACGAGGTCGGTCCGGTAGTACAGCAGCCCGGCATTGCTCGTGTACGGCACGGCCCAGAGCTTGTCCTTGTAGACCGCGGTGTCCACGACAGGCGGCAGGAACTTGTCGAGCGGGAAGTACCCGCGCTCCAAGGGGATGATCCAGCCGTTCTCCGCGAACTCCGCCGTCAGCACCACGTCCAGGCCGAGGACGTCGTAGCGGCTGCTGCGGGCCTGGAGGTTGGCCACCATCTGAGCGCGCTGCTCGTCGGCGGCCTCGGGCAGCTCGAGCAGCGTCACCTTCTCGGCCGGGTGGGCCTGGTTCCAGCGGTCCAGCAGGGGTTGCAGGTACGCCGTGGTGTCGCGCCCGGTGGCGAAGGTGATCGGGCCAGTGCCGCCCGTTCCCGGCTCGCCGCCGCCGGTTTCGCCCGCCGCCGCGCACCCGGCCGCCGCAAGAACGGCCAGAGCAACAGCAAATGGGCGAAACACCTCGATTTCCTCCAGGTTTAGAGGGGGCTACATTCGTGTTAGGTAGATGCATGCATGTTATCCATACATGTAATCTGAAGGTCAACTGCTGGCCATGTAACGCATCCGTAACGCGCGGGGAGGTGAGGTGTGCGGCTTCACCTGCTGGCGCTCTTGGCCAAGGAGCCTGCCCACGGTTATGAGCTCAAACAGGCCCTCGAGCAGACGTTCGGCAGTGCCTACCCCTCGCCCAACATCGGCCAGATCTATGTGACGCTGGGCCGCCTGGAGAAGGACGGCCTGGTCAGGGCGGTCGACGTCGAGCAGTCCAACCGGCCCAACAAGAAGGTCTACTACTGCACCGCCAAGGGGCGTGACGTGCTCACCCTCTGGGCGGACGAGCCCACCGAGGGGCCCCGGGTGCGTGACGAGTTCTTCATGAAGCTCGTGCTGGCCCCGCTCACCGGCATCGCCGACCGGATGGCGCTGATCAACCGCCAGCGCCGCCACTACCTGTCGCTCATGGGCGACCTCAACGACCTGATGGCCCGCACCCCGCCCGAGGACCGGGTGGCGCTGCTGCTGATCGAGGGTGCCATGCTGCATCTGCAAGCCGATCTGGACTGGCTCGAACGTTGTCAGGAGGACCTGGCATGAGTGATCCCGCCCTCAAGGCGGTCAACCTGGTGAAGGTCTACTCCGGCGGCGCCGTGCCCGTGCACGCCGTCCGCGGGGTGGATCTGCAGGTCGAGCCGGGTGAGTTCATCGCCGTCATGGGCCCGTCCGGGTCGGGCAAGTCTACGCTCGTCCACATGCTGGGCGGCCTCGACACCCGCACCAGCGGCGAGATCTGGATCGACGGCACCCGCGCCGACACGCTCTCCGAGAGCGCCTGGGCCCTGCTGCGCCGCAAGAAGATCGGCTTCGTCTTCCAGTTCTTCAACCTGGTCGCCAGCATGACCGTGGCCGACAACGTCGAGCTGCCGGCCCTGCTGGGCGGCGCCTCGCCGCGCGAGGCCCGCGAGCGCAGCCGGCACCTGCTCGGCGCGCTCAACCTGGCCGACCGCGCCGACGCCCCGCCCGCCCGGCTCTCCGGCGGCGAGCAGCAGCGCGTCGCGCTCGCCCGGGCCCTGGCCAACAAGCCCAGCGTGCTGCTGGCCGACGAGCCCACCGGCAACCTCGACAGCCGCAACACCCGCGACGTGCTGCGCCTGCTCGGCGAGGTGCACCGCGACGGCCAGACCATCGTCATGGTCACCCACGACGCCCGCGTCGCCGGGCTGGCCGACCGGGTCGTCGCCCTGCACGACGGCGAGGTCGTCGACGACGGCCGGATCACCCGGCGCCGCACCGGCACCGCGGGCGCGGTGATCGACCTCCGATGAGCACCACCCGGGCGGGCATCCGCTGGATCCGGGCAGACCTGCGGGCCAGGAAGGGCCAGGCGACACTCACCGTGCTCGTCGTGGCCGCCATCGTGGCCGCGCTGATCGCCGCCGTCACCCTCCTGGAGGACGGCACCAACCCCTGGCGCGGGCTGTTCGCCCAGACCGAGGGCGCGCACGTGTGGTTCTACACCAAGGACAGCACCGCCCAGGTCGTCGCCACCCGCGAGATCGACGGCGTCACCAGCGCCGCCGGCCCCTACCGCTCGGCGCCCGCCACCGTCGTCCAGGACGGCAAGAAGGAGCCCGCCGAGCTGCGCGCCCTGCCGGCGAAGCCGCCCGCGGTGGCCCACCCGGTGGTCACCGAGGGCCGCTGGCTCGACGCCGCAGAGCCCGGCGGCGTCGTCGTCGAACGCTCCTACGCCCGCGCCCTGCGCCTGCGCATCGGCGCGCCGTTCACGATCATCGCGCTCAGCGGCGAGCGCCACAGCCTGCACGTACGCGGCATCGCCGACTCCGCCGAGCAGGGCTTCTACCCGGAATGGACCCCCGGCCTGGCCTGGGTGCTGCCCGAGACCCTGGACCGGGTCGAGCCGATGCTCGGCCGCAGCCAGTGGGTGACCGGGCTGCGCCTGACCGACGCCGAGTCGGCCCAGGTCGTCTCGCAGCGGGTCGTGGTCATGCTCGACGACGAGCTCCAGCGCCTCTACACCTGGCGGGAGATCCGCGCCGCGATGGAGCTGGACAACCGGCTGCTCGGCACGCTGCTGGCGCTGTTCGGCGTCGTCGGGCTGGTCGCCGCCGCGCTCGCGCTGGCCAACGCGGCCGGCGGCCGGGTGCTCGGCCAGCTCCGCGACCTGGCCACGCTCAAGTCGATGGGCTTCACCAGAGGCCAGATCGCGCTGCTGCTGCTGGTCGAGCACGGCGCGCTGGGCCTGCTCGGCATCGCCGTCGGCACGCTGGCCGGGTGGGGCGGCACGGTCGCGGTGCTCGGCACCACCTCCGTCGCCCCCATGCCGGTGCTGGCCATCCTCGCGGGCACCGCGCTGGTCGTGCTGGCCGCCGTGGGGCTGCCCGCCTGGCGCGGCGGACGCACGCCGCCGATCCCGGCCGCGCCCGCCCTGCCGCCGCGCGGTCACCTGTCCCGGCTGGCCAGGCTCGCCCTCCTGGTACGCCTGCCTCCGGCGCTCGTGCTGGGCGCCCGCGACGCCTTCACCCGGCGGGTGCCGGCGTTCCTGACGGCGTTCGGGCTGGCCGTGCCGATGATGATGATCACGATCGGGCTGGGCGTGTGGGCCACGCTGGACAACTTCGCCGGCCATCCCGAGCAGGTCGGCCAGCACGCCGCCCTGCACGTCGGGCCCGGCAAGCTGACCGCCGTCGAGGCCGAGCGCCACGTGCGCGCCGACCGCGACGTGCGGGCCGTCTACCCGGGCGTCGAGGTGAACGCGCTGGCCCCAGGAGAGGGCCGCTCGGTGCGGGTGCGCGCCATCGGCGGCTCCACCACCGACCCCTACCCGTTCCCCGTCGTCGAGGGCCGCATGTACGCCGAGCCGGGCGAGGCGGTCGCCGGGCAGGGGCTGCTCGACCTGCTGGGTGTGAAGATCGGCGACCGGGTCCGGCTGACCGTGGGCGGCTCGCCGCTGATCGTGCGGATCGTCGGCCGGGCCATCGAACCCGACTCCGACGGCGAGGTGCTGTCGGTCGGGCTGGACAGCCTGGCCGCCAAGGACACCGTGCCGCCCGAGTTCTACGCGCTCGCCCTCAAGCCGGGCGCCGACCCGTCGGAGGTGGCCGGGAGGCTGCTCACCGAGTCGTCGGAGAGCCTGGACGTGCAGATCGTGGTCAACCCGGCCGACCGGCTGGCCGTCATCCGGGTGGTGATCGTGGCCCTGATCGCCGTGCTCACGCTGATCGGGCTGGCCAACCTGCTCACGGCCAGCGCGCTCGGCCTGCGCGACCACGCCTTCGACCTGGCCGTGCTCAAGGCGATGGGGCTGACGCCGCGCCAGGTGATGGCCACCTTGGTGACCGGCACCGGGCTGCTCGTGGTGCTGGGAGTGGGAGCGGGCGCGGCGGTCGGGGCGTCGGTCGTGACCGGGCTGATCGACCTTCAGGGCCACACCAGCGGGGTGGGCGCCGGGATCGCCCGTCCGCCCTCGGCCATGACGCTGACCGTCGCCGTGCTGGTGGCCGTGGGCACGGCGCTCGCCGTCGCGCTGATTCCCGCGCGGCGGGCGGCCCGTGCCCAGGTGCCCGTCACCTCACGCTGAAGGCAGCTTCTTCAGCGCGAACCAGTAGAAGCCGTGCCCCGGCAGCGTGAGCAGGTAGGGCAGCTCGCCGACGACGGGGAAGTGCACGCCACCGCGCGCCTCCACCGGCGTCATGCCCTCGAACCTGCGCAGGTCGAGCTCGACCGGCTGCGGGAACTTCGACAGGTTGTTCACGCACAGCATGATGTCGTCGCCGTCCTCCCTGACGTAGGTCAGGACGGCCGGGTTCGACGACCACATCTCCGTGTAGGCGCCGACGCCGAACACCGGGTGGTCGCGCCGGATCTGCAGCATCCGCCGGGTGAAGTGGAGCAGCGAACCCTCGTTCCTCTGCTGCGACTCCACGTTGACCGCCTGGAACCCGTAGATCGGGTCCATGACGGCCGGCAGGTAGAGCCGCCCCGGGTCGGCCGTGGAGAAGCCCGCGTTGCGGTCGGGGCTCCACTGCATCGGCGTGCGGACCGCGTCACGGTCCTCCAGCCAGATGTTGTCGCCCATGCCGATCTCGTCGCCGTAGTACATGACCGGCGAGCCCGGCAGGCTCAGCAACAGGGCCGTGAACAGCTCGATGCGGTCCCGGTCGTTGTCGAGCAGCGGCGCCAGGCGACGGCGGATGCCCAGGTAGGCCCGCATGCGCGGGTCCTTGGCGTACTCGCTGTGCATGTAGTCGCGCTCTTCCTCCGTCACCGTCTCGAGCGTGAGCTCGTCGTGGTTGCGCAGGAAGATGCCCCACTGGGCGCAGTCGGGCAGCTTGGGCGTGCGCGACATGATCTCCGAGATCGGCTCGCGCGTCTCCTTCTTGACCGCCATGTAGATGCGCGGCATGAGCGGGAAGTGGAACGCCATGTGGCACTCGTCGCCGCCGGTGGTGGGGTCGCCGAAGTACTCGACGACGTCCTCCGGCCAGCCGTTGGCCTCGGCCAGCAGCACCCGGTCGGGGTAGAGCCGGTCGACCTCGGCGCGGATCTTCTTCAGGTACGCGTGCGTCTCCGGCAGGCCGGCGCACGCGGTGCCCTCCCGTTCGAACAGGTACGGGACCGCGTCCAGGCGGAAGCCGTCGATGCCCAGGTCCAGCCAGAAGCGCAGGACCTCCAGCATGGCCTCCTGGACCGCCGGGTTGTCGTAGTTGAGGTCCGGCTGGTGGTGGAAGAACCGGTGCCAGTAGTACTGCTTGCGCACCGGGTCGTAGGTCCAGTTGGACTCCTCGGCGCCGATGAAGATGATCGGCGCGTCGGGGTATGCGGTCGGCTCGTCCGCCCACACGTAGAAGTCGCCGTACGGCCCCTCGGGGTCGTGCCGGGATGCCTGGAACCAGGGATGACGGTCGCTGGTGTGGTTCATCACCAGGTCCGTGATGATTCGCAGGCCGCGCTCGTGCGCCGACTCGATCAGCTGGATGAAGTCGGCGAGGTCGCCGAAGTCCGGCAAGATCTTCATGTAGTCGGAGATGTCGTAACCGCCGTCACGCAGCGGTGACTCGTACAGCGGCAACAGCCACAGGCAGTCGACGCCGAGCCATTCGAGATAGTCCAGCTTCTCCACGAGGCCGCGAAGGTCTCCGGTGCCGTCGCCGTTGGAGTCCTTGAACCCCCGGACGAGCACCTCGTAAAACACCGCCCGCTTGTACCAGGACGGGTCTTCCGAAATGAAGGTCTCGGCGACCGGCTCCGGCGTTGGGGATGCGTTGATCATATGTCGCTCACAGAAGGAGATGTGGGCAGGACGAAGTCACCGGTTTCCCCGGCGTTGTTATCTCTGGTGACCGCGCCGCCTGGGTCGTCATCCCTGCGATCCCATGCCCTCGACAGGACCGGATTTGTGATCCGGTGCCCGCTTGTGCGGCGCTTACGGGCCGAACACTACCAGCCCGTTGGCTTTCCGGAACCCGCTTGTGCTGTGCGAGCTGTAATACCCAAGAGATCGCTGTGTAATCGTGATGTTACCGACCGTTCTTCTCCCTGTAACTAGAAGGGGGCAGACAGGTCGTCCAGCTCGCTTTCGAAGTCGCTCAGCCAGAGCCCGAACAGCACCAGACCGCGCACCCAGAACCGGTCGTTCCAGCCGTTGAACCGCGTCAGCGCGTCGGGCCCGCCCGCCACCACCTCGTGCAGCTCGTCCGACAGCAGCCCCGGCACCCGGGTCGCCACCACGTCCAGCATGCGGTGGGAGTAGGCGCGCGCGGGCGCGGCCGTGGAGCGCAGCGGCACCCGCCGCAGCGGCTGCTTGACCACGTTCGTCGAGGGCAGCGCGGCCACGCGCGGGTTGGCGGCGTGCAGCACCTCGCGGTAGAAGCGGCCCTGCGCCTTGCGCGCCACCCCGACCGAGAGCGCGGCGTCGAAGAAGTCGGGATGGATGAACGGCGCCGCGAACGACGCCTCCGGCCCCACCAGGTTGACCGCCGAGCGCGCGATGCCCCGCACCGTGCGCGTGTGCAGCACCGACAGCGGCAGCTCGGCCCGGTGCCCGTGGAGCATCGAGGTGGCCGCCAGGAACTGCTCCTGCACGGTCTCGGCCATCCACTGCGCCGCCGCCTTCGACAGGAACGGCTGCGACGGCGCGCCCAGGCTCAGCGAGCCCAGCACCGCCGCCGACCGCTCGGCCTGCGTGGTGGCCTCCAGGGCGGCGCCGCTGACCATGAAGTTCTTCAGCAGCGGCCCGCCCGCCAGCCCGTCGACCAGCACCCGCCCCGCCTGGTGCACCTCCTTGGCGAACGGCGCGTACCAGGCGTGATGCGGCGTCAGGTATTCGAGCCTGCGCGCCACCTCCACGGCGTCGTCCGGGTAGGCGGCCGGGTCCTGCTCGATCACCCGGTGCGGGATGCCCAGCTCGCGGGTGATGGCCCGGGCGAAGGCGATGTCGGTGTCGGTGCCGTCGTCGGGGCTGGTCGTCCACGACTCCACGTCGAACCCGCGCGCCTTGGCCACGCTGCCCAGCAGCCGCGAGTCGTAGCCGCCGCTGATCGGCACCAGCAGCTTGCGCCCGTCGTAGTCCTTGTAGACCTCGTGCAGCAGCTCCAGGATCTCCCCGGCGCTCGTCCACGTCTCGTACGGCTCGGTGCGCAGCCAGCGCGGCAGGCGCCGCTCGGTGGACAGCCTGCCCTGGTCCCACACCAGCGCGCTGGAGCCGGGCAGCCGCTTGATCCGCTGGTAGGGCGTCGCCTCGCCCAGCGGGAACGTCACCTGAAGGATCGACGCCCAGGCCGCCCAGTCGATCTCGACCGGCGCCAGCGACAGCAGCGGCTCGATCAGGGACGAGAAGTAGACCGCCTCGCCCACCCGTACGTAATAGACGTCGACCAGCCCCAGCGCGCCCGTGTGGAGCGTGACGCGCGGGCCGTCGCCCATCAGGCCCGGAGCCTCGTACGTCTCCGCGACCGTCATCCAGTCGCTCTCGCCGGCGGGCCTGCGCTCGCCCCAGGCGAACGCGAACGCCTCGCCCGAGCGCCGGTAGGGCGGCAGCGGCGCCGAGCTGAACAGGGCCGCCTCGGCCGTCTGGAGAGCGGGACGCACCCGCGGGCCCGCGGCCGACAGCTTGCCGAGCACCGCGGTGTCGATCCGGCCGAGACCGCCGCAGACGTAGGGTCGTACGTTGAACTGCACCGGATCTCATCCCTTCGAGGCGCTTCCCGCAAAAGAGTATCCTTTGCCGGGCTGAGAGACGGAGGTCCTGTTGTCTACCGAGCTGGAAAGCACGCGCAGGGCGTTGCGTGAGGCGGTCGCGCAGGCCGAGCACGCGGCGGAGCTGGCCAGGCTGCTGGACGCCGCCCAGAGCAGGCTGGCCGAGGCCGAGAGCCGTGCCGAGGAGGTCAAGGCCCTCGCCGACCGGCTGAGCGAGGCCGAGGAGCGCCTGGCCGACGAGCGCGCCGCCGCCGACAAGCTCCGCAAGGAGCTCGCCGAGCAGCGCTACCAGGCCGAGGTGGCCAACTGGAAGCTCTCCTCGATCAAGGTCGCCCGCTGGAACCGGCTGGGCGACGCCATCAAGACCGGCAAGAGCAACCCGGTCCGCCTGGCCAAGGAGCTCAAGGGCGCCGCCCGGCCGGTCAAGCGGCCGACCGCGCCCAAGCGCAAGCCCGTGGCCGCGGCCAGGGCCCAGGACGAGCGGCCCGGCGCCGCCTACCAGGCCACCGCCACCACCCGCACGCTCGGCGGCGCCTCCTTCAAGCTCAAGCCCTACCGGGTGCCGACCGGCCCCAACGCCCGCCCGCACATCACCGCGGCGGTCGTCGCCGAGCCGCACGCAGAGGCGCTGCTGCGCTACGAGTGGCGGCAGACCACCGGCTTCACCCCGCGCGACTTCGCCCGGGTGCTGCCGCAGGAGGTGCCGCACCTGCTGCTGGTCGAGTCCGTGACGCAGGGGCCGTGGGCCGAGGAGCTGCTGGGCGAGCCCGGCGAGGGGCTGCGCGCGCTGCTCGCCTGGTGCGCCGAGCGCGGCATCCGGACCGTGTTCTGGCACACCCACGGCGACCCCGCCGACTTCGCCGCCTCGGCCGGATTGTTCGAGCACCGCTTCTCCGCCGACCCGGCCGCGGCCTGGCCGAGGCTGCCGTTCGGCGTGCAGCCGCGCGTGCACAACCCGCTGCCGCTGGCCGGCGGGCGCATCGACCGGGTGCTCAGCCTCGACCAGCTCCTGCCGGACCACCTGGCCTACCCGGACGTGCTCACCTCCTACCGCTGGCCGGCCGCGGTCACCTGCCCGCCCGGCACCCCGACGTGGCGGCTGGCCGAGCTCGCCGCCTGCGGCACGCCGATCGGCGACGACCCCGACAGCCGCCGGGCGCACGTCGCCCTGCGCCGCGCCTACGCCTCCGGCACCATGACCGAGCACGTCGACGCGCTCCTGGAGACGATCGGGCTGCCCAGCGCCCGCGCCACGCTCGACGTGTCGGTGCTGCTGGCCGTCCCCGACGCGACCCGCATGGAGCACGCGCTGGCCCAGGTCGGCCGGCAGAGCGGCATCACCCAGCTCATCGTCATCGGCCCGCCGGAGGCCGAGCAGCGTGCCCGCGACACGCTGCCCGGCGCCGACGTCATCCATCGGCCGCTGCAGCCGGGCATGACCGTCGGCGCGATGCTCGGCCGCGGTCTCGACCTGTGCGAGGCCGACCTGGTCGCGGTCATGGACCCGCGCGACGTCTACGGCTCCCACTACCTGACCGACCTGCGGCGGGCGTTCCTGTTCGGCACCGCCGACATCGTCGGCAAGGCCGCCTTCTACGCCCACCTGCGCAAGCCGCAGGCCACGCTGCTCAAGCAGCCCGACGCCGAGTACACCTACCTGCCGGAGATCACCGGCGGCACGCTGCTCGCCCGCCGCAACACGCTGCGCGAGCTCGGCTTCGCCGACCTCACCGACGGCTGGGACGAGGTGCTCATGCGCCGCTGCCGCGAGGACGGGATCAAGGTCTTCTCCGCCGACCGCTTCGGCTACGTGCGCGTCCGTGACGAGGACCGGTGGCTGCTGGGCGCCGCCCACCTGGTCGAGTACGGCTCCGCCGAGCCGCACGCGCTCATCTGAGCCCGTGACGCCCGGGCGGCTGGCCGGGGTGCTCGGCGAGCCGCCGGTGCCCGACGGCACGTGGGAGCGGGAGGCCGCCTACGTGTCGGCCGCCGCGCTGCGCCGCCGCGTCCCCGCCGCCGAGCTGGCCGCGCGGGTGCGGGAGCTGCCCGGCGTGGGGCCGGTCGAGGTGCGGGGCAACGGGTTCCTGCGCGTGGTGGTGCCCGTGCCGGGGGAGCTGGTGACCGAGATCGAGCCGCTGGAGCTCCGCGATCCCGGCTGGCCGGACTTTCCTCGTACGTGGGACAACCCCGGATTCGTGGTGCGTTACGCCCATGCCAGGGCGGTGGCCGTGCAGCGGTGGGGGCGCGAGCTGGGGGTGCCGGAGGAGTTCCGGCCCGAGCTGCTCGACGATCCCCGCGACCGGGCGGTGCTGCGGGCGCTGGCCGAGGTGCCCGGACGACTGGCGAGCCGCGACCCGGGATGGGAGGCTTTCCTGGTGCGGCTGGCGCTCGCCTACCACGACGCGCACGAGCACGCCCCGGCCGTGCCGATCGGCGACACGCCCGCGGGGCCGCTGCACGGGGCCCGGGTGAGGCTGGCGCGGGCCGTACGGGATGTGCTGGTGGGGCCGGATCAGCTCTGAGGGATCACAAAATATCCGGCCAAACGGTGAAAAATCGTAAAATATTCGCGTTTGGGCGGTGATCGCGTCTCGATACGTGGGCATCGGGTCCGTGGTGAACACCGGGTCCGATAGCCTCGATCGGGTGAGTCGATTCGCCCATCCTGCCGGGGACCGGCACGCCGAGACGCCGCCCCACGAGCGCCCCCCGCTGGCGCCCGACGACCTCAACCGGATCAACCCCGCGATCTGGCCCCGAACGTCGAGCCGGACCGATGGCGCGCTCACGATCGGCGGCGCCGACGTACGCGACCTGGCCCGCGAGCACGGCACCCCCCTCTACGTCCTCGACGAGGAGGACGTCCGCTCGCGCATGCGCGACTACGCGGCCGCCTTCCAGGGCTCCGACGTGCACTACGCCGGCAAGGCCTTCCTGTGCAAGGAGATCGTCCGCTGGCTGGAGGCCGAAGGGCTCGGCCTCGACGTGGCCAGCGGCGGCGAGCTCGCCGTCGCCCTCAGCGTCGGCTTCCCCGCCGAACGCATCACCCTGCACGGCAACAACAAGTCCGCCGCCGAGCTCACCCGCGCCCTCGACGCCGGAGTCGGCCACATCGTCGTCGACTCCTTCGAGGAGATCGCCCGCCTCGGCTACCTCGCCGAGCAGCGCGGCCTGCGCCCCAAGGTGATGATCCGCGTCACCACCGGGGTCGAGGCCCACACCCACGAGTTCATCGCCACCGCCCACGACGACCAGAAGTTCGGCCTCTCGCTCAACGCCGGCGCCGCCGCCGAGGCCGTCCGCCGCATCCTCCAGCTCCCGTCGCTGGAGCTCGTCGGCCTCCACTCCCACATCGGCTCCCAGATCGTCGACGTGGCCGGGTTCGAGGTCGCCGCCCGCCGCCTGGCCACCCTCCTCGTCCAGATCAAGGACGAGCACGGCGTCGTGCTCCCCGAGCTCGACCTCGGCGGCGGCTACGGCATCGCCTACCTCGACGGCGACGAGGCCCTCGACGTCAAGCGCATCGCCGACGGCCTGCGCGAGATCGTCCGCAAGGTCTGCACCGACGCCGGCCTGCCCGTCCCCCGCCTCACCGTCGAGCCCGGCCGCGCCGTCGTCGGCCCCGGCGGCATCACCCTGTACGAGGTCGGCACCGTCAAGAACGTCGAAGGGCTCCGCACGTACGTGAGCATCGACGGCGGCATGAGCGACAACGTGCGCACGGCCCTCTACGGCGCCGAGTACACCGCCGTGCTCGCCAGCCGCGAGAGCAGCGCCGAGCCCATGCTCAGCCGCATCGTCGGCAAGCACTGCGAGAGCGGCGACATCATCGTGCGCGACTGCTACCTGCCCGCCGACCTCGCGCCCGGCGACCTGATCGCGATCGCCGCCACCGGCGCCTACTGCCGGTCGCTGGCCAGCAACTACAACTACCTGCCCAGGCCCGCCGTCGTCGCCGTCAACAGCGGGCAGTCGCGGGTGATCGTACGGGGCGAGACCGAGGACGACCTGCTGAGGGGGCAACTATGAGCAAACCGTTGAAGGTGGCCCTGCTGGGCTGCGGCGTCGTCGGCTCCCAGGTCATCAGGCTCATCCACGAGCAGCGTGACGACCTGACCGCCCGCATCGGCGCCCCCCTGGAGCTCGCCGGCGTCGCCGTACGCCGCCTCGGCCGCAAGCGTGACGTCGAGGTCGACCCCGCCCTCCTCACCACCGACGCCGAAGCCCTCGTCACGCGCGACGACATCGACATCGTCATCGAGGTCATCGGCGGCATCGAGCCCGCCCGCTCCCTCATCATCGCCGCCCTGTCCCGCGGCAAGTCCGTCGTCACCGCCAACAAGGCGCTGCTCGCCGAGGACGGCGCCGCCCTCCACGAGGCCGCCCGCACCGGCAACGGCGACCTGTACTTCGAAGCCAGCGTCGCCGGAGCCATCCCGCTGCTGCGCCCGCTGCGCGAATCCCTCGCCGGCGACCACGTCAACCGCGTCCTCGGCATCGTCAACGGCACCACCAACTACATCCTCGACAAGATGGACTCCACCGGGGCGTCCTTCACCGACGCCCTCGAAGAGGCCCAGACCCTCGGCTACGCCGAAGCCGACCCCACCGCCGACGTCGAAGGCTTCGACGCCGCCGCCAAGGCCGCCATCCTCGCCGGGCTCGCCTTCCACAGCCGCGTCACCGCCGAACAGGTGCACCGCGAAGGCATCACCGAGATCACCGCCACCGACGTCGCCTCCGCCAAGGCCATGGGCTACGTCATCAAACTGCTGGCCATCTGCGCCCGCTCCGACGACGGCCGCTCCATCGGCGTCCGCGTCCACCCGGCCATGATCCCGCGCACCCACCCACTCGCCGGGGTACGGGAGGCGTACAACGCGGTCTTCGTCGAGGCGGAGTCGGCCGGGCAGCTCATGCTCTACGGCAAGGGCGCGGGCGGCGCCCCCACGGCCTCCGCCGTCCTCGGCGACCTCGTCGCCGTTGCCCGCAACCGCCTGGCCGGCACCCGCGGGCCCGAGGAGTCCACCTACGCCTCGCTGACCGTCCACCCCATGGGGGAGACCGTCACGCGCTGCCACGTGGCCCTCGACGTGGCCGACAAGCCCGGTGTCCTGGCCCGGGTGGCGGAGCTGTTCGCCAAGCACGACGTGTCCATCCAGACGGTCAGGCAGGAAGGGCACGGCGACGACGCCCAGCTCGTCATCGTCACCCACCGGGCCAGCGACGCCGCCCTGACGGCGACCATGGAGGGGCTGCGGGAGCTCGACATCGTCCGGGCCATCGCCAGCGTGATGCGGGTGGAGGGGGACGAGTAGGGCCCCTGTTCACGCGAAGGTCCTCGCCCGTCAGGCGCTTCGCACCCGGCGGGCTCGGGCTGTGTCGTCCGGGGGAGCCCAGCTCCCCCGAGCCCCCTTGCCGGGGGCCTTCCGGCCCCCGGACCCCCGCGTGTGGGCGGGTGTCGGATGGTGATGCGGTGAATCGCCTGTGCGGTTGGCGGGCGAAGAGGGTGAGTTCATCCGGCCATACCTGCCGATCGGCGAGTATGGCCTGTATCCCGAGCGGCTGCGGCAGCAGTTCAAGGACATGATCTGGCGGTTCAAGCCCGGTCGGATAGTGGCCGGAGATGCCGCATGAGTTCGGTGCTTGGTCGACCGTCTCCAACCCGTCCGCCAGTGGCGTGACGCCGGTGTGTGCAAGGGCGTGCTGGAGGGCCCCATCGCGCATTCCCGACGAGGCGCCGAATCGGGTCCCAAGTGGGAGGAAAGACGCGTCCGGTGCCGCTGAAAGCTTGGCCTGAGGGTCATCCTCCTGGGGGCGCTTGCGGGCCGGGCGGATCAGCAAGGTTCACCTCGCCGCCGACCGCAGATGCCGCCCGCCGTCGATCATTCTGACCGCTGGCAGTCCCCAGTTCATCCCTGCGCTCACCGAGCCTACCTGCGCACGCAGGATCAATGCGGCCACCCCAAAGACGTATGACCAGGCTGCCTGGAGGGTAGCCGTAGTGGCCGCCCACTCGGTCACGACGCGTGCTGCAGCAACTTGGGTAAGAGTCCATCCTGTGGCGCAATCCCTTCAAACGGGCGTGATCGTACTTGCCGGCAGGAGGGGCGTGGCGGCGGAACCCAGCAAGATCTGGCCTTGACGTCCTCCAGTGTGACGGCCGCAGCCTTCAGGTCGTGCCCAGGTCAAGGGGCGGACTTCAGCGAAAGTCGCGTTTGGGCCGAGACATGCTCAGGCACGAGGCAACATCGACATCCCTTGGATCGGCAGGATGACTGCTGTCGGAAGCCCAAGCGGATAGAGGCATTACCGCATACCGATCCCGTCACACCGGGCCTTTCTCACCTTGCTGTCGACCGCCGCTGCGCTGACGATGCCCTTTGACTACTTCGTCAAGGAGAGGAAAGCGAGTGCACTTACCGGCGAAACGTCCACGACGGGTCGGACTGTCTATCGCGCTGGCCACAGCGGCCCTGACGCTCTCCAGTGTCAGCGCACCATCAGCAGCTACGGCAGCCACAGCGACCGCCCTGACCCATGCCAGCGACATCACGCTTGCCGTTGAACACCAGCCGAAAGTGCCACGGCCTACCCTGGAGAAGCTCAAGGCTGAGGCCACGGCCAAGAATGTGCCCCTCATCGACGTCATCAAGGACTATGTCGATCAGAAGGCCAAGACTGATCCGGCCGCCACCGCCAACTGGCCAGATGGCCCGGTGGACACCCCGGACGTCCTGATCGACGACCTGTCGGCAGTACAACTACTTGACCTACAGGGCTTGGCGGAAGCCGACAAGATCACCCTGGAAGCATCCATCGACCGCTACGGCTACTACAAGTACAACACTCGAGTGGCCGACCAACTCGCCCAGACATTCCCCGCCGAGCTGTCCGGGTTCGCTACCCAGGACGACGGGAGCGCGTGGATAGGTTTCAAGGGTGCGATCCCGCCGCAAGCTGTCGAAATGGCGAAGACCCTTCCCGTTCGGGTGCAACTGCGCGGCAACCTCGGCTACGCCGAAACTGACCTCCCGAAGGCTCAGGAACAGCTTCAAAAGGCGCTGCAGAGCCGTCCCGACGTGTCAAACGTCTCCACCTGGTATGACCCTCGTACCGGACTGGGCGCCCTCGTTGTGCCCTCATCACGCGTGAAGACCGCACCCTCGGCCGACACGTTGCAGGCCACTGCCGCCTCCGCGGTGAGCAACCCGCACATCCACGTCAGCGTGAAGCTCGGCAAAGGGCCGCTGTTCAAGAATTACGACACGTACATCCGAGGCGGCGGCAATTTCGAAGACTGCACGACCAGCTTCAACTTGATCTCCGAGAGCGGAAACACCAAGCGACTCGGAACGGCTGGACACTGCGCCCTTGATGAGGGCAACGAACGCTACCGGTACTACTGCAACCAGTCCGGGGACGGCGGCTGTGGTACCACGACGGAACGCAAATGGGTGCATTACGGGCCTGGCGGCGATATCGCCATGTACGACCACGGTCCGAACGGCTGGGTCGCCACCCGCACGTTCTACTGGGACGTGGGCAGCAAGCGCTACGCCGACGCCCGCTCCGCAGGCCCCAAGATCAATGATCCGGTCTGCAAATTCGGGCAGAAGTCCAAACGCGATTGCGGGAGAGTCATCGCGCTCAACCAAACTGTCTATGACGGCGACCTCGGAGTGGTGGTCGGCGGCCAGGTCCTCACGACCATTCTCAACGGCTCTGATACCTGCACTTTCGGCGACAGCGGCGGCCCTTTCTACCGGGACGCGGAAGCCTACGGAGTTCTCAAAGGCGCCCTCGTCGATGAGGACAACTACCTCCGATGCGCCTTCACTCCCGTGAACCGATATTACAACGGGGCAAAATACTACGTTTGGACCCGCTAGCCTGCCACTGAGCCGCCGTGCCAAGCATGCTTGGAGCACCTTGTCGACG
Organism: Nonomuraea sp. NPDC049725; assembly: GCF_040674795.1. NCBI lineage: Bacteria > Bacillati > Actinomycetota > Actinomycetes > Streptosporangiales > Streptosporangiaceae > Nonomuraea > Nonomuraea sp. NPDC049725. Next base: position 90,010 of record NZ_JBFANJ010000014.1, on the reverse strand, counting down.
GCCATGCCTTCCGCTCACCTTTGGAGGTCGCCATGAAGTCATGGCCCTTCGCCGCCACGCTCGTCGGCCTTGCACTCTTGCCGAGCATGTCAGGCACGCCGGCCCAGCCCGTCCTCGCATCACCGCCCACGACAGCGTGCCGGGCCGCCGTGTGCATGGTCGGCGCGGATCCGCAGATCCTCGTGCACGACACACAGGTGGGTGCCCGCGTGCCCTTCAGCGGGCGGCTGACGTGGGTCGGCGACCAGTCCTGTCTGGCGGTGGACATCGGCGGCAGCATGGTCGTGCCCCTGTGGCCGATCGGCGCGGCGCCGTTCCGCGCGGGGGAGCGCCGGGGCGTCGTGCTGCCCGGTGTCGGGAATCTTCTGCCCGGTGACCGGTTCAGCGGGACCGCGACCTGGCACCGTGAGGACCCGATGTTCCTCACGGCGCCAGGACGATGTCACCGCCGAAACGGATTCGTCGTCATCGACCCGTCCGGCCTCAGCCGGGTGGACTGAGCCTGGCGGGGTGGGCACCGGCGCCCGCTGTACTCCCATGACGGGTTCGCGGCGTGCCGCTCACCCGGGCCGGTGGGGGGCGGTCTCATGCGTTTCTCCTGTCCGGTCGCGTACGGCGGCGGTGGGCGGGCCGGAGCGGGAGGGGACGCCGATCGCGTCGGCCCACGCGTGGATCTCCTGGTCATAGCCGGTGAAATGGTCGCGCCGGAGGACCCCGGCGGGGTCGATGTGGCGTGACCCGGAAAGCCCGAACCGGCGCAGCAGATCGACGATGAGCGGTCGTACCGCCGTCATGAGCGCGGGTGACAGGCATGCCGCCAGGTCGGCGAGGTGGCGAGCGGAGGCGGTCCCGGTGAGCCGGCGGTCTCCCGCCGGGCCGTACGTTGTGCCGGCGTGATTCCACACCTCTATCGGCGCCGCGCGGCCGGCGTCCGTAGCGGGGATGAGGGCCGCTTCGACGGCGAGCTCGGCGGTGGGGTCGGCATCGCGTTCCCCTAAGGCTCGTGCGGCGTTCGCCGCCAGGAGGCGCACCAGCGCGACGGTGATCCACGCGACGGCGCCCTCGCCGAGCGCCCAGACCTGGCGGCCGTCGGCGGGGCTGTCGCGCAGTGCCGCCACCTGCAGTCCTGCGAGCGCGGAGCCGTCCGGGTGGAACTCGCAGTAGTACCCGCCAGCGGCCGGGTGGCCCGGATGCCGTGACGGCGCGAAGGCCAGCGCGCCGTCCGGGCGTGGTTGTGGCGGCTCCGCGCCGATGGCGATGGGAGCCGGCCAGTGCGCGACATGTCGCCTGAGCCATCGCCGCAGGTCCTCCCCGCTCGTGGCAAGGAGCTCGGCCGGCGCCGGGTGTGCCGGCACCGCGGCGACCACGAGCCAGGGCGACTCGGGGCGGAGTCGCCTGGCTGCGTCCGTGAGGAGGCGCGAAAGCGGTTGCGAGGGGTCGGGCATGGCGGAGGGCTCCGATCGTGGGGCTTCCGGTCAGAACAGCTTGCGGGCCTCGGAGTCGGCGAACAGGTCCGGGTCGGGCACCCGGGACTTGCTGGCGACGTTGGCGAGCATCTGGTGCGCCATGTGGAAGCCGAAGTCCTCGGCGACGACCTTCCTCCAGTGCCGGGACACGATGTTGTGAGTGGCCCACCTGGTGTAACGCGGTCGTTTCATGATGAACCTGGCCAGTTCCCAGGCGCGGTCGAGGAGGTGTTCGCGAGGGAGCACATCGTTGACGATGCCCCACTCAAGGGCCTTGTCCGCCGGGATCGGCTTGGCGGCGTAGATGTAGTACGCGGCGCGTTTGATGCCCATCAGCGTCTGGAGGGCCATGCCCTGGCCGTCTCCCGGCGGGGAGCCGAGCCAGAAGTGCGGGTCCATGAAGTCGGCGTCCGGCGCGGCGAGCGTGATGTCGCTCATCATCGCGAACTCGGTGTGCACGCCAGGACCGTTGACGGCGGCGATCGTCGGGATGTCGATGTTGTTGACGAAGCTCTCGATGAGCTTCCAGCCGTCCGCCATGCGCTGGTAGATGTGGTCCGGGTCCAGCTCGGAGGCGGGTTTGGGGTTGAGCCCCTTGGGGTCGCCCGTCATCCATCTGCCGCCGGTGCCGGTGATGATCAGGACGTGGTTCTCCGGATCGTTGCCGATCTCCTGCCACACGCGCGGCCACGCGTTGTGCGCGGCGGCGGTGTGGGCGTACGGGCCGTCGTTCGTGTGCAGGCGGACCTCGATGATGCCGTCCTCGCGCCTCATGCGGAAGAAGTCCGCGTACCTGGCCGCGTACTCGTCGAAGGCGGGCGGGGCGAGGTAGCCCTCCCAGTGGTCTGCCGGATCGAATGCCATGCTCACTACCTCCATGCGGCAGGGGCACCGCCGCGGGCGGTGCCGGGGTGCGCTCGCCGGGCGTGCGGCGGGCATCCCCATAAAAGCACACTTGTCAGTGTGCTTTCATCTGGTGCCGTACGCTGAGATCATGTCGAGGGGTATAGCGGCGGTTCAGACGCCAGGACGCCGTCGACGGTCGGAGGGCAAGAAGGCGGCGATCCTGGATGCCGCGGAGGACCTGTTCATCGCCGAGGGCTACGAACGGACGAGCGTCGACGCGATCGCGGCCCGGGCGCAGGTCTCCAAGCGCACCGTCTACGACCACTTCGGCGAGAAGGGGACGATCTTCCTGCGCGTGCTCGAGCGGGTGAACGACACGCTCGCCGACACCGTACGCGCCGCGATCGACGAGGAGCTGAGCCCGGGCCGCGACCTGCGCGACGCGCTGACCGCCTTCGGCCGGCGCATCGTCACGCAGACCTTCCCGTCGCCCGCGTACCTGACCTTCCGGCGGCTGACCTCGCAACGGTGGTCGATACCACAGCTGGCCGAGGCCGAGCGCGACCGTCCGGACCTGATGCTGGAGGAACGCTTCGCCGCGCTGGCGGACCAGGGGAAGATCCGCGCCGCGAACCCCCGTCTGATGGCCCGGCACTACACCGCCCTGACGCTCAGCCTCGCGCTGGAGGCACTCGAGACCAGGAAGGACGCCGAGGTCGAGGAGATCCTGGCGATCATCGCCGACGGGGTGGACGCCTTTCTGCGCGCCTACGGTTGATCGCCCTCGTCGAACACCAGCGGCACGGCGCGTACGGATCGTCCCTCCGCGTCCAGGACCCGGCCCAGCAGCTTGGTCATGCTGAGCACGACGGAGCGGTCCTGCACGCGCAGGGCCGGCAACTCCTGGCTCATGCGCCATTCGAGGTCGTGCACCTCGGCCGCCGACCGCAACGACGCGTCGACCGTCACGTTGAACGGCCCCGCGACGAACGTGCAGGCCCGGACCCCCGGCAAGGAACGGATGCGCTTCTCCGCCGCCCGCATGTCCTGGACGTCCAGGGAGCCGAAGTACACCGCCGAGACCGACCGGCCGGACAGATGCCGGGAGATGTCGCAGCGGAAGCGGATGAGCCCGGCCTCCTGGAGGCGCGACAACCGGCGACGTACCGACACCGGCCCGAGATCCACCTGCTCGGCGAGCCGTTCGAACGACATCCGCCCATCGAGGTGCAGCGCGCGGACGATACGCAGGTCGGTCCGGTCGACGGCGTCGGCCCTTCCTGACCCCGGCTCCGTGGCCGGGCCGAGGCGGCGTCGCTGCTCCGGGTCGAGCGCGCCTTCCCGCCAGTTGCTCGCCTGCAGGATCGACCGGGTGACCACATGGCTGCGGATCTTCGCGATCCCGGGGACCCGCCCCACGAGGTCGAGGAGATAGACCGAGAGCGAGGCGAGGTCGGGCGCCTGCGCCAGCACGAGCACGTCTCGTGCGCCGCCGGTCACCTTGACGGTGGCGGCCTGCGGGTGCTCCGCGAGCGTACGCGCGACCTCGGTCGTCCGTCCCGGCGCGCAGTCGATCTCCACCAGCGCGCACGCCGGGGTCGCGTGTCCCGAGGGGTGGGCGGCGACCCAGGCGACCCCCTCGGACTCCATGCGCGCCCAGCGCCGGCTCACGGTCACCGGGTCGACCCCGAGAACCTCCCCGAGGCTCCGCCAGCTCGCGCGCGGCGCGGATCGCACGGCGTCGACGATGGCGACGTCGAGCTCGTCATAGGACGTAGCGGCCATGTCATTCGAACTTTCCTGCGCGAATCAAGCAGTCAATGGAGATTACCTGCGATATCGCGGCCGAATCTCAGGATCACCCTACCGTGACGAGAACCGACACAACCGGCAGCCGGCGTGAGAACGCAGGCCGGACGAGGGGGTTCAGAGCGCGTGGGACTCGGACAGGCGACATTCGAACGGAGCGGGGCCGCGCTGCGGGTCGAGAACGTACGGCTCATCGACGGCGTCAGCGATGACGTGGTGGACGACGCCGTCCTGGAGTCCGACGCCGACGGCTGGATCACCTACGCGGGCCCCGCCGCCCAGGCCCCCGAGGCGCACCCGGACGTCAGGGTGATCGACGGCCGCGGCGGCACGCTGCTGCCTGGGCTGTTCGACTGCCACACCCACCTGGGCCTGCCCTCCGACCGTTCGCTCGTGGAGACCGCCCTGCTGACGGACCCCGTCCTGGCGACGCTCCGGACCGCCGAACGCCTGAGCCGCACGCTCGCGTCAGGGATCACGTCGGTCCGGGATCTGGGCGGGCTCCCCGCCGCGTTCCGCGACGCCGTCGCCACGGGACTGGTGGCCGGGCCGCGCGTGCAGACCTCGGTCGGCGTCATCAGCCACACCGGCGGCCACGCGGACGACACCCTGCCAGGCGGCAGGAGCCTCGGTCTGGACTACTGCGAGCTCGCCGACGACGTGCCCGGCGTACGGAAGGCCGCGCGGCGGATGCTCCGGTCGGGCGCCGACGTGATCAAGATCTGCACGAGCGGCGGCATCAGCAGCGCGCACGACGACCCCGACGACCAGGATCTGCTCGACGAGGAGATCACGGCGGTCGTGGACGAGGCGCGGCGCCACGGCGGGCGCCCCGTCGCCGCGCACGCGCAGGGACGGGCCGGCATCCTGGCCGCGATCCGCGGCGGTGTCCGCTCGGTCGAGCACGGCTTCGGCATCGACGACGAGGGCTGCGACCTCATCGGGGAGAAGGGGGCCTTCCTCGTGCCGACCCTGTCGGCCGTCTTCCAGCCGCTGGACCCCCGTACGACCACGCCGTGGCGCTACCAGAAGAAGCTGCGCTGGAACGAGCTGGCCAAGGAGAACCTCGCCGAGGCCATCGCGCGGAAGGTGCGCATCGCGGCGGGCACGGATGCCGGGATCACGCCGCACGGGCAGAACCTCTTCGAGCTTTCGTGCCTGGTGGAGCTGGGGATGTCGCCGATGGAGGCCATCCGCGCGGCGACGTCGGCCGGCGCCCGGCTGCTCGGCGTGGAGGACACGCTCGGGACCCTGCGCACCGGATACGCCGCCGACCTCGTCCTCTGCGCGAGCGATCCCCTGCGGGACATCGGCGTGCTGTCGGCGCCGGAGAACATCGCCCTGGTCGCCCAGCAGGGCGTCATCCACAGGCTCGCCCTCCCCCCTGCGGAGCCGCGAGCAGCCGGACGGAACGGACCGCACGCCGGGGCACGCCCCTGAGCCCGGCGTGTTCCGCAGAAAGGAGACGCTCATGCAGGACATGAGCTCCAGCACCACAGCGGGAACGCCCGCACCCGATGATCTGCACACCGGCTGGACCGGCCGGGTGATCGGGTACGTAGCCGTCCTCGTCCTGGTGAACGTCATGGTCGACACCGTGCTCGCCGCGCCGACCTTCGTCCTTCCGCAACTGCGCGACGCCTTCGACACCACCCAGTTCGCCTGGCTCGACTCCAGCGCGATGCTGGCGGGCGCGATGTGGGCGCCGCTGCTCGGCAAGTCCGCCGACATCTACGGCAAGCGCAAGGTCCTCGTGATCACGCTGCTGGTCGCCGGGTTGGGCGGGGTGATCTGCCTGGCCGCGCCGCACATCGGCGTCTTCGTCCTTGGGCGGGTCCTCCAGGGCGCCGCCGTCGCGGCGTTGTTCCTCACTGTCGCGATCATCCGTGACCTCTGCGCCCCCACGTTCTCCATGATCGTGACCGGTGTCGTCACCTCGGGCTCGGCGGTCTTCGGCATCGTCTCACCCTTCATCCTGCAGGTCGCCACGGAGGCCTTCGGCTGGCAGTTCGTGTTCGTGGTCTCCGCGACGTTCGCGGTCGTGGGCGCGCTCTTCGTCCGCGCCGTGATCCCGCGAACGCGGCTCAGGACAACGGGCAAGGTCGACGTCGCGGGCGGGCTGCTGCTCGGCGGCGGGCTCGCGGGAGTGCTGGTGTACATCAGTCTGGGGCAGGAGCTCGGCTGGCTGGCGCTCGTGCCGCTGGTCGTCCTCGTCGCGGGGGTCGTGGCGCTGGTCGTCTGGTTCGTCGTGCTGAGCCGCGTCCCGGAGCCCGTGATCGACATCCGCGGCATCCCGCTGGCCCTCGGGCTCGGACTTCTCGTGGTCGTCATGGGAACGGGTGCCTATCGCAGTCTGCTCGCGCTGTTCAGCCTGCTCATCGACGTCTCCCCGGACGACGGCCTCGGCTACGGGATCGCGGGACCGGCGGCGCTCGGCCTGATGTTCGGCATCCCGTCGATCGGGATCATGCTCGGCGGCATCGTGGCTGGCGCGATCGCCACCCGCGTGGGCCCCGCCTGGCCGCTGGCCGTCGGCGTGGCGCTGGGGACGATCGCCTCCCTCGGGATGTTCCTCGTCGGCGCGGGAAATCTGCCGATCGCCGTGGTCTGCTCGTTCCTGCTGAGCCTCACGGCGGGCTCGCTGGTCACCTCGGGCTTCAACCTGGCCTCCATCCTGGCGCCGCGCGAGCGGCAGGGCACCGTCTCCAGCATGGTCATGGTCATGGTCGCGGTCGGCTCCGTGACGATGAGCTTCATCGGCTCGGCGATCCTCGGCGCGACGGACCTCGTGGTCGACGGGCAGACCGTGAACTCCTCGCTCGGCGTGCATTCCTACATCGCGGTCGCGGGCTGCGTCTTCGTCCTCGCGGCCATCCCCGGGACCTTCCTGGTGCGCAGGATGCGCGGCCACCTCGTCACGGGCGTGCCCGTGAACCACCCCTAGGAGATCGAGCATGACCAACCTCGCACCGGCGAGCCCCTCACAGGCGCGCCACCCCTACAGCCCTGTGCGCGAGACCGAGACCGGACTCGTCTTCCTCTCAGGACAGCTCGGCATCGCCGACGGCGAACTGGTGGCGGGCGGTGTCGCGAACGAGACCCGCCAAGCCCTGGCGAACCTGCGCGCCAGGCTGGCCTCGGCCGGGCTGGACTTCCGGCACGTCGTGAAGATCACGGTCTATCTGGCGTCGATGGGCGACCGCACCACCGTGGACGCCATCTACGAGCAGATCCTTCCCGAACCGCGGCCGGCCCGCACCTGCGTCGCGGTCGCGGAGCTGCCCTATCGCGCCCGGATCGAGCTCGACGCCATCGCCGCGCGGGGCGGAGCCTGAATGCGGACCGCTCCTCAGGACGCGACCGGGCCGAGGCCCGCGCTCCCCGTGACGATCCGCGACGTCGTCGCGGCACGGGACAGGATCACCGGCCACGTCGTACGGACGCCCTTGCTCCCCGCCCCCTGGACGCCAGGAGAGCTGTGGCTGAAGGCGGAGAGCCTCCAGCCGATCGGGGCCTTCAAACTCCGCGGGGCCGTGAACGCGATCGCCCGGCTCCGCCCCGAGACCCGCGCGCACGGCGTGGTCACGCATTCGAGCGGCAACCACGGGCAGGCGGTCGCCTGGGCCGCACGCGCGGCGGGCATCCCGGCCGTGGTCGTCATGCCGGACTCGGCGACAGCGGTCAAGGTGGCGGCCACCAGGGCGCTGGGAGCCGAAGTCGTCCTCGTCCCCAGTGACCGGAGGGAGGCCGTCGCCGACGCCGTACGGGCGGAGCGCGGGATGACGACGATCCCGCCCTTCGACCACGCCGACGTCATCGCCGGGCAGGGCACGCTCGCCCTCGAAGTGCTCGAAGACCTGGACGACATCGACACCGTGCTCGTACCGGTCGGCGGCGGCGGGCTGATTTCGGGAGTGGGCGTCGCGATCGCGGCCTCGTCCCCGCGCACGCGCGTGGTCGGCGTGGAGCCGGAACTGGCCGCGGACGCGCGCGACTCGCTCACGAGCGGACGACGGGTCGCCTGGGACGCCCGCGCCACGCACCGCACGATCGCCGACGGAACGCGGACGCCGCTCGTCGGCGAACTCACCTTCCCGATCATCCAGGCGACCGTCGAGGAGATCGTCACGGTGAGCGAGGACGAGATCCTCGCCGCGGTGGCGAGCCTGGCCCGTCACGCCCGTCTCGTCGCGGAACCCAGCGGAGCCCTCGGCGTCGCCGCCCAGCTCGCCGATCCCGGCAGGTACGGGCGGGCGGTCGCCGTCCTGTCCGGTGGCAACGTCGACCCGGCCGTCCTCGTCCGCGCGCTCACCTCCTCACCCGGAGGAACCGCATCCACGACACCCGAGGAAGCACACCCATGACATACGCACAAGCCGTCGCCGACGGCATCTGGGCGGCCGGAGCCACCCGGGTCGGCTACATCCCGTCCGTGACCGTGGCGCCGGTCATCAACGCGCTGGTCGCGTACGACGGCGGCACGAACGGGGTCTCGCCGCGCGTCACCCCGCTGTCGCGGGAGGAGGAAGCGGTCGGCGTCATGGGGGCGGTGGCGTTCACCGGCGGGCTCGGCACCGTGGTCATGCAGGACAACGGCTTCGGGAACGCGCTCACGGCGCTGACGACGTTCACGCTCTCCTACCACCTGCCGCTGCTCGTGTTCGCCAACACCCGGGGAGGGCTCGGCGAGTACAACTCGATGATCCACTCCATCAGCCAGCCCGTGCCGGCCCTCCTGCGCGCCGTCGGGCTGCCCGTCATCGAACTGGACAGGACAAGCGGCCCCGAAGACTGGCACGACACCGTACAGGAGGCCGGCAGGCACGCGGTCATGACGTACCGGCCCGTGGTCGTCCTCGGGTCCTTCTGGAACACCGACGGAAAGGTCGCCTGATGAAGCGGATCGAAGCACTCGGCGTGCTGGCGGACCTGACGAGCTCCCATCCCGTCATCGCGACCTGCGCGGCGACGAGCAGAGAGCTGGCCTCGGTGAAGGACAGCGACAACCACCTCTACCTCCTCGACGCGATGGGCCTGGCGGGATCGGTGGCGACCGGGCTGGCGCTCAGCGTGAACCCGTCGACGCCCAAGGTCGTCGCCATCGAAGGGGACGGCTCGCTGCTCATGAACCCGAACGTGCTGCCGACCGGCGGCTACCTCGCGCCGCCCAACCTGCTCCTCGTCCTCCTCGACAACGGGGTGTACGGGTCCACCGGGGCGCTGCCGACCTACTCACCGAAGGTCGACCTGCGACGCCTGGCCGACGCGGCCGGCTGGACCACGCGCGCGGCGCGAACCGCCGATGGGCTGAGCGCCGCCTTCGCCGAACTGCTCACGGTGGAGGGGCCGGCGTTCCTGTACGCCACGATCGAGGAAGGGAACGCTCCAGACGTCGAGAAGCTGCTGGTCGACCCCGTCTCGCTCACGGGACGCTTCACCCGCTGGCTCCGCGAGGTGCATGCCGTCGCCGAGGCCGCGGCGTGACCCGCGACATCGGCGGCATGGGCGGCATCGTCACCGTCAACCCCGCCTCCGGCGACGAACTCGGCTTCCACCCGTACACCACTCCCAAGGGAATCGATCGGGTGCTCGACACCGCCGCGACCTCCACCTGGGGACGATCCCGTACGGAAGAACGCGTCGCGGCGATCAGCCGGCTCGGCGCCGTCCTGGCGGAGCGGCGAGAGACGTTCGCCGCACTCATCACGCTCGAGATGGGCAAGCCGATCACGCAGGCACGGGCCGAGATCGACAAATGCGTCACCGCCTGCCGCTACTACGCCGACCGGCTTCCCGAGATCCTGCGGCCGGAGACGTTCGATCTGGACGGCGACACCGCGATCGTCCGGATCGTGCCGATCGGCGTCGTGCTCGCCATCCTCCCGTGGAACTACCCCTGGTGGCAGGTGATCCGGGCAATGCTGCCCGCGATCGCGGCCGGCGACACCGTCGTGCTCAAGCACGCCGACTCCGTCACGGGCAACGCCCTGGCGATCGAGGAGGCGTTCCAGGAGGCGTTCGGGACGGGGGTGCTGCAGACCGTCGTGGCCGACGCGGCCACGGCGTCGAACCTCATCGGCGACCGCCGGATCGCCGCCGTCACCTTCACCGGCAGCGACCGCGTCGGCGCCCTCGTCGCCGCGCGCGCCGGCGCCGAGATCAAGAAGTGCGTGCTGGAGCTCGGCGGGTCCGACCCGTTCATCGTCCTGGCCGACGCCGACCTCCCGGCCGCGGCCGCCGCCGCCGTGCGATCCCGGTTCCTCAACAGCGGGCAGAGCTGCATCGCCGCCAAGCGCATCCTCGTCCACCGCGACGTACGTGACGCGTTCGCGCAGGCACTGACCCCCCACGTCCACGCGCTGAGAGTCGGCGACCCGACGGACGAGACCGTCGACGTCGGCCCGCTCGCCCGCCACGACCTGCGCGACACGCTCCGTGACCAGCGCGCCCGAGCCCTGGCGGCGGGAGCCAAGGTGATCGCACAGGCGACCGCACCCGACTCCGCCGCAGGCGCCTGGTTCCCGCCGTCGATCGTCGAAGTGGACGGGCACGACTCCGCCCTCCTGACCGAGGAGACGTTCGGCCCGCTCGGCGCGCTGACGACCGGCGCGGACGACGACGAACTCATCGCCCTCGCGAACTCCTCACGCTACGGGCTCAGCAGCAGCCTGTGGAGCACCGACAGCGAACACGCCGCGTCCGTGAGCGAGCGCATCCACGCGGGGTCCGTCTTCGTCAACACGATCTCCGCCACCGACCCGCGCCTCCCGACCGGCGGCATCAAGGCCAGCGGCTACGGGCGCGAACTCGGCAGGTGGGGCGTCTACGAACTGGCCAACCTCCAGGCACTGCGCATCCACCCGACCTGAGCACCGGACCCCAGCCGGGCCGCCGCACGCCCTCGCGCTGGCCGCTCTGGACGGCTGTCAAGACTTTGAAATAAATCCAATTAGCCATGGCCATGCCCGCGCACACCGACATTTCCAGGGGGAACGTCGCGGTCACGTCTTTCGACGACAAGGAAGTAACCTCCGGCCCCGACGCGAGGGGCCCTGCGCCACCTCGCGTTCCGGGCACGGTCATCGTCCGGATGAAGGTCCGCGAAGAGAGGAGACCCGCCGCCGACAGTTGAACCCGACGGAAGACCGACATGAACAAGTGAGGAGGGTCGCAACCATGAAGACGATAGTCCGACCCCCTGCGCCGCCTGCATCATCGGCACTGAGCTCGGTCGCCGCCGCGAGCTTCATCACACCCGGGTGCGCCATCAACACGCAGGGCCGGAAGCATGGAAGCTGCTCACCAATAACCGGTTCACAAAGCCAGCATGGAACGGGACACTAAACGTTCCCAATACGCGCCGACCCCCATGCGAATGGGGTCGGCGTGCGCCATGCAGGAGGGGGCCAGCGTGAACGACCATCCGAAAAGCCCGCACATCGCGATTTTGGTTTATGCAACGACGGTCGAAGGAGGCTACGCGCGCCCTCGTTACAGCGAGGACATCGTGTTGATCCACGCCGCCTCTATTGAGGAAGCGCGCGCTGCGGCCGAAGCGATGGGTCATGAGGAGACGAGTTCCTATAAGAACGTCTACGACGAGACCGTCACCTGGTCCTTCATAGGCATCGCGGACGTACGCGCTGCCCTCTACGACACTCTGGACGATGACATCACCCTGTACTCGCGCAGCTTCGATGATCTCGGGCAGTATCGCGCGACCTTCTCGCTCGCATCTTTGAGGGAGCCCACGGCAGGGCCGGACGATCCTGCGAGCAGCTAAGGCCAGGCCGCGCTCTTCACGTGAGCGCGGCCCTATGCGGCGGTGGCCTCTGTTAAGACGTAGCTGAAGCCGTCCGGCCTGGTGCCTGTCCCGGCGTGCATGGCCACCGCCACGGCGCCAGCCGCGTGCGCCGACTCCTCCCACGCCTCAGCGGCCTGCGACTTCACCGACGTAGACTCCTCGCGCAGCTCGCTCCCCGACGCTCTGGTGCGTGGCCTCGACCTTCGGGGGTCTGCGGCCGCGAACCTCCCGCACGGGTGCGTGATAGCGACTCGCTAAGTCGTGCCCTGTGGTGTGTGCTGGATGATCTCGCGGGCTGCGCGGATGAGGGCGGCGTTGTCCGGGGCGGGGGTGCCGTCGGGGAGGTGGAGCACGTCTTCCAGGCCGATACGGGCATGCAGGCGGCGGGAGGCGGCAAGCCGCAGGACGGGCCACGCGGTGGCGTCCTCGCCGTGCAGGAGAATCGGCGCGGCAGCCGGTTCGAGTTCGTCCAGCAGGCCGGCTGCGGAGTGAAGCGCGTCCTGCGGGGTGGCTTCGGTGATCTCGGCCAGGACACGCAGGAATCGGCGGGATCCGGGCCCGCTCAGGAACCGTCGTGCTGCGGGAGTGCCGGAGTAGATGCCCGCTTCGATGCCGATCCCCCTGTCCAGCAGGGCTGCGGCGACCTTGGTGGCGCCGTCCTCGTGCCAGTTCACGGAAGCGTGGTCAGGCAGCACGGTCCAGGCCCGGACCTGGGCGGCACGGGCATGAGGGTCCGCTGTGGCCCATGCGCCGGTGGTGACGCCGACCGGGATGCCTGGGACGGCAGCCCGCACCGCGCTCACGGCGGCGGCGACGGCGGTGGCTTCCAGCGTGTCCTGGCCGTCGTGGTCCTTGGGGTGCAGGTGGATGTCCTCGGCGCCGGCGGCGACAGCATCACGGGCTGCCACCGCCAGCTCGTCGGGGGTCACCGGCAGATGGGGACACTCGGCCCGGCTTCGAGCACCGTTGAGACAAACCTGCAGCATGGCGCAATCTTCGCAGGCGCCACCCGGGGTCCCCCTTGGCAGGCGCCCTGAGTCGGGCCGGGGTGGAGGGTCAGGCGAAGACCTCGTCGAGGGTGTCGCTGACCGCTGCTCGCCCGATCCAGGTATCCAGTGTGGGGATATCGGTGCAGGTGGAGATGCGTTCGCGGTCCTGGCCAGTGACCTGGATTCCTTTGGCCTTCAGGATCAGCAGCAGCGCGTGCGCCTGCCCCTTGGCGAGGAGGCTCTGGGCGTATTCGCCCTGGTGCAGGTAAGTCTCGGTGGTCATCATGCGCTCAGCTCCTTTGTTTGCTGTGCGGGCCGCGGTGTCGAGGGGGAGCCCGCCTGGAGTCTGAGCTGGGCTCAGGCGAAGAGTTCGTCGATGGTGTCGATGACGACCGCGCGCTCGATCCACGTCTCCAGCGTGGGGATGTCGGTGCACGCGGAGATGCGTTCGCGGGCCTCGTCCGGGACCGGGATCGCCCTGGCTTTCAGGTACAGCAGCACTGCTCGCGCCTCGCCCTCGGCCTTGCCCTCGGCTTTGCCTTCCGCCTTGCCGCGCTCCTGGCCCTTCGTCAAGAGGCTCTGGGCGTATTCGCCCTGGTAGAGGTAGGTTTCGGTGGCCATCAGGCGCTCCATCTCTTTCTGTGCACTGCCGGTCAACGCCACGGTGACATATTCAGCGTACCGACGCGCCAGCTTGGAATCGATGTTGTCCAGGGCCTCGGCCAAGGTGGCGAGGATGGCGTGGATCTCGGGGTGGTCGCTGTGGGTGATGGCCGAGATGGCGGCCAGGCCGATGTCGCCGACCGCTTCGGCGACGTCGGTGATGACCGGGGTGTTGTGGGGCCCGATCACGAGCGGGTGCAGGACGTACCCGGGATGCCCCGTGTCGATGGGCTCGGCCGCCCAGCGGGCGGTGGAGTGGTCGGGGCAGATGACCACGAGGGTGGCCTTGCAGCGGTCGCGGGCGCGCATCGTGGCCAGGTAGACGGGCCAGGTCCAGCGTTTGATCGGGTCCCGTTTGAGCTGGACCTCCGCGATGACGCCGAGATTCTCCTCCTTCTCGCCGTACAGCAGGGCGGCGTCGGCGTGGAAGCTGGCGGGGACGCACTCCGACAGGTCGGGGGACACGAGGCGGGCTTCCGAGTCCCGGGGGAGTGGGAGGTCGAAGAGGGACCGGAGCATGTGCCCGGTCCGGGTGGTGTCGAGGGTCGTGATGCTGATGAGACCCTCGTGCAGGGGGGTAACCATGGGCGGGAGATTACTGTCCGCATTCGAGTCGTCTCGGATGGTCAATCGCCGTGGAGTGGTCCCAATGCACCGGTGGGATGTGAATCTTCCTCTGGCGTAGAAGATCTTTGTGGGCCGATTTATGTGCATAAATCACGCAATGAATGATCATGTCGCTGCTACCGTCAGGTGACCCAGTCAAGTTTCGGACCGGTAAAGGGGCACAATCCGCATGGCCGAGTTCCACCTGCTGGTACGTCAGAGGTTCGCCGACCACGACACCTGGCGGACCGCCTTCGACAGCCTGGACGAGCGCCGGGCCGCGGCCGGCATGCGCACCGTGCTGGTGTCCACGAACGTGGACAGCCCGGACGAGGCCGTGGTGCTGTTCGCCTGCGCCGACGTCGAGGCCACCCGGGCGCATTTCCAGTCGGACGCGCTCAGAGGGGCGCATGAGCGGGCAGGCGTGATCGAGGGCTCCACGCAGGTGACGTTCCTGCGGTCCTGAGGACCAGGAGAGCGGCCGGGGCTACGGCCCGTCGGGGAAGGCGAGCTTGCGGACGCGCCGCACCGCGCGCTTGATGACCGTGCGGTCACGCTCGCGCTCGCGGGCGCGCGCCAGGCGGACCGCCTCGCGCCGCCACTCCTCGGCCTTCTCGCGCCACCGGGCGGCGTCCCGCCCGTTCTTGCCCGCCTCGCGCCGCAGTTGCGACAGCTCGGCGCGCAGCGCGGCGGTGCGCTTGCGGTAGAGGGCGAGCTCCTTCTCCCGCTGGGCGGCGAGCCGTTCGGCCTCGGAGGGCGGCCGGCGGCGCGGCGGGTACACCTCCGGGCGGGGCGCGAACCCCCACGATTCGCCGTCCGTCCACTCCAGCCCGAAGACCTCGTCCAGCACGTCGTCCGGATGCTCGCCGGGTTCGGCGACCAGGGCGGCACGGGACAGGGCGGCGGTGCGGTCGAGGCGGGCGACGACGACGCCGTCGGCGGTCTCATCCAGCGCCACGCACAGCGAGCCGCCGTCGTGCTCCTCCAGGTGGGCGACCAGCCGCTCCACGGTGTCCTCGCCGGGCACCCAGCCGGGCGGGACCATCAGCCTGAACGGCGCGGGCGACGTCCCGCCGGGCGCGTCCGCCAGGTGGACGCGCGGGTCGTGCTCGAACGTGGCGCGGATCAGCCGCAGGTCGAGGTCCGGGTCGCCGAGCGGCGAGCGGCGGCCGTCGGTCAGCGACTCCCACGGGCCTGGGATCGTGACGCGCACGTCCGGGAGCGAGCCGCCGAGCAGGGCGTCGACGGTGGCCCGTACGTCCTCGTAGCCGCCCGCCGGGACGGTCGCGTCCACGTACGGGACCAGCCACTGGCGGCCCCGGTCGGTGCGCAGGTAGCGGCGGTAGGGGACGCGGTCGGCCACGTACGGGTCGTTGTAGCGCTTGAGCGCGGCGAAGTCGCGCATGGCGGTCGGCAGGCCGAGGTGCCAGGCGCGCGACTCCGGGTCCGGTACGTAGACCGCGCCCGCCTGGGTGAGGCGGTAGCCCAGCTCGGTGTCCTCGGCCAGGACGAGGGAGGTGTCCATGCCGCCGATCGAGCGCAGCAGCGCGGCCGGGTAGGAGACGGTGGCGCCCACGTGGATGCGGGTGGCCAGGGAGTTCGGCGCGGTGCGCAGGCCGTCGTGGTCGTGGATGATCTTCTCGGCCCAGTCGTGGCGCAGGGCCGACAGCGGGAACAGCTCGTCCGCGCGGCCGTTCTCCACGGACTTGCGCACGGTCTCGGGCGCGGGCAGCTCGTCGGTGGCCGAGGTGAAGTCGATCCAGCCGAGCGCGACCACGTACGGGGCCAGGTGGTGCCAGCGGAGCTGGGCCTCGACGTGGTGGCGGTGCGGGACCATGTCGGCGTCCAGCACGAAGACGACGTCGCCGGCGGCGGCGTCGATGCCCGCCTGCACCGCCCAGGCGCGGCCCCAGCCGCCGGGCGGGCTGCTGATGAGCTTGGTGCGGCCGGGCACGAGCGGCGGCAGGCGCAGCGGGACGGCGCTGCCGTCGTCCACCACGATGACGTCCATCAGCTCGGCCGGGTAGGACTGGGCGGCGAGCGCCGCCAGCGTGAGGTCCAGCGTCGCCTGGCGGTCGTGCGCCGGGATGACGACGGTGACGGTGAGGGCGGGCTCCCACGCGCCCAGGCGGGGCGGGGTGAGGACGCCGTAGTCGTTGCGGCGGATGCGGGGAGTCATGGACGCGGGCTCCCGTCGAGCTCCATGAGGGCGTTCGGCCGGAAGCCGCGCCACTGCTGCCGGTTGCGCTGCAGGAACGTGCCGATCGGCTCCCGCCAGGTGTGGTTGGCGGCGGGGCCGCGGCGCAGGATGTAGCCGAGGCCGTGGGTGCGGTAGATCTGGCCGCCGGCGGCCTGCAGCGCCTCCTGGAACTGGGTGTCGACCGAGCGGCGCAGCGGCCGGAAGCCGCCCACCGCCTGGAACGCCGAGCGCTCCACGAGGATGGTGCCGCCCGCGACGAAGCTGGTGATCTGCTCGGTGAACTGCTTGCGGTGCACGGTGACGTCGATCGACGACAGGTAGACGAACTCCGGCACGGTCCCCACCACCTGCGCCCCCGAGTAGGAGTGCGCGAGCAGCAGGTCCGACAGGAAGTCCGGGCCGTACCAGTCGTCGTCGTCCATCTTCAGCAGGAATGAGCCGGACGCCCTGGCCGCGGCCTCGTTCAGCACCTCGCCGAACACCGCCTGCGCGCCCGCCTCGAACACGGTCAGCGGCCCGTCGTACGCGGCGACCGCGGCGGCCACGTCGGGATGCCCCGGCGGGACGCCGTGCAGCGCCAGGACGACCTCCAGCCGGACGTCGCGCTGGCGGGCGATCTGGTCGAGCGCGAAGCCGACCATGTCGGTGCGGCGGGTGGCCAGCAGGACCGAGGTGAGCGGGGGAGCGGGCGGCGGCGCGCCGAGCTGCTCCCAGCGGGCGGCCACGCCGTGGGTGCGCAGCGCGGTGCGGCGCAGCCGGATGCTGTGCTCCTCGCGCCGCAGGTCGTCGGCCAGGTCGGGCGGAGACTGGACGAGCGCGACGAGCTCCTCGCCGAGCGCGCCCGCCCAGCGGGGCACCGGCCCGGAGAACAGCGGCACGCCGGCGGCGGCCAGCCCGGCCAGCACGCGCACGGCGGCGAGCGGGCCGCTGTGCGCGTGGTGCCAGTCGATCTCGACGGCGCGGATCTGCCGCAGCCGGGACACGTCGGCGTCGGTGACGCCGCCCGACTCGGCGAACGTCGTCACCGGCTTGCCGTCCAGCAGCACCGTCCAGCGGCCGTCGCGTTCGGCAAGCGCGGCCACGCCCCGGGTCGGAGTGGTGACGAAGCCCTGCGGGTTCACCAGGCGCTCGTCCACCGGCGGGATCATGGACGGCTCGGCGAGCACGTCCGGGTCGGCCAGCGGCAGCTCCGACCCGCCGGGCCGGCCCAGCCGCTCCCAGCTCGCCGCCCGGAGCGTCGGCCGTTCGACGGGGGTCTCGGCGCCGTCCCAGGAGCGGGCGGAGCCGGCGGCCGACGGGGGCGCGGTCTCGGTGTCCAGTGTGCGCAGCACCAGGTCGCTGCCGGGCGCGCCGACGCGTTCCGGGACGGGCCCGGCGACGTCGGCGGGGGTGGCGTTGGGGTCGCCCGGCCGCCAGTCGGCGGCGCCGACGCCGGCGATCGCGGCGGCGGGCGCGGCGATCACGTCGAGCCGGTGCCCGGCGAACGCGCGGGCCGTCGCCGTCACGGTACGGCCTGCCGGGGCGGGCGCGGAGAAGCGGGCGTCCACCACCCACACCCGGTCCTTGGGCCGGTAGACGCGCAGGTCCGACAGGGAGCGCCAGCGGTGCGCGGGCGTCGGCGTCGGCACCGGCGCGGGGTGGGCGGCCGGGGTGTCGAGCACGGCCACGACCACCCGGCGGGCCTCCGGCAGGAGCTTGTGCAGCGTCGCGGCGCGCCGCAGGTCGGCCGGGGTGCGGGCGATCACCAGCACCTCCGCCGCCTGCTCGGCGTCGCCGCCCGGCTCCAGCAGGTCGCGGTCCAGGTCGACGCCCGGCACGGCCGCGTCGTCGATCCCCGCGAGGAACACCCTGGCCTTGGGCAGCTCGGCCAGCAACCGGTCGATCATCCGGCGCTCCGCAGGTGCCTCATCAGGGACGACAGCGGCCCCTTGGTCCCGTCGTCGTCGGCGGCGGGCGCCGACAGGCGTTCGACCTCGGCGGTCAGCCGGTCGATCTCGGCCTTGGCCGCCTTCAGCTCAGCGGCCCGCTCGGCGGCGACGGCCCGCCACCTGGCCGCGTCGCCGCCCGGCGGCTCGGCCTCATCGGCGGGGACGAACCCGTGCTCGTCCCCGCCCACCCACAGCGAGCCGAACAGCTCGTCCACCAGGTCGTCCGCCGCCCCGGGGAAGCGCGCCGCGCGCGCGAAGGCCGCCGTGCGCTCCAGCCTGGCGGCCACGACCCCGGTCGCGGTCTCCGCCAGCACGGCGCTGACCAGGCCGAGCGTGTCCTGTTCGGCGAGGCGTACGAGGGAGGACAGGGTGCCGGCGCCGAGCGGCCAGCCGGCGGGGACGCGCAGCGAGAAGGGCGCGGGCGCGACGGACGCGGGCGCGCTCTCGGCGAACGCCACGCGCGGCTCGTGCGCGTACAGGTTGCCGAGCAGGCGCAGGTCCAGCAGCGGCTCGTCCAGACTGGCGCGGCGCCCGCCGGTCAGCTCGCCCCACGGGCCGACGATCGTGACCGCCGCGTCGACGAGCGTCCCGGCCAGCGCGGAGTCGACGGTGGTGCGCGTCTCCTCGTACGTGGTGGCCGTCACGACCACGCGCACGTACGGGACCAGCCAGGTACGGCGCGGATGGCGGCGCAGCCAGCGCAGGTCGGGGATGTAGTCGCCCAGGTAGGACCAGTTGTGCCGGTGCACCTCCTTCTCCCGCAGCATGACCGTGGACGGCCCGACGTGCTTGCCGACGGCCTCCGGGTCGGGGATGAACACCGCGCCCGCCTGCGCCAGCCGGTAGCCGAGCTCGGTGTCCTCCGCCATGTTCAGGCCGGGGTCGACGCCGCCCGCCGCGCGCAGCAGCTCTCTGCGGACCGAGCTGGACGCGCCCGTGTGCAGCAGGTACGCGCTCGCGCCGGCGTCACGCAGCCACCTGGTGGACTCCAGGGTCTTGAGCGTGTACGGGGTCGGCGCGCCCTCGTCGCCCGGCGCGTCCACGAACCTCGTCTCGCCGATCACCACGGCGTGGTCGATGAGGTGGTGCCAGCGCAGGTGCGCCTCCAGGTGGCCCGGGTTCAGCACCATGTCGGAGTCGAGCCAGTGGACGACGTCGCCGGTGGCCGCGAGCTGCCCGGCCTGGCGGGCGGCGCCCCGGCCCCAGCCCTGCTCCACCCGCACGACGCGGGCGCCCGGCAGGTGGACGGGCGGGTCGCTGCCGTCGTCGGCGACGACCACCTCGACCAGGTGCGCGGGGTAGGTCTGGGCGGCCAGCGAGGCCACCGTGCGCTCCAGCGCCTCCTGGCAGTCGTAGGCCGGGATGACCACGGACACGCTGAGCTCGGGCCGCCACGAGCCGAGCGCGGGCGGGCTCAGCACCCCGTAGTCGTTGTGCCGGACGCGGGTCATACCCGGTCCTTGGAGAGCGCGCGGACCTCCTCGCGCAGCTCCTCCACCTCTCGGGCTCTGGCCATGGCGTTGACGCGGTCCTCGCCGAGCGAGGCCAGGATGGCGCCGATGTCGTCGCCGCGCCGGGCGCCCGACTCCTCGACGGCGCGGGTGAGCTTGTCCAGGCGCGCGTCGATCTGCCGCAGCGCGGTGGTGGTCCTGGCCAGCTCGGCCTCGTACTTCTTGACGCGCAGGTCGATGCGGTGCGCCTTGCCGTCGATGCGGCGCACGGCGAGGACCAGGAAGGCGAGCGCGGCGAGCGAGATCACGAATCCACCGGCCGTCGCGGCCTCCGCGAGGGAGAACAGGCCGGCGAGCACCAGCAGCACGAGCACGGCCAGGGCCAGTGCTCCCAGAGCGGCGGCGGTGGCTGCCGGCCGGCGTGGCGCAAGCATCCGCTCAAACCTTTCGTTATGACTTATCCGGGCGTTAGGGCATTAATGACACCTTATTCAACAACAGTCACCACCGTGCCAGAGTTTCCTGTGTACACACTGTGAATCTGCCGTGACCGCCCATACCGGATGGGAACCCTGCGGGTACGTGTCAGTAAAAAGCGGCGTAAGGTAGGCGCCGATCAAGTCCGACCCGCTAGGAGCAGCAGCGCATGTCCCTCACCCCGGCCGGCTTCGCCCGCACGGCTGACCAGGGATTCGCGCGCCTCCACTGGCACGACGGCGGCTGGGTGCGGCCCCCCGCCGCGGAGCTGCGCCGCCTGCGCGGCCTGGAGATCGACTGGCCCGCCGGCGAGGTGCCGCTCGACGACGTCATGGAGCTCGCCGCCGCCGGGGTGCCGCTGACCGCCGCCCACGCGCCCGCCTGGGTCCCCGCCGGCCTGGCCGCGCTGCTCACCGACCGCGACTGGCTCGCCCACGAGCCCGGCGGCGGCCTGCGCTGCCTGGCCGACCTGCGGCGCGAGGAGCACAGCGTACGCCTGCGCCGCCTGGCCAGGCCCACCGCGACGCCCAAGGTCAGCATCGTCATGGCGACGATGCGGCCGGGCCTGGTGGGCGAGGCCCTGGCGCAGATGGCACGCCAGCGCGGCGTCGAGGCCGAGGTGGTGCTCGGGCTGCACGGGTTCACGTACGACGAGGTGCGCCCGGCGGTCGAGTCCTGCCCGCTACCGGTGTCCTGGGTGGAGGCCGAGCGCGCGGTGCCGTTCGGCGAGGTGCTCAACCGGGCGGCGGCACAGGCCACCGGCGACCACCTGGCCAAGTGGGACGACGACGACTGGTACGGCCCCGACCACCTGGCCGACCTCGTCATGGCGGCCGCCTACTCCGGCGCCGACGTCGTGGGCACCACCGGCGAGTTCTTCTACCTGGAGCCGCTCCACGTCACGGTCAGGCGCGTCACGTTCGCCAGCGGGGCCTCGTACCCGAGCGAGGTGTGGTCCGACCACGTGGCGGGCGGCACGATCACCGTCTCCCGGGCGGCATTTCATGACCTGGGGGGCTTCCCGGCGCTGCCCCGGTCCGTCGACCGCGAGTTCCTGAAGGCCGCCCACGAGTCCGGCGCCCGCATCTACCGCACTCACGGCCTCGGCTACATGCTGCGGCGCGGCCTCGGCGGCGGTCACACCTGGCAGCTTCCCCTCGGCCACTTCCTCAAGGTCGCCGCCAACCAGTGGCACGGCTTCCGCCCCAGCCTGCTCATGGAAGCCGCATGAGGCTGCGCGGCAACGACTACCGTCCGCTGCGACCGCCCGCCGGCTACACCCCGGAGCTGCGCGTCAGCGTGATCGTGCCCGCCTACGGCGGCCAGGACAAGCTCGACCTCGCGCTCGCCGGGCTCGCCAGGCAGACCTACCCGGCCGGGCTGACCGAGGTCGTCGTCGTCGACAACGGCACCACGCCGCCGCTGCGCCTGCCCGCCGAACGCCCCGCCGGCACCCGCCTGATCCGCTGCGAGAGGCCCGGCCGCGCCAGCGCCCGCAACGCCGGCCTCGCCGAGGCGACCGGCGACGTCATCCACTGGCTCGACTCCGACGTGGTCCTCACCCCCGGCGCGCTCACCGCCCACATGCGCTGGCACCACGCCGCCCCCTACCTCGTCGTCTACGGCCACCTGCGCTTCAGCGAGGCCGAGCTGCCCGCAGAGCTGCCCGCCGACCTCGAGGCGTACTTCGAGCCCGCCGAACCCCACGCCTGGATCGTCGACCTGGTCGAACGCACCGACGGGCTCACCGCCAACTCGCCGCGCCCGTTCAGCGTGCACGTCGGCGGCAACACCTCCGTCAGCGCCCGGCTCGTCGAGGCCGCCGGGCCGATGGACGACGAGCTGATCCTCGGCCAGGACACCGAGATGGGCTACCGCCTCGCGCAGGCCGGCGCCGTGTTCGTGCCGGAGCCCGGCGCCCGCGCCTACCACCTCGGCCCCACCATGCGGATGCGCGACAAGCCGCGCATCGACCGCGTCAGCCACGCCTTCGTGGCCGACCGCATCCCCGCCTACCGCTGGCTGCGCTCCCACCCGGCCCGCCAGTGGCTCGTCCCGAGCGTCGTCGCCCTGGTCGACGGCACCGCGCCGTACGAGGACGTGCGCGCCACCGTCGACGCGCTGCTCGCCGGCACCGTCAACGACGTGCGCGTGCACCTCGTCGGCCCCTGGGACGAGCTCGACCGCGACCGCCGCGCCCCGCTGAAGGACCCGCGCCTCGACCAGGTGCTCGTGCACGGCCACTACCAGCACGAAGGCCGGGTCGGCCTGGTCACCACCGACGAGGTCGACCCGCGCGTGCCGTTCCTGCTGCGCCTGCCGCCCGGCTGGGCGCCCGGCGAGGACTCCCTGGCCCGGCTCCTGGACCTGGCGCGTGGCGAGGTGTTCGGGCTGGTCAACGTGCTGCTCGCCGAATCGGCCACGGGCATCGAGACCGCCCGGCTGGAGCGCGTCGCCTACTTCTCCCGGGCTCGCCTGCTCGCCAGGCCCGGCGAACGGCTCGACGACGTCGTGGACGAGGTGTCGGGCGTCGCCTGGGTCGAGGGCGAGGCGTACGGCTTCACCAGAGAGCCGCGCAAGCCCACCGGGCGGCGCGCCGCCTACAACGCGCGGCTGGCCGCCGAGGCCGAGAACGCCCGGCTGGCCGCCGAGACCGAACGCCTGCGCGCCCAGGTCACCCGGTGGCGCGAGGAGGCGGGCCGCTGGCGCAAGAGCGCCGTCGAGCTGCGCCGCGAGGTCGGCACGCTCCGCCGTGAGAGCGCCGACCTGCGCCGCAGGCTCGCCGCCGCCACCCGCGCCCAGGAAAGCCTGCGCGCCCTGGTGGCGACCACGCTCAAACGCGCCCTCGGCAAAACCCAACGCCCTTAGCCGCCCTACCCGCCACCCCTCAGTTGGGGCGGAGGGCCGCTTTCAGGCGGCCGAACAGCGAGGACTGCTCGGCCTCGGCGTCGGCGGTGACGCCGGGCGCCGAGGGGATCGTCACCGGCGCGGGCTGCCGCTCCGACGGCTGCGGCCAGTAACGCTCCGGCGACACGTGCCGCACCCCGTGGGTCTCACGGACGACCTCGTCCAGGTCGTCACCGGGCCCGGTGAGCAGCAACGCCCGGGCCAGCGCCGACGTGCGCTCCAGCCGGGCGGCGCGGCCGTCGGGCAGGTCCACGACCAGCACGCCCGTCAGGTCCTTCTGCACCGTCTCGATCATGCGGTCCAGCGTCACCCGGTGCAGCGGCACGTCCACCGGCCCCCGGTAGCGGAACGGCGCGGGCGCGGGCGTCGGCGCCGCCTCGTCGATGAGCCTGACCCGCTCGTCGTGGGCGAACAGGTCACGCATCAGCCGCAGCTCGAAGCACGGGTCGCCGAGCACCGAACGCCGCCCGTCGTGCAGCCGCGACCACGGCCCGACCAGCGTGACGGCCACGTCCTGCAGCTTGCCGTCCAGCGCCGCCGACACCGCCTGCCGCACCACTGACTCGGAGGTGTCCGTCACGTCAAGGACGACCTCCACGTACGGGACCAGCCACCGGCGGCCCCGGTCCTTGCGCAGGTCGCGCCGGAGCGGGATGCGGTGCGCCAGGTAAGGCTCGACGGCACGCACGGCGCGCTCGCGGTCGCGGTGCTGGGCGGGCAGTCCCAGGTGCACCGCCCGCGCCTCCGGGTCCGGCACGAACACCACGCCCTGCATGGCCAGCCGGTAGGCGAACTCGGTGTCCTCGCCGCGCAGCACGTTCGGGTCGAGGCCGCCGGTCGCGTGGAAGACGTCCCTGGGCAGCGCGAACGTCGGGCCGGTGCAGACGTGGTACGGGTTGCGGCTCTTGCGCAGGCCGTCGGTCTTGGCGATCGTCGCCTCGGTCGAGCTGGGCACCGCCGCGTCCAGGTCGAACAGCTCGCCCAGATGCGCGGCCCCGGCCACCTGGCGGGCGGTCAGCGGCGGCGCCTCCACGAACTGCTTCATGCCGATCGTGACCAGATAGTCCGTCACGTGGTGCCAGCGGGCCAGCGCCTCGATGTGCTCGCGGCAGGTCACCATGTCGGCGTCGAGCCGCTGGATGATCTCGCCGTCGGCGGCGTTGGCGCCCGCGTTGACGGCGTTGGAGATGCCCCAGCCCGTGCTCGGGCGGACGATCCGCGTGTTGTCCGGGCGGATCTCCGGCAGGCGGATCGGCGGCTCGCTGCCGTCGTCCACGACCAGGACCTCCATGAGGTGGCCGGGATACGTCTGCGCCGCCAGCGCCGCCAGCGTCAGATCGAGATGCGGCCCGCCGTGCGCGGGGATCACCACGCTCACGGACAGGGCAGGCGACCAGGAGCCGAGCTCCGGTGGCGTCAAGGCTGAATAGTCGTTCTGCGGCAAAGCAGGACGCGCGTTCATGGTTGTGAACCCCCTGCTCCGACCCTAGCGGGGGATGCTGAGAATTTCCTGAATAATGGGGATGTCAGGGCCCGTGTCCACACGCTGGACGCCCATCCGCCTCCCCCCTGCGGACCCCGTACACTCGGTGCCCAACAGCGCAGGTAGGGAGAGACCAATGAGCAGGTCGTGGCGTGGCCTCATCGAGGAGTACCGAGAGCGGCTCCCGGTCACCGCGAAGACGCCCGTCATCACGCTCCTCGAAGGCGGGACGCCGCTGGTGCCCGCGCACCGCGTCTCCGCCCTCACCGGTTGCGACGTCTACCTCAAGGTCGAAGGCGCCAACCCGACGGGCAGCTTCAAGGACCGTGGCATGACCATGGCCATCAGCAAGGCCGTGGAGGAAGGGGCCAAGGCGGTCATCTGCGCCTCCACCGGCAACACCTCCGCCTCGGCCGCCGCCTACGCGGTCCGCGCCGGCCTCACCTGCGCCGTCCTGGTGCCCCGAGGCAAGATCGCGATGGGCAAGCTCGCCCAGGCGCTCGTCCACGGCGCCACGCTGCTCCAGGTCGAGGGCTCGTTCGACGACTGCCTGGAGATGACGCGCAAGCTGTCGTCCAACTACCCGATCGCCCTGGTCAACTCGGTCAACCCGTTCCGCCTCCAGGGGCAGAAGACCGCGGCGTTCGAGATCGTCGACACGCTCGGCGACGCCCCCGACATCCACTGCATCCCCGTCGGCAACGCCGGCAACATCTCCGCCTACTGGATGGGCTACCAGGAATACGCCGACGACGGCATCGCCACCAAGCGGCCGCGCATGTTCGGCTTCCAGGCCAGCGGCGCGGCGCCCATCGTCGACGGCGCCCCCGTCACCCACCCCCACACCATCGCCACGGCCATCCGCATCGGCAACCCCGCCTCCTGGCAGCTCGCCACCGCGGCCCGCGACGAGTCCGGCGGCGCCATCCAGTCGGTCACCGACCGGCAGATCGCCGCCGCCTACAAGCTCCTCGCCCAGGAAGAGGGCGTCTTCGTCGAGCTCGCCTCGGCGGCCAGCGTCGCCGGCCTCCTCCAGGCCCACGCCCAGGGCCTCGTCAAGCCGGGACAGCGGATCGTCTGCACGGTCACCGGCAACGGCCTCAAGGACCCTGACTGGGCCATCTCCGGCGCCCCCTCGCCGGTCACCATCCCCATCGACGTCCACGCGGCCGCCGCAGCCCTCGGCCTCGCCTGACCATGCCCGCCCCAGGGCGGCACCCCCTCCCCACCGCCCCGGCGGCTCCTGGCAATGGCGCCAAGGCGAGGGACGGGGCGGGGAGACGCGAACCCACCCGAGCACCCACCCGCCGTCCCCCTCCCAGCGCCGGTACGGCGAGTCGGTGTACGCCGGAGCCCGGCGCCCTGGAACGGCGCCCAGGGTGGGAGAGCCGAACGCCCCAGGGCGCCGGTACGGCGGCTTGCGGTACGGCGGAGCCCGGCACCCCAGGCCCGACCAGGCGCGACGCGCTGGGCAAGGCGCCCCCGCCCCCTCCCGGCGCCGGTACGGCGAGTGCGGGTGCGGTGGAGCCCGGCGCCCCAGTACGGCGCTCCGGGTGGGGTGGAGGCGAGGGCCTCACGAACGAACGGCACGGCCTCACGGCGTACGTCCCGGGCTCGGGGTGTGCGTCGGGGGCAGGTGTGTGCGGAGGGGGCGTGCGAGAACCGGCACGCCCCACGAAGAAAGGGCCGATGAATGACCACCGTTGACATCCGCGTGCCGGCCACGTCGGCCAACCTGGGCCCCGGGTTCGACTCCCTGGGCCTGGCGCTGAGCCTGTACGACCACGTACGGGTGACGCTCGACGGCGACGGGGCGCGGGTGACCGTCGAGGGCGAGGGCGCCGGTGAGGTGGACACCGGCGAGGGCCATCTCGTCGTGAGGGCGATGCGGAAGACGTACGACCGGATGGGTCTGCCCCAGCCCGCCGGGATCCGCATGCACTGCCGTAACAGCATCCCGCACGCGCGCGGCCTGGGCAGCTCGTCGGCGGCCGTCTGCGCGGGCATCCTCGCGGCCCGGAGCCTGGCCGGCGCCACGCACGGCGCCACGACGCACGGCGACGTGACACGCGGTGACCCGCCGCACGGCGACGCGGTGCTGAGCGACGACGACGTGCTGGCGCTGGCGACCGAGATGGAAGGGCACCCGGACAACGTCGCCCCGTGCCTGGCCGGGGGCCTGACGATCGCCTGGACCGAGCATGACGGCGCACCGCGTAGGGTGAAGCTGGTTCCCGACGCGGGCGTCCGTCCTGTCGTGCTCGTTCCGGCGACGCGGCTGTCGACGGAGACCGCCCGGGGGCTGCTGCCGAAGGACGTGCCCCACAAGGACGCCTCCTTCAACACCGGCCGGGCCGCGTTGCTGATCGCGGCGCTGACCCGGAGCCCGGATCGGGCGCTGCTGCTCGCCGCCACCGAAGACAGGCTCCACCAGCACTACCGCGCGCCTGCGATGCCTGAGAGCGCGGATCTGGTAGAACGTCTGCGTGCAGTGGGCGTGCCCGCGGTCGTTTCGGGAGCGGGTCCCACGGTCCTTGCGTTTTCGACCTCGGATTCGCAGGATTTGATCGCGCCAGAAGTGGGTAATGACTGGCACATCCAGCTAATGGACGTCGACCCTGGTGGTGCGACCGTTCAGTTCCCCGAGACACGCTGATGCCTCTTTAGACCTTCAGGGAATAGCCGTGTGCGCTGGTGATGTTAGGCTGATAGCCGCACCAGATGCCCCCTTGTTGGGTGCGTGCTTGTCAGCCGTACATCGCTGCATCATGCTTCACGTCGCGAGGCGTGAGCAGCGCGGCTGTCTCCCCGGAATCCGTTGCCTCCGGTTGGCCCACACCCGGTTGGCCCGACGTGAGGTGGCGACGACGGGGAGCTGCGCGTTCGAATCACCTCGACATCTGGCTGGCGGCAGCAATCTCGGGGGTGTCAGCCAAGCGTCACGGCTCTGTGACTGCGCGGAAGAACCCCTGGCCAAGAGTGGCGACCGTCCCCAGCGGCGGCCGAAGATCGCAAAGTGCACCCCGACCCGGTCTGTCCCGCCGGATCGCAAGCACCTCCGGGACGCCCGGCTGAACGAAACCGGCGCCCGACCCCTGGGAAGGACCTTTTAGTTGAGCGACACCACCGAACTCCTCTCCGACGCACCAGGCACATCTGCGGCGTCCGGCGACACCCCCACCCGCGCCGCGGCCAAGCCTCGTGCGCGTCGCTCCGGCACCGGCCTGTCCGCCAAGGTGCTGCCCGAGCTGCAGAAGATGGCCGCCGAACTGGGCATCAGCGGGACCGGGCGCATGCGGAAGAGCCAGCTCATCGCGGCCATCCAGGAGAAGCAGGGTGGCACGGGAGACGGCGCCCCCGCTGCGGCGGCCGAGGCGCCTGCCGCGGTCGACGCGGCCCCGGCCGCCGAGCGGCCCACCAGGACGCGCCGGGAACGTTCCCGTGCGAAGACCGCTGACGAACCCGCGGTGCAGGCCCCCGAGCCGGTGGCCGCGGCCCCGGTCGCCGAGACCGTGGCGGCTCCGGCCGAGTCGGTCGTCGAGCAGCCCGTACAGCCTGCGGAGGCGCCGCAGGGCGACTCGCGTGGCGAGCGCGGCGAGAGCCGTCGTGAGCGCCGCAGCCGCGGCGAGCGCCGTGACCGCGGTGACCGCTCCGGCAACGACCGCGGCGAGGGCGGCCGCGATGCCGCCCGCGACAGCCGCGACGGCGCCCGCGACACCCGCGACACCCGCGACAGCCGCGACGGCGGTCGTGACGGTCGCGATGGCCGTGACGGTCGCGACGGTCGTGACGGTCGCGCCGACCAGCGGACCGCTGACTCCGGCAGCCGTGGCGACCAGCGTGACCAGCGCGGCGACCAGCGCGGCGACCAGCGCGGTGACCAGCGCGGCGACCAGCGGGGCGGCGACGACGACGAGCGCGGCGGCCGTGGCCGGCGCGGCCGGTTCAGGGAGCGCAACCGCGGCCGTGGCCGTGACCGCTTCGACAGCAGCGAGCCCGTGATCGGCGACGACGACGTCCTCATCCCGATCGCCGGCATCCTCGACATCCTCGACAACTACGCGTTCGTCAGGACGAGCGGCTACCTGCCGGGCAGCAACGACGTGTACGTCTCGCTGGCGCAGATCCGCCGCAACGGCCTGCGCAAGGGCGACGTCATCACCGGCGCCGTCCGCCAGCCGCGCGAGGGCGAGCGCCGCGAGAAGTTCAACGCCCTGGTCCGCCTCGACACCGTCAACGGCATGGACCCGGAGCAGGCCCGCAACCGGCCCGACTTCAACAAGCTCACGCCTCTCTACCCGCAGGAGCGCCTGCGCCTGGAGACCGAGCACAACATCCTGACCACGCGGATCATCGACCTCGTGTCGCCGATCGGCAAGGGCCAGCGCGGTCTCATCGTCTCGCCGCCCAAGGCCGGCAAGACGATGGTGCTGCAGTCGATCGCCAACGCGATCACCCGCAACAACCCCGAGTGCCACCTGATGGTCGTGCTCGTGGACGAGCGGCCCGAAGAGGTCACCGACATGCAGCGGTCGGTCAAGGGCGAGGTCATCCACTCGACCTTCGACCGTCCGGCCGAGGACCACACCACGGTCGCCGAGCTCGCCATCGAGCGCGCCAAGCGCCTGGTGGAGCTGGGCCACGACGTGGTCGTCCTGCTCGACTCGATCACCCGGCTCGGCCGCGCCTACAACCTGGCGGCCCCGGCGTCCGGGCGCATCCTGTCGGGTGGTGTCGACTCCACGGCCCTCTACCCGCCCAAGCGCTTCTTCGGCGCCGCCCGCAACATCGAGAACGGCGGCTCGCTGACGATCCTCGCCACGGCCCTGGTCGAGACCGGGTCCAAGATGGACGAGGTCATCTTCGAGGAGTTCAAGGGCACCGGCAACATGGAGCTCAAGCTCAACCGCTCCCTGGCCGACAAGCGCATCTTCCCCGCGGTGGACGTCGACGCGTCCGGCACCCGTAAGGAAGAGATCCTCATGGCCAAGGAAGAGCTCCAGATCGTCTGGAAGCTGCGCCGGGTGCTGCACGCGCTCGACATGCAGCAGGCGCTGGAGCTGCTCCTGGAGAAGATGAAGGAGACCAAGTCCAACGCGGAGTTCCTGCTCCAGGTCCAGAAGACCACGGTGAGCAACGACCGCGACTAGCGCGCACGACGCGGAAGCGGCGGGAGGATCCCCTCCCGCCGCTTCTGTGTGTTCTGGTGGCGTTCTAGCGGACGTCCACGAGCCGCTGCGGCGACAGCGCGCCGCGCGTCTTGCTCGTGGCGAGCGACCTGACGCGGTAGTAGCCGTCCTTCACGGCCTTGAACGTGCGGGTGTACCTGCCGGAGGCGTTCGTCTTCGCGTACGCGACGAGCTTGTACGTCTTGGTGCCCTTGGCCTTGAAGTAGATGCGCAGCTTCGTGCCCTTGTACGGCTTGGCCCCCCGGTACGCCTTGCCGTACACCTTGAAGCTCCTGCCCTGCTTGACCTTCTTGGCGGCGCTGATGGTGACCCTGGCGGTGGCCTTGCGGCTGACGCCGGCGGCCGGGGCCTCGACGGTGAACGGGACGACGCCCTTGAGCGCCTCGCCGCCGCGGGTCGCGTACACCTCCAGCGTCCACGCGCCGGGCGCGGTGTCGTCGCTGAAGTACGTGGAGCCGCGGTGGTGGCCGTCGGGCTCCAGCGCCATGACGCCGAGGTCGTAGAACTTCCTGGTCGTGTCGCTGCGCAGCTTGGCCGTCACCGTCCGGGCGCCCTTGACCGCGGCCTCGACCTTGACCTCCACGTCCTTGCCCTTGACGAGCCTGACGGGGTCGGGGGTGACGGAGGCGTCGGTGATGCTCTGCTTGCCGGCGACCTTGACGCTGAAGGTGTTGTCACGCGGGGCGTCGCGCGTGACGGTGACGGTGAGCTTCCAGTCGCCGGGCGGGTCGTTCGCGCCGATGGCCCAGCGGCCGGTCACCACGGCCTCGCCGGGCTTCACGTCGAACGTGACGGGCCGTTCGGCCTTGCCCGGGGCTTCGATGGCGCCCTTCACGCCCTTGACCGTCTCCGGGTCCCTGAGCTTCAGCGTGGCCGTGGCTCCCGTCTCCCCCTGGAGCGGGACGTACGCGCCGGACCAGCCGGCACTGGTGAAGTCCGGCTGCTTGGCCTCCTGGGCGGCTGCGGCAGGACCCCCGAACAGAACAGCGACCCCCGTGGCGGCCGCTATCAGCGACCGCACCGTTCTTCTCATCCGATGAGTGACCCTTCGGTGGTGAAAGTGATGGTATGTGCGGGGGAGCCTAGCGTGACGCCGCAGTGAAGACCGGGGGAAGATCGGGGAATGGCCGGTGGCCCGGGCTGGTTGAACCATCTGGCACACTGGTAGCCGACCGCTTGCTGCGGTACCGGTTCCCGCCATGAGCTCAGAGGCGACCCGGCGACCGCACCCCGAAAGGAAAACCATGAAGCCCGACATCCACCCCGACTACCACGTGACCCAGGTCACCTGCACCTGCGGCAACACGTTCACCACCCGCAGCACCGCCAAGAACGGCGTCATCCACGCCGACGTGTGCTCCGCCTGCCACCCGTTCTACACGGGCAAGCAGAAGATCCTCGACACCGGCGGCCGGGTGGCGCGCTTCGAGAAGCGCTTCGGCAAGAAGGCCTCGGGCAAGTAGCTTCAGCGACGCCGGCTCCGACGCACCCGCGTGCGCCGGGCCGGCGTTTCTTGGTGCACGGCCCGCCCACCCGCACGACGAAGGACCCACGGTGAACCTCGACGAGTTGCTCAAGGAGTATTCCGAGCTGGAGATGCAGCTCGCCGATCCCGCCGTGCACGCCGACCAGGGCAGGGCCCGCACGCTCGGCAAGCGTTACGCGCAGCTCACCCCGATCGTCGGCACCTACCGCGAGCTGGAGACGGCCCGCGAGGACCTGACGGCCGCCAAGGAGCTGGCCCGCGAGGACGAGGCGTTCGCCGAAGAGGCCGCCGAGATCGAGACGCGCATCCCCCAGCTGGAGGAACGGCTCAAACACCTGCTCATCCCGCGTGATCCCAACGATGACAAGGACATCATCATGGAGATCAAGGCGGGCGAGGGCGGTGAGGAGTCCGCGCTGTTCGCCGGTGACCTGCTGCGCATGTACCTGCGCTACGCCGAGCGCATCGGCTGGAAGACCGAGATCATCGACAGCCAGCCGTCCGACCTCGGCGGCTACAAGGACGTCACGGTCGCGATCAAGGCCAAGGGCGACGACGGCGTGTGGTCCAGGCTCAAGTACGAGGGCGGGGTGCACCGCGTGCAGCGGGTGCCCGTCACCGAGTCGCAGGGCCGCATCCACACCAGCGCCGCCGGCGTGCTGGTCTACCCCGAGGCCGAGGACGTCGAGGTCCAGGTCGACCCCAACGACCTGCGCATCGACGTCTACCGCTCCAGCGGCCCCGGCGGCCAGAGCGTCAACACCACCGACTCCGCCGTGCGCATCACCCACCTGCCCACCGGCGTCGTCGTCTCCTGCCAGAACGAGAAGAGCCAGCTGCAGAACAAGGAGTCGGCGATGCGCATCCTGCGCGCCCGGCTGCTGGCCATCGCCCAGGAGCAGGCCGACGCGGCCGCTCAGGCCGAACGCAAGTCGCAGGTGCGCACCGTCGACCGCTCCGAGCGCGTCCGCACCTACAACTTCCCGGAAAACCGCATCTCCGACCACCGCGTCGGCTTCAAGGCGTATAACCTCGACCAGGTTCTCGACGGCGAGCTGAACGCCGTCACCCAGGCCCTCATCGACGCCGAAATGGCGGAGAAGCTCGCACAACACTCATGACATTCCTGCTGGACGAGATCGCCCTCGCCACCGCGCGGCTGGCAGAGGCGGGTGTGCCGTCCCCGCGCACCGACGCCGAGGAGATCGCGGCGTTCGTCCACGGCGTGCGCCGGAGCGAGCTGCACACCGTCAAGGACGCCGACTTCGACGCGCTGTTCTGGGAGGGCGTCGCCCGGCGTGAAGCCCGCGAGCCACTCCAGCACATCACCGGCCACGCCTACTTCCGCTACCTGGAGCTCGACGTCGGCCCCGGCGTGTTCGTGCCGCGGCCCGAGACCGAGGTCATGGCCGGATGGGCCATCGAGACGCTGCGCGCCATGGACGTCACCGCGCCGCTCGTCGTCGACCTCGGCACCGGCTCCGGCGCGATCGCGCTGTCCATCGCCCAGGAAGTGGCCCTGGCCGAGGTGCACGCCGTCGAGGTCGACCCCCGGGCCTACAGCTGGGCCAAGCGCAACATCACCGAGCACGGCCAGGGCCGCACCCACCTGCACCCCGACGACCTCGCCGAAGCGCTGCCCGAGCTCAACGGCAAGGTCGACCTGGTCATCTCCAACCCGCCCTACATCCCGCCCGGCGCGATCCCGCGCGACCCCGAGGTGCGCGACTACGACCCGGCGCGCGCCCTCTACGGCACCGGCGACGACGGCCTCGGCGAGGTCCGGGCCGTCGAGCGCACCGCCCGGCGGCTGCTGCGCCCCGGCGGCTGGGTCGCCGTCGAGCACGCCGACGAGCAGGGCCGGTCGGTCTACCTCACCTTCCCCGAGGACAACGGCTGGCGCGACGTACGGCTGCGCCAGGACCTCACCCGCAGGGACCGCTTCGTCACCGCCCGACTCGGCCAGGACTAGGATGCACGCCGTGGGAAGACGCTTTGACTGCACCGACGCCGACCAGCGGGCCGAGGGCCTGCGCGAGGCGACCACCGCCGTCGGCCGGGGCGAGCTCGTGGTGCTGCCGACCGACACGGTCTACGGCATCGGCTGCGACGCCTTCACGGCCGCGGCCGTCACCTCGCTGCTCGAGGCCAAGGGCCGTGGCCGCGACATGCCGCCGCCCGTCCTCGTCGGCACCGTACGCGCCGCCAACGCGCTCGTCGAAGACCTCGGCCCCTACGGCCAGGACCTCATCGACGCGTTCTGGCCCGGGCCGCTGACCCTCGTCTGCAAGGCCAACCGCGCCCTGTCGTGGGACCTCGGCGACACCAAGGGCACCGTGGCCGTGCGCATGCCGCTCCACCCCGTCGCGCTGGACCTGCTCAAGGAGACCGGCCCGATGGCCGTCTCCTCCGCCAACCGCTCCGGCGCCCCGGCCGCCGTCACGGCCGCCGAGGCCGAGGAGCAGCTCGGCGAGTCCGTCTCGGTCTACCTCGACGGCGGCAGGACCAGCGACAACACGCCCTCGACCATCCTCGACCTCACCACCGCCGTGCCCCGCCTGCTGCGCCGCGGCAGCATCCCCGTCGAGAAGCTGCGGGGCATCATCGGGTACGTCGCCACCGAGGACTGAGATATACCGTCTGGCTATCCCGGCTGCGCCGGGCGGTGCCACGTGCCTACGGTTGAGCCCGGAGCTGCGACGTCCGGGAGTGACCCATGGGCAAGTTCGACGGCATGGATCCCAAGCTGGTCCGTGAGCTGCTGGCCGAGACGGAGCGGGCCACGGCCGAGCTGCGCCGCGTCGAGGCCCGGGTCACGCAGATCATGTCCACCGCCGGGCTCTCCACCCAGACCACCCACCGCCCGGTCCAGATCGCGGACGCCGCCGACCGCATGGTCAAGGACGTCAAGGCCCGGCTCGCGGTGCTGGAGAAGCGCGCCGATCCGCCCAAGCCCTCCCTCCCCACCACGGACGACACCCCCACCGCCAAGCCGGACCCGAAGCCGGACCCCAAACCGGACGCGAACGGCAAGCCGGACGGAAAGCCGGAGGGTGAGACCAAGCCCGAAGGCAAGCCCGAAGCGGACGGAAAGCCGGACGGAAAGCCGGACGCCAAACCGGAGGGCAAGCCCGAAGCGGACGGAAAGCCGGACGCGGGCGACAAGCCGGACGCCAAGCCCGACGGGAAGCCCGAGGCGGACACCAAGCCGGACGGAAAGCCCGAGGCGGACACCAAGCCGGATGCCAAGCCTGACGGAAAGTCCGACGCCGACGGAAAGCCTGAGGCGAAGGACGAGCCGAAGGACGAGGACCGGGGCAGCAGGCGAGACCACGGCGCCGAGCCGGACCGCAGCGGCGAACAGGACCAGGACTGCAACCGCGACCAGGGCATAGCCGACACCCCAGGCAAGGACCACCCCGACGACCCCGACCCCAGCAGGCCGCAGGTCGTCGAGGTCGACGGCACCAAGGTGCTCCAGATCCCCCTGGACCCGCCCACGGCCAGAGAGCTCGAAGGCATCCTCGACAACCTCGACCGCGCCCAGCCCGCCGACATGCCGTCGACGCCCGACGACTCCACCGGTACGCAGCCCCCGACCACCACGGACGACTGCGACAAACAGCCCGGCAACGGCCGGCCCGACGACGCGCCCGTACGTGACGCCGCCCAGAACGGCGCCCACAACGGCACCCCGGAGGCACCACGTAACGACGGGCAAGGCTTCGTCGTACCACCGACCCCGCCACCGGACTCAGCCACCGGAGGCGCCGGATCCACCGCCCAGAGCGTCGCAGGCACGGGTGCGGGTGGCGACGGCGCCAACGTGATCTCGATCGGAGGCCGCCCTCTCGACCCCGAAGCCCTCGGCACGGTGACGGAGAACGCCCGCGAGTACCAGCCCCACCCCCTGCCCGCCGCAGAAGGCGGCTACGGCGGCCCACCAGCCCAGGGAGGCGCCGCCCCCTTGGGCACGGCGGGCGTCCCGGATGGCGCCGTAGGAGGCGCACCTGGGGGCGTCTCAGGCGGAGCCACAGGAGCGTACGGCGGCCTGGGTGACGGCGTGCATGGCGGAGCGGCAGGCGGCGCCCAAGGCGGCGTCACGGGTGGTGCCCAAGGCGGCATAGAGGGCGGTGCCCAAGGCGGCGTCACGGGCGGCGCAGTGGGCGGATACGGCGGTCCTGAAGCGCAGGGCGGGGCCAGCACACCGCCAGCAGTCGGCGGCGCACCCGACACCCCCGTCGACGGCGGCCGGAACGGCACGCAAGACGTCGCCGACCCCCGCCAACCCGACAACGCACAAGCCCCCCGGGACTGCCCGGAACCCTCCCAACCCACCCCCGACCGAGACCGTCAACCCGACGCCCCCATCGACCAGAAGCCACAACCCGGCGGCTCCTCCGGCCAGGACCAACAGCCCGGTAACCCGTACCCCGGCGGTTCCGGGAACCCGGACCCGCAGCCCGGCGGCTCCGCCGGTCAGGAGCAACAGCCCGGCGGCTCCACGGGCCAGGACCAGCAACCCCGTAACCCGTACCCCGGTGGCTCCGGGAACCCGGACTCGCAGCCCGGCAGCCCCTCCGGCCAGGACCAGCAACCCCGTAACCCGTACCCCGGCGGTTCCGGCAACCCGGACCCGCAGCCCGGGGGCTCCACGGAGCAGGACCCCCGGCGGGGTGAGGGGGCGTACCGGGAGAGGCAGGGTGACGGCAGGGTGGTGTCGGTCGAGGTGAGACCGCCGAGCCAGGAGGCGATCCGGGCCCTGGTCGAGAGCGCGACGGAGGTGCGGCCGATGGACATGCCGTCGGTCGAGGCGCCTGAGGACCACGGGCCTGACGGGCCTGACGGGCCGGTCGATCCGCGGACGCAGGAGAGGAGCGTGTGATGTACGTCGATCCGCCCGCGCCGAGGCCGCGGCAGCCGGGGGAGATGCCGCCCAAGGCCGGGGGCGGCGGCCCGCTGGACGGCCAGCCGAGGGCGTGGGAGTTCAACCCCGACTACCAGCGCCTGGTGACGGCGTGGCAGAACGTGATGCCGCTGCTGGAGAGCATGTCGGCGGCGCTGGACAAGGCTTACCAGCTGGCCAGGAGCCCGCAGACGTGGGACGCGCCGGTGGGCGGCCGGTATGTGGAGGACATCGGCGAGTGGCGGTCGAGGCTGGCGCTCTACCGGCAGGCGGTGCTGACGTCGATCAGCGACGAGGCGGCCGACACGCCGCGCTGGATCCCGAGCCCGATCGGCGCGCCGCACGCGTTCTCCTGAGCCGGGGAAGTGGGAAATCCGGACACTCGGTCGTACAGTGGGATCATGGGTGCGACACCCGACTACGGGCCCGACTTCGGGCGGCTGCGGGAGCAGGATCCCGAGGTCGCGCAGGTGCTTCTCGACGAGATGGCGCGGGTGCGCGGCGGCCTGCAGCTGATCGCGAGCGAGAACTTCACCTCGCCCGCGGTGCTGGCGGCGCTGGGCTCGACGTTGAGCAACAAGTACGCGGAGGGCTACCCGGGGCGGCGCTACTACGGCGGCTGCGAGGTGGTGGACCGGGCGGAGCGGCTGGCGATCGACCGGGCGCGTGAGCTGTTCGGCGCGGAGCACGCGAACGTGCAGCCGCATTCGGGCGCGTCGGCGAACCTGGCCGCGTACGCGGCGCTGTTGCAGCCGGGCGACACGATGCTGGCGATGGCGCTGCCGCACGGCGGCCATCTGACGCACGGCTCGCGGGTGAACTTCTCGGGCCGCTGGTTCGACGTGGCCTCCTACGGGGTGCGCCGTGACACCGAGCTCATCGACTACGACGAGGTGCGTGACCTGGCGTTGCGGCACCGGCCGAAGCTGATCGTGTGCGGGGCGACGGCGTACCCGAGGCTGATCGACTACGGCGTGTTCCGCGGCATCGCGGACGAGGTGGGCGCGTGGCTGCTGGCGGACATGGCGCACCCGATCGGGCTGATGGCGGGCGGGGCGATCCCGTCGGCGGTGCCGTACGCGGACGTGGTCACGTTCACCACGCACAAGGCGCTGCGCGGGCCGCGCGGCGGCGGGATCCTGTGCACGGAGGAGCTGGCGGCGCGGATCGACCGGGCGGTGTTCCCGTTCATCCAGGGCGGGCCGCTGATGCACGCGGTGGCGGCGAAGGCGGTGGCGTTCGGGGAGGCGTTGCGGCCGGAGTTCGCCGGCTACGCGCGGCAGGTGGTGGCCAACGCGCGGGCGCTGTGCGACACGCTGGCGGCGGAGGGGATGCGCCCGGTGTCGGGCGGCACCGACACGCATCTGGCCCTTATCGACCTGCGTGAGCTGGGGGTTTCCGGCGCGGAGGCGGAGCGCAGGTGCGCGGCGGCCGGCATCACGCTCAACCGCAACGCGATCCCGTACGACCCGGAGCCGCCCGCCGTGACGTCGGGGATCAGGGTGGGCACGCCGTGCGTGACGACGCAGGGGATGGGGCTCCAGGAATTGAAGGAGATCGGGTCGCTGGTCGCGCGGGTGGTGCGAGAGCCTGGTGCGGCGGCGGAGGTCCGGGAAAGGGTGGCCGCTCTCGTCGCCATACATCGGCCATATCTCAGCGAATATTAAGCTGGTCTGTGTCGTTTTCCGGTCACAGCCGGCCGGAGCATCCGGGAAACTAGGTCCGTGCGCGAATATCTGTTCATGGCACTCGTCGCGGCCGCGGTGACGTATCTGCTCGTCCCGCTGGTGCGCCGCTTCGCCATCCGCATCGGGGCGGCGCCGGAGATTCGCGAACGTGACGTGCACACCACGCCGACGCCCAGGCTGGGCGGGCTGGCGATGTACGGCGGGCTGGTCGCGGGCCTGCTGATCGCGAGCGAGCTGGCCAACACGGGCCGGGCGCTGGGCGTCGCGGAGGGCCAGCCGGTGCTGGCGCTCATCGTGGCTGGCGGCCTGATCACGGTGACGGGCTTCCTGGACGACTGGTGGGGCATGGACCCCTTCATCAAGCTGGCCGGCCAGATCGCGGCGGCCGGGGTGCTGGTCGCCTTCGGCCTGCGGCTGACCTACATCCCGCTGCCGAAGGACTGGGGCGGCTCCACCAGCCTCGACTACACGCTGAGCACGATCATCACGATCCTCGTCGTGGTGGTGGCGATCAACGCGGTCAACTTCGTCGACGGGCTCGACGGGCTGGCGGCCGGGATCGTGTGCATCGCGGGCATGGCCACCTGGGCCTATTCGATCTTTCTCGCGCAGAGCATCTCGGGTGACCGCATCACGACGACCGCGGCGATCGCCGCCGTCCTCATCGGCACCTGCCTGGGTTTTCTGCCGCACAACTTCCATCCGGCCAAGATCTTCATGGGCGACACCGGGGCGATGCTGATCGGCCTGGTGCTGGCGTCGTCGATCGTCACCGTGACGCCGGTCGACCCGTCGGTCATCGAGGGCATCAACCGCTTCGGCGTGCTGCTGCCGCTGCTGGTCCCGGCGGGCGTGCTGGTCCTGCCGCTGATCGACCTGATCACCGCCGTCGTGCGGCGCACCTCTCACGGCATGTCGCCGTTCGCGCCCGACCGCGGTCACCTGCACCACCGGCTGATGGACATCGGCCACTCGCACCGGCGTTCGGTGCTGATCATGTACGCGTGGGCGTTCGTGTTCGCGTTCGGCATCGTGGCGATGGCCACGTGGGGTGTGCCGGTGCTGCTGTTCCCGATCGTGATCGTGGTGGCGCTGGCGGTGCTGGTGCTGCTGATGGCCGCGCCCCGGTGGCGGGGCCGGGGCGGCGCGCGCAGGGCCGGCGGAAACCATGACGACGACGGCCCGCCCACCGGCCCGATGCCGCCGATCGTGCCGGAGTCCGAGGTCAGGCGGCGGATGCCGCCGGAGGCTGGCCCGTCGCAGCAGGACCGGGCGAGCGCGGAGCGTAACCCGGTCATTCCGGTCTACCCGGGCCGTTCATGATCGTGAACTAGAAACCACAGGTAAAAGCGGTCTTCCGTGAGCTTGTGATATCTTTCACGAGCAGGGACCCCCAAACGCGAATGTTCTGGGGGTAGCAAACGCTCGCTTGATAACTCGTTGATGGAGCTCCGATGCAGGCCAACGACGTGCGCGTACTCAAAAGCGCCGCGATTCCCACCCTCGGGGTAGGGGCGGTGGCCGTGGTCGTGAGCCTTCTGGTGGCGGGCGGCGGCGGCGCCCTCGGCGCACTGCTCGGCGTTCTGCTCGTCGGCGTCTTCTTCAGCATCAGCGTGGTGGCCGTCGCCTACGCGGCGCGCGTCTCTCCGCAGATGATGGCCATCGCCGCGATGGTCAGCTACCTCGTCAAAGTCATCGTCATCATGGTGATGCTGGTCACTTTCCGTGACACCACGCTGTGGAACACGCAGGCGTTCGCCTGGACCGTCGTGGCCGGCACCGTCGTCTGGACCGCCTTCGAAGTCCGCGCCTTCATGAAGACGAAGATGCTCTACGTCGACCCCGACGCCAAGGTCCCCGGGCAGGGCGACTGATGAGCCTGGTAAAACGCGGGGTCCGATATGACTAGTCCTCTGCTCGCCTGCTATCGTCAGGGCCGCGATGAGCCAACAGGAACGCCGACCGGAAACCGACGGTCGGGACTTCTCCGACGCCATGTGGTCGGTCCCCAGCTACCTCCTCGCCGGGATGGCAGTCTACGGCGGACTCGGGTGGCTGTTGGACCGCTGGCTCGACATGTCCGCGTTCTTCCCCATAGGCATCGTCCTGGGGGTCTCGCTCGCCGGCTACGCGGTCTACCGGAGACACGGTCGCTAGCCGTACGGCGCGACCGCATCTCCGAGGAAACTTCTGTGATCCACTACGACGTTGAAGGGAACGCCGCGTGAGTGCGCTGACGGTCCTAGCAC
The DNA here is from genome assembly GCF_040674795.1 of Nonomuraea sp. NPDC049725. NCBI lineage: Bacteria > Bacillati > Actinomycetota > Actinomycetes > Streptosporangiales > Streptosporangiaceae > Nonomuraea > Nonomuraea sp. NPDC049725. The sequence continues at coordinate 49,863 of NZ_JBFANJ010000014.1, read as the reverse complement.
CTCCGGGAGAGTTCGGGGCGCCTACGCCTGACGAGCTGTTCACTCTGCCCCCGATCATTCCCGGGGTCGAATGGTTCACCAAGCCGGTGCTCCTCGCCCTTTTCAGCTCGGTCCTGGTGATCGGCATCTGCTGGGCGGCCTTCGCCAGCCCGAAGCTGGTGCCCCGGGGCATGCAGAACGTCGTCGAGCTCGGCTACATGTTCGTCCGCGACCAGGTCGCCCGGCCCTTCCTGGGCAAGGACGCCGACCGGTGGATGGGCCTGCTGGTCTCGATCTTCTTCCTGGTGCTGGTCTGGAACCTCCTGGGCGTCGTCCCGGTCCTCCAGTTCCCGGTCGCCTCGCACATCGCCTTCCCGATCGTGCTCGCGGCAACCATCTACATCCTCAAGATCTACCTGGGCATCAAGCACCAGGGCGGCATCGGCTACTTCAAGAACATGATGTTCCCGCCGGGACTGCCGAAGCCGATCTACTTCCTGCTGGCCCCGATCGAGTTCCTGTCGAACATGATCATCGCGCCCTTCACGCACGCGGTGCGACTGTTCGCCAACATGTTCGCGGGCCACATGCTGCTGGCCTTCTTCAGCATGGTGGGCTTCTGGTTCCTCTTCGAGAAGCTGACCCCGCTCGGCGCCCCCATCGGCGTCATCGGGGTGGTGATGACCATCCTGCTCACGGGCCTGGAGATGTTCATCATGTACCTGCAGGCGTTCCTGTTCGCGATGCTGGCCGCGATGTACATCGGCAGCTCGCTGCACGCGGATCACTGAGAACCACAGACCGGATTAGTCCAGACCGGTGAAATTCCGAATCACCGGCCGTCCAGTAAAGGAAAACAGCAATGAGCGTTCTCGCTGAGGTCTCCGGCAACGTCACCGCCATCGGTTACGGTCTCGCCGCCATCGGCCCCGGCATCGGCGTCGGCATCATCTTCGGTCAGGGCGTGCAGGCCATCGCGCGTCAGCCCGAGGCCTACGGCCTGATCCGCCAGAACATGCTCCTCGGCTTCGTCCTCACCGAGGCCCTCGCCCTGATCGGTCTGGTCGCCCCGTTCATTTTCCAGGGCATCGCCTGATCATCCCCTCTGACGAAAGGCTGCAACCATGATCACGGCAGCTAAGCTCATCGTTGCGGAGGAGGGCGCCAACCCTCTCATGCCGCACACTTACGAGCTCGTCGTCGGCGTCTTCGCGTTCTTCGTCGTCGTCCTGGTCGTCGGAAAGATCCTCGTCCCGCGTGTGCAGAAGACGCTGGCCGAGCGCACCGACGCCATCGAAGGCGGCATCAAGAGGGCGGAAGAAGCCCAGGCCCAGGCCCAGGTCCTGCAGCAGCAGTACGCCGAGCAGCTCGAAGAGGCCAGGCGTGACGCGGCCCGGCTGCGCGAGGAGGCTCGCGAGCAGGCCGCGCAGATCAAGGCTGAGCTCCGCGAGGAGGCGCAGGCCGAGGCCCGCCGTCTCGTCGAGGCGGCGCACGCCCAGATCGAGGCCGACCGGCAGGCGGCGTTCGCCCAGCTCCGCAACGAGGTCGGTCGCCTGTCGACCGAGCTCGCCGGCCGCATCGTCGGCGAGTCCCTGGAGGACGAGTCGCGGCAGAGCCGCATCGTCGACCGGTTCCTCGACGAGCTGGAGAGCTCCAACGCGCAGGCGGTGCGTTAATGAGGGGCTTGAGCAGGACTTCGCTGGCAGAGGTCGAGGAGCGCTTCAACGCGGTCGCCGGTAGTGCCGACCTCGGCGCGCTCTCCGACGAGCTGTTCGCTGTCGCGGATCTGCTCGACCGCGAGCACGGCCTGCGTCGCGCCCTGTCCGACCAGTCCCGGGCCGGCGAGCAGAAGGCCGCCACGGCCCGCGCGCTGCTCCAGGGCAAGGTCAGCGAGGCCACGGTCGCCACGACCGAGGCCGCCGTCTCGGCCAGGTGGTCGCGTGCCGGCGACCTGGCCGACGTGCTGGAGCGCCTGGGCGTGGTCGCCGCCGCCGCCGAGGCGGAGGGTCAGCGCAAGCTGGACGAGGTGGAGGACGAGCTCTTCCGCTTCGGCCGCATCGTCGCCGCCAACCCGGACCTGCGCCGGGCGCTCGCCGATGCCGCCGCCCCCGAGGCGGGCAAGCGCGAGCTGCTCGCGGGTCTGCTCGGCGGCAAGGCAGCACCGACCACCCAGCGGCTCATCGCGCAGGTGGCAGTGCATCCGCGAGGACGTAGCCTGGAGACGGGGCTGGAGGAGTTCGGCCGCCTTGTGGCCGAGCAGCGCCAGCGTCTCGTGGCGGTCGTGCGCAGTGCCGTCGAGCTGACGGAGACGCAGAAGCAGCGGCTCGCCGCCTGGCTGCGCTCCTCCTACGGCCGAGACGTGCACCTGAATGTCGAGGTGGACAAGCGAGTGCTCGGTGGGTTCTCGGTCCGCATCGGCGACGAGATCATCGACACCACAATCGTGGGACGAATCGAAGAAGTCCGCCGCCGGTTGGCCGGCTAGGCGAAGAGGGAGACAGAGTAGAGATGGCGGAGCTTACGATCCGGCCGGACGAGATCCGGGACGCGCTTGAGCGCTTCGTCCAGGCGTACGAACCGGAAGGCGCCGCGCGCGAGGAGATCGGGACCGTCGTCGACGCCGGCGACGGCATCGCCCATGTCTCCGGCCTTCCCTCGGCGATGGCGAACGAGCTGCTCGAGTTCGAGAACGGCACGCGCGGCCTGGCACTGAACCTCGACACCCGTGAGATCGGTGCCGTGGTCCTGGGCGAGTTCAGCGGCATCGAGGAGGGCCAGACGGTCCGCCGGACGGGCGAGGTCCTGTCCGTGCCCGTCGGTGACGCCTTCCTCGGCCGCGTGGTCGACCCCCTGGGCAACCCCCTGGACGGCAAGGGCGCCATCGAGTCCGAGGGCCTGCGCGCCCTTGAGCTCCAGGCCCCGTCGGTCGTCCAGCGGCAGCCGGTGAAGCAGCCGCTGCAGACCGGCATCAAGGCCATCGACGCCATGACGCCGATCGGCCGCGGCCAGCGTCAGCTGATCATCGGCGACCGTGGCACCGGTAAGACCGCGATCGCGGTCGACACCATCCTCAACCAGCGCGAGGGCTGGCTGTCGGGCGACCCGGAGAAGCAGGTCCGCTGCGTCTACGTCGCCGTCGGCCAGAAGGGCTCGACCATCGCGCAGGTCAAGGCGCGGCTGGAGGAGGCCGGCGCGCTCGAGTACACGACCATCGTCGCCGCCCCCGCCTCCGACCCGGCCGGCTACAAGTACCTCGCCCCCTACACCGGCTCGGCCATCGGCCAGCACTGGATGTACCAGGGCAAGCACGTTCTCATCGTCTTCGACGACCTGACCAAGCAGGCCGACGCCTACCGCGCCGTGTCCCTGCTGCTGCGTCGCCCGCCGGGCCGTGAGGCCTTCCCCGGCGACGTGTTCTACCTCCACTCCCGCCTGCTGGAGCGCTGCGCGAAGCTCTCCAACGACATGGGCGGCGGCTCGATGACCGGTCTGCCGATCATCGAGACGAAGGGCAACGACGTCTCGGCGTTCATCCCGACCAACGTCATCTCCATCACCGACGGCCAGTGCTTCCTGGAGACCGACCTGTTCAACGCGGGTGTCCGTCCCGCGATCAACGTCGGTATCTCCGTCTCCCGAGTCGGTGGTTCGGCGCAGGTCAAGGCCATGCGCAAGGTGGCCGGCACGCTCAAGCTCTCCCTGTCGCAGTACCGCGACCTGGAGGCGTTCGCGGCCTTCGCCTCCGACCTGGACGCCGCATCCCGGGCCCAGCTCGACCGCGGTCAGCGCCTGGTCGAGCTGCTCAAGCAGCCGCAGTACTCGCCGTTCCCGGTCGAGAAGCAGGTCGTGTCGGTGTGGGCCGGCACCACCGGTGAGCTCGACGAGGTGCCGGTCGAGGACGTGCGCCGCTTCGAGGGTGAGTTCCTCGACTACCTCGGCTCCTCCCACAAGGGTGTCTTCGACGGCATCCGGGAGACCAACGAGCTGTCCGACGACGCGGTGACCGTGCTCAAGGACGCGATCGTGGAGTTCAAGAAGGGCTTCACCACCTCCTCGGGTGAGCTGCTGGTCAAGGACGAGCCGGTGGCGCCGCTCGGTGCCGACGAGGTCGGCCAGGAGAAGATCAAGAAGGTCGTCCGTCCGGCGGCGGAGAAGTAGGACATGGGTGCCCAGCTAAGGCTGCTGCGGCGGCGGATCAGCTCGGTCAAGTCGACCGCGAAGATCACGCGCGCCCAGGAGCTCATCGCCTCTTCGCGGATCGTGAAGGCGCAGATGCGGATGCAGGCGGCGCTGCCGTACGAGCGTGAGATCACTCGCGCCGTCACCGGCGTCGTCAGCAACGCGGCCAGCGTCGACCATCCGCTGACCGTGGCGAAGGAGAACCCCGCCAAGGCGGGCGTCCTCATCGTCACCAGCGACAGCGGGTTCTGTGGCGGCTTCAACGCCAACGTCCTGCGCGAGGCCGAGGCCCTGCGCGGGCTGCTGGAGGGCCGCGGCCTCAGCGTCGTCCCGTTCGTCACCGGGCGCAAGGGTGTCACCTGGCACTCCTTCCGCCAGCGGGAGATGGGCGGGCAGTGGGTCGGTTTCTCCAGGAACCCGGCTTACGCCGACGCCAAGGAGATCGCCAACACGCTGATCGACTCCTTCAAGGACGACAACGGGATCGACGAGATCCACATCGTCTCGACCGAGTTCGTCTCGATGCTGACGCAGAACGTCGTGGTCAGGCGGATCCTGCCGCTGGAGGTCGAGGAGACCGAGGCGACGGAGTCCACCACGATCCCGCCGTACTTCGAGTTCGAGCCCACGGCGGGCGACGTGCTGGAGACGCTGCTGCCGCGTTATGTGGAGTCGCGCATCTTCACCGCGCTGCTGCAGTCGGCGGCCTCCGAAGAGGCCGCGCGGCGGCGCGCGATGAAGTCGGCCACCGACAACGCCAACGAGCTGATGCGGATGCTGACCCAGCAGATGAACCAGGCTCGTCAGGCCGAGATCACCCAGGAAATCAGCGAGATCGTCGGTGGCGCCAACGCGCTCGCTGACGCCGCAGCGGGGAAAGAGTGAAATGACTGCAGAGGCTGTTGAAACTGTAGAAACCCCCGCGGCCGGCACTGGCCGCGTGGCCCGCGTCACCGGCGCCGTCGTTGACGTGGAGTTCCCCGTCGAGGGGATGCCCGAGATCTACAACGCGCTCAAGGTCGAGGTGACCCTCGGCGGCGAGACCAAGACCCTGACCCTCGAGGTCGCCCAGCACCTGGGTGACAACCTCGTCCGGGCCATCTCGATGCAGCCGACCGACGGCATGGTCCGCGGCCAGGCGGTGCTCGACACCGGCGCGCCGATCTCGGTGCCCGTCGGCGACGTCGTCAAGGGCCACGTGTGGAACGCGCTGGGCGAGACGCTCGACGTGCCGACCTCCTCGCTCAAGATCGAGGAGCGGTGGGGCATCCACCGTCCGTCGCCGGCCTTCGACCAGCTCGAGTCCCGCACGGAGCTGCTGGTCACCGGCATCAAGGTCATCGACCTGCTCACCCCGTACGTGCAGGGTGGCAAGATCGGTCTGTTCGGCGGCGCGGGCGTCGGCAAGACCGTTCTCATCCAGGAGATGATCCGCCGCGTCGCCCGTAACTTCGGTGGCACCTCGTGCTTCGCCGGCGTGGGTGAGCGCACCCGTGAGGGCAACGACCTCTGGCTGGAGATGGAGGAGGCGGACGTCCTCAAGGACACCGCGCTCGTCTTCGGTCAGATGGACGAGCCGCCGGGCACCCGTCTGCGGGTGGCGCTGTCGGCGCTGACCATGGCGGAGTACTTCCGCGATGTTCAGGGACAGGACGTGCTCCTGTTCATCGACAACATCTTCCGCTTCACGCAGGCCGGTTCCGAGGTGTCCACGCTGCTCGGCCGTATGCCGTCCGCGGTGGGCTACCAGCCGACGCTGGCCGACGAGATGGGTGTGCTCCAGGAGCGCATCACCTCGACGCGCGGTCACTCGATCACCTCCATGCAGGCGATCTACGTGCCCGCCGACGACATCACCGACCCGGCCCCGCACAACGCGTTCGCGCACCTCGACGCGCAGACCGTGCTTTCGCGGCCGATCTCGGAGAAGGGCATCTACCCCGCGGTGGACCCGCTCGACTCCTCGTCCCGGATCCTCGACCCGCAGATCGTCGGCGAGGAGCACTACCGGGTGGCCCAGGAGACCAAGCGGATCCTGCAGAAGTACCGCGAGCTCCAGGACATCATCGCCATCCTCGGTATCGACGAGCTCTCCGAGGAGGACAAGGTCACCGTCCAGCGGGCCCGCCGCATCGAGCGCTTCCTGTCGCACCCGATGTACGCGGCCGAGGCCTTCACCGGCCAGCCGGGCGAGACCGTGCCGCTGGACGAGACCATCGCCTCCTTCAAGGGCCTCTGCGCGGGTGAGTACGACCACCTGCCCGAGCAGGCGTTCTTCATGGTCGGCGGCATCGAGCAGGCCGTGGCCAAGGCCAAGGAACTCGAGCGTCGCTAAGCCGCCCTACCGGTGGTGGCGCGGTTGCGGCCGGGCCACCACCTGATCGGAAAGGAACCTACACAAGTGGCGAAGCTACGCGTAGGGGTTGTCTCACCCGAGCGTGAGATCTGGTCGGGCGAGGCCGACATGGTGATTGCCAAGACCGTGGACGGCGAGATCGGTATTATGCCGCAACACGCACCCGTGCTCGGCGTCCTCGTCGAGGGCGGCGTGCTGAAGGTGAAGCGGGAGGGCCAGGACGACCTGGTCGCCGCGGTCCACGGCGGTTTCATCTCCGTGGCCGACGACGAGGTCTCCGTGCTCGCCGAGGTGGCCGAGCTCGGTTCCGAGGTCGACGTCGCGGCTGCCCGTGACGCTCTCGACCGGGCCCAGGCCTCGATCGAGGCCAACCAGGAGGACGCTGACGCGGCCATCGAGGCGAAGCGGGCCAGGGCCCGGCTGCGCGCGGCGGGCGAAGAGGTCTGATATTACGAGCGCTAGGGGGCGGCAGGCATGGTCGAGACTTTGGTGATCTGTGCGCTGCTTGCCGCCGCTCTGGCGGTCGTGCGTTACTTCATGCTTGCGCGCCGGGGGAGCGTACCCTGTCGGCTGCGTGTCGGGCAGGGGGCCTGGCAGAGCGGCGTAGCGCGCTACGCCGACGGAGAGCTCCACTGGATTCCGCTCATGGGTGTGCGACTGAGGCCGCGCCACGCGATCGCGAGGCGCGGCCTCGTCGTTTCCCAGCGCAGGGAGATCGACGGCGGCCTGTACGCGGTCGACTGCTCCGGCTCCACCCGTGACCTGTCGCTGGCGATGAGCGCCGACGCGCTGACCGGTTTCCTGGCCTGGCTGGAGTCGGCGCCGCCGAGCGCCTACCTGGACGTCGCCTGATCAGTGGGCCTGATCAGTGGGCCTGATCAGCGGGCCTGATCAGCGGGTGCCGCCGGGCTTCCAGAGGATCTCGTCGCCCGCGTGGGCGATCCGGCACAGGATGAACAGCAGGTCCGACAGCCGGTTGAGGTAAGTGGCGGTCAGCGGGTTCATGTCGTCGTGGGTGTGCAGGGCCGCCCATGTGGTGCGTTCGGCCCGGCGTACGGTGACGCGGGCGACGTGCAGGCTCGCGGTGGCGGGGTCGCCGCCGGGCAGGATGAAGCTGCGCAGCGGCTTGAGCCGGGCGTTGAAGTGGTCGCACTGCTCTTCGAGCCGGTCGATGTAGGACTGCTCGACGCGCAGCGGCGGGAACTCGGGGTCGGCCGTGACCGGGGTGGCGAGGTCGGCGCCGAGGTCGAACAGCTCGTTCTGGACCCGTACCAGCACTTCCACGAGGTCGGCGGGCAGGCTGCCGTGCGCGAGGGCCAGCCCGAGGTGGGCGTTGGCCTCTTCCACGTCCGCGTAGGCGGCCAGTCGCGGATCGGTCTTGGACGTGCGGCTCATGTCGCTGAGCGATGTCGTGCCGTCGTCTCCGGTGCGGGTGTAGATGCGGGAGAGGACGACCGGCTTGTCCTTGTCTGCGCGCGTCATGAGCCCAGCGTAATGACAAATGTCATCCGGAACGGACGCGTAGCGCATGCCAGGCTCCTGATTTCAGCACCTACCAGGGCGAACGCCTGTTACGGGACGATTGGTGCATGACGAAGGAGAGAACCTGATGCTCGAGATCAGCGAACTGCGCAAGCGCTTCGCCGCGGCCCCCGGGGCGACCGAGGGTAAGCTCGCCCTGGACGGGATCGGCTTCACGGTCCGGCCGGGGGAGATGTTCGGGTTCGTCGGCGCGAACGGCGCCGGCAAGACGACGACGATGCGGATCGTCATGGGGGTTTTGAAGGCCGACTCCGGTTCGGTCAGCTGGCAGGGCAAGCCGCTGGGCTACGGCGAGCGGCAGCGGTTCGGCTACATGCCGGAGGAGCGCGGCCTCTACCAGAAGATGCGCGCCGGCGAGCAGATCGAGTACTTCGGCCAGCTCCACGGCCTGAGCGCGCCGGCGGCCAAGAAGTCCACCGACGACCTGCTGGAGCGGCTGGGCCTGACCGAGCGCAGGAACGACTCGGTGGAGTCGCTGTCGCTGGGCAACCAGCAGCGCGTGCAGCTCGCCGTCGCGCTGGTGCACGACCCCGAGGTGCTGATCCTCGACGAGCCGTTCTCCGGGCTCGACCCGATCGCGGTCGAGACGCTGGCCACGGCCCTCCAGGAGCGCTGCCGCGGCGGCGTCCCCGTCATCTTCTCCAGTCACCAGCTCGAACTGGTCGAGCGGCTGTGCGACTCGGTCGGCATCGTGTCGGCCGGCCGGATGGTGGCCAGCGGCACGGTCGGCGACCTGCGCGCCGCCGAGGGCGGCACCCTGCGGGTCGTGGTGCGCGGCGCGACGCCGGGCTGGGCCGACGGCCTGCCGGGCGAGCTCAGCGTGACCGGCGACCGCCACACCCTGCTCGTCGCCGGCGGCGACGACCAGGAGATCCTGCGCCGCGCACTCAAGGCCGGGCACGTGGAGCACTTCGGCGTCGAGCAGCCGACCCTCACCGAGATCTTCAAGGAGGCCGTGGCGTGAACGGCATGATGCTGGTGGCCAGGCGCGAGATCGGCACCCAGGTCAGGACGCGGGCCTTCAAGATCAGCCTGCTGATCACCGCGGTGCTGGTCGGCGCGCTGGCCTTCGCCCCCAAGCTGCTCGACCGCCCCGACTCCTACACCGTGGGCACGGTCAACTCCCAGCAGCTCCCGCTGGCGCAGGCGGCGCCCGACGCCACGTTCGAGTGGCGTGCGTTCCCGGACGAGGAGGCGGCCAAGGAGGCGGTGCTCGCCGGCGACGTGGACGCCGCGCTCATCGACGGCGTCAAGGTCATCACCGACGGCGAGATCGAGACCGAGCTCGGCGTGCTCATGCAGAGCACGAACCGCGAGGTCAAGCTGGGCGCGGCCGGGGTGTCGATCCCGCCGCTGCAGATGCAGTCGGTCGGCGCCGACACCCGCTACGAGGCCGCCCGCACCGGAATCGCCGTGGTGCTCGTGCTGGTGCTCTTCATGTTGATCATCGGACAGACCATGATGGTCGCCATGGGCGTGGTCGAGGAGAAGGGCAGCCGGATCGTGGAGATCCTGCTCAGCTCGATCCGGCCGTGGCAGCTCCTCGGCGGCAAGATCATCGGGCTGGGCGTGCTCGGCCTGATCAACCTGGGCACGATCCTCGTGGTCGGCCTCGCCGCCTCGTTCGCCTCCGGCTTCGCCGCCGACTTCCCGCCGGGCATGGCGGGCATCGTGGCGGGCGTGCTGGTCTGGTTCGTGCTCGGCTACGCCTTCTTCGCCACGCTCGCCGCCGCCCTGGCCTCGCTGGTCTCCCGCCAGGAGGAGGTCGGCAACGTGATGTCGCCGCTGACCATGCTCATCATGGCCGCCTACTTCGTGGCCTTCTACGCCACCAGCGACCCGACCGGCACGCTGGCCACGATCGTGTCGTTCGTCCCGCCGTTCTCCTCCATGGTGATGCCGGTGCGGATGGCCGCCACCGAGGTGCCGCTGTGGGAGGTCGGGGCCTCGGCCGCGCTGATGATCGTCGCCGTGCTCGCCACGCTGTCCTTCGGGGCCAAGGTGTACGAGCGGGCCGTGCTGCGGACCGGCGCCCGGGTCAAGCTGGGTGAAGTGCTGCGCGCCAAGTGATGAATCCGATCGATCGGGCACGGCGCCACACGCTGCACATGATGGCCTCCATCGTGGTGATGCTGTGGCTGTTCATCATCGGGCGGCTGTTCCTGCACGCCGAGGACGTCCACTGGCAGCGCGTCGTGCCCGGGCTGATCGCGGTGACGGCGTTCACCTGGTACTACCACCGGGCCGTCTCGGCCGTGCTGCGCGACCGCTACGCCCGGCGGGAGGTCACGATCGCCGGGGCGCTCGCGCTGGTGACCGCGAGCGCCGGCGGGGCCGACCCGATGAGCTGGGGATTCACGCTGGCGGCCTGGCTGTCGGTGGCGGCGATCGGCGTACGGGTCCGCACCGCCACGGTCATGGCGGTGGGCACGATGGCCGCCGGGGTGCTGCTGGGCCTGGGCAACTACCTGCTGGACCCGGACGTCCTGCTCCTGCGTGACGTGACCGCCGGCCCCGTCGTGGCGTACCTGGTCTTCATCTACGGGCTGTTCTGCGTGTCGTTCCCGTGGACGAACCGGGTGTGGATGTGGATCTGGCAGCTCGCCGTCCAGGCCAGCGAGGGCAAGGAGGCGCACACGCGGCTCGCGCTCGCCGAGGAGCGGCTGCGCTTCTCCCGCGACCTGCACGACCTGGTCGGCCACCAGCTCTCGGCCATCGCGGTCAAGACCGAGCTGGCGGTGCGCCTGGCCGACGCCGACACCGGGGCGGCCAAGGCGGAGATGACCGAGGTCCACGCGCTCACCAGGAAGGCGCTGAAGGAGCTGCGGCAGGCCGTGCGCGGCTACCGCGAGCTTGACTTGGGCGCGGAGCTGAATAGCGTGAAAGGGGTCCTGGAAGCGGCGGGGGTGCGCTGCGAGACGCGCCTGCCCCACCGCGAGCTGCCCGAAGGCGTGGCGCCGGTGTTCGCCTACGTCGTCCGCGAGGCGGTGACCAACGTGCTCAAGCACAGCACGGCCACCTTCTGCGACATCCTCATCCGGTTCACCGACGAGGAGGCGGAGGTGCGGGTCCGCAACGACGGGGCGACCGGCCGCAGCGGCGACGAGCTGGGCAGCGGGCTTTCGGGGCTGGCCGAGCGGGTGGGCGCCGTGCGGGGCACGCTGACGGCCGGTCCGGTCGACGACGGGCACTTTCTGCTGCGAGCGGTCGTGTCGTTGCCGATTGCTGGGTAGTGGGAAGGTGTCGGGGTTCGCCCCGGCGCACGTTGTTCTGAGGAGGTGGCATGCGCGTCCGGGGCAATCCGAAGGCACAGGTGGTGCGGACCGGTCAGCGGCTCGACGCGGGGACGTCGGCGGGCGTGCGGACGATGCTGCACGAGGCCGTCGACTCCGGCGAGGGCGACCTGATCCTCGACCTCTCCAAGCTGGAGATGATCGACGCCACCGGTCTCGGAGTGCTCGTGGGCACGCATCGGCTCGCGCTGAGCGCGCAACGCCGCCTCGTCCTTCGGGGGGTGCCCCCGCGGATCATGCGGATACTTGCGGTGACCCGGCTGAATCGGGTGCTCCACGTCGAGGTGACGCACGCCGCGGTGGCCTGAGCGACACATATCGGACCGGGTGGCGATCAGCCGCCGCCCGCTCCCTTCAGGTCCTGCCCCGCAGCCTGGCCAGCGTGGCCGGCGTCTGGGCGTCCAGCCAGTCGGCGAGCTGCTCGAACGACACGCAGCGCACCTCGTGCCGGGTGCAGACCCGGTCCATCAGCCCGAGCAGCGCCCGCTGGTAGATGCCGCCGTTCCAGCTCGCGAAGTGGTGGCCGATGAACACCGGGGCCCGGTCGGTGCGCAGCGAGCGCTCCACGGCGCGCTCGTAGGCGCGGCCCGCCTGCCGCTCCCAGCGGTCCCGTAGCCGCCGCGGGCCGGGCCTGGCGCCGCTCTGCACCGCGTAGAGGTTGTAGTCCATGGCGAGCACCTGCCGGCCGCCCACGTCGATGCCCGGCAGCGGGAACTGCCACAGGCCCGCCCGCTTGCGCGGCCAGGCCGCCACGCCGGTGCCCGACGCGTCGTAACGCCACCCGTACGAGCGGAAGGCCCGGAACATCGCCTGCCGGTCACCTTGCAGGCAGGGGGTACGGCCGCCGCGGACGGCGTCACGGACCCGGAACGGCAGGTCGGGCAGGTGCGTCAGGCCGGAGTTGCGCCGCCAGTCGGTGACGAAGCGGTGGAACTGGCGGATCTCGCTGCGCCAGTCGGCGGCCGACCAGGAGTTGACGCCGCGGCTGCCGCAGAAGTGGCCGTTGAAGTGGGTGCCGATCTCGTGGCCGGCGTTCCAGGCGGCGGTCAGCTCGCGGGCCTGCAGCCGCATCCGGGCGGGCCGCTGGAAGCCGATGTCGGAGCTGCCGCGCCGGTGGCCGGGGGGACGGTAGAGGCGGCGGTGGTCGGAGGGCAGGAGGTAGACGCCGGACAGGAAGAACGTGAGGGTGGCCCGGTTGCGGGCCGCGGCCTCGCGGAAGGCGCGGAACCAGCCGTTGCCCACCCCGGCGCCGTCGAAGGAGATGACCACGAACTGGGGTGGCCGTTCGCCGTCGGCGAGACCGCAGCGCACGCTTTCGCACCAATCGCGCCGGGTGGCCGTCTTCTGGACGGCCTTTTCCCCGGGCGGCTCGCTAGGTGTGCTGATTTGCCGGACTTGTCCGGCGCAGGAGGTGGTCGTCGCTATAAGGAAAATGCCGATAATCCCGCGTATCACTCGGCCATGAAACCACGGTGCGTAATCAAATCATCACGACGCTCCGAGCGACCGGCCGAAGATGTGCACGGCCACGGCCACCAGTTCGTCGATCTCGGGCGGATCCTCTGCCAGGAGCCATTCGATGAGTAGCTCCTGAAGCGCCCCAATTACGCCGAGCGCCACCAGGCGTCGATTCGCCACGATGGCCGCCGGGAATTCGGCCGAGGCGTCCTCCACGAGGCGGGCGAAGGAGTCGATGGCGCGCTGCCGGGACGCCGAGAGGATGTCGCCGCTCCGGCGCACCTCGACGTGCATGATGCGGGCTCGGCGCCAGTCGGCAGTAGCGAACTCGATATATGCCCGTATCCCCGCTTTGATCCGCCCGTCGAGTGTGTTAGGCGCATCTTGTAACGCTTTGGCCACGACGGCCAGGCTTTCCTCCACGCACCGCTCGTGGAGGACCTGAAGGAGTTCCTCCTGGCTGCTGAAACATTCATAGAAGGCGCGGTTGGAGATCCGCGCCTCCGAGCACAGCCTTTCGATGGTCGTGACCGTGAAACCTGGTTTCGCGTATAGCGTGTAGGCGGCTGTCATCAGCCGCTCGCGTCTGTCCGCCAGCCTTTGCTCAGCCGACATTCCCCGGTAAGACCGGTTCACATTCCACCCGTCCGCATGATCGTGGCCCCCGAGCACACAATTATGGATGGATGATCGCATTAGGGAAAGAGTATGAAGATTATCTCTTACGTCGGCCGTGCAAGAACGTGACAAGTCTGATCAGCCGCTCAAGCTCTTGCTCGCCTCTGGTGAACGACGTCAGGTTCATCCCCGGCAGCGCGAACCGCTGACGGGAGACCGCCTTGGGCCGGGCGAACTCGCGCAGCCCGTCGGCGCCGTGGATGCGCCCGAACCCCGAGTCTCCCACCCCGCCGAACGGCAGCGCGGGCACTCCGGCGAACGAGATGACCGAGTTGACGGCCGTCATCCCGGTCCGCATCGCGCGGGCCAGCTCCATCGCCCGGCGCCTGTTGCGCGAGAACACCGTGCCCGCCAGCCCGTACGCCGAGGCGTTGGCCAGCTCCAGCGCCTCGTGCACGTCGCGGGTGCGCCGTACGGTGATCGTCGGCCCGAACGTCTCCTCGCGGACGGCGGGGGAGTCCTCCGGCACGTCCGCCACGATCACCGGGTCGACGAACGGCGCCCGCACCGAGTCCGGCCCGCCGGTGACCACCGTGCCCGACTTGGCGGCCTCGTCGATGTGCCGCCTGATGACGTCGAGCTGGCCCGGCATGGTGATCGGCCCGTAGTGCTCGCCCGCCCGGACCGAGGCGGCCCGCTGCGACAGCTCGCGCATGAACGGCTCGTAGACCGCGTCGACCACGTACACCCGCTCGACGCCCACGCACGTCTGCCCGGCGTTGGACAGCGCGCCCCACAGGCACGCGTCGGCGGCGGCCTCCAGGTCGGCGTCGGCGTCGACGATGAACGCGTCCTTGCCCCCGCACTCGATCACCACCGGCGTCAGGTTCTCGGCGCAGGCGGCCATGACGCGCTTGGCCGTCGCCGTCGAGCCGGTGAACGCGACCTTCTTGACCCGCGGGTCACGGGCCAGCGCCGCGCCCGTCTCACCCAGGCCGGTCACCGTCTGGAAGATCGGGTGCTCCGGCACCGCCTCGGCCACCAGCTCCGCCATCCGCACGCCGACGCCCGGCGTGAGCTCGCTCGGCTTGAACACGACCGCGTTGCCCGCCGCCAGCGCGTAGGCGATCGAGCCCATCGGCGTGAAGACCGGATAGTTCCACGGCCCGATCACGCCGACGACGCCCAGCGGCAGATATTCGAGGCTGGCCGCCAGGTTGACGCCGATCATCCCGGTCGCGACGCGCCGCCTGCGCAGCACCTTCTCGGCGTGCCTGGCCGCCCAGTCGAGGTGCGTGATGGCCAGCACGATCTCCAGCGTGGCGTCGCCGACCGGCTTGCCCGTCTCCTCGTGCACCAGGGCGGCCAGCTCCCGCAGGTGGCGGGTGACGACCGCCTTGGCGTCGAGCAGCCGCCGCCGGCGCCCGGCGTGACCCAGCCCGCCCCACCAGGCGGCGGCCGTCTCCGCCCGCGCCACGGCCGCGCTCACCGCCTCGGCGTCCTGGTTGGGATGGCTGCCGACGACCGCGCCGGTGGCCGGGTTGAGCGAGTCGAACGTGAGCGTCGTCATGGCGTCACGATAGACCGGTAAATCAGCACTTACTAGAAGAGCGTGGGGTTCTCCGGCTCGATGCCGCGCAGGGCGTCGTAGTCGAGCGTCACGCAGTCGATGCCGCGGTCGGCCGCCAGCACCCGCGCCTGCGGCTTGATCTCCTGCGCGGCGAACACACCGCGCACCGGCGACAGCAGTGGATCGCGGTTGAGCAGCTCCAGATAGCGGGTGAGCTGCTCGACGCCGTCGATCTCACCGCGGCGCTTGATCTCCACCGCCACCGTGGCGCCGCCGCCGTCACGGCACAGGATGTCGACGGGGCCGATGGCCGTCATGTACTCGCGCCGGATCAGCGAATAGCCCTCGCCCAGCGTGGTGATGTGCTCGGCCAGCAGCTCCTGGAGGTGCGCCTCGACGCCGTCCTTGATCAGGCCAGGGTCGACGCCCAGCTCGTGGCTGGAGTCGTGCAGGATCTCCGCCATCGTCAGGACCAGCTTCTCGCCGGTCTTGCCGTGGGTGACGGTCCAGGTGCCGTCGTCCTCCTTGAGCTTGCACGGCGGATTCATCCAGTTGAGCGGCTTGAAGGCGCGGTCGTCGGCGTGAATGGACACGCTGCCGTCAGCCTTGATGAGAACGAGCCTCGGCGCCATCGGCAGGTGTGCCGTGAGCCGTCCGATGTAATCCACGCTGCATCGCGCGATGACCAGCCGCATGACTGGCAACCCTATCGGCTCTGGAAAACTACAGGTATGGCGTTCGAAATGGTGGGAGTGGTCGGGCTCGGCACGATGGGGGCCGGGATCGCGGAGGTGTTCGCACGGGCCGGGCTGCGGGTGATCGGCGTCGAGGCCGACGCCGACGCCCTGGCCAGGGGGCGCGGCCACCTGGAGAGATCGACGCAACGGGCGGTCGACAGAGGCAGGCTCGACGGCCCCGGCCGGGACCGGATCCTCGGCCTGATCACGCTGACCACCTCACGCGAGGACCTGCGTGACGCCGACCTGGCCGTCGAGGCGATCCCGGAGATCCTCGACCACAAGATCGGCCTGTTCCGCGACCTCGACCGGATCTGCAAGCCGCAAACGGTGCTGGCCACCAACACCTCCTCGCTCCCGGTCACCGCGCTGGCCGCCGCCACCGGCAGGCCGGGCCGGGTCGTGGGCATGCACTTCTTCAACCCGGCACCGGTCATGAAGCTCGTCGAGGTCGTCGGCACCGTCGTGACCGACGACGGGCTGCCCGCCGAGATCGCCGAGCTGGCCGCCCGGCTGGGCAAGACCCCGGTGACCGTCGGCGACCGCGCCGGGTTCGTGGTCAACCGGCTCCTGCTGCCCTACCTCAACCACGCCGCCGTGCTGCTGGAACAGTGCGTGGCGGGACGCGACGACATCGACGCCGCCATGACCCGCGGCGCCGGGCTGCCGATGGGCCCCTTCCAGCTGCTCGACCTCATCGGGCTCGACACCGCGTACGAGGTGATGGGGGTGCTGTTCGACGAGACCCGCGACCGGCGGCACGCCCCCGCGCCGCTGCTGCGCGAGCTCGTCGCCGCCCGGCTGCTCGGCCGCAAGACCGGGCGCGGCTTCCACGGCGACGAGCCGATGCGCCGCGAGCCCGAGAAATCGTCGGTCATCACCTTCGGCGTCGACGGGCCCGACCCCGCCGGGATCGGCGAGCGGCTGCGCGCCGCGGGCTTCAAGTCCTCCGACGAGCCCGACGTGATCCTGCGGGCCGCCGACCGGCCGGTGATCGAGCACGCCGTCCAGCTGCGCGACCCGGCCAAGCTCGTCGGCGTGCGCGTCGTCGGCGACCGCGTCGCCGAGCTCGCCGCCACCATCCTCACCTCGCCGGAGGCCGCGCGCTGCGCCCGCGACCTGATGAAGGTGATCGGGCTGACGCCCGTCGCCTGCCGCGACCGGGCCGGCTTCGTCACCGACGCGCTGCTCTACCCCTACCTCAACGACGCCGTGCGCATGTACGAGTCGGGCTACGCCTCCATCGGCGACATCGACACCGCCATGAGGCTGGGCTGCGGCTACCCGGCGGGGCCGTTCGAGACGCTGGAGACGATCGGCCTGGCCGTGGTGCGCGACGGGCTGCGCGCCCTCTACGCCGAGTACCGCGAGCCCGCCTACGCCCCCGCGCCGCTGCTCGACCAGCTCGTCACCGCCGGCGTGCGCGCCTTCCCCCGGCCATGAGCCCGCGCCGCGCCCGCCGCAAGGAGTCCACCCGGCCGATCGCCTTCCCCAGCGCCACCGACCGGGTGGAGGAGTGGCCCGACGGGGAGTGGAAGGTGCGCGCGCTCAGCGGCGCCTCCTCGGCCAAGAACTACCGCTGTCCCGGCTGCGACCAGGAGATCCGCACCGGCCAGCCGCACCTGGTGACCTGGCCCAACTGGACGGGCGGCGACGAGGAGCGCCGCCACTGGCACACGGTGTGCTGGCGCAAGAGACGTGACCGCGGCCCCGGCCGCAGCCGCTACTGAGAGGAACGACGTGGAGATTCGCGCGGCGAGCGTGCTGCCCGCCCGGCGGGAGCCGATCGAGCTGCACACCGGTGACGGCCTGACCCTGGTCGGCGAGCTGGCCCAGCCCGAGGACCGGCCCCCTGTGGCGACGCTGGTGACGTTGCACCCGCTGCCCACGCACGGCGGGTTCATGGACAGCCACGTGTACAAGAAGGCCGCCAACCGGCTGCCCGCCCTGGCCGGGATGGCGGTGCTGCGCTTCAACACGCGCGGCACCTCGTCCGAGCGCGGCACCTCCCAGGGCGCGTTCGACGGCGGCGAGGGCGAGCGGTTCGACGTGGCCGCGGCGCTGGAGTACGCCGAGTATCACGACCTGCCGCGCGTGTGGGTGGTCGGCTGGTCGTTCGGCAGCGAGCTGGCGCTCAAGTGGGCGCACGACCCGCTGGTGGAGGGCGCGATCCTGCTCTCCCCGCCGCTCCACAGGGCCACCGACGACGACCTCGACGCCTGGGCGGCGTTCGGCCGGCCGCTGGTGGCGCTGGTGCCGGAGTTCGACGACTACCTGCGTCCGGAGGAGGCCAGGCGGCGCTTCGCCCGGGTGCCGCAGGCGGAGGTCGTCGGCGTCGACGGGGCCAAGCACCTGTGGGTGGGCGAGCCGTACGTGCGCGTCGTCCTGAACGAGATCGTCCGGCGCGTCGTGCCGGAGGCGTACCCCCTGCCGACCGAGGTCTGATCGCGCTAGAATCTTGTTCGGTCCCGAGCGAGGAGGCACGATGGGCGCGTTTGCCCTCGACGGTAAGAAGGCCCTGGTCACCGGGGCGTCCAAGGGGATCGGCAAGGCCATCGCGCTCGCCTACGCCGAGGCGGGCGCGGACGTGGCGCTGGTCTCACGCAACGCCGAGTCGCTGGCCGGGGTCGCCAAGGAGGTCGAGGCGCACGGCCGGCGGGCCGTCGTCATCCCCGCCGACCTGACCAGCAGGGAGGCGGCCGGCGAGGCCGTCACCCGGGCCGTCGACGGGCTCGGCCACCTCGACGTCGTGGTCAACAACGCGGGCGGCTCCAACTTCCTCGTCGAGTTCAAGGACCTGCGGCTGTCGGGCTGGGACAAGATCATGCGGCTCAACCTCGACTCCGCCATGGCCGTCTGCCACGCCGTCGCGCCCCACCTGCTCGGGCGCGGCAGCGGGTCCGTCATCAACGTCGCTTCCGTCGCCGCGCTCGGCGCCCCCTTCCTGGCCCCGTACGCCGCCGCGAAGGCCGGGCTGGTCGCGCTCACCAAGACGCTCGCGCTCGAATGGGCGCAGGCCGGGGTGCGGGTCAACGCGCTGTGCCCCGGCTGGACCGCCACCGACCTCAACCGCAACCTGTGGGAGGACGAGGCCAGCAACCAGGCCACGGTGGCGGGCGTGCCGATGCGGCGCTGGGGGACCCCCGAGGAGATGGCCCAGCCCGCCGTCTTCCTCGCCGCCCCGGCCAGCGCGTACGTGACCGGACAGGTGCTGTTCGTCGACGGTGGCGCGACAGCCGCGTAAACCGGTCAGGTAAATCCGGTATATCGGTCTATCGGGCGGAGTGATTGTCGCGGGGAACGAGGCTACCTTGTGTGAGTGCAGCTCTACACGAGATCAGCCGGGACCGGGCTCCCGGTCGTCCTGCTCCACGCGTTCCCGCTCTCGTCGGCCATGTGGCTGGCGCAACGGGAAGGGCTGGCCGGCTCCTGCCGCGTCATCACCCCCGACCTGCGCGGCTTCGGCGGATCACGCCTCGGCGACGACGAGCCGTCGGTCGAGGTGATGGCCGACGATGTCGCCCGCGTGCTCGACGCCGAAGGCATCGACCGGGCCGTGGTCGGCGGACTGTCGATGGGCGGCTACGTCACGATGGCCTTCTGCCGCCGCCACCCCGACCGGCTGCTCGGCGTCATCCTGGCCAGCATCAAGGCCGGGCCCGACACCGAGCCCGTCCGCGACAACCGCGAGCGCATCGCCCAGGCCGTCCTCGCCGACGGCAACGACGTGCTCGTCACCGACGTGCTGCCCACCCTCATCGGGCCCACCACCCGCCAGCGCAGGGCGATGGTGTTCGGGCGCGTCAAGGGCCTCGTGCAGTCGGCCCCGCCCCAGGCCGTCGCCTGGGCCCAGCGGGCGATGGCCGCCCGGCCCGACTCCTTCGACACGCTCGGCGCGCTCAAGGTGCCGACGCTCGTGCTCGTCGGCGAGGAGGACGAGCTCGCGCCGCTGCCCGAAGGCGAGGCCATGGCCAGGGCCGTGCCCGACAGCCGCGTCGAGGTCATCCCCAAGGCCGGCCACCTGACCGCCGTCGAGCAGCCCGAGGCGTTCAACGCGGCGGTCGAGCGCTTCCTCAGCTCCGAGCTTGCCTCGGGATCACGACCTCGCGAATGATCAGCGCGATCGCCGCCGCCACCGGGATCGCCAGCAACGCGCCCACGATCCCCAGCAGCGCCCCGCCGAACAGCGCGGCGATCACCGTCACCGCCGGCGTCACGTTCACCGACTGCTTCATGATCCGCGGGTAGATCAGGTAGTTCTCCACCTGCTGGTAGATCAGGAAGAAGATCGCGCACGCGATGCCGGCGGGCACCGAGCCGAGCAACGCCACGCTCGTCACCACCACGGCCCCGATCGTGGCGCCCACCAGCGGGATCAGGTCGGTCAGCGCCACGATCAACGACAGCGCCAGCGCGTAGTCGACCCCGGCGATCGACAGGAAGATCCACGTGATCACGCCCGCGATCACCGAGATGAGCACGTTGCCCGCCACGTAACCGCCGATCCCCGCGAGAATCTGCTCGCTGATCGCGCTCGTGCGCTCCCGCCGCGACGCCGGCACCAGCTTGAGCAGATACGCCTTGATCGTGTGCAGCGAGCCCAGGAAGTAGAGCATGAGCACCAGCAGCGTCACCGTCGTGAACAGCCCGTCGAGCACCACCAGCCCCGCGCCCACGACCCCGCTCGCCAGCGACGCCGCCAGCGTGCCCGTCACGAACGAGGCGAGCTGCTGCAGGATCTGATAGTCGGCCTCCAGCGCCCGCACCGTCGGATGCGCCCGCAACTCGGCGACATACCCCGGCACCGCCTGGACGAAATCGGACAACTGCTGGCTGACCGGCGGCACCACCGCCAGGCCGAACAGGGTGAACGCCACGATCACCGCCGCGAACACGATCGAGATCGCCCACCGCCTGGCCATCCCGCGCCGCTGCAACGCCTCCACCGCCGGGTTGAGCCCCACCGCCAGGAACATCGCCACGATCACCAGGATGATCGTGCTCAGCGAGCTGACGACCATCTGCGCCAGCCCGATCGCCGTCAGCACCCCCAGCCCGCCCACCAGCCCGAACAGGAACGGCCCCCGGGCCAGCGGCTTGCCCGGCAGCCCGTACGGCGGCGGTGGCGGCACCGGCGGGCTGTCGTCGGCGGCGGGCTTCGGGGACTCGACGTCAGTCGTCACCGGGCGGGCTCCTGCGGAGGCGGGGGCGTGAACAGAAAGAGAGCCTAGCGACCTTCGCGGTCGCCAGGCTCTCTCCGGCTGCCAGATCAGCCCCCGTGCATGTCGCCCATGTCAGCTCGTCGTGGCTACTCCTGCCACCACTCGGCGTCGTCCTCGGACTTGGTCTCCGCCTTGGCCGTGACCGGAGCCGAGGCCGGACGCTCCTCGACCGGGTCGGGCGCCGGAGCGGCGATAGCCGGCTTCGGCGGGGCCGCGGTGACCGCGGGCTCCGGCTCCAGGCCCGGCAAGGCCGCGCCGCCCAGGAGCTGACGCAGCTGGGCCAGGTGGCTGGTGATGCTGTCACGCTGCCGGGTCAGCTCGTCGACCTGACGCTGCATCGACGTGCGGGTGCGCTCGGCCTCGTTCTTGGCCTCGGTGACGATTGTCTCGGCGCTGCTCTTGGCGTCGGCGACGATCTGCTCCGAGCTCTTACGGGCGTTGGCGACCAGCTGCTTGGCGTGCAGATCGGCCTCGCGGCGGGTCTGGTCGGCCTGCTGCGTCGCCTTCGTGGCCCGGGACTCCGCCGTCGCGGCGCGCTGCTCGGCCTCCGCGACCAGCTTCTGCGTCGCCGCCTGCGTGGTGGCGTGGCGCTCGGCCTCCTGGCGCTCCGCCTCCTCGCGGCGCGACGCCAGCTGGATCTCGAACTCCGCCTCGTCCTGCGCCCGCTTGGCCTCCGACTCCTCCAGCACGCGCTGTGCCTGCGCGCGCATCTCGTCGGCCTGACGCTTGGCGGTGGTCAGCACCTCGTCACGCTCACGCTTGGTCGAGGCGCGCAGCTGCGCGACCTCCCGCTCCGTGGTCGTGCGCAGCTTGGCGATCTCGCGCTCGGCGTCGGCCCGCTTCTCCGCCACCTCGTGGTCGGCGGTCGCGCGCAGCTTGGCGACCTCCCGCTCCGTCGTGGCGGTCAGCTCGTCGGCCTCCCGGCGGGCCGTCGAACGGATCTCCTCGGCATCCCGCTCGGCGCTGGTGCGCATCTCCTCGCTCTCGCGAGTGGCCTGCGCCCGCTTGTCGGCCGCCTCGGCCTCGGCGGCGGCCCGCAGATCGGCGGCCTCCACCTTGGCGGCGGCCTTGATCTCGTTGGCCTCCGCCCTGGCCGCCTGCACGAGCTCGGTGGCCTGCTCCTCGGCCAGCCGCAAGAGCTGCTCGATGCGCGCGCCCAGACCGGAGTAGGTGGGACGCTCCTGCTCCTGGAGCTGGCGCTGGGAGTCGGACAGATCGCGCTGCAGGCCGGAGACCTGCTCGCGGGCCTGCCGCAACTCGGCGTCGAGCTGCTTCAGATGATCGTGCACCTGGTGCCGGTCATAACCGCGGAGCACGACGTCGAACTCGCGGGCTGGGGCATCCTCGAAGAAGTTGTTGAGCTGGGCGTCGATGTCGGACTGCATGGAGGCTCGATCCTGGGTTGTCGAGACGGCTACACGGGCCGGACGGGGGGTTCGGGGCACCCGAGCCAGGAGCCTGTGCCTCGCGGCAGGCTCCTCGTCCGGTGGAAAGCCAGCGTACTCCGCACTTGCCGCGTGCGAAGCCCCGTCCAGGTTTCTGCGTGACTAGTTACAAATGAACGATTTTTGCGTTAGCTAGGGCCTAGTCGCCTGAACCAACTCCGTGAGCATTCCTCCAACATCCTTGGGGTGCAGGAACGCGATCTGCGACCCCATCGAGCCGTGCCTGGGACGCTCGTCGAGCAACCGGACGCCCCTGTTACCGATCTTACCCATCGCCTCGGCGACGTCCGGAACCCCGAACGCCACGTGGTGCACTCCCTCACCCCGCTTGGCCAGGAATTTCCCGACCGGCGAATCGGGCGAGAGCGGCTCCAGCAGCTGGATGTAGGAGCCCCCGCCCTCGCCGTCGGCGACGTGCAGCATGGCCTCCTTGACGCCCTGCTCCTCGTTGACCTCCCGTGCCACGACGGTCAGCTCGAACGTCTCGGCGAACAGCCGGATCTTCTCCTCGAGGTCGTGACAGGCGATCCCGATGTGGTCGATACGCATGAACATGTGTGGCCAACCTCCATAGCGGACACCCGGCGATGCGTGGGTATCGTGTCAAAGAATCCACCGTGCGCACAGGAGGCCCGCCATGTCTGGTTCCGTCATCGTCGCCGGAGCTCGCACCCCAATCGGCAAGCTGCTAGGCGCCCTGTCCGGGCTGTCGGCCGTGGAGCTCGGGGGGATCGCCATCAAGGCGGCCCTGGAGCGGGCCGGGGTGTCGCCGGAGGCCGTGGAGTACGTGATCATGGGGCAGGTGCTCCAGGCGGGGGCGGGGCAGATCCCGTCACGCCAGGCGGCCGTCAAGGCGGGCATCCCGATGACCGTGCCGTCCATCACGATCAACAAGGTGTGCCTGTCGGGGCTGGACGCCATCGCGCTGGCCGACCAGCTGATCCGCGCCGGTGAGTTCGACGTGGTCGTGGCCGGTGGCATGGAGTCGATGACCAACGCGCCGCACCTGCTGCCGGGCCTGCGCAAGGGCGTCAAGTACGGGGGTTCGCAGGTCGTCGACTCGATGGCGCACGACGGGCTGTTCTGCGCCTTCGACCAGTGCGCCATGGGCGAGTCGACCGAGCGGCACAACGCCAGGCTGGGCATCGGCCGCGAGGAGCAGGACGAGGTGTCGGCCCGTTCGCACCAGCTCGCCGCCGCGGCCGCCAAGAACGGCGCGTTCGAGTCGGAGATCGTGCCGGTGGAGATCCCGCAGCGGCGGGGCGAGCCGATCGTGGTCAAGGACGACGAGGGCGTGCGCGGCGACACCTCGGTCGAGGCGCTCGCGCGGCTGCGGCCGGCGTTCGCGGCCGACGGGACGATCACCGCCGGGTCGGCGTCGCAGATCTCCGACGGGGCGTGCGCGGTGGTCGTGATGTCCAAGGCCAAGGCCGAGGAGCTGGGGCTGCCCTGGCTGGCGGAGATCGGCAGGCACGGCAATGTCGCCGGGCCGGACGCCTCCCTGCAGTCGCAGCCGGCCAACGCCATCAAGCACGCCCTGGGCAAGCAGGGTCTCACGCCCGGCGACCTGTCGCTGGTGGAGATCAACGAGGCGTTCGCCAGCGTGGTCATCCAGTCGGCGAAGGAGCTCGGCGTGCCGAGGGAGATCGTCAACGTCAACGGCGGCGCGATCGCGCTCGGTCACCCCATCGGGGCGTCGGGGGCCCGCCTGGTGCTGACGCTGGCCCACGAGCTGAGGCGCCGGGGCGGCGGTCTCGGCGCGGCCGGGCTGTGCGGCGGCGGCGGTCAGGGCGACGCGCTGATCATCAGCGTGCCCGCGCAGGACGTGTCCGAGTAGTCCGAGCAGCAGGGCGCACCCATATAAGGGCGCATCCGTATATGTCGTGAGAAAAGGAGCGCCCCGCTCTCCAACCCAGGAGAGCGGGGCGCGGGTTCAGGGCGGCTGATGCGCCCGGCCGCGAGGGAGGTTGCGGCCGGGCGTGCTTGGGGCGGTCATGACGAGAGCAGGCGGGCGAAGACGGAGCGGTGGCGGCCCTCGCCGCGCTGCTCCTTGACGGCCTGCCGGACCCTGCGGTGCTCGGCGGCGGCCTCGCGCAGCTCACGCGCGTGGTTCTGCATGACTACGTATTCGAACTCGGCGTTCATGGAGAGTGCTCCTTGGTTGTTGTTTCCCTGCACTCTCAAGAATGGTCCTAAGGCCCCGGGCGACACATCGGGCGGATGCCTTATCTGCCCCGGTCCGGGGGCCTAGAGGGTACTTAGGACGGCGCCGGGCACGGCGGGCACGGCCTAAGGCTCCCCAGCGTAGCTGACGGTGACCTTGGTGAAGCCCAGTGACCTGAGCAGGCCCTCCAGCATGGCGCGGGTGTTGGCGTCGGCGCGGCTGCGCAGGTCGCTGGCCACGGCCGCCTCGGCGATCTTCTTCTCCGCGAGCACGTACAGCTCCCGCTGGTCTCCGGGGGAGGACGACAGGAAGTCCTGGACCCGGTCGATCAGCCCGCGCTGCTGGGCGAAGACGTAGGAGCGGGTGTTGTCCAGGTTGGGCTTCTCCAGCTGGGCGCGCGGCAGGCGCACGTCAGCCCGGGTGCGGTCCTCCGACACGGTGATGGCGTCCTTGGCCAGGGTGGAGAAGTCCACGTAGGCGTCGACGCTGCCCGCCCCGACGAACAGCGTGCGGCTGCCCTTGACGGCGTCCGGGAGGAAGTTGGCGTCCTTCTCCAGGTCCACCACGACCTGGAAGGAGCCGGTCGCGGCCTCGTACCGGCTCATGTCCTTGATGGACTGGAGCAGGGCCGGGCCGGAGCGGTCGATCGCG
Organism: Nonomuraea sp. NPDC049725; assembly: GCF_040674795.1. NCBI lineage: Bacteria > Bacillati > Actinomycetota > Actinomycetes > Streptosporangiales > Streptosporangiaceae > Nonomuraea > Nonomuraea sp. NPDC049725. The sequence continues at coordinate 24,649 of NZ_JBFANJ010000014.1, read as the reverse complement.
CGCTCGCCGAGCGGGTTGAGCCAGGTCCAGGCCACGCGGCCGGCCACCACGAGCAGGACCGCCAGGACCAGCAGCCCGGCCAGATATCGCCACCTGCGGCGCCGCCGGGGGGTTGGCGCGGGCGGCGCCGTACGGGATGTCGTCATGCTGCTTGCCTACCCGAGGAGAGATCATCAGTGCCACCCGTGGGGTGACATCTTCGGTCCCCAGCCCGGAGAGGCGCTCGGGTCGGGGTAGACCGGGTAGACCTGGGGGCTGCTCGCGGTGTCGGGCTCGGTGGCGACCGGGGTGGCCACCTGGACGGACGTGCCGGCCGGGCCGCCGCCGAAGTGGGTGGTCGACAGCTTGCAGGTCTGGAAGTCGCTGAAGAACATCCGCAGCCACTCGCGGCGCTGGTGCTCGTTGAGCCCGGAGAACCAGGCGGCGGCGTACTCGTGCTCCAGCAGCGGGCCGCCGGGCAGCGGCTCGCCGCGCAGCCACGCCATCACGATCTCCCGGTAGCCGTCGGCGGGCCGGCCGTGGCAGCGGGCGGCCAGCGCGTCGAGGTATTCGCGCGCGGCCTCGTCGGCGAAACCGGCCGACAGGTCGGGCAGGTGGATCGGCGCCAGCCCGGACGACGGCGTGAGCGGGTCGTCCAGCGGACGCTGCTCGACGCGGGTGAACGCGGCCGGCGTCTCGGCCAGGCGGGAGGCGATCTCGGTGAACGCCGCCCCCAGCTCGGTGAGCCCGGCGCGCATGCCGGGATGGACGCAGACCGTGATCGGCCACTCCTGGCAGCTGTAGGCGATCTCCTGGGCGGCGGCGGGCTTCGGCTCGGCCAGCACCCGCGCGACGCCGGTGCCCGCGAGCAGCACCGCGAGCAGCGCGAACGCCAGCACCAGCGCCTGCCGGGTCACCAGCGCCGCCCAGCCCAGCAGCAGTGCGCAGGTGACGCCCAGCAGCCAGATGATCTGGTTGAGGAAGATCGTCCCGCTGAGCCCCTGGAACAGGTCGTACGGCTCGCCCGTGCCCGGCGCCAGCCGGTCGGCCCAGCCCTCGCCGTCGGCCAGCCAGGTGAACAGCCCGTAGCAGGCCAGGCCGGCGATCGGCGGCGTGACCGCGTACGGCAGCACCCAGCCGGCCACCCACCCGATCACCGAGTAGAGCGCCAGCCCCGCCATGCCCATGCCGAGGCCCGACAGGCTCAGCCGCCCCGACTGCTCGGTCAGCACCGTCTTGACGGCCAGCACCAGCACGGTCGCGGCGAACGAGCCCAGCACCACCACCAGGATGGCCAGCGGCGCCCGCAGGGCTCGCCAGGTCGTCAGCTGCAGGCCGCGTGACGCCCGGCGCTTGCGCAGCGCCACCCAGGCGGCGAACGCGGCGGCGACGGGCCCGGTCAGCCGGAGCGATCCGATGACCGCCGCCACGATGTTCTCCCAGGCGTCGACGCCAGGGATCAGGACGCTCCACGCCGCGACCAGGCCGAGAGCGAGGAGCACGGCCACCGTGACGGCCGCGCTCTGTCTCAGCTCCTCCCGTGAAACGCCCCCGTGCTCACGCACCCTTGTCCCCGTTGAAGTTCATCAAAGCACCCCCCGTGCCCCGTAGGCGCGGCGAAGCGGTCAGGCCCGGCCGTCCCCACGGCTGATGGACTTGGCTTCCCCGTCACCATTCGATGCGAGAACCATAACTGAGCGTGATGATTGCCGCCCGGATTCTTGGCCAAGCGAAGAATCCGATCGCGCTCCGTAAGCGCACGAACCTGGACGAGCAGCGCGCTACCGTAGCGCTGTGTCGCAGCCCAAGCCCCTCAACCTGCCGTTCGATCCCATCGACCGTGCCGCGGAGTCCTGGCGCGCTCACTTCGGTCCCTCTTCCGCCATGGCCGCCGTCACGTCGATCATGAGAGCGCATCAGATCCTGCTGTCGCAACTTGACTCGCTCCTGAAGCCGTACGACTTGACCTTCGCCAGGTACGAGGCTCTGGTTCTCTTGACCTTCAGCCGGACCGGGGCGCTGCCGCTTTGGAAAATCGGGGAGCGGCTGATGGTCCACCCGACCAGCGTCACGAACACGGTTGACAGGCTCGAAAGGTCCGGCCTGGTCCGCCGCATGCCCAATCCGCGGGACGGCCGTGGTGTGCTCGCCGAGATCACCGAGGCGGGCCGTGACGTCGTGCGGCGCGCCACCGCCGAGCTCATGGGCGCCGACTTCGGCCTGGGCATGTACGGCGAGACCGAACTGCGGCAGATGTTCGAGCAGCTGCGCACCCTGCGGGTGGCGGCGGGTGACTTCTCCGGGCCGGACATGCGGCAAGATGAGGAGCATGGCGGACTTCTCTAGGCCCGGATCGCTCTACGGAGCCGTGGATCTGGGCGCGCGCAAGCAAGCCCTGGAATCGCAGGCCCGGCGGGAGGCGGCGGGTCCCCAGGGGGCCTCGCCGGCCTCGGTCGTGGACGTGACCGAGGAGACGTTCACGAGCGACGTCATCGACCGCTCGATGACCACGCCGGTCGTCCTCGACCTGTGGTCGCCGCGGGCGCCCGGCAGCGCCCAGCTCAGCCCCGTGCTGGAGAAGGTGGTCGGCGACGCCGGCGGCAAGGTGGTCCTGGCCCGGGTCAACGTCGACGCCAGCCCGCAGATCGCGCAGGCGCTGCGCGTGCAGGCGGTGCCGACGGTGCTGGCGATCTTCCAGGGGCAGGCCGTGACCGGCTTCCAGCAGGTGCTGCCCGAGCAGGAGGTGCAGCGCTGGCTCGACGAGCTGATGGGCGCGGTCGAGCAGTTCTACCAGGCCAACCCGGGCGCCCGGCCGCCGGCGGCGGAGCCGGGTGAGGAGGCGCCGCAGGCGCCCCCGGCCGACCCCGACCTGGTGGCCGCCGAGCAGGCCATCGACCAGGGCGACCTCGACGCGGCCGCGGCGGCCTACGAGCGGCTGCTGGCCCGCGCCCCCGGCAACGAGGACGCCAGGATGGGCCTGGCGGGCGTCAGCCTGATCAAGCGGACGGCCGACGCCGACCCGGCCGAGGTGCAGCGCAGGCTGGACGACCCGGCCGACATCGACGCCCAGCTCCTGGCGGCCGACCTGGAGATGCTGTCGGGCTCGGTCGACGAGGCGTTCAACCGGATCATCGCGGTGGTCAAGCGCACGTCCGGCGACGACCGTGACAAGGCCAGGCGGCATCTGCTGGGCCTGTTCGACGCGCTGCCGGCCGAGGATCCGTCTTTGGCGAAGGCGCGTAGAGCTTTGTCGAGCGCTCTGTTCTAACCTGGAGGTATGCGTGTAGTCACGCTCTCCGCGACCTACGGCACGGCCGGCAGCCACATCGGCCCGGCCGTGGCCGAGCGGCTGGGCGTGCCCTTCGTCGACCGCGCGATCCCCGGCGCCGTGGCCCAGGAGCTGGGCTGCACGCTGGAGGAGGCGCTCGCCCATGACGACCGGGCCGAGCGCGGCCTGGGCAGGCTGCTGTCGGGCGCGATGCGGCTGCCGACGGTCACGTTCGGTGGGGTCGACATGTACGTGCCCGGGGTGCTGCCGCACGCGCCGGAGGAGTTCGTCCGCCACACCGAGCGGGTGCTCACCGAGACCGCCCGCGACCAGGGCGGCGTCTTCCTGGGCCGGGCCGGGGCGGTGGTGCTGGCCGAGCATCCGGGCGCGCTGCACGTGCGGCTCGACGGCCCGATCGAGCGCCGCGTCCGGCAGACCGCCACGCTCGGCGAGCTGACCGAGCGCGAGGCGCGCAGGATCATCGAGGACAACGACCGGGCCCGCACCGCCTACGTGCGCCACTTCTATCGTGCCGACCCCGCCGACCCCCGGCTCTACCACCTGGTCGTCGACAGCACGGCGATCCCGGTGGCGGCCTGTGTCGACCTGATCGTGACAGCCGCGACGGCGCTCGCTTGACCAGTTGCCCCCTACCATGGGAGGACTTCTTGGTCAGGCGCGAAGGAGCGATTGACGTGGCGACCGTCCCGAGTGTGTCGTACTCCATCACCGTGCGGCTCGAGGTGCCGGCCGGCGGCAAGGCCGTCAGCCAGCTCACCCATGCCGTAGAGTCGGCCGGCGGGGTGGTCACCGCCCTCGATGTCACCAACGCGGGCCACGAGAAGCTCCGCATCGACGTCACGTGCGCGGCGCGCGACACCGACCACGCCCAGGCGATCGTCGACCAGCTCGAAGCGGTCGAGGGCGTCGTCATCCACAAGGTCTCCGACCGCACGTTCCTCATGCACCTCGGCGGCAAGATCGAGATGAAGTCGAAGGTGCCGCTGCGCAACCGCGACGAGCTCTCCATGGCCTACACGCCGGGCGTGGCCCGGGTGTCGATGGCGATCGCCCGCAACAAGGAGGACGCCCGCCGCCTGACCATCAAGCGCAACACGGTCGCCGTCGTCACCGACGGCTCGGCCGTGCTGGGGCTGGGCAACATCGGGCCGGAGGCCGCGCTGCCCGTGATGGAGGGCAAGGCGGCGCTGTTCAAGCGGTTCGCGGGCATCGACGCCTGGCCGATCTGCCTCGACACCCAGGACGTCGACGAGATCGTCCGCGCGGTGCAGCTCATCGCGCCCGGCTTCGGCGGCATCAACCTCGAGGACATCGGCGCGCCGCGCTGCTTCGAGGTGGAGCGGCGGCTGCGCGAGCTGCTCGACATCCCGGTCTTCCACGACGACCAGCACGGCACCGCGATCTGCGTGCTCGCCGCGCTGACCAACGCGCTGCGCGTGGTCGACAAGCGGATCGAGGACGTGCGCATCACGATGGCGGGCGCGGGCGCGGCGGGCAACGCCGTGCTGCGGCTGCTGCTGGCCTCGGGCGCCCGCAACGTGATCGTCTGCGACTATCTCGGCGCCGTCCACCAGGGCCGCGACGACCTCGACGACTCGCTGCGCTGGATCGCCGACCACACCAACGCCGAGGGCTACTCGGGCGACCTGCGCGGGGCGGTCAAGGGCGCCGACGTGTTCGTGGGGGTGTCCGCGCCGGGCATCCTGACCGGTGACGACATCGCCACGATGGCGCCGGGCGCCGTGGTGTTCGCGCTGGCCAACCCGGAGCCGGAGGTCTCTCCCGACGACGCCCGCGAGCACGCCGCGGTGGTGGCCACGGGGCGCTCCGACTACCCCAACCAGATCAACAACGTGCTGGCCTTCCCGGGCGTCTTCCGGGGGCTGCTCGACGCGCAGGCGACCGAGGTGACCTCGGAGATGCTGCTGGCCGCCGCCGGAGCGCTGGCCGCCGTGGTCACGCCCGAGGAGCTGGGCCCCAACTACATCATCCCGAGCGTCTTCCACCCGGACGTGGCGAGCGCCGTGGCCGCCGCCGTCCGCGAGTCCGCCGGGGGCCGTGCCCGGGGCTTCACCGAGGCGTGACCGCAGCGGCGGCCCTCGCCGCCGACGCGTTCTCCCCGGTACGGGGTCCGTACCGGGGAGATGTCGTGACGAGGGCCGGTCGCGGGGTTCGCGGGCCGCGTCGGAAGCGGGGGAGAGCCCGTGATGGGGATGTCAGCGGGCCACGCGGATGAACGCGCCCGCCAGGGCGAGGGCGGCGTTGACCAGCACGGCGACGATCACGCCCTGGAGCACGCTGCCCATGGCGGCGGTGACCACGGCGCTCATGACCGGGATGCCCATGGTGATGCCGACCTGCTGGGTCATAGTGGCGAGGCCGGTGGCCAGGCCCTGCTCGGAGTCCGGCAGTCCGGAGGTGGCGGTGACCATGAAGGCCACGATCGCCACCATGTTGCCGATCCCGCCGGCGAAGGTGGCGGCCAGCAGCAGCCAGATCCAGCCGGGCGCGGTGCCCAGCAGGGCGAGCGACGCGGTGGCCGCGGCCTGGAGGGCGAAGCCGGTGGCCAGCGCCTTGCGGAGCCCGACGCGGGCCAGCACGCGCGGGGCGAGCACGCCGCCGACGACGGTGCCGAGCCCGAGCACGCCGAACGCCAGGCCGGTGGCCAGCGCCGAGTAGCCGAGCACCTTCTGCAGGTAGAGCGTCATGAGGAAGACGAGAGAGGTCTCGGTGGCGAAGGCGAGCAGGCCGGCCAGGTTGCCCCATTTGACGCTGGGGCGGGCCAGGACGGCGACCGGCACGAGGGGCGCGACGGCGCGCTTCTCGGCGAACCAGAAGGCGACGAGCAGCACCGCTCCGGCGGCCAGCCCGGCGAGCGCGACCGGGTCGGCGAAGCCGTGCTCGCCGGCGCGGGTGAGGCCGTAGACGAGGGCGAGCAGGCCGCCGGTCACCGTGACGGCGCCGAGCACGTCCATGCGGGGGCGGCGGTCGGGCCGGCTCTCGGCCAGCACGACGGGCGCGGCCACCAGGACGGCCAGGGCGACGGGCACGTTGACGTAGAACGCCCAGCGCCAGCTCAGCAGCTCGGTCAGCAGCCCGCCGAGGATCGCGCCGGAGGTGAACCCGGCCGACATCAGCGCGCCGTTCAGCCCGAGCGCCCTGGCGCGCAGCGGCCCTTCGGGGAAGGACGTGGTGAGCAGCGACAGCCCGGCGGGCGTGACCACGGCGGTGGCGAGCCCCTGGGCGACGCGGGCGGCGAGCAGCATGCCGGGCGAGGTGGCGAGCCCGCCGGCCAGCGACGACAGGCCGAGCAGCGCCATCCCGGCCAGGAAGAGGCGGCGGCGTCCGAACAGGTCGGCGATCCGCCCGAACAGCAGCGAGAACCCGGCGGCGGCCAGCGCGAACGTGGTGGCCACCCACTGCAGGTCGGCGAGGCCGAACCCGAGTCCGGCGCCGATCACCGGGAGCGCCACGTTCAGAATGGAGAAGTCAACAGCGAGCATGAACTGGGAGCCCAGCAGCAGCACGAGGACCAAGCGCTGCCGGGAGCTCATCCGATCGGTCATCCGCTCATCGAGCACAGTCACGTCATCCCCCTTAACGGGTAATCTGTTCCATTAGGATGGCGTGACCTTAACACATGGGGAGAATTAATGGAACAAGGGTCCCGTTTGGCGGGAACGGTCCGTCCTGGCGGCCGTACGGCGAAGGTGCGCGCGGCAGTGTTGCAGGCAACCCAGGACGAGCTGGTCGAACGCGGCTTCCACGGCCTCAACATGGAGCAGGTGGCCACCAGGGCAGGCATCGGAAAGACCACTATCTACCGCCGCTGGGGCACCACGGCCGGGCTGGTCACGGAGCTCATGACCGAGCTGGCCGCCCAGTCCTCGCCGCCGCCCGACACGGGCAGCATCCAGGGCGATCTGGAGGCCAACGCGATCAGCGTGATGGAGGCCGTCAACGACCCGCGCCTCGGCGCGACCTTCCAGGCCGTGATCGCGGCCGCCACCTGTGACGAGGGCGCCGCCGCGGCGCTGCGCGCCTTCTACGGCCGCCGCATCGCGGAGTGGGCGACGGTGGCCGACCAGGCGATCGCGCGCGGCGACCTGCCGCCCGGCACCGACGGCCAGGAGCTCATCAAGGCCGTCTCCGCGCCGCTCTACTACCGCCTGGTGGTGACGCGCGAGCCGGTCGACCGCGAGGCCGCGGTGCGCGCCGTGACCGTCGCCCTGATCGCGGCCCGGGCCGGCGCCTTCGTCACCGGCCCCGCCACCGCGGGCCTCGGTGCGGATCCGGCCGTGCCCGGCCTCGGTGCGGAGCCGGCCGTGCCGGGCGTCAGTACGGGTCCCGCCGCGACCGGGGCCACAGCGACCCGTACCACCAGATGATCCCGCCGGTGAGCACCATGCCGCCGGCGGTGGCGAGCTTGCCCATCAAGTCCACCGGAGGCCCCGTGAAGGGCAGGTGACGCCGGCCGCCGGGGCAGTCGTTACGCACCCGCGTGGAGTCGATCAGGGTGTCGGGGTGGCTCTCGCTGACCGAGTACGCCTCGATCTCGACGCTGCCGCCGTGCCGGATCCGCACGTGCCGGGTGATCGCCTTGCGTGCGGGGATGGAGCCCGTCGCCACGGTCGCGGAGTCGGCGCGCAGGTCGAACCGGGCGAGCTGGCGGGTCTGGTTGCGCAGTGTCACGCGTACGGTGCCGGCCCGGCAGCCGATGCGGTCGACGCTCATCGTGAAGGGGTCGCCGGTGTCGGGCTTGGGCCAGGCGGGCGCCGCCGCGGGAGGGAAGAGGATGAGACCCAGGAGCAGTCCCAGACCTGCCAGGGCGAGACGGCGCATGTGACCCTCCCGAGTTCGCGAACTTTGGTACCTACCGTGCCCATATGACTACGAAAAGTAACATCGCCGGACCGGGGGAGCGGGAAGGCCGGTTGACCCCTCATGATGGAGGTATGGCGGAGGCGATCTACGTCGGCGGTTTGTTGGTGGCGACGCCGCTCCTCGACGACCCCAACTTCCGGCGTAGCGTCGTGCTGATCCTCGAACACGACCTCGACGGCGGCACCCTCGGGGTGGTTCTCAACAGGCCGAGCGAGATCTCGGTGACGCAGGTCCTGCCCGTGTGGGACCCGCTGGTGACCGGCCCGCCGGTGCTGTTCGAGGGCGGCCCGGTGCAGACCGACAGCGCGCTGGCGCTCGCGGCGGTGCCGAGCGGGGAGGAGCCGCTGGGCTGGCGCCGCCTCCACGCGGGCACGCCGGCGGTGTCACGGCTGGGCACGGTCGACCTGGACGCGCCGCCGGAGATCCTCCAGGGCGAGATCGCCCAGATGCGGATCTTCGCCGGTTACGCGGGCTGGACGTCGGGGCAGCTCGAGAGCGAGATCGCCGAGGGCGCCTGGTATGTCGTCGACTCCGAGGCGGGCGACACCTTCCACACCGACCCGGGCTCGCTCTGGCGTCACGTGCTGCGGCGGCAGCCGGGCGAGCTGGCCTTCGTCGCCACGTGCCCGGACGACCCGACGATGAACTAGTCCGATGAGCTAGGCGTCCCAGCCGGGCCGCAGCGAGCGTTCCACGACCTGGAGGGTCTGCTCGACGCGGCGCACCATGAGCTTGAGGTCGAGCGCGTCCGACGCACAGCCGTAGTCGACGCGCATGGGCGACATCGCGAACGCCACGACCAGCGCCGGGAGCGGGCCGGAGTCGAGGGTGACGCCCATCCGGGCGGCGACCGCCTCGGCCAGGCGGAGCTCGCTCTCCATGCCCCGGGCGATCGTGAAGGCGACGAGGTGGGGGTTGTCGTCGAGGACGCGCCGCAGTTTGAGGAACCTCTCGGTGTCGGCGGTCGTCGACTGCTCCATCTCGCGCAGCACCGCGCGCACGGCGTGGGTCATCGCGGTGAACGGCGGCTCGTCGGGCGGCCTGGCGGCCAGCGTCTCCAGCATCGTCTCCTCGCCCTGGTCGTGGTACCAGAGCAGCAGGTGGTCCTTGCTGGTGAAGTAGCGGAAGAAGGTGCGGGAGGAGACGTCGACCGCCCCCGCGATCTGCTCCACGGTGGTGGAGTCGTACCCTTGTTCGAGGAACAGGTCCAGCGCGGCGTCGAGCAGCGCGAGCCGCGTCTTCTCCTTCTTGCGTTCCCGTAGACCCACCGGCGTCACTCCCTTGAAACCTTCCTGTCACAGTATGACACAAGTCAGGATGCGACGAATAAAACTCATTTGTCATCTGGCAGACTCTGACGTAGATTACCCGGGCTTATGAGACGTACGCCCCGGTGTGGGGCGGGATGTGTTTAGGGGGACTTCATGGCACAGACGAAGGTGGTAGAGGCGCCACCACCGGGGGAGAAGGCCGCCAATCCGTGGCTGGTGCTGCTCGCGGTCAGCCTCGGCGTCATCATGGTGATGCTCGACGGCACCGTGGTCGGCATCGCCAACCCGGTGATCCAGTCCGATCTGGGCGCCTCGCTCGCCGACCTGCAGTGGGTGACGAGCGGCTACCTGCTCGCGCTGGCGGTCTTCCTGATCACCGCGGGCAAGCTGGGTGACCTGTTCGGCCACAAGCGCGTGTTCCTCATCGGCGTCGCCGGCTTCGCGATCACCTCCGTGGGCATCGGCCTCAGCCAGCAGCTCGCCGACATCGTGCCCGGCGTCACCCCGGTCGGCGCGCTCATCGGGCTGCGCGTGCTGCAGGGCCTGTTCGGCGCGCTGCTGCAGCCGGCCGCGCTGGCGCTGCTGCGCAACGCCTTCCCCGGCGAGAAGCTCAACCAGGCGATGGGCGCGTGGGGCGCGATCATCGGCCTGTCCAGCGCCGCCGGCCCGATCGTGGGCGGCCTGCTGGTCCAGGACCAGGGCTGGGAGTCGGTCTTCTTCATCAATGCCCCGGTGGGCGTCATCGCCCTCGTCATGGGCATCTTCCTGATCAAGGAGAGCCCGGTCAAGGTGCTCAACCGCATCGACTGGGGCGGCGTGGTGCTGCTGTCGGGCGCGATGTTCGCGCTCGTGTGGACCATCATCAAGGCGCCCGAGTGGGGCTGGGGCGACTCCACGACGCTGGGCTTCATGGGCGCGTTCGCGGTGCTGATCGCCGCGTTCATCTTCTGGCAGAGCCGGGCCCGGCAGCCGCTGGTGCCGCTGTCGCTGTTCACCAACGCCTCGATCTCCATCGGCACCGTGCTGATGATGATGGTCGCGTTCGCGATGTTCGGCGCGATGTTCTTCCTGGGCTTCTTCTTCCAGGGCGTGCACGGCCTGAGCCCGCTGGACGCCGGCCTGCGCATGCTGCCGATGAGCGCCGGCATGATCGTCGCCTCGCCGCTGGCCGGCATGATGATCGGCAAGCTCGGACCGAAGATCACGATGGCGTCCGGCCTGGTGGTCACCGCCGGTGCGATGTTCCTGATGTCCCGCCTCAGCATGGACGCCTCGTTCCTGGAGAGCGCGATTCCGTTCGTGGTGCTGGCCTTCGGCCTCTCGCCGGTCTTCGTCGGCGCCACCGAGGTCATCGTGGGCAACGCGCCCGTCGAGCTCAGCGGCGTCGCGGGCGGCCTGCAGCAGTCGGCCATGCAGGTCGGCGGCGCGCTCGGCACCGCGATCCTGGGCGCCGTCATGGCCGGTGAGATCTCCGACAAGCTGCCCGGCTACCTCGGCCCGGCCGCCGCGAGCATCCCACCGGACCAACTGGGGCTGCTGGAGAAGGCTGCCGCGTTCGGCGGCCTGCCGGCGGGCACGCCCGAGCAGCTCGTGCAGGTCGTGGGCCCGGCCGTGAACAGCGCGTTCATGGACGGCATGCACCTGGCCTTCCTGGTCAGCACCGGCATCGCGCTGCTCACCGCGGTCCTGGCCCTGTTCGTCAAGGCCGGCCGCAAGACCGAGGGCGCGCCGGTCCACGTCGGCTGACGCTCTCTCCCGTACGGCTCCCTTCCTTTCGGGGACGGGAGCCGTATCGCTGTTCGCGAGCGGGAGCGGTCGGCGGCGGGAATAGACTCGATGGGGTGAGCACGAAGATCCTTCCAGAGCAGGACACCCGTCCGCAGACCTCGCACGGCGACGGCGACCACGAGCGGTTCGCCCACTACGCCGACAAGCACAAGATCACTGAGTCCATGGTGACGGGCACGCCGATCCGCGCGCTGTGCGGCAAGATCTGGGTGCCCAGCCGCGATCCCAAGAAATATCCGGTCTGCCCGGAGTGCAAGGAGATCTACGAGGGCCTGCCGTCCGGTGGCGGCGAGGGTGACGACAAGCAGTGAGTGTTGCTGACCGGTGATCGCCCACGGGAGGGCTACGGTTCGTATCCGGACCGCCCCCTACCGTAACGGGAGATCACATGACCCGGCGCGCCGCCGTCCTGATCGTCTGCGTGCTCGCGGCCGGGTTCACGCCGCCGGCCTCGCCGGCGGCGGCGTCGAGCTGCCTGCGCGCGGCCGGTCATCCGCGCTCGCCCGAGCCGCGCGCGCCCAAGCCGGGTGACGTGGCGGCGGTCACCGCCGAGCTCGCCCAGCGGCTGCGCGGCGTCAGGACGCCCGCCCGGATCACGGTGCCGACCTGGGTGCACGTCATCACCGACGGCGCCGCCAAGGCCACCACCAAGGCGGTCAAGGCGCAGATCGCCACGCTCAACGACGCCTACGCGGGCCGTCTCGGCGGGGCCGACACCGGCGTCAGCTTCCGACTCGACGGCATCGCCGTCACCCGCGACGCCGCCTGGTTCACCGCGCCGATCGCGCACGAGCGCGCCATGAAGACGTCGCTGCGCAAGGGCGGGCCCGAGACGCTCAACCTCTACCTCGCCCAGCCCGGCGACCTGGTGCTCGGCTTCTCCTCCTACCCCTACTGGTACGAGTCCCAGCCTCGGCTCGACGGCGTGGTGATCGACTGGCGCGGCCTGCCCGGCGGCACGCTCGACGGCTACGACCAGGGCTACACCGGCGTGCACGAGATCGGCCACTGGCTGGGCCTGTTCCACACCTTCGAGAACGGCTGCGAGGAGCCCGGCGACGGCGTGGCCGACACCCCCGCGCAGGCCGGGCCGACCGAGGGCTGCCCGGTGGAGCAGGACACCTGCGCGGCGCCGGGCCTCGACGGCGTGCACAACTTCATGGACTACGCGCAGGACCGGTGCATGCGCGAGTTCACCGCGGGCCAGGGCCTGCGTATGCGCCAGATGTGGGCGGCATACCGGGTGCGCCCTACGATGTCCGGGTGACAGCACCAAACGCACTAGATGCCCCTCACGAGATCCCCCGCATCTTCAGCCATCCGTACCGGGTGGCGACCGTGGGCATCCTCCTCGTCGTCACCCTGATCGCCTTCGAGGGCATGTCGGTCGGTGTGGTCATGCCGCAGGTCGCCGCCGACCTCGACGCGCAGGAGATCTACGGGGTCAGCTTCTCGGCCTTCCTCATCGCCAGCCTGTTCGCCAACGTGGTCGCCGGCCTGTGGTCGGACCGGCGGGGCTACGCGCTGCCGTTCGTCGCGGGCGTGGTGCTGTTCGTGTTCGGCATGGGCATGGCCGGGGCCGCCGTGAACGAGATGCTGTTCCTCGTGTCCCGGGCCGTGCAGGGCCTGGGCGCCGGGGCGTCGATCGTGGCCCTCTACGTGATGATCGCCCGGGTCTATCCCGCCGTGATGCGGCCCCGCGTGTTCGCCGCGCTGTCCGCCGCCTGGGTGGTGCCCGCCATGGTCGGCCCCGCCGTCGCCGGCTTCGTGGGCGACACCTGGGGCTGGCGCTGGGTGTTCTACGGCATCATCCCGCTCGTGCTGCCCGCCCTGGTCATGCTCGTCCCGGCGCTCAAGCGGCGTCCCTCCGACGAGGAGACCTCGCCCGGCGAGGGGCCGCGCTCGCGGCCCGTGGCCATGACCGTCGCCGCCTCCGCCTCCGCCCTGGGCGCCGGCGTGCTCCTGTACGGCGTCGACACGGTGCACAAGGCCGCCCTGATCGGCGGCCTCGCGTGCGCCGGCGGGCTGGCGCTGCTGCTGTACGGGCTCGTCAGGCTGCTGCCAAAGGGCGCGCTGCGGTTCGGTCGCGGGCTGCCGACCACGGTGATGATGCGCGGCCTGTTCTCCGCCGCGTTCTTCGGGGTGAACGGCTTCATCCCGCTGGCCCTGCACGACGTGAAGGGGTTCGAGACCGGCGCCGCCGGCCTCGCGCTCACCACGGGCGCACTCGGCTGGTCGGCGGGCTCGTACCTGCAGAGCAGGCGCACCGCCGAGCCGCACCGGCGGATCAGGTTCGGCGCGGCCTGCGTGACCGTGGGCATCGCGCTGTCGGTCCTGGCGGTGCTGCCCGGCGTCACCGGCTGGATCGCGGTGCCGGCCTGGGTGGTGGCCGGGTTCGGCATGGGGCTCGGGCTGACCACGGTCAACGTCACCGCGCTCAAGCAGTCGCCGGTCAGCGAGCAGGGCGCCAACAGCGCGGCCCTGTCGGTCACCGACATGCTGGGCTCCGCGCTCACGCTGGGCATCGGCGGCGCGCTGGTGAACCTCATCGGGCACGGCCCCGCCGAGCTCGTGTGGGGGTTCGCGGTGATCTGCGGGCTCATGGCGGCCATCGCGGTCGCCGCCCTGCTGCTGTCCTCACGGGTCGCGGCAAGGTGATTCTGCCCCTCCCGCCACAGCGATCACGGAACGCCTGAAGCCTCGCGTCCTGCGGTGATACGACTGCGGCACGAGGAGGTGCCATGGAGCGTGATCACCGCAGGCGGCCCTACGGCGGCGGGCACGGGAGCGGGCGCGGCGGCAGGCGCGGCGGCGAGCCGGAGGAGCTGTGGGACCCGGCCGCCCGCGCCGCCACGCGCGGCCTCGAACCCGAGGAGCCGGTCGGCCAGGCGTGGGACTCCCTGCCGCCCTCCGCCCGCCTCTACGGCGCTCCGGCCGCCCCCGGCGGCCCCCGGGTCCGGCGCAGTGCCCTGCGCCGCGTGTGGGCCCTCCTGCGGGGGCTGGCGGGAGGCCGGTGGGGCCGCGCCGTGCTGGGCGCAGCCGTGGCCGTGGCGGCGGTGGCCGGGCTGACCGCCGTCGTGCTGCGGATCACCGCGCCGGGCGGCGCGGGGGCGCCGCTCACCGACACCATCGCCGGGGTGCGGCTGGCGCTGCCCGCCGGATGGCAGGAGGGCAAGGTGCCGCCCGTCACCGGGTTCACCTCGGTCGCCAGGGCGCCCGGCGGCGGCGCGCTCGTCATGGCCAGACCGGTCACCGGCGCCCCGGCCGACCCCGCCGGGGCGGTCAAGGAGGCCGCCGAGCGCTACTCCGAGCTGCTCCTGAAGGGCGACCGGGTGACCGTCGTCTCCGACGAGCCCCTGGCCCTCGGGCACACCAGGGCGCTGCGGGCCGAGTACGACGACGTGGTGAACCGGCCCGCCTACCTGCGCGTGACACTCGTCACCGAGAACGGCAGATCGGCACTGCTCGTCGGCCTGCTCCAGCCCGAGGACGAGACGGGCAGGCAGGTCGTGGACACCGTGCTCGCCAGCGTGCGATATGCCGCGACCCGCCCATACCACTCCTGGGGCGGCTTGGCCAGGATCGACGATGCACGGCACGTCTTGTCGGTGAGCCCGATTACTCTTGGGTCACTGTGAGAGAGCGAAGCACACGAACCCCAGAGGTGATGCGGTGAGCACGTTCGCCGCATCCCACCTGTCGCCTTCCTATCCGGACCGGGCCGCGTGGGGCACCGCCCCCAAGCTCCGGGCCTGGCAGCAGCAGGCGTTCGACCTGTATTTCAGGCGCGAGCCGCGTGACTTCCTCACCGTGGCCACCCCCGGAGCGGGCAAGACCACCTACGCCCTGCGCATCGCCAGCGAGCTGATCGCCAACGGCGTGATCCGGGCGATCACCATCGTCACGCCCACCGAGCACCTCAAGCGCCAGTGGGCCGACGCCGCCGGCAAGGTCGGCATCAGCATCGACCCCGAGTTCAAGAACAGCCAGGGCGCCACCAGCCGCGACTACCTGGGCGTCGCCGTCACCTACGCCCAGGTCGCCATGCACCCGGCGCTGCACCGGGCGCGCACCGAGGCCCGCAAGACCCTCGTCATCTTCGACGAGATCCACCACGCGGGCGACGCCAAGTCGTGGGGCGACGGCGTGCGCGAGGCGTTCGAGCCCGCCACCCGCAGGCTCCAGCTCACCGGCACCCCGTTCCGCTCCGACGACAGCCCGATCCCGTTCGTCACCTACGAGGAGGACGCCGACGGCGCCAAGCGCAGCGTCTCGGACTACTCCTACGGCTACGGCCCGGCGCTCGACGACGGCGTCGTGCGGCCGGTCATCTTCCTGGCCTACTCCGGCGAGATGAAGTGGCGCACCAGGGCCGGCGACGAGCTGGCAGCCACGCTCGGCACCCCGCTCACCAAGGACCAGCTCTCCCAGGCGTGGCGGGCCGCGCTCGACCCCAAGGGCGACTGGATCCGCCAGGTCATGCAGGCCGCCGACCGGCGCCTGACCGAGGTGCGGCGCGGCGTGCCCGACGCCGGCGGGCTGGTCATCGCCACCGACCACGAGACGGCCCGCGCCTACGCCCGCCACCTGCGCTCGATCAGCGGTGAGGGCGCCACGGTCGTGCTCTCCGACGACCCCGGCGCGTCCAAGAAGATCAAGCAGTTCGCCGCGTCCGGCGACCGCTGGCTGGTCGCGGTCCGCATGGTGTCCGAGGGCGTCGACATCCCCCGCCTGTGCGTGGGCGTCTACGCCACCTCGACCTCGACCCCGCTGTTCTTCGCCCAGGCCGTCGGCCGGTTCGTGCGGGCCCGCAAGCGCGGCGAGACGGCCTCGGTGTTCCTGCCGTCGGTGCCGACGCTCATGGGCCTGGCCAACGAGATGGAGGTCGAGCGCGACCACGTGCTCAACCGCAGGCCGCCGGAGGACGGCCTGGACGACAGCCTCCTGGAGGACGCCAACCGCAAGAAGGACAACCCCGACGTCCTGGGCGACGAGCTGCCGTTCGAGACCATGGAGACGTCGGCGACGTTCGACCGGGTCCTGTTCGACGGCGGCGAGTTCGGCACCGGCGCGGAGATCGGCTCCGCCGAGGAGGAGGACTTCATCGGCCTGCCCGGCCTGCTGGAGCCCGACCAGGTCGCCACGCTGCTGCGCAAGCGCCAGTCCGAGCAGCAGGCCGCCAAGCGCGCCCAGCCCGCCGAGCGGGCCCCCGCGCTGGCCCCGCACGAGCAGATCGCCGAGCTCAGGCGCGAGCTCAACGGCCTCGTCGGCGCCTGGAACCATCGCACCGGCCAGCCCCACGGCGTCATCCACTCCGAGCTGCGCCGCGCCTGCGGCGGCCCGGCCATCGCCCAGGCGACGGCCGGGCAGATCCAGGAGCGCATCGACAAGATCCGCCAGTGGGCCACCCAGCGCCGCTGAGCGCCCGCCAGGTCAGTTGACGGTCACCGGCCCGGCCGGTGACCGTCACGCTGCGCGACTCTGTTCGTTTGGCGACAGAGTCGTGACCTTCCGTTAGAGCACGTACGGATGAGGCAACACTGACCTTGGCCGCCTTGGGAGATGAAGAAGGACGTTGCCGATGTCGTCTGAGGCCACGGGAAAGTCACTGCTGAGCGTCTCTTCCGGCCTCTCGCGCAACGCCGTCATCGTCCGGCTCGACGGCGAGGTCGACGGCGACGCCGTGCTCATCCTGCGCGACCACCTGGAGCGCGTGTGGGAGATCGCGCCCACCCCCTACCTCATCATCGACCTGGCCGGGGTCGGCTTCTGCGACTCGATCGGGCTCAACGAGCTCGTCGACATCATGCACCGGTGCGAGGCCCGCGGCACCCGCCTGCTGCTCGGCGGCGTGCAGGGCGTCATGGCCCGCGTCCTCTACATCACCGGGCTGCGCAACGCCTTCGAGGTCTTCGACACCTACGAAGAGGCGCTGCGCCACGCGAACTCGTGAGAACCCGTCTTCCTCGTCCGGGTGATAGCAGGTGACGACACCCGACGAAAGGGGGCGAGTTTGATCACGGACACTGCACGCGTGTCCACCGACGCCGAGGTGATCCAACGCTCCAGGCAGGAACCGGCGGCCTTCTCCACCCTGTTCGACCGGCACGCTCCGGCCCTGCACCGCTACGTCACCCGGCGTCTGGGCGACTCGCTCGCCGACGACGTCGTCGCCGACACGTTCCTGGCCGCCTTCCGGCGGCGCGACCGCTACGACCTGAGCCACGCCGACGCGCGGCCCTGGCTGTACGGCATCGCCGCCAACCTCGTCGGCAAGCACCGCCGCGCCGAGGTCCGTGCCTACCAGGCGCTCGCCAGGACCGGCGTCGACGAGGTGGCCGAGAGCTACGCCGAGCGCGTCGAGTCACGGGTGTCGGCCTCCGCCGCGCACCGCGACCTCGCCCGCGCGCTCGCCGCCCTCACCCCGGACGAGCGGGACGTGCTGCTCATGATCGCCTGGGCGGACCTCGGCTACGAGGAGGTGGCCGTGGCGCTCGGCATCCCGGTGGGGACCGTGCGGTCCCGGCTGCACCGGGCCAGGAAGAAGACCCGTGCCGCGCTGGGCGGCACGGACCCGACCCAGATCGCCGAGGAGGCAGACCATGGATGACCTGCGGATGCTCCAGGAGATGCGCGCCGACGCCCCCGAGCCCGCCGCCGACCGCCTGACCCGCATGCGGGCCACGATGATGAACACGGTCATGAACACGGCAATGGGTGGCGCCACCGCGCAGCCGTACGAACCGCTGGCGGCCGGCGCCGACGGCTCGGCACGCGCCACGCTGGCCCGGCGCACGCCGCGCCGCCGCCTGCGCAGGGTGGGCGCCGCGCTGGCGGGGGCCGCGGCGGCCGCCGTCGCGGCCGTCACCCTGTACGGGACGACGGCGACACCGGCGTTCGCGGTGGACAAGCAGGCCGACGGGACCGTCGAGGTGTGGATCAACGAGTTCCGCGACCCCGGCGACCTGGAGGCCGAGCTCGCCGCGGCCGGGGTCAAGGCCGTCGTGGACTACCTGCCCGCCGGCCAGACCTGCAAGGAGCCCAGGGGCGCGCACCCCGCGCCGGGCGGCCGGCTGGAGACGAAGATCGGCAGCGAGCGGGGCGGCATCTCCTTCTCGGTCACCGCCGGCCAGATCAAGGACGGGCAGACGCTCGTGCTCGCGGCCGGCGTCGACCGGGACGACCCGGGCAAGCCGCCCACCTCGATGTCGCTGACCGTCGTGGACGGTGAGGTCGCGCCGTGCGAGCCGGTGGCCATGCCGGAGCCCACCGCCCCGGCCCTGCCGGGCGAGCAGGGGGTCCGCTCCGGCACCGGAGGCGAGGACGACGGTCCGAGCCTCAACAGCGTGACCGAGTGACCCCCGGACCGGCGGCCCCGCGCGGGCCGCCGGTCCGTCGCTAGGCTGGACCCTCGCTGGAGGTGATCCGCATGTCCCCTGTCGACCACCCCTGGGAGCCGATCCCGGTGTCCGAGGTCGCCCGGTTCTTCGCCGGCCTGGACGCGCCCTGGTGGATCGGCGGCGGCCACGCCGTCGAACTCGCCGTCGGACGCGCCTTCCGCGAGCACGGCGACGTGGACGTCGGCGTGCTGCGGCGCGACCACCTCACCGTGCGGCGGCTCCTGTCCGGCTGGGACTGCTGGGCGGCCGACCCCGCCGGCTCCCTGCGCCCCTGGCCCGTGGACGAGACGCTGCCCGCCCGGGTGCACGACATCTGGGTACGCGAGGCGACCGGCGGGCCGTGGCGGCTCCAGCTCATGCTCGACGAGTCCGACGGCGACGACTGGGTCTACCGGCGCGCCCCCGGCATCCGGCGGCCCCTCGACACCGTCGTTGTCCGCGACGCCGGGCCGCCCCGGCTGGCGTCCGAGATCCAGCTCCTCTACAAGGCCAAGCACCGCCGCCCCAAGGACGACGCCGACTTCGCCCACCTGGCGCCCCTGCTCACCGGCGAACAGCGGTCCTGGCTGGCCGCGGCCCTCACCGAGGAGTTGGGGGATCATCCCTGGCTGGAGAAACTGCCACCCCGGTAGAACGATCCTCCTCCCGTATCGGGAGCACCTTTCGCGTATCTGGAAACTCGCCTGACCAGAGCGTTGCCGGATGCGTACTCTTCGTGATCGGTGACGGCACATGGGTGCCGAGCTAACGTAGAAAGGTGCCAGAGGTGAGCTTGTACCTGCCCGAGGACATGAAGCACCGCGTCGCCGAGGCGGCGCGGGCGCACGGCCTGTCCGAGGAGGACTACATGCGCGACGCGATCGCGCGCGTGCTCAGCGACGAGATCGTCGTCGAGCGACGGCAGCGGGCGAGCCTGCCGGTCTTCGAGGTCGGCGACGAGCCGGTCACGGCCGAGCGGCTCGACGACATCCTCGCCGAGGGCTACGGAAGGGACGGGCTCGACTGATGCTCGTCCTCGACACCAGCGGCCTGCTGGCCGCCATCGACCCCAGGCAGCCCCAGCACAAGGAGGCCCGGGAGGTGCTCCGGACCGAGACGGGGCCGGTCCTGCTGTCCCCCTACGTGCTCGCGGAGACCGACTACATGATCCTCAAGCTCGCCGGCGTGCGCCGGGAGCTGGAGTTCCTCCGAAGCGTCAGCACCGGCGACTACGAGATGGTCAACATGTCGACGCTCGACGTGCGGCGGGCGGTCGACATCGCCGAGCGCTACGCCGACATGGAGATCGGGCTCACCGACGCGTCCGTGGCGCTGATCGCCGCACGGCACAGCACCACCCGGGTGCTGACGTTGGATCAGCGGCATTTCCGGGCGATGAAGCCGCTGTGGGGTGACTGCTTCACCGTGTTGCCCGCCGACCTGAACTAGGGCCGGTCCCGCCGGGTGTCAGCGGACGATCGGGGCGCCGTGGAGCGTGGCGCCGGCGGCGTCGAGCTCGGCGAGCGCCGCCTGGGTGGTCTGGCGGGCGACCCCGGCCGTCAGGTCGAGCAGGACGCGCACGGCGAGGCCGTGCTTGACGGCGTCGAGGGCGGTGGCGCGGACGCAGTGGTCGGTGGCGATGCCGACCACGTCGACGTCGTGGACGCCGTGCTCGGCCAGCCAGTCGGCGAGCGGGACGCCGTCGCCGCTGGTGCCCTCGAAGCCGCTGTAGGCGGCGGCGTGGGCGCCCTTGCTGAAGACCTCCTCGACGGCCGCGACGTCGAAGGCGGGGTGGAAGTCGGCGCCGGGGGTGCCGGCGACGCAGTGGGCGGGCCACGAGGCGACGAAGTCGGGCGCGGCCGAGAAGTGGTCACCCGGGTCGACGTGGTAGTCGCGGGTGGCCACGACGTGGTCGTAGCCGTGCTCGGCGACGTGGCGGGTGATGGCGGCGGCGACCTCGGAGCCGCCCGCGACGGGCAGGCTGCCTCCCTCGCAGAAGTCGTTCTGCACGTCCACGATGATCAGCGCGGTTCCCATACGGCTCACGATACGTCAGGCGAACTCGGTGGGGATGGCCGCGTACCCCCTGCCCAGGTGGAGGGCGTCCTGCGGCAGGCGGGCGACGGCGTCGGCGTGCCTGGCGCGGGCCTCGTCGAGCGGTTCGCGGCCGACGACCCGGCCGTCGCGCACCAGCTCGTGCATCAGGGGGATGCCGCCTTCGGGGACGAGGCCGGAGGTGGTGACGAGCTCGGTCTCGTAGTGGCCGGTGTCGTCGAGCAGCCGGTAGGCCTCCTTGCGCCCGCCGCGTGACGGCTTGCCGACCGAGCGTTTGGCCACGGGCTCCAGCTTGCCGGTGGCCGTCTCGCGGGCCACGAGCTTGTAGACCAGGGCGGCGGTGGGCACGCCGGAGCCGGTGACCAGGGAGGTGCCGACGCCGTAGCCGTCGACGGGCGCGGCGGCCAGCGCGGCGATGGCGTACTCGTCCAGGTCGGAGGTGACCAGGATGCGGGTGTCGAAGGCGCCGAGCGCGTCGAGCTGCTCGCGGACCTCCTGGGCGGCGGCGGCCAGGTCGCCGGAGTCGATGCGGACGGCGCCGAGCTTGGGCCCGGCCAGCTCGACGGCGGTGCGGACGGCTTCGGCCACGTCGTAGGTGTCGACGAGCAGCGTGGTCTCGGGCCCGAGCGAGGCGATCTGGGTCTCGAACGCCTGCCGTTCGGAGTCGTGCAGCAGGGTGAAGGCGTGCGCGGCCGTGCCCGCGGTCGGCACCCCGTACACGTGCCCGGCCATGAGGTTGGAGGTGGAGGCGAAGCCGGCCAGGTAGGCGGCGCGGGCGGCGGCGACGGCGGCGCGCTCGTGGGTGCGGCGCGAGCCCATCTCGATGAGCGGCCGTTTGCCGGCGGCGACGCTCATGCGGGAGGCGGCCGAGGCGATGGCGCAGTCGTGGTTCAGAACGGACAGGATCACGGTCTCCAGCAGCACGGCCTCGGCGAACGTGCCCTCGACGACCATGATGGGAGAGGCGGGGAAGTACAGGTCGCCCTCGCGGTAGCCGTAGACGTCGCCGGAGAAGCGGTAGTCGGCCAGGAAGTCGAGGGTGGGCTGGTCGACCACGTGGTTGTCGCGCAGGAAGGCGAGCTCCTCCTCGCCGAAGCGGAAGCGTTCGAGCTCGTCGAGGACGCGCCCGGTGCCGGCCACGACGCCGTAGCGGCGCCCGCCGGGCAGGTGGCGGGCGAACACCTCGAAGACCGCCCGCCGGTGCGCGGCGCCGCTCCGCAAGGCCGCCTGGAGCATCGTCAGCTCATAGTGATCCGTCAGCAACGCGGTGCTCATGCTCATCCTCACGAGTCGAAGACTACGGCTCACATAGGGCAGACTGCTGGATGTGGGTAGCACCTCTCCAACCACCGTCGAGCGCCCGGCAACGGACGTCCGGCCCGATCTGCCATGGGTCACGATCGTCTGGAACGACCCGGTCAACCTGATGTCGTACGTGACGTACGTCTTCCAGACCGTGTTCGGTTACCCGAAGGCCAAGGCCGAGAAGCTGATGATGGACGTCCACCAGAAGGGCAAGGCCGTGGTGTCCAGCGGCACCCGCGAGGAGATGGAACGCGACGTGCAGATCCTGCACTCCTATGGCCTGTGGGCCACCGTCCAGCCGGACTCGGCCACGTGAGCTCCGGGTTCTCCGCCGGCCGGGGCGGCAAGGTGGTCGCCACGTTCGAGGCGGGCGAGGTGGCGCTGCTGCGCTCGCTGGTGTCGATGGTGCTGGGCCTGGTGGCGCCGGGTGAGACGAGCGACGACCCGCTGGAGCGGGCGCTGGGCATCGGCGGGGGAGTGGCGCCGTCCGATCCGGTGCTGGCGCGGCTGTTCCCGTCGGCGTACGAGGACGCGCAGGACGCGTCGGAGTTCCGCCGCTACACCGAGGCGACGTTGCGCGACGGCAAGCGGGCCGACGCGCAGACGCTGCTCGACACGGCCGAGCCGGGGCGCGGCGAGCTGACGCCCGAGCAGGCGCAGGCGTGGCTGCGGGCGCTCAACGACGTGCGGCTGACGCTCGGCACCAAGCTGGGCGTGACGGAGGAGATCCACGAGGAGATCGAGAAGATGTCCGAGGACGATCCCCGCTATCCGGCGTTCGTCACCTATGACTGGCTGACCTACCTCCAGGACAGCCTGGTGCGCGCGCTCTGGTAACTTCCGCAGCATGCTGACGATCTCGCAGGAACTGGTTGACAAGATCGTTGCCCACGCCAGGGCCGACCACCCCGACGAGGCGTGCGGCGTGATCGCGGGGCGCAACGGGGTGCCGGAGCGGTTCATCCCGATGGAGAACGCCGAGCGTTCGCCCACCTTCTACCGGTTCGACTCGATGGAGCAGTTCCGCGTGTGGCGGGAGATGGACGACCGCGACGAGGAGCCCGTCGTCATCTACCACTCCCACACCGCGACGGAGGCCTACCCGTCGCGCACCGACGTCTCCTACGCCTCCGAGCCGGACGCCCACTACGTTCTGGTCTCCACGCGGGACGAGGACCAGGTGGAGTTCCGCTCGTACCGGATCCTCGACGGAGAGATTTCCGAGGAAGAGGTAAGGTTCATCCCATGATGGTCAGGCCGGTGCAGAGTTTCCTCTTCGCGCACACCCCTGCCGTTGTCGTCTACGACTGTCGCTGAGCCGGAATTCGCCAGCCAGCATTCGGCGTTGCCGCCGATGGGACGACCTGATCCGAGGAGACTGACAGCGATGGCCATCGAGGTTCGCATTCCGACCATCCTGCGTAACTACACCGACGGCGCCAAGGCCGTCGACGCCGAGGGCGCCACCCTCGACGACCTGATCACCAACCTGGAATCCCGCCACCCGGGCATCAAGGACCGGCTGGTGGACGAGTCCGGCCTGCGCCGGTTCGTCAACGTCTACCTCAACGACGAGGACGTGCGCTTCCTCGGCGGTCTCGGCACCCCGCTGTCCGACGGCGACACGGTGACCGTGCTGCCGGCCGTCGCCGGCGGGTGACATGCGCTTCGACTCGCTGATCGACTCGGTGGGCCGCACCCCGCTGGTCGGCCTGCCCCGGCTGTCGCCGAGCACTGACGTGCGGGTGTGGGCCAAGCTGGAGGACCGCAACCCGACCGGTTCGATCAAGGACCGGCCGGCTCTGTGGATGGTGCAGCAGGCGGAGAAGGACGGCCTGCTCACCCCCGGCTGCACGATCCTGGAGCCCACCAGCGGCAACACCGGCATCTCGCTGGCGATGGCCGCCAAGCTCAAGGGCTACAAGCTGATCTGCGTCATGCCGGAGAACACCTCCGAGGAGCGCCGCCAGCTCCTGCGCATGTGGGGTGCGGAGATCATCTCCTCGCCCGCGGCGGGCGGCTCCAACGAGGCGGTGCGGGTGGCCAAGGGCCTGGCGGCGGAGCATCCCGACTGGGTGATGCTCTACCAGTACGGAAACCCGGCCAACTGGCGCTCCCACTACGAGACGACCGGGCCGGAGATCCTGGCGGACCTGCCGTCCGTCACGCACTTCGTGGCCGGGCTCGGCACGACCGGCACCCTCATGGGCGTCGGCCGCTTCCTGCGCGAGCGGGTGCCGGACGTGCGGATCGTGGCCGCCGAGCCGCGCTACGGCGAGCTCGTCTACGGGCTGCGCAACGTGGACGAGGGCTTCATCCCTGAGCTGTACGACGAGTCCGTGCTGACCACGCGCTTCTCGGTGGGGTCGGCCGACGCGCTGCGCCGCACCCGCGAGCTGCTGACGTCGGAGGGCATCTTCGCCGGCGTGTCCACCGGGGCCGCCCTGCACGCCGCGCTGGGCATGGCGCGCAAGGCCGTCAAGGAGGGCGCGCGGGCCGACATCGTGTTCGTGGTCGCCGACGGCGGCTGGAAGTACCTGTCCACGGGCGCGTACGAAGGCACCCTGGACGAGGCCGAGCAGCGGCTCGAAGGCCAGCTCTGGGCCTGAGACGAAAAGGGGGAGGGGCGGCCCGGCCCGAACGGCGGCAGGATCACGTCCATCAGCTCGCGCCGCCCCATCGGCACCGGCCCGTGGTTG
>NZ_JBFANJ010000013.1:0-267194 GCF_040674795.1 Nonomuraea sp. NPDC049725 | reverse complement strand
TCCTGACACCGGGCCAGTACGGCGACAGCCCGCAGTTCCGGCGAGTGCTGGCCACCATCCGCATACCCCGGCTGGGGCCGGGACGCCCACGCACCTGGCCTGACAGCCTGGCCGCGGACAAGGCGTACTCTTCCCGCGCCAACCGCTCCTACCTGCGTCGCCGCAAGATCCGGCACACCATCCCCGAGCCACGCGATCAACGTGCCCATCGCCGACGACGAGGCTCAGCCGGAGGACGGCCCACCGGTTTCGACGCCGAACGCTACAAAGCGCGCAACGTCGTCGAACGGGCGATCAACCGGCTGAAGAACTTCCGGGCCGTGGCCACCCGCTACGACAAACGCGCCTACATCTTCCTCGGCACCGTCACCCTGGCCGCCCTGGTCATCTGGCTCCGAACCTGATCCAAGAAACAGCTCCTAGTGCCCCGGTAGCGGTCGACACCACGGTCCCAGTCGAAATGACCATGATGGCGACCAGTGAGGCCAGCACCCTGAATAACTTCGATCTACGGCCGAGTGCTTTCATGGGCCCTCCGCAGCCTATGTAGGTGAGGGGATCGTCCACATCATCAGCGAGGCTGGGCTATTTGGCCAGAAGTTCTTTGCCCGCGTTTCATCACGGTGCTGGACAAGATCCGGGTGGCCCGGTGTGCCAGGGGTCGTCGTGCGCCCAGATCCGCAGCAGGCCGCAGCGGCCGGGCCCAGTGGCCCCCGGTGCATGGGCGACCTCCTGGCCGGCACGGCAGGTGCCTGGCCTGTGGTGCTTGCGGGCGTCGGGGGAGTCCTGCTCTCCCATCGCCCGGCGGCGCGGGCCGTCCGTACGCTCACCCGGCGCCCCGAATGTCCCCATCCCCTGGGTCCGGGGGTGCTCGAACGATTCAGCCGTTCATAAGAGAGTTACGCGTCACCTGAGCGCTTCAGTTCGGGCCGGGTTTCGTGCGCCGGGAGCTTGCTCGCGAAAGTGCTGAGCTGCCACTCGTAGGTTCCGGGCGCCCCCGCCTCCCGCATGCCGATCTCGCGCTTGACCACGCGATAGAACTCTCCGCGCGCCCGGCTCGTCGCCTGGACGGCGAGATCCCAGGTGAGGTCCGCCTCCTGCCCGTCGGCGATCAATTCCAGCCGGAAAACAGCTTCGTGCCACTTTCTTCCGGCGACGATGGCCTCGTCGCTCCCGAACAGAAGCACGGCCTCCCAGCTTATGGTTCGTTCTTCCTCCGCCGCCGCCAGGTCCGACTTCGAGTATTCCGGGGCGAGAAAGTTCAGTTCCGCGCCCACGCCTCGCTGAGAGGCCAGTTTCATGCAGATGGAAATGGTCTTCTTGACGGCGTGCGCGTACTCCATGTACGCGATCACGCGCCGCTCGTCCCATCGCGTGGCGAGCTGTCGTTTCCACCTCGTGCGTTCGGTGAGTGCGGTGACGCCGTACGTTCCGATCGCGCCCAGCAGAACGCCGATGAGTGCGGGGAGTTGTGCCAGGACGTTCTGCAACTCGCACGACCTTTCTCGGCGGGCGGTTCACGCGCCGGGAAGATCAATATACTGCCGGGCGCCGGCCCGGGGGAGAGGTCCTGTTCGCCGGGGCGCCCGGTGCCCCGGGAAGGAGAGCGTCTAGGCTCAGTCCCGGCATCTAGGGGGGAGCCTGATGAAGGTTGTCATACCCGGCGGCACCGGGCAGGTGGGTGCGATCCTCAGGCGGGCGCTGACCGGCGCGGGCCACGACGTCGTGGTCCTGACCCGGCGGCCGGCGCGCGAGGGCGAGGTTCACTGGGACGGCGAGACGCCGGGGCCGTGGACGGCCGAGATCGACGGCAGCGACCTCGTGGTCAACCTGGCCGGCCGGAGCGTCAACTGCCGCTACACGCCCGAAACGCTGAGCGCCATGATGCGGTCGCGGGTGCGCTCCACCCGGGTGGTGGGCGAGGCGATCGCCGCCGCCGCGCGGCCGCCCCGGGTGTGGCTGCAGATGAGCACCGCCACCGTCTACGCCCACCGCTTCGACGCGGCCAACGACGAGGCGACCGGCGTGATCGGCGGCGGCGAGCCCGGCGTCCCGCGCTACTGGGCCTACAGCGTGGAGATCGCCAAGGCGTGGGAGCGGGAGCAGGAGCGGGCCGGCACGCCGGGCACCCGCAAGGTCGCCCTGCGCACCGCCATGGTGATGAGCCCCGACCGCGGCGGCGTGTTCGACGTCCTGCTGCGGATGGCGCGGCTCGGCCTCGGCGGAGCGATCGCGGGAGGCGCCCAGTACGTGTCGTGGATCCACGAGCGCGACTTCGCCCGCGCCGTCGAGTTCCTGGCCGGGCGCGACGACCTGACCGGGCCGGTGAACCTCGCCGCCCCCGACCCGCAGCCGCAGCGCGCGTTCATGCGGGAGCTGCGCCGGGCGAAGGGCGTCCCGGTGGGGCTGCCCGCGACGCGGTGGATGGCCGAGCTCGGCGCGCTCGCGATGCGTTCGGACACCGAGCTGCTGCTGAAGAGCCGCCGGGTCGTCCCGGGGCGGCTGCTCGACGCCGGTTTCACGTTCGACTTCGGCCAGTGGCCGCAGGCCGCCCGCGACCTCGTCCGCCGCTCACGCACCGGCGCCCGCTAACCCCTTTTTGCCGGCGGTCGCTTGAAATCTCCAATCACCGGACGCTTACTGGAAGTAAGAGGCCCGTGCATATCGGGAGCCGCAGGCGAATTGTCGCCGGGAAATCGCGGCGTTGTGCGCCGGTATTCGGCTCCCCGGAGAGGATCGTGGTATCCGTGACCGGCCTTCGCATTCCTGATGTCCGTCGGTCGGCGGTCGTCTGTTCGGTGGTTGCCGCGCTGCTTCCCGCCGCGCCGTCGGCCCACGGGGACATGGCCGCCTGCGACCCCGCGCTCGTCGCGGGAGCCGGGAGCCTCGTGGGGGACTACTGGCGCTCGAAAGGAGAGGAGACCAGCGTCTATGGTTGCCCGGTGACCCAGGAAACGGGTTTCCCGGACAAGCGCGGATCGGTGCAGAGATTCCGCAACGGGCAGATCGCGTGGTCGCCCAACATGGGGGAGCAGAATCTGCTCCGCGTTTACCGCAAGAGCGGGAAGATAAATCTCCGGTGGGGGCCGACGTCGCGCGACTGGGACTTCTTCCACGTGCGATGGAACATCGACGCACAGCCCGACCCGGCCCGTGACGTGCAGCGGCGCGTCGCACGGGAAACGCCGTGGACCGGCTCGTACGCCTTCAATCCCCATCCCGGCGTCTCTCATCAGGGGGACAAGTACGAGGTGTACAACTTCTCGTTCCAGGGATGTGACCGGGGGACCTTCGGCTCCACCTGCGGCCCGTGGAGCAATGTCAACATCCACATCCTGTGGCGCAGCTGAGACGCGTCATTCGCGGACGCGGCCGCGGGGGCGGAGCCGGGTGCCGGGCAGGGCGGGGGCGGGCAGCGGCGGGCCGTCGAAGCCCTCGACGACGCCGAACCCGTCGCCCGACGCCCACTCCTCGCGGAAGGCCACGATCTCGTCGTGGTCGCGGCCGACGAAGTTCCACCACATGACGATCTCCTCGCCGAACGGCTCCCCGCCGATCAGCAGCACCCGCCCGCGCCCGCTCAGCCGTACGCGGTCACGTCCCGGCGGCAGGTAGCGCAGCGAGCCCGCGCGCAGCGGCTCGACCTCGCCGTCGAGCAGCAGCAGCCCGTGCTCGAACGCCGGATCCAGCGGCAGCTCGGCCGTCCCGTCGACCGCCGCCTGCGCGCCCACGAGCGGGCTGAAGACCGTGGCGGGGGAGACGGCCCCGCCCAGCGCCCCCATGAACACGGTCGCCGAGAATCCGTCGCCCGTCAGCTCCGGCAGCGCGGCGTGGTGCTCGAAGGCCGGGGCCGTGCGCCGGTCGGTCCCGGGCAGCGCCACCCAGAGCTGCACCCCGTGCAGCGTCTCGTGCGGCGACTCCTCCGAGTGCGAGATGCCGCGCCCGGCCGTCATCAGGTTGAGCTGCCCGGGCCGTACCTCGCGCAGGCTGCCGAGGCTGTCGCGGTGCAGCACCCGGCCCGCCAGCAGCCAGCTCACCGTCTGCAGGCCGGTGTGCGGGTGCGGCGGCACCCGCATCCGCGTCACCTCGGGCCCGTAGGCGTCGGCGAAGCACCAGGCGCCGATGAGCCGCCGCCGCACGCCGGGCAGCGTGCGGCTCACCGCCATCGCCCGCGGCCCGCCCAGCGGCACGGACCGCCCCTCCAGCAGCTCCTCGCCCCCGCCGTCGGCGGCGCAGCGGATCTCGCGCGGGTCCGTCTCAAGGTTGCTCACCCTGAGACTGTACGGCTGCGAACTGTACGGCTGCTCAGCCGAGCGTCTCCCACCACCCGTCGACGGCCGGGGCGGCGGCGGTGTCGACGGCCTCGCCGGGACGGGGCACCACGATCCGCACGTCACGCGCCTTGGCCTCGCGCCACAGCCGGTCCACCGGCTCCGACCAGGGGTGCAGCGCCAGCGTGAACGTCGCCCAGTGCACCGGCAGCAACAGCCGCCCGCCCAGGTCGAGGTGGGCGTTGACCGCCTCCTCCGGGTTCATGTGCACGTCGGGCCAGGCCGGGCTGTAGGCGCCGATCGGCATGAGCGTCAGGTCGAACGGCCCGTGCGCCGCCCCGATGCCCTTGTAGCCCTCGAAGTAGCCGGAGTCGCCCGCGTAGAAGACCCGCTTGGCGGCCCCGGCCACGACCCAGGAGCCCCACAGCGTGTCGTTGCGGGAGAACGTCCGGCCGGAGAAGTGGCGGGCCGCCGTCGCGACGAACCGCAGCCCGCCGACCACGGCCTCCTCGTCCCAGTCGAGCTCGACGATCCGGTACGCGGGCACGCCCCAGCGCTCCAGGTGGGCGCCGATGCCGAGCGGCACCAGGAACGGCGCCTTCTGCGTGCGGATCAGCGTGCGCACGGTCGCCAGGTCGAGGTGGTCGTAGTGGTCGTGGGAGATGACCACGGCGTCGACCTGGGGCAACGCGCCGAGCCCCACGGGCGGCTCGTGGTGGCGCTTGGGGCCGACGAGCCGCGTCGGCGACGGCCGCCTGCTCCACACCGGGTCGAACAGCACCCGCCGCCCCTCGATCTCGACCAGCGTGGACGCGTGGCCGTACCAGACGGCCCGGACGCCGTCGGCGGGCGGCGCGTCGGCGGGCGGGATGCGCACCGGGATCCGGCCGGGCGGCCGGCGCAGCTCCTTGTCCTTGGCCAGCTCGCCGAGCAGCCCCACCGGCGGCGTGGTGATCATCGCGGTGCCCTCGGGCATGGTGTTGACGAACGCGCCGTCCCTGAACTGCGGTGAGCGCCGGATCCGCGCCGCCCGTTCCGGGCCGGACGTCAGCGGGCGCACGCCCAGCTCGGCGGGCACGTCCCGGAGCGCCCATCCCGCGGCGGCGAGCGCCGCGCCCCCCACCAGGATGCGTCGTGCCGTCCGAAAACCTGCCATCGCTCACTCTCCCCTGAATTCCGGTACACCAGCTCAACTGATCGCGGGGCCGCCGGTGTTCCCGGGGACGGACGCCGTTTCGCGGCGTCAGACGGTCTTCGTCGCGCCGCCGTCGACGACGTAGTCGGCGCCGCTGACGCTCGCGGCGAGCGGCGAGGCCAGGTACGCCACCAGCGAGGCGACCTCGTCGGGCGTGACGAACCTGCCGGTCGTCATGCCCATCGTGCCGGGCAGCCCGGCCAGCAGCTGCTCGTGCGGCAGGCCGAACGCGCCCGCCAGCGCCGCGCCGTAGCCGTCGGGCGCCTCCCACATGGCGGTCAGCACCGGGCCGGGGGAGACGGTGTTGACCCGCACCCCCTGCGGCCCGAACTCCTCGGCCAGCGCCTTGCTCCAGGCGGTGAGCGCGGCCTTGGCGGTCGTGTAGGGGACCGGGCCGGCGTGCGGCATGCGGGCGCCGTTGGAGGAGACGTTCACGACGGCGCCGCTCCCGCGCAGCAGGCTGGGCAGCGCGGCCCGGGTGGCGCGCACGGCACTGAGGAAGTTGAGGTCGTGGGTGAGCCGCCACTGCTCCTCGGTGAAGCCGAGGAAGCCGCCGGTCTGGCCGTCGCCGCCGTCGCCGCCGCCCACGTTGTTGACCAGCAGGTCGATCTCGCCCAGCTCGGCCAGTGCCCGCTCGACCAGCTCGCCGGGCCCGGCGGGGGTGGACAGGTCCACGCTGACGCCGGTCGCGCCGGTGGCGATCAGCTCGGGCGTGATCGTCCTGGCTCCGGCCACGACGCGCATGCCCTCCTCGCGCAGCGTGCGGACGATGGCCAGCCCGATGCCCCGGCCGGCTCCGGTGACGACGGCGGTCTTCCCGGTGAGTCGCAGGTCCATGATGTAGCCCTTCGTCAGTTGCGACAAGCTCGATGCGTAGACCATAGAACCTGCAACACTGATGATGCAACTCTGCGGCAAAGCGGTACGGTGCTGTATCCTCGTGACGTGTGAGCCAGGGAACCCGGGCCCGCCGGTCAGACGCCGAGCGGACCGTACGCACGATCCTGGAGGCCGCCGAGCGCGTCCTCAGCCGCAACCCGTCGGCCAGCATGGAGCAGATCGCCGAGGCGGCCGGCGTCGCCCGCACCACCGTGCACCGGCGCTTCGCCTCCCGCGAGGCGCTGGTCGAGGCCATGACCGAGTGGGCCACCCGGCGCTTCGCCGAGGCCGTCGCCGCGGCCGGCCCGCAGACCACGCCGCCCCTGGTCGCCCTCTACCAGGCCACCGCCAACGTGCTCCGGGTGAAGATCGACTGGGGCTTCGCCATGAGCCGCGCCGCCACGGCCGGGCCCGAGGTCGCCCGCGTCCACGCCGAGGTGGAGGAGAGCTGCGCCGAGCTGTTCCGCCGGGCGCAGGCGGCCGGGGTGCTGCGCGGCGACGTGGACCTCGACTGGGCCAGGCGCGTCTACTACGCGCTCATCCACGAGGCCGCGCAGAGCCCCGGCGAGCCCGACGCCCTGGCCACCCGCCTGGTCGACACCCTGCTCAGGGGCGTCGGCGCGGAGCGGCTCAGCGACGCGGGCTGATCACCGCCGGGCGTTCAGCCGATCACCCGCACGCCCGTCTTCGACCACAGCGCCCGCGAGGCCGCCTCCGGGTCGGCCACGTCCGACGGCTTCACGTCGAACAGGTGGGTGACCGCCGTCGCCGGGTCGTAGGCGGGCCAGCCCGGGTCGCCGGTGGCCGCGAACCGGGTCCAGGCCGTGCGGAACTGCTCCGACATCGCCTCCAGGTCCGGCGAGCCGCCCGCCTGCATGAGCGCCAGCTCGCCCCGCGTCGTGCCGAACACCAGCGGCACGTCCAGCCCGTGACACGCGCCGAGCACCGGGGTGGGCGCCCAGGTCAGCTCGTAGGCGTACGTGGTCCCGTGATGGGCGTCGGCCAGCAGCGCGCTCGGCATCCTGAACAGCCAGTCCGACATCAGCCGCACGTACAGGTCGCCGTCCGAGGCTCCCGGCAGCGCCGCCCGGTAGGCGGCGTCCGCACCGTCGGGGGCCAGCGCCTCCAGCGCCGCCGCCAGGTTAGGCGGCCCGCTCGCCATCGCGTGGAAGACGGTGAACTCGTCGCGGTTGTACCCGACGATCAGCTCCACGTCCGCGCCCGCCCCGGCCGCCAGCGCGTTCCACGGCGTGTCCGGCAGCACCTCGCCGTCGACCACCGGCGCCACCGGCATCCCCATGTGCGTCAGCAGCCCCCACCGATCGCTCGCACCCGGCAGCTCCTCCCGGGCGAACGCCGCCGACGCCGCCACCAGCCCTTCCGGCGTCGTCTCGTACGGGGACCCGCCGCCCAGCCGGGCCATCACCGCGCCGGTCACCCGCGAGGCCAGCTCGGAGGTCAGGAACGGCCCCGGCACGCTCTGCGCGATCGCCCGCCGGAACAGCCCGGCCGCCGACGGCATCACCATGAGCGCCGCCACCGAGCCCGCCCCCGCCGACTCGCCGAAGACCGTGACGTTGTCCGGATCGCCGCCGAACGCCGCCACGTTCTCCCGCACCCAGCGCAGCGCCGCCACCTGGTCCAGCAGCCCCCGGTTGGCCGGAGCGCCCTCGATCTGGGCGAATCCCTCCATGCCGACCCGGTAGTTCAGCGTCACCACGACCACCCCGTGCCGGGCCAGCCGCGCGCCGTCGTACTCGGGCCAGTCGGCCGACCCCATCCAGTACGCGCCTCCGTACAGCCACACCATGACCGGCAGCCCGGAGCCGCCGGGATCGGGCGTCCACACGTTCACCGTGAGGATGTCCAGCCCGGCGGCCGGATCCCACGGCTCCTGGCCGGGCATGATCGCCGGCTGCGGCGGGCGTGGCCCGAACGCGGTCGCCTCCAGCGTGCCCTCCCACGGGTCCGCAGGCTCCGGCGCGGCGAACCGGAGCGGCCCGAACGGGATCTTCGCGTACGGGATGCCCTTGAAGACGGCGACACCGTCGTCCTCCAGGCCGCTGACCTTCCCTGTGGTGATCGTCGGCATGACGTGAGCCCTTCTCGTCGTCGTGTTGCGATCACCAGTCTTCTCCGCTATGGGGTCGGTCTACCTTTCGGGGTGCGGCCACGGGTTCGGGCGGCAGCGGCCCAGCGACTTCGTCTGTTGCGCCATCACCGGGGCGAGCCGGCCGGGGCCTGGGCACGGCCGGTGGCGGTGGCCCAGCGCGTGACCGACCTCGTGGCTGATCAGATAGCGGCGGTAGGCGGCCAGGTCGCCGCCGTACTGGGGGACGCCCCGCGCCCAGCGCAGCGCGTTGATGACCGAGCGGGTGCCGTTCCAGCAGGACAGGTGGCCGCCGGTGCGCAGCGGGCGGCACCTGCGGTCGGTCGTCGCCGGGCTCGACAGCGCCACCCGCACCCGCACCGGCGGGCGGGACACGCGCCGGAACCGCGTCCAGCCGCGCGGGTCGTTCAGCGTGCGGTGCACCTGCGCCGCGAAGGCCCGGCCGTCGAACGGCAGCCCGCGCTCCACCTCCACCAGGTAGCGCACCGCCCGGCCCGGCCCGCGCCGGGCCGCCGCGCTCCCGCCGACGACCTCGTAGTGCCCGGACGCCGCCCTCGGCACCACGACCTCGCGTGCCTCCCCGGCTTTTCGGGCCTCCGCGCTCTCGGGGCCGGGCGCCGTCGCGGCCACGCCCGGCACCGGCGGGCCCGTGGGCGTGACCGCCTCGCCGCAGCCCGCCGTCAGCAGCACCAGGGCCAGGACCAGGAACGGGCGCATCGCCGCCTCCCCCTACTCGCGCACGGTGGGGGAACGACGATCATACGCCCGGCTCTCACACCGGCGGGCCGTACGGGGTGAGGTCGATCGGCGGCTCCTCGCCCAGCGCCAGCGCGGCGGCGATCCGGCCCGCGAACGGCCCCGCCGTCAGCCCGTACGCGCTCAGGCCCGTCGCCACCACCACCCGGTCGGTGAGCCGCCCGATGAGCGGCCGGCCGGGCGCGTACACCGGCCGCAGCCCCACCCTCGCCTCCGTCACCGTCGCCCCGAACAGGCCCGGCGCGATCCGCAGCCCCGCCTGCAGCACCTCGTCCAGCCCGCCCATCGTCACGCGCGGCGCGAACCCCACGTCCTCCACCGTCGCCCCCACCACCAGCCGCGACCCCGGGAAGCCCAGCAGGTACGGCCCGCTGCGCGGCAGCACGATCGGCCACCATGCGGTGTCGACGCCGTCGAGCGTGGCGTGCACGATCTGGCCCCGCCTCGGGAACACGGGCAGCTCCACGCCGAGCGGCCGGCACGCCTCCCCGGCCCACGCCCCGGCGGCCACGATCACCGCGTCCGCCTCCAGAGCCTCCCCGGCCTCGCCGCCGGGCCCGCCCTCGACCTCGCGCCCCACCCCGAAGGCGGGCCCGGCGGACGGCGCTCCTTCGGCAGGCGCTCTCTCGCCCGGCGACCCCGTCCCGGGCGCGCCGGAAGGGGCGCCGGGGACGGGGTCGCCCTGGCGCCAGGTGCCCGCGGGGGGCGGGGGAGCGGCGTGGCGGGCGTGGACGCGGGCGCGGGCGTCGGCGGCGCGGGTCTCGCGGACTAGGACCTGCCCCGACGGGGTGAGCACCGCCGTGCCGGGACGCACCTCGGCCCCCCGGGCGACGGCGGCGTGCAGGAGCGCGTCGCGGACGGCCCGGCCGTCGACCCGGGCGGCGCCCGCGACGTGCAGCGCCACCAGGTCCTCGGCCAGCGGCGGGAACAGCGCCGACGGCGCCGGCACGTCGGTGACCTCGCCCATCTCCGGCGCCTCGGCCCGCCGCCGCTCCAGCAGGGCGCGCACCGGCTCCAGGTCGGCGGGCTCCTCGGCGACGAGCAGCGCGCCCACGCGGGCGTAGCCGAAGTCCTCGCCCAGCTCCTCCACGAGCCCCGGGTAGTGGCGGGCGCCCTCGCGCGTGAGTCGGTACCAGTCCTCGTCGTCCCAGTGGTCCACCCACGGGCAGACGATGCCCGCCCCCGCCTGCGTGGCCTCGCCCGGGTAGGCGCCGTCGACCACGGTCACGGACACGCCGCGCCCGCTCAGGTGGTGGGCGGCGGCCGCGCCGACGATGCCGCTCCCGATCACTGCAACACGCATGCTCCAATGATCGCAGCCGGGATAACGTCGGAGAATGACAGTCGTACTCATCGGCACCCTGGACACCAAGGGGCACGAATACGGATGGCTGCGTGACAGGCTGATCGAGCTCGGCCGCGACGTCGTCGTGATCGACGCGGGCACCGGCGAGCCGGGCGTGTCGTACCCGGTCGACGTCCCCAACGACCGGGTGGCGGCCGCGGGCGGCGCGGACCTGGCGGCGTTGCGCGCGGCGGGCGACCGGGGAGCCGCCGTCACGGCCATGGGGGAGGGCGCGGCGGCGGTCCTGGCGGACCTGCACGCGCGGGGCCGGGTGGCCGCGGTGCTGGCGGTGGGCGGCAGCGGCGGCTCGTCGATCGCCGCGCGGGCGGTCCGGGACCTGCCGATCGGGCTGCCCAAGATCATCGTGTCCACGATGGCGTCCGGCGACGTGTCCCCGTACGTCGGGGCCAAGGACGTCACGATCATGTACAGCGTGGTGGACGTGGCGGGCGTCAACCGGGTCTCGCGGGCGATCCTCGGCAACGCGGCGGCGGCGGCCTCCGGGATGGCGCTCGCCTACCGCGAGCAGCGGCCGGAGGCGTCCGACCGGCCGCTGGTCGGGGCGACGATGTTCGGCGTGACCACGCCGGCCGTCGACGCCGCCCGCGACCGGCTGGAGGAGCTCGGCTACGAGGTGCTCGTCTTCCACGCCACCGGCGCGGGCGGCCGGGCGATGGAGGGGCTGGCGGCCAGCGGGATGCTCGCCGGGGTGCTCGACCTGACCACCACCGAGCTGGCCGACGACCTGGTCGGCGGGGTGCTGTCGGCGGGCCCCGACCGGCTCACGGCCGCCGCCCGGCACGGCGTCCCGCAGGTGGTGGCGCCGGGCGCGCTCGACATGGTCAACTTCGGGCCGCGCGACAGCGTGCCCGCCCGGTTCGAGGGCCGCACCCTGTACGTGCACAACCCGGCCGTCACGCTCATGCGCACCACCCGCGAGGAGATGGCCGAGCTCGGCCGCCGCGTCGCCGCCAAGCTGGCCGGGGCCAGGGCTCCGGCCGTCGTGTTCGTCCCGGCCCGGGGAGTGTCGGCGCTCGACGCCGAGGGCATGCCCTTCCACGACCCGGAGGCGGACGAGGCGTGCTTCGACGCCCTGGCCGCCCACCCCGACACGGTGCGGCTCGACCTGCACATCAACGATCCGGAGTTCGGCCGGGCCATGGCCGGCCGGCTCCACGAACTGATCGGAGGACACCGGTGAACCGGACCACGGCACTCGAACGGCTGCGCCGCGGCGTCGCGGACGGCAGGCCGGTCATCGGC
Organism: Nonomuraea sp. NPDC049725; assembly: GCF_040674795.1. NCBI lineage: Bacteria > Bacillati > Actinomycetota > Actinomycetes > Streptosporangiales > Streptosporangiaceae > Nonomuraea > Nonomuraea sp. NPDC049725. Next base: position 255,375 of record NZ_JBFANJ010000013.1, on the reverse strand, counting down.
GCGGGCGCGGGCACCGGCCTGTCGGCCAAGTGCGCCGAGGCGGGCGGCGCCGACCTGATCATCATCTACAACTCGGGCCGCTACCGCATGGCCGGGCGCGGCTCGCTGGCCGGGCTGCTCCCGTACGGGGACGCCAACCAGATCGTCGTCGAGATGGCGGCCGAGGTGCTGCCGGTGGTGCGCGACACGCCCGTGCTCGCCGGCGTGTGCGGGACCGACCCGTTCCGCGTCATGCCGGTCTTCCTCGACCAGCTCAAGGCGATGGGCTTCGCCGGGGTGCAGAACTTCCCGACCGTCGGCCTGTACGACGGGGTGTTCCGCCAGAACCTGGAGGAGACCGGCATGGGCTTCGACCTGGAGATCGAGATGGTCCGGCTGGCCCACGAGCGCGACCTGCTGACCGCGCCGTACGTGTTCGACGAGGACCAGGCGCGGGCGATGGCCGAGGCGGGCGCCGACGTGCTGGTGCCGCACGTGGGCCTGACCACCAAGGGCAGCATCGGCGCGGGCACCGCGCTCACGCTCGACGAGGCCGTCGCCCGGGTGCAGGCCATGCGCGACGCGGCCGCCGCCGTCCGCCCCGACGTGCTCGTGCTGTGCCACGGCGGGCCCATCGCCGAGCCCGCCGACGCCCAGTACGTGCTGTCGCGGACGAAGGGCGTGGCGGGCTTCTTCGGCGCCTCCTCCGTCGAGCGTCTCCCCACCGAGCGGGCCATCACCGAGCAGGTGACCGCGTTCAAGAACCTGGAGCTGTAGATGCTGATCAAGCCGGACACGGTGCCGACGATGACGTTCGGCTGGGGCGCCATCAAGTGGTTCGTCACCCCGTCGCTGGTCCCCGGCGCGGCCAGCACGCTCGGCGAGGTCGTCGTCAACCCGGGCGAGGGCCACGCCCGCCACAACCATCCCGACGCCGAGGAGGTCATCTACGTGATCTCCGGGGAGGCGGAGCAGATGGTCGACGACGGCGACCCGTTCCCGATCCGCGAGGGCGACACGGTGCACATCCCGATGGGGGTGTTCCACTCGACGTACAACACCACGTGGCGCCCGCTGCGCCTGATCGTCACCTACACGCCGGGCGGCGAGGAGAAGGCGCTGGAGGGCGCCCCTGACCATCACCTGCACGCGCCGGGGCAGCAGCCGCACTGGCTGCACCCCTGACCCGGGGGCCGCCGCCGCGCGTCAGCGGCCGGCGGCCCAGCCGTAGGTCTTCATCAGCCGGGCCGCCACCCGGGCGAACCGGTCGGCGTCGAGCACCGCGCCCTCGCGCCGGATGTCGTCCTCGTCCAGCGCGAACACCCGGTCCAGCCGCAGGTGGGAGACCTTCCCGTCGCGGCCCCACGCGCCGATCTCCACCCAGTCGGGGCCGTCGCCGCCCCGGCTCGACAGCATCATCGCCAGCAGCCTGCGCCCGCTGCGGCCGACCACGAGCAGCGGCCGGTCCTTGCCGCGCGACGGGTCCTCCTCGTACGGCACCCACGCCCAGACGATCTCCCCGGGGTCGGCGAGACCGTCGAGGTCGGGGGAGTAGTGCAGCGTGGCCGCGCCGCTCATGGAGTGGATCTCGCGCACCGCGCCCCGGACGGGCCTGGGGTCCTCACCTGGATCACGCACGGGCGGATCCTACTCCGGAACGCGACCCAAGCGGAGTAGTTGTCATGGTTTCGGCCCTCGTTCACCTTTAGCACATGAGTGCGAGACAAAGCGTTCTACCTGTCGTGGTTTCTGTGGAAAGCACTTTTGTCCCGCTGGACCCACGTGAAACGGCAGAAACATGACGCGCATCAGCGCACCACGACGCGCCTGGCCCGGAGCGATCACCGCGATCGCCCTCGCGGCCGGCGCACTGGCCCCCCAACCCGCCGCCGCGGCCCCCGAGGACCGGCCCACCTACCTGGGCAGGAGCCTCTACACCGGCGAGTTCCACTCGCACACCTCCGTGAGCGACGGCGTCAAGCTGCCGCCGGACGCCTACGAGCACGTCCACGGCACGACCGGGGCCGACTTCTTCACGGTGTCCGAGCACGACGTCATGTGGGACATCCGCAACGGCGACGACTACCTCGACGACTGGCGCGAGGCCGACTCGGCCGAATGGCGCTACCTGCACGAGAGCGCCGAGAAGTTCAACGCCGGCCAGGACAAGCTGGTCGCCGTCCCGTCGATCGAGAACACCTGGTACGACGGCACCGGCCACATCAACGTGTTCAACGCCGACTGGCACGCCACGGCCAGGGCGACCGAGAAGGGCAGCGTCGACGGCTACGGCAACGCCTTCGGCACCGGGGACCTGAAGTACGACTACTTCACGTTCCTGGCCCGCATCAAGCAGGACCCGGACGCGATCGGCCAGTTCAACCACCCGTCCCCGACCGCGAAGGGCGACTTCTTCGGCTTCAAGGGCCTCGACCCCGTCGCCGACGAGCGGATGGAGCTCATCGAGGTCAAGTCCGCCGACGCGGTGAAGGAGTTCCAGAAGGCGCTCGACGCCGGCTGGCACCTGGCCCCCGTGTGGAACGGCGACGAGCACTCCGCCACCTGGGTGTCCGGCAACCCGTCGATCACCGGCGTGTGGGCCGCGGAGCACTCGCTCAAGGGCCTGTACGCGGCCATGCGCGAGCGCACCCTCTACTCGACCACCGACGTCGACGCCGTCGTCGCGCTCGGCGGCAACGACAAGCCCATGGGCACGATCCTGCCCGCCACCACCACCGCCCTGAACGTGGACCTGCGGCTCGCCGACCCCGGCGACGGCGACTCCTTCACCGGCGCCCGCCTCATCACCAACGGCGGCGCCGTCGCCCACGACTTCGGCAAGCTCAGCGGCAACGACCTGACGCTGAAGGCCGAGCTCGCCGTCCGCGACGGCGACTTCTTCTACGTCCGCGCCGACCAGGCCGACGGCGACTTCGTGGTCTCCGCCCCGATCTGGATCGGCGAGACCACCCGCGGCGCCAACTACGCCCCGAAGATCACCGTCTCCGGCGTGCCCGCCACCGCCCGCCACGGGGACACGATCACCCTGCCCCAGGCCACCGCCACCGACGACTCCGGCACCCGGCCGGCCGTCAGCGTCGAGGTGTACGACTCCGCCGGCGAGGTCCCGGTCACCGGCGGCGCCTTCCGCGTCCGCTCGTACGACGACGCGTTCGTCGTCGTGAAGGCCACCGACAACCTCGGCAACACCAACGCCGAACTGCTCCGCATCCGGATCTCCCAGGACAAGCCGGACCCCGAGTCCGTCTTCCTGCGCGCCAACGTGGCCGTGGGCGACAAGCCCGGCACCGCCGGCATCGCCGTCACCACCGACCGCGCCATCCGGAAGGTCTACGCGCAGGTCCTGCCCGAGGGCTCGGGCGACTGGGCCGAAGCCCCGGTCCTCACCTCGGAGAACAGCCGCCCGTACGAGGTCGACGTGGTCGGCAACGACGAGCCCGTCCGCCAGCACGCGATCACCGGCCGGACGCTGCGCTCCCACGAGTTCCGCCTGACCGGGCTGAAGACGGGCACCGCCTACCGCTACCGGCTCAGCGCCGACCGCTCCTCCTGGACCGGCGAGCGCGGCCCGTTCCTCGCCGGCGACGCCGGACCCGTCTACCTCCTGGGCGACGTCCAGGTGCCCGACGGCGACCCCGGCGCCCTCGCCCTGCCCGGCAAGGTGCTCGACCGGCTCAAGGCCCAGCGGCCCGGCGGCGGCACCGTGCTCCAGGTCGGCGACCTCGTCGACCGGGGCGGGCGCGGCGAGCAGTGGGCCGAGGTCCACGAGCACTTCCTGTCCCGCCTCGGCCTGCAGTACGCGGGACTCGTCGGCAACCACGAGACGTACGAGGACCTGGACTACGACGTGGTCGGCGGCAAGCCGGCCGCGATCTTCACGAACACGTTCGCGCTGCCCGCCAACGGCGCCATCGGGGAGAGCAACTACTCCTTCGACCGCGGCGAGATCCACTTCTCCGTGCTGAACTCCAACACGCGCCTCGACGAGCAGCTCGCCTGGCTGGTCGACGACGTGCGCGCCTCCGGCGCCAAGTGGAACGTCGTCACCGGCCACTTCTCCTACTACGGCGGTCAGCACGCCGACGACGCCGGCATGGACCTCGCCCGGGAGAAGGTCACCCGCGTGCTCGACCGGCTCGGCGTCGACCTGTACCTCGGCGGCCACGACCACGTCTACAAGCGCTCCACGATCTTCGAGGGCCGCCTGGCCAAAACCCCCGAGGAGCAGGCCGCCGGCACCACGTTCGTGACCCTGGGCTCCTCCGGGCCCAAGTTCTACGACAACCAGCAGTTCTGGTGGGACGACAAGGTCTTCGACGAGAACGTCCAGATGGGCGCCGTCCTGGAGGCGACCGACTCCGGGCTGAAACTGTCGGCGTACACGATCGACGGGCGGCCCGTCGACGAGGTGACCGTCACCAAGCCGCAGGGCTCCTGGAAGGTCTCCGCCGCCGAGGTCGAGAACCGCGAGCTCGCCGGCGTGGGCCTGCTGTCCTACCCCGGCAGCCTGGACAAGGCCACCGTCATGGCCGCCACGTACGACAACACCCACCAGCGGATGATCGACGTGCGCACGGCCGACGTCACGTTCGACCACCTCGGCCGCGAGCAGTACGTCCGCTTCCGCACGCCGCTGCCGGTCGCGCCCAGCGCGACCGTCAAGCTGTACGTGTGGGACTCGCTCGCGTCCGGCAGGCCGCTGCGGCCGGTCATGACCGTGCGCGAGGGCCTGGCCGGTGAGGGCACCGCCGAGTCGCCCTACCTGATCGACTCCGCCGACGACCTGGCCAAGGTCGACAACGACCCGGCCGGCCACTACCGGCTGACCACCGACCTCGACCTGACCGGCGTCAGCCGCGCCCAGCTCGGCCGCGCGACCACGTTCACCGGCGTCCTCGACGGCGACGGGCACACCGTCTCCGGCCTGGCCGCCCTGCCCGACCAGGGGCCCGGCCTGTTCGCCGACAACCACGGCACCATCGAGGACCTCGTCGTGCACGGCGACGTCACCACCGACCGCACCCCCGCCGGGCTGGTCGCCGACCAGAACCACGGCACCATCCAGCGGGTCCGCGCCGGCGGGACGCTGACCGCGCACAGCTACGCCGGCGCCGTCACCGGCCACCACTTCGGCACCGTGCGCGACAGCGTCTCCACCGCCGACGTGCGCGCCACCACCCAGTACGCGGGCGGCGTCGTCGGCGTCGCCGTGGGCGGCTCCGTCACCGAGAACGTGCTCGCCACCGGGGCCGTCAGCGCGCAGAGCGCCTCCGCCGGCGGCGTGGCCGCCTACGGCTACACCGGCACCCAGGTGAGCCACTCCGTCGCCCTCAACGCGAACATCACCGCGTCGAGCTACGCGCACGCCATCGTCGGCCGCGTCTACGGCGGGCAGACCGCCACCCTGGAGGACAACCACGTCAGCAGATCCGTGCCGATCAGCGGCCAGACCATCACCGACCCGCCGTCGGCCGGCAACCAGAAGGGCAACGTCGCCGCCCCCTCGGAGATCCAGCGGCAGGCCTTCTACGAGGCGCGCGGCTGGGACTTCGGCGCCGTCTGGCAGTGGGACGACGCCGCCAGGAGGCCGACCCTGCGGATGGCGCCCGAGAAGCTCGAACCGGCCCCGGCGCCCCCGCTGCCCACCGACCCGCGCGGCTTCCACCTCGTCGACAGCGCCGAGGACCTGACCGTGATGGGCGAGCACCCGTCGCACGACTACGCGCTCGCCGCCGACCTCGACCTGACCGGCACGCCGTTCACCAGCCTGCCCAGGCCGTTCACCGGCGAGCTCGACGGCGCCGGGCACAGCATCAGGGGCCTGACCGCCCCGCTGTTCACCCAGGTCTCCGGCCGCGTGCACGACCTCGCCCTGGCCGGCGTGGTGAACACCACCGCCGCCCGCGCCGGCATCCTGGCCGCCACCAGCACCGGCACCATCGAGCGGGTGCTCGTCTCCGGGTCCGTGACCGCGGGCTCGCGCGCGGGCGGCCTCGTCGGCGACTCCCAGGGCGTCGTGCGCGACTCCTACTCCACCGCCGACGTGCACGTACGCGCCACCGAGGCGGGCGGCGTCGTCGGCGTGGCCCTGGCCGGCTCCACCACCGAACGGGTCTTCGCCACCGGGACCGTCCGCGCGGACACCCGCAACGACGGCGGCGTGGCCGGATACGGCTACACGGGCACGGTCATCCGCGACTCGATCGCCCTCAACCCGGCCGTCTCGGCCCCGTCCTGGGCGCACCGCTTCCTGGGCCGCGTCGGCGCGGGCCACGTCGCCACCCTGGAGAACAACTGGGCGCTCGAAACCGTCCAGGCCACCACCCAGACCGACACCACGACAGGCCCCGCCACCCTCAACGGCGCCACCGCCACCCGTGACCAGGCCGCCGCCGAGGCGTTCTGGTCGGGCGAGCTGGGCTTCGACCTGGCCTCGACCTGGCAGTGGGACGCCGCCCTCGGCCACCCCACCCTGCGGGCCACCGCCGCGGCCGCCACGAAGCTCTCGGCCGCCGCGGCCCTGTCGGCCACGGCGGCCTCGACAGCCCCGGAGGTCTCGGCGGCGACGGGGAGCGGGATCAGCCACGCGGCGACCGCGGGCGACGGGACGGTCACCGTCGCCATGTCGGCGGGCGCCGGCGCGGCCGGGGCTCAGCTGTCGTTCCTCCTGCTGAAGCCCGGCGCCTCGGCGTCGGCGCCCGGCGAGGCCGACATCGCCCACCTCGGCGAGGTCCGGCTCGACGAGCGGGGCAACGGCGCCCTGACCGTACGCCTGGCCGAGCCGGCCGGGACCGTCCTGGCGCTGAACACCTCGGCCGGGACCCAGCGCTACACCGCGCCCCTGCTCGGGCGGGAGCCCGGCGGCGCGGGGATGAGCGTGGCCGGCGACACCGTCACCGCCACGCTCAAGCCCGGCAACGCCCCCGCCCAGGCGACGATCACCCTGATCTGCGCCGGGAAGAGCAAGTGTCAGGAGCAGGTCACCGTCACCCACGACGGCGACCCCGTCGACGCCAAGAAGGTCACGCTCCAGCCCGGCAAGAGCCGCGACCTGAAGCTGAACCTCCGCGGCGACGCCCGCACGGCCCTGCGCGCCGGCACCCCGATCACCCTGGAGGTCCGGATCGGCGCGTCCCCGCCCACCCGGGTCACCGTCACCCCGTGACCCGCGGCGCCCGTGACCGCAGGGTCATGGTCACGGGCGCCACATCCCCACCCGGACCGGCACCCCGGGCGAGGCGTGGAGCAGGGCGGGCCCCTGCGGGTCCGGCAGTCCCGCGGCCCGGGTCAGGTCCTGCTCCAGGCTGATCAGGCTCGCGTGCCTCAACGGCCAGGGCGGATGCTCCACCGGCGCCCACACCGTCCGGCCCGCCACCCTGGTGAAGAGCCGGAACCGGGCGGTCAGGAAGTGCGCGAGCTCGTCGCGTTCGTCCTCCGTCAGCGTGCCGCCCAGCTCCACCTCGACGTCGCAGCGCGGGCCGCCCGGCCAGTGGCGGCGGCACCGGTAGCGGACGCGGCTCCCGCCGTCCACCGACATGTCCGACCAGAAGTACGGCAGCCCGTACCCGGCCCGGCCGCCGATCGCGGCGGGCAGCCGGCCGACGTCCAGGGACAGGAACCACAGGCCCGTACGTCCACGGGCGTCGCGGACGTACGTGCGCAGGTTGGTCTCCGGGAACGTGGACAGCCACGGCAACGCGGGCACGCCCGGGACCCGTACCCCCTCCATGAGAAAGGGCGTCAGCCCCACCCACGCCGTCCCGTCGAAGGTCTCGGGGGTGAGGCCGGCCGGCAGCAGCGCCCGCACGTCGGCGACCGGATAGCGCCAGTGGATGAAGGTCAGCCGCGACCAGCGGTGATACATCACCGGCCGGGTGACGTGAGGGGACGGCGGGGCGCGCATCCCGCACCCCTGCCCTCCGGCGCCGGGTCCAACCCGGCCCCGGGCCCGCGAGGTCCGGGCGTCAGGGCAGGCGGCCGGCGTACCGCGCCTGCGCGCCCAGCTCCTCCTCGATCCGGATGAGCCGGTTGTACTTGGCGGTGCGCTCCGACCGGGACAGCGAGCCGGTCTTGATCTGGCCGCAGCCGGTGGCCACGGCCAGGTCCGCGATCACGGTGTCCTCGGTCTCCCCCGAACGGTGTGACATCACCACGCCGTAGCCGGCCTCGTGGGCGGTCCTGACGGTGGTGAGCATCTCGGTCAGCGTGCCGATCTGGTTGACCTTGACCAGGATCGCGTTGGCGACGCCGTGCTCGATGCCGCTGCGGAGCAGGGCGGCGTTGGTGCAGAAGACGTCGTCGCCGACGAGCCGGCAGGCGCCGCCGAGGGTGCTGGTGACGAGCTGCCAGCCCTCGAGGTCGTCCTGGGCCATCGGGTCCTCGATCGAGACGACGGGGTAGGCGGCGGCCAGCCCGGCGAGGTAGGCGACGTGCTCGGCGACCGACCGCGTGGCGCCCTCGCCGGAGTAGACGTAGGCCCCGTCGCGGTAGAACTCCGACGCCGCCGGGTCGAGCGTGATGGCGACGTCCGTGCCGGGGACGTAACCGGTGTTCTCGATCGCGGCCATGATGAAGTCCAGCGCCTCCTCGGCCGAGCGCAGGTCGGGCGCGAAGCCGCCCTCGTCGCCGACGCCGGTGTGGTGCCCGGCGGCCTTCAGCGCCGCCCGCAGGGTGTGGAACACCTCCGAGCCCATGCGCACGGCCTCGGCGAAGGTGGCCGCCCCGATCGGCGCGATCATGAACTCCTGAAAGTCGAGCAGGTTGTCGGCGTGGGCGCCGCCGTTGATGATGTTCATCATCGGCAGGGGCAGCAGCGCGGCGTCCGCGTCGAGATAGCGGTAGAGCGGGAGCCGGTGCGAGGCCGCCGCGGCCTGGGCCGAGGCCAGGGAGACGCCCAGGATCGCGTTCGCGCCGATCCTGGCCTTGCTCGCCGTGCCGTCCAGCTTGATCATCGTCTCGTCGATCGCCGTCTGGTCCTCGGCGTTCATGCCGGTGACGGCGTCGGCGAGCTCGGTGCGGACCGCCTCCAGCGCCTTCCGCACGCCCTTGCCGTGATAGCGGCGCGGGTCGCCGTCGCGGAGCTCCACGGCCTCGTTGGCCCCGGTCGAGGCGCCCGACGGGATGGCCGCGCGCCCCAGGCTGCCGTCCTCGAGGATCACGTCCACCTCGACGGTCGGGTTGCCGCGGCTGTCAAGGATTTCCCGGCCGGTCACCCGGACGATCGCTGTCATACTCGCCCCTCAGCATGAGTTTCAGTATGGAACTCGGTAAGTTCCAGAGCAAAACTTAACCGGTCGCCGCGTCGAGCGCCACTCGCCGCCCTCCGCTGCGGGGCCGAGCTGTGGGGCCGAGCTGTGGGTGGCCGGCGCGTCAACGCCGGGTCGAGGCCCTCAGGCGCTGCGCCATGCCCCCGGACGCGGCCCGCCGCTCCTCCGCCACCTCGGCGCCGAGTCGCAGGGCCTCCTCCACCGCGCCGGGAATGTCGGTGATCGGATAGAGGACGTGGCGGATCGTCCGGGCGGAGTCGACGACGACGACGGCCCGCTTGAGGCGCAGGGCCTGGCCGGCCCGGAAGGTGGGCAGCCGCAGGGCCGCGCACAGGGCGAGCTCGGCGTCGGAGAGAAGGGGGAAGGGGAGGTCCTCGGCCTCGGCGAAGGCCTGCTGCTCGTCCGGGCCCTGGGTGCTCACCCCGCGCAGGGCGATCCCGGCGTCGGCGAAGGCGGCGGCGGAGTCGCGGAACAGCCGGTTCTCCAGCGTGCAGCCGGCCGCACCGGGGATGTGCGACCAGTTCGCCGGCAGCGGGCCCGGGATGCCGGTGGCCGGGTAGGTGAAGACGACGGTGACGGGCGCGTCGCCGGCCACGACGTCCAGCTCGCCGCCGCCCGTCGCGGGCAGGCGCAGCGGGGCGGGCACCCGGGAGCCGACGAGGGTGTGCAGCCGGTCGGCCTGGGGACTGCCGGGGGCGGCGTCGCCGGTGACGGAGCCGTCGCCGAGGACGAACCGGTCCGCCCAGTCCTGCAGGCCGATCAGCACCGGCGCCAGCGCCCGGCCCGCGTCGGTCAGGTGGTATTCGTACCGGGTCGGCCGCTGCTGGTAGGGGCGGCGCTCCAGCACGCCGTGGTCGAGCAGGTGCTTGAGCCGCTCGGCGAGCACCCGGCGCGAGATGCCCAGCTCCGTGTGCAGGTCGTCGAAGCGGCGCCGGCCGCGGATGACCTCCCGTACGAGGAGGAGGCTCCACCATTCGCCGACCACGGCCGCACCCTGTGCGATCGCGCACACGGCGTCCTGCTCCCGCACCTGTCGTGACACTGCCCGTCTCCTTGCCGATCACCGCGCCGTGCGGCGACACTCGCTCCAGTGTAGGTATCGAAGCGAAACCCACCGGGTCCCGCCGCACTACTCTGTGATGCTGTATAGTGGTACTCGGTGCTACAGAGTACCGAGAACGAAGAGGGCCAGGATGGACGACCTGACGGAGATGCTGAAGGGCACGCTGGAAGGCTGCGTGCTCGAGATCATCGGCAGCGAGGAGACCTACGGGTACGCCATCACGCGACGGCTGAACGAACTCGGGTTCGCCGACGTCGTCGAGGGGACGGTTTACACCATCCTGCTGCGACTGGAGAAGAAGGGGCTCGTCCAGGTCACGAAACGACCGTCCGGGCTGGGCCCGCCGCGCAAGTTCTACGCGCTCAACGACGCGGGACGCGAAGAGCTCGCGACGTTCTGGGCGAAATGGGAGTACATCACCTCCCGGATCGACAAGCTCAAGGAGGGCGGGACATGAACTTCTGGGAGACCGTGACAGGCAGCGATCTCACCAGGGAATGGAAGGAGTTCGAGACCCGGGCCCGGAAACTGCCCGCCGACCACCAGGCGGCGTGGGAGGAGATCAAGGGCCACCTCGTCCTCTACTCCGACTTCACCGGCCGGAACCTGATGCCGATCTTCGACAGCGCCCTCGGGCTGCTCGAAGAGACGGCGGCCGACGGTCAGAGCGTGCACGAGGTGCTGGGCGACGACATCGCCGGCTTCTGCGCGGCGCTGGCCGGAGGCAAGGGCGGCCGGACCTACCGCGACCGGTGGCGCGAGCAGCTGAACAGGAACGTCGCCCGCAAACTGGGCCGGTTGGGAGGCTGACATGGGCATCCGGGACATCATCGAAGGCAAGAGGCAATGGCGGGCCCACATGGCGCGGGTCAAGGCGCTGCCGCCGGACTACGAGATCGTCTACAAGGAGATCCAGCGCTACTTCTTCAAGGTCGGACCGGTCGGCCTGCTCGACGGCTCCCTGCTCCCGGGGCTTCTCGACTTCTTCGAGGAGGGCGTCGCCGCCGGCAAGGGCGTCCTGGAGCTCATCGGTGACGACGTCGCCGCCTTCTGCGACGACCTGATCAAGGACTCGCCCACGTACGCCGAGCTCTACCAGCAGTCGGTCAAGGGGAAGTCCGGCCCGGCGGAGAAGTGACACCGGACTCCCCGGACGTCTCGGACCCTCTGGGCGCGGCCGGGGTGCCGTCGCGCCGCCGCGGCAGCGCCACCGCCAGAACGGCGACGGCGGTCAGCACCACGGCGATGGCGGCGAACGCGTCCCCGTAGCCGGCGGCCGGCACGTGCGCCGGTGCCGGGCCGCCGCCCGGCGCCGCCGTCAGCGCGACCAGAACCGCCAGGCCGAGGGCGCCGCCGACCTGCTTGGCGGTGTTCAGCAGCCCGGAGGCCGCTCCCGCGTCGGCCGGGGCGACCCCCGAGGTGACCATGACGGTCAGCGGCGTGTTCAGCAGGCCGCCGCCGAGCGAGATCAGTACGGCCGGGCCGAGGACGGCCGTCAGGTAGCCCTGGCCGGGGGCGATGCCGCTCTGCCACCAGAACCCGGCCGCGCCGGCCAGCGCCCCGGCGGCGACGAGCACGCGATGATCGACACGGAGCATCAGCCACGGGGTCAGGCGCAGGCCGACGAGCATGGTCAGCACGGTGTGCGGCAGGAACGCCAGCCCGGTCAGCAACGGCCCGTACCCGAGGACGTTCTGCAGCGACAAGGTCAGGAAGTACCACATCGGGTTCAGGCACGCCCCCGCCAGCAGCATCGTCACGTTGCCCAGCCAGATCGCCCTCGGCCGCAGCAGCGACGGCGGGATCAGCGGCGCCCGCGCCACGCGCACCTCGACCAGCGCGAACAGCCCCAGCAGCACGACCCCGCCGAACACGGCGACGAGCGTGACGGCAGGGGCGAAGGCGAAGGCGGCGGGCGTGGCGGCGGGGGCGGCGGGGGTGACGGCGGGCGCGTCGGGCAGGCCGCCCGACAGGCCACAGGCCAGCGCGGCCAGCCCGCCGGTGGCCAGCACCGCGCCGAGCACGTCCAGCCGCCGCCCACTGCGTCCGCTGTGCCCGCCGTGCCCGCCGTGCCCGCCGTGCCCGTCGCGCTCGCCCTGCCCACCGCGCCGGTCGGGACCAGGCGCGAGCCGGCGGATCGCGGCCAGGCAGGCCAGCCCGATCGGCACGTTGATCAGCAGGGTCCAGCGCCAGGACAGAAACTCCGTCAGCGCCCCGCCGACCAGGTTGCCCGTCGTGCCACCGGCCAGGCTCACCGCCGTCCACACGGCGATCGCGCGCGTGCGCCGCGCGCCCTCGGGGAAGGCGGACGTCAGGATCGTGAGCGTGGCCGGGGCCAGCACCGCCGCCCCCACCCCCTGACCGGCCCGGGCCGCGATCAGCCAGCCCGGCGCCTCCGCCAGCCCGCCGCCCAGGCCGGCCACGGTGAACACCACCAGCCCGGCGGCGAACACGCGCCGGTGCCCGTACAGATCGGCCAGCCGCCCGCCGAGCAGCATCAGCCCGCCGAAGGTCAGCGCGTACGCGTTGCCCACCCACGCCAGGTGCGCCGCGTCGAAGCCGAGCGCCCGCTGAATGGACGGCAGCGCGACGTTCACCACGGACACGTCCAGCACGACCATGAACTGCGCCGCGCACAGCACCGCCAGCACGACCGGCACCGGCTCCTCCTCCTATCGCAATGCGATCACATCGGATTACGACGTCCACCATATAATCCGATGTGACCACATGGGAAAGCTGGGGAGGACTCATGGGCCGGGGACCGGGAGCGCACCACGAGCAACGCCGCGCGGAGATCGCCGACGCGGTGCTCGCCATCGTCGCCGAACGCGGCCTCGCCGCCGTCTCCCTCACCGAGGTGGCCGCCCAGGCGGGCATCTCACCCGGCCGCGTACAGCACTACTTCCCCGCCAAGCGGCAACTCCTGGAAGCCGCCTTCGAACGCGGCAACGACCTGTCCAGCGCCCGCATCCGCGCCAAGGCCGGCGCCGACCTGCGGGCCGCCGAACCACGCCTGGTGCTCACCACGGTGCTGGGCGAGCTCATCCCGTACGACGCCGCCACCGAGGCGCACATGCGCGTCCGGCAGTCCTTCCACGCCTTCGCCTTCGCCGAGGAGGCCATCGCCGCCCGCCTGCGCGTGCTGTACGCCGACTTCCACCGCCGGCTCGCCGACCTCATCACCCGCGACCAGCAAGCCGGACGCATCCCCGCCGCCCTCGACCCCCACACCGCGGCGCTCACCCTGGTGGCGCTGGCCGAAGGACTGGCCGCCTACGTGCTGACCGGCGTCACCCCCGCCCCCACCGCACGCGCCCAGCTCCTGACAGCCGTCGCCGCCCTGTACGACTGAGCCGCCGGGGCCCTACGCCTCGCCGTCCCCGGCCCTCAGATGATCAACCGAGAGGACGGGGAGGCGGAACCCCACCTCGCCGCTCACGAGGTCGACGGCCGCGACCTGAACCTCGCCGCAAGGACCGGTCTCTCCCGCCATGCTTCCGCGCATCCCCAGGCCAGCTCCCTCGACGCATTCATGCGCTACCCCGGGCAGGGCGGCCCAGGGGGATGGTGAGGTCCTCGTCCGCGATCAGGATCTCGCCGGGGAAGGTCGTCCCGGCTGCCTGTAGTGCGGCGGTCCGGTCGTTGCCGGGCCAGAAGTGCGTCAGCATGAGCCGGCGCGCATGCGCACGCCGTGCCCACAGGCCGGCTTCGGCTGCGGTCATCAGGTTGCGGTCCGGGCGTTCGCGCTCGCCCGGCCGGTCGGTGGCCTCGACGATGAACAGGTCCGCGTCGCGGCCCAGGCCGGCCAGCAGGGGAGTGGGCCCGGCGTCGCCCGAGTAGGCGATGGCCGTGCCGTCCGCCTCCAGCCGGATGCCCGCGTTGTCGACCCAGTGCGGCAGCAGGGTCCCGGTGAGCGCGAAGGGGCCTGCCTGGTGGTGGCCGGGCAGGGGGCGCGGGTCGAAGACGGTGCGCAGGTCCACGTCGGGCTCCAGCCCGGCCAGCCGGTCGAGGACCCCGGGCGGGCAGTACAGCGGCAGCCTCGGCCCGCCGGAAGGGCCGTACAGGCGCATGCGGAACAGCGCGTGCAGGTCGACGCAGTGGTCGGGATGCTCGTGCGTGATCACGACCGCGTCCACGGCGGCGTCGGGCCAGCGGGCGAGCAGCCGGGGGAACGTGGCGTAACCCAGGTCGAGCACCAGCCGGAAGCCGTCCCATTCGATCGCGAACCCGCTGCATGCCCGGCCGGGTTCGGGGAAGGCCCCGCAACTGCCGAGAACGGTCACCTGTCTCACGGCACCAACTTCTCACCGCCGCGGTGGTGGTTCCCCCATTACGCGCGCAAGTGGTCATGCCCTGGCGGCCGCCTCCGTCCCTATCGTGTACGGATGATCGACATTGGGCCGCTGTCAGCCAGTGAAAGAGCCGGTTGGGAAGCCCTGTTCCGCGACTACCTCGCCTTCTACGGGCGGACCGAGCCCGCGTCCATGTACGAGCAGGCGTGGCGCAGATTCCAGGACGGCGCGGGCGTACACGCTCTGGGCGCCCGCATGGACGGCGCGCTGGTCGGCATCGCGCACTTCCTGTCCCATCCCAACACCTCGGCGCCCGGGACCGACTCCTGCTACCTGCAGGACCTCTTCACCGCCCCGGCAGCCAGGGGCAAGGGCGTGGCGCGGGCGCTGATCGGCGCGGTGCGGGAGTGGGCGGCCGAGGCCGGATGCGGGCGCCTCTACTGGCACACCCAGGACACGAACGCCACCGCCCGCCGCCTGTACGACCAGGTGGCCGATCACCGTGGCTTCATCGTCTACCAGGTGGCGCTCACCCCGCCCGGCGGGGGAGCCGAGCGGTAAGATCTGCGGCATGCCTCTGATGGATGTCTAGCGCGGGTCGGCGTTCCCTGAGCGGAAACCCCCGACCTCCCGTGCTGAAATCCGAGGCTCCGTCATGCCCTCCCTGTCTTCGTCGAGCCGTGGCGCCGTCGCGCTCGTGGCCTCCCTTCTGCTCGCCTCGATCGGCAGCGGGCTGTTCATGCCGCTGTCGATCGTGTACTTCACCACGCTGTCCCACGTCCCCCTGCCCGTGCTGGGCGTTCTGCTCGGCGTGGCCAGCGTGCTCACGATCCCCGTCCCGCTGTGGGCCGGGGTCCTCGCCGACCGGTACGGGTCGCGCACGCCGGTGATCGGCGCGCAGCTCCTTCAGGCCGGGTCCTTTCTCGCCTACGTGTGGGTCAGCGAGCCGATCGGGATCTTCCTGGCCGCCTCGGTGGGCGCCCTCGGCGTCAGGCTCTACTGGTCGTCGATCTTCACGCTCATCGCCGACCATGCCGATCACCGTCCTTCCACGGGCAAGGATCTGTGGTACGCGCGGGCCAACATCGCCAGGACCGTGGGCATCGGCGTCGGCGGGTTCGTCACCGGCCTGCTCGTCACCGACGGCCGCCCCGCCGCCTACCACGCGGTCGCCTGGGCGTCCTCCGCCTGCTTCCTGCTGGCCGCGCTCGCCCTGGCCGCCCTGCTCCGCCTTCCCCGCCGCCCCGGCCCGGCCGCGCCGGCCGCCGGTTACCGCGAGCTCGCCGGTGACCGGGTGTTCCTGGGGCTGACGGCGCTGAACGTCGTCTTCGCCCTGTCCACTCTCATGCTCGGGCTCGCGCTCCCGACCTTCGTGCAGACGGCGCTGCGCGGCCCCGCCTGGCTGACCTCGGCCGTGCTGGCGGGCAACGCGATCATCGTCTTCGCCCTCGGCGGCGCCCTCACCAGGCGCCTCGCCCCCTACCGCCGCACCCGCGTCCTGTGCGCCGCGGCGGGCCTGTGGGCCTGCTGGAGCCTGTCCCTCGCCGCCCTCACCCAGGACCCGGGCCGGTGGGCGATCGTGACGCTCGTCGCGGCGACCTTCCTGTTCACCGTCGCCGAGATCATGCACGCGCCCGCCTCCATGGCCCTCGCGGCCACCCTCGCACCGCCGCACGCCCGCGGCCGCTACCTGGCGGTGTTCCAGTACTCCTTCGTCGCGGCGGAGATCCTCGCCCCGGTCCTGTTCGCCACCCTGTTCGACCTCGACCACGCGGCGCCCTTCCTGGTGCTCTCGGTCCTGAACGGCGTCGCGATCGCCTGCACCCTCCGCCTCGAACGTCACCTCCCGGACCCGGCCCTGCACGCGACACCCCGGCCCGCCCCCAGCACCGACCTCACCTGAGCCCCATAGGCCCGGCGGGCGCCGGCCGAGGCGGCTTGCAGCAATGTGCCTGGCATGTTCGTGCATCGCGAGGTCCGGCGGCCGATCCCGTGGCAGCACCCTGACGGGCCGGTTGCTGCCGTGTCCAGGGCGCAGACAACGGCCCTGCCGCCGACCGATGCTGGGCGGGCGAAACCCCGAACGACAGGAGGGAGGTGCACAGAGATGACGAAGATCGAGACCGTCGAGGCCGTGGAGGCCGGCGAGATCGTGGTCGAGGAGGTCCCCGCGTACGCGTTCGCGCGACTCCAGGGCTGCGGCGACTAGCGAATCGCCCCGGGGTGGGCGGTATCGCCCACCCCGGTTCACCTCACCAGAGAGACCACCCACCCGGTTGACATCACCGAGGGGAAGAAGCAGGTTGACCGACACGATCACTGAAGCCCTCCACGTTCCGGCGCACGTCGAGCTGGTCCGCGGTCCCGACGGCCGGTGGCTGGCCGACGACCTGCTGACCAACCGCCGCTTCGCCCTCGACGCCACCACCCTCAAGGTGCTGGTGTCGGTCGCGGCCGGCGCCGACGCCGCCGGGCTCGACCCCGAGCGGCTCGCCCGGCTGGCCGCGCTCGGCCTCGTACGGCGTGGCACGGCCTGGTCCGAGGAGCTGCGCCGCGGCTGGCGCGCCCGGAACTGGGAGGCGGCCGCCCGCTATCACGTGGCCACCTTCGACTATCCGTTCCTCGACTACTCGGCGGCCAAGGGAGGCTTCGCCGTCGACCGACAGCAGATGGGCGAGTTCCGGCAGATCGAGCCGGACATGAACCGGGTGAAGAGCTATCCGGGCGCCGAGACGTTCCCACTGCCCCGCCCGTCGGCCGGCCTGCTGGACGGTCCGGTCGCCATGACGCCTGAGACGGCGCGCCAGGAGCCGCCCCCCGACGCGCTGGCACGGGTGCTGTCGATGGCCTTCGGCGCCATCGGCGAGATCCACTACGACGTGCAGCCCGCGGCGCCCGCGCTCCGGCGGACCAGCCCGTCGGGAGGCGCCCGGCACCCCTGCGAGGCGTACCTCTACAACCTGGGCTTCGAGGAGTTCCCGGCGGGCGTCTACCACGTGCACCCGACGGAGCCGCGGCTGGAGTCCGTCGCGGAGGTGCCGCCCGAAGAACAGCTCGCCGCCCAGTTCCAGGCCACGTGGGTGCGCGCCCCGTTCACCGTGCGCGCGATCGTGGTCGTCACCTGCGTGTTCGAGCGGAACATGTACCGATACCGGGAGCCCAGGACGTTCCGCACCGTCCACATGGACGCCGGGCATCTCGCCGCGACCGTGGAGCTCGCCGCGCGCAGCCTGGGGCTGCGCACGTTCACCCAGTACCGCGACAGCGAGCCGCTCGTGGAGGCGCATCTCGGGCTCCACCACCTGGAGGAGGGCTACCTGCTTTCGGTGGGGCTCGGCAGATGGGAGGAAGCACCATGACCGACCGTGTGATCGACGACGTGGACATCGTGCCCGGCACCCGGATCAGCATGCTGGACGGCGAGCTCACGGTCGCCAACCCGGAGACCGGGCGACGCTTCCGGGTGTCGGCGCCGGCGGCGCACGCGCTGCTCGACGACATGGTCCCGGATGGGCTGCGCCCCCTCGGCGAGCGCCCCCGGGACGCGAGGACCCGCGCCGGAGTGGACCACTGGGTCGCCCGCGGCTGGGACCTCTGCCTGGACTACTACCTGGCTTCCCGCGGAATCGTGTACGCCGACCGTGCCGATGCGGACGACTCGGTCCGGCGCGGCCTCATGGAGCGCGCTGTGGCGGACGAACCCGTGCCGGCACGCAAGGACGTGCCGGGTGACCGCATCGGGCTCCCGCCCGCCGGCCCGCTCCCGGCCCGCGGCCTCGGTGAGGTGCTGCTCGGCCGCCGCTCGGTACGCCGGTACCGGACCGGCGCGACCACCGCCGACCAGGTGAGCCAGTTGCTCCACCACGGCCTCGAACCGGTCAGAAGGCTGCGCGACGCCGTGAACACCCCGCTCGACCTGCTGCTGAAGAGCTTCGGCTCGGCCTTCGACGTCTACGTCGCCTGCTATGACGTCAACGGGATCGAGCGCGGCGTGCACTACTACGACCTGGCCGCGCACGCGCTCGTCCGGTTGTCGGAGATCCCCGAGCTGGAGCAGGAGGACTGGTTCTGGGGCATGCCGGGGCCGCGTACGGCGGCGGGGACCGTGGTGCTCGTGGCCGACTTCGCGCAGTGCAGCTACCGCTACCCGCACGAGCGCGCGTTGCGTGACCTGTATCTCGAAGCGGGCAGGATCGCCCAGCGGCTGATCGTCATGGCCGGTTACGCGGGGCTCGGCACCGTCGTCACCCCCGCCGTGCGCGACACCTTGGTCAACGCGCGCTTCGGGCTGGATCCCGCGCGCGAGGCCGTCGTCTACACCGTCACCTTCGGCGTGGACGGGCGGCAGTGATGCTCCGGCTGCACCAGGCGTGGGAGACCAGGGTCCCCGCGGAAGGAGGCGGCATCCTGCTGTCCGATCTGCGGACGGGGCGGCTGCTGCGGCTCCGGGGCGACACGGCCCGCTGGCAGAGCCTGTTCCGCCTGCTCGGCGAAGGGGCGGACGAGCAGGACCTCGGCGACGTCCTGTGGCCCGCCGCCCGGGTGGCGCTCGACTACCTGCGCGACGAGGGGGCGCTGGTCAGCCGCGAGCTCGGGGTGATCACGGACGCCGCCTTCGATCGGCAGATCCGCTTCTTCGACCTGTACGAGACCGGCGAACTGTCCGGGACCGACCTCCATGAACGCCTCCGGGACTCCCGGGTCGTGCTGGTCGGGCTGGGCGGCTACGGGGTCTGGCTGGCTACGCTCCTCAGCCGCATGGGAGTGCGGGACCTCGTCGGCGTCGATGACGACGAGGTCGAGCTGTCCAATCTGCACCGCCAGTTCCTCTACACCCGCGACGACGTCGGCCGGCACAAGGCCGCGGTGTGCGCCGAACGCCTGGAGAGCTTCACCCCGGTCGTCGAGCGCGTCACCGACCCCGGCCGCTTCGCCGAGCTTGTCTCGGGCGCCGACCTCGTCGTCAACGCCTTCGGGTACGGCCTGCCGGACGAACGGCACGAGCACCCGCGCACCTTCCACACCGTGGCGCGCGGCTGCGAGCTGGCGGGGACACCGTCGCTCACGTTCGGCGGGTCCTGGCACGGCCCGCTCCGGGTGCCCGGCACGGCCGGAGCCTGCGCCGGATGCCTGACCATGACCGAGCCCTTCCGATCACGGCTGGTTCATCATCCTCGGCCTGTGCTGCGTTCGCCGGCCCCCGCCATGCCCGCCCGGCTCGGCATCAACGCCTCGATCTGCGCGTGGGAGGCCGCGCGCCACCTGTCGGGCATGGGCACCCCGCTCCGCTCGGCCGCCGCGGTGCTCGACACGATCGACTACACCACCATGCGCCTGGTTCCCCTGGAACGCGTCGCCGGCTGTGTGGTGTGCGGTGAGTAGCGTCGTCGTGGGGGAGGCCGCCGCCGTCGTGGCCCTGCGCGGGATCGCCTTTTCCTACCGCGGTGGTTCGGGGGTGCGCGACCTCGACCTGACGGCCTCGCCCGGTGACATCGTCGCGCTGCTCGGCCCCAACGGCGCGGGCAAGACCACCACCATCAAGATGCTCGCCGGCCTGCTGCTTCCCTCTTCGGGCGAGATCCTCGTGGACGGACGCTCCAGGGACGTGCCGGCGCTGCGCCGCCTGGTGGGTTACGCGCCCTGCGGTGAGCGCGGACTGTATCCACGGCTGTCCGCCCGCGACAACCTCCGGCTGTTCGCAGCCCTGCACGGTCTGTCCCGGAGCCTGACCCAGGAGCGTGTCGCGGCCACGCTCAGGCAGGTCGAGCTGGACGGCGTGGCGGACAAACCGGTCAACGCCCTGTCCCGCGGGATGCGGCAGCGCCTGCACATCGCCAGGGCCCTGCTGCACCGCCCACGGCTGCTGCTGATCGACGAGCCGACCCTCGGGGTCGATCCGGAGGCGGCGCGCGGTGTCCGCCTGCTGCTCAAGAGCCTGGCAGCGGACGGCGCGGCCGTCGTGCTGGCCACCAACTACCTGCCGGAGGCGGCCGACCTCTGCTCACGACTGGTGGTGCTACGGGACGGGCGCAGCATCTTCTCCGGCCCGCCCGGCCGCCTCATGGAGGTCTGCGCCGGGCGCACGGTGTCGGAGACGTTGCTGCGCACCGGCATGACCGACGAGCAGGTGGCGACGGCACTCGGCGGCCTCGGCACCGTGCACGTCGTCCGGCGCGGGGAGTTGTGCCTGGTGGAGGTGCTGGCCGGGGAGAACGAGGCGCCCGACGGTGAGCGCATAGCCCGGTTGCTCGGCGCCCCGTCTCCGTCGTGGCACGCGGTGCGCGCGCCCAACCTGGAGGACGCCTACTCCTGCCTGGCCCGGGAGAACACCGAATGATCCACTTCCTGCGCATCTGCGCGATGGAGATGAAGCTGGCACGCAGCAGCTGGTCGGAGTCGTTCGCCGTGGTGGTGGAGCCGACCGCGTACGCGTTGATCATCGGACTGCTGTTCAGGGGCGCCGACCCCGGCAGGGCCGCACTGGCCGTCCTGGGCGCGGGCATGATGGGCGCCTGGACGAGCGTGCTGTACGCGGCGGCGTCCAGCCTGCAGACCAGCCGCCAGATGGCGGTCCTGGAACCGCTCACGGCCACTCCGACGCCGCTCTACCGTGTGACGGCCGCCGCCTCGGTCAGCGCCGCCCTCCTCGGGCTCGTGCCGGTGGGAGCCGCCGGGCTCATCGGCCACTTCGTGTTCGGCCTGCGCATGACGCCCGCCGATCCGGGCACGTTCGCACTCGGGCTCGCCCTGTTCTTCCTCGGCCTCGTCACGGTCGGCATGCTGATCGCGCCACTGTTCGTGAGCTACCCCCACGCCACGGCCCTGGCCAACGTCGGCGACTACCCCGCCTTCATCATCGGCGGGCTCCTGGTTCCCGTCACCTTCCTGCCCGCCTGGGTACAACCGCTTTCCTACCTTTTCCCGCCCTCATGGGGCGTACGACTCATGCAGGACAGCCTGCCGGGCACAGCCGGAGGCGTCGTTCTTCCGGTGACCCTGGCCCTGGTCTCCTGCACCGTCGCGGCTGTCGGCGGGGTCGCGCTCATGCGCAGGCTCGAAGCGGCCGCTCTGCGTTCGGGAACGCTGGGAGTGATCTGATGAGGAACGCGTGGATCTCCGGCTGGCTGAGCGCCCGCGCCCTGTTCCACTGGCTGGCCCCCGCCGCCTACCTGCCCTCCCTGGTGATCAGCCCTGCCCTGCACGTGACCTTCTTCGGCCTGGTCATCACGTACTCCGGCCGCGATCCGATGAGCGGCGTCACCGCGCTCATCCTCATCAACGCCGCGGTCGCGGGCCTGTACGGCGGCCTCATGGTGGTGAGCGGCGACCGATGGCACGGCACACTCGAACCGGTCGTGCAGACCGGCATGCGGGCCGGGACGCGGCTGCTGGGCCGCCTGGTGCCGATCATCGCGTACGCGAGCGCGACCAGCCTCATCCTGCTGATCGGCGCTGCCCTGTCGCAGATCGTCACCTTCGCGGACGCGGGGCGGCTTCTGGCGGTCGCCCTGCTCGCGACAGCGGGAGCGGCCTCGGTGTCGGCGCTCGGCCTGCTGGTCGGCACGCTGGGACTGCTCCTGCGCGACGCCTTCGTCTGGGGAAACGTACTGATCCTGCTGCTCCAGGCGACCTCCGGCGCGTTCCTGCCCCGCCAGGAACTGCCCGAGCCGGTGCGTCTCGCGACCTCCGTCCTGCCGCTGGGGCACAGCGTCGAGGCGGCCCAGGCCATCGTCGGGTCCGGCGTGTACGACGCTCTTCTCAGTGGCATCGTGGCGGAGCTGGCGATCGCGGTGGTCCTGGGCGCCCTGTCCGCGTTGATCTCGCGGCGGCTGGAGATCGTCGCCATGCGCACCGGTCGTCTGGGGTTCACCTGATGCGGATCGATTTCGGCTCGATCCGCCACCTCCACGTGGCCGACGGGGACGGGGTCAGCCCGGGGGTGCTGGGAGGCGGCATCAGCAGGTGGGACCCCGGGACGGCGACGCTGGTCTCCGCCCCGGCACACGAACTGAGCGGGGAGCCGTCGCTCGTGGCGGCGGCACGGGAGGCGGCCGCCGAGCGCTTGCTGACCGGCTGGGACGACGTGCTCGCGGAGGCGTCCGCCGCTGTCGGTCCGCCGCACCGGATCGTACTGACCTGCGGCAGGACGCTGACCCGGAGCACCGGACCGCTGCACCGGCAGGACTTCGCGCGGGTCCGGGTCGTGGCGCGGCTCGCCGACGGCACGGCGGCCTGGCGGGCGGTGACGCTGCCCGACCCGGACGTCACCGACGCGAACAGGGACGCGCTGCTGGCGGCCGTCACGGCGCCGTTCCCGGAGCGCGCGGCCCGGCCGGCCACGCCGGCGCCGACGCTCACCGGCCGGCCGGTGCTGCTGCGCGAGGAGGCGGCCTGCTACCTGGCGCACGAGATGCTGGGACACCTCTTCGAATGGTCGGAGGCCAACGCGAGGAGGGTCGACCGCCTGGGAGAACTGTCCCCGCTCATCACGCTGACCGACGATCCCGCCGGACCGTCGTACGTCAGCTACACGCGTGACACCGAGGACACGCCCGTGAGCGAGCCCACCGCGCTGGTGAGGGATGGGCAGGTGCTCGGATTCCTCCGGGCGCGGCGGAGCGGCGGCCGGCCGACCGGGCACGGGCGGCGGCAGGACTACTGCTTCCCGCCGCTCACCAGGATGGCGGCGCTCCGGATGCACCCGGGCAGCGGGGTCACGGAGGCGTCGATGGTGGTGAACGAGGTCGTGCAGGGCCGGATGTACGCCGAGCGGGGACTGGCCGAGCTCGACGCCCTGTCCACCGCCGGGGCGGTCCGGCTGACGTTCCGGCTGGACCAGGTGCTCACCGACGGCCTCCTCGGCGTGGGGACGACGACCACCACGTCGGTGCACTCCTGCGGCAAGGACGGACAGGAGGTCAACGTGGTCATCACCGCCCCCGACCTGCTGGTCCTGGGCAACGCCCGCCCTTTGTGAAGCACGCGGCCTCTGAAGCTCCCGGCTCGCCGAAGGGCGTCAGAGCCAGCCGCGCCGAGCTGCCTTGACGCCTGCCTCGAACCGGCTGCTCGCCTCCAGCTTGGCCATGACCTCCGACGCCAGCCTGCGCACGGTCCTGACGGAGATCGCCAGCTTCTTGCTCACCACCTCGTCGGTGTGCCCCTCGGCGAGCAACCGCACGAGTTCGCGTTCCCGGGGCGTCAGCCCCCGGTCATCCCTCGGCGCCGGCTCTCCCCAGGGCGTCGCCGCAGACCAGACCTGCTCGAACAGCGCGCGCATGGCCTCCACCACCCCGCGATTGCGCAGCTCCAGCACGCCGCCCTCCCCGTCGGCCGGATCCACCGGCACGAGGGCGCTCTCGTCGTCCACGATGAACGCGCGCGCCGGAACCCGGGGCGCGGTCCTGCTCTCCGCCCCGCGCAGAGCCAGTTGCCGAGCCTGATACTGGACGGCCGGGCGGTTGAGCAGGCCGTCCTGATAGACGATCCGCACGGCCACACCCCGCCTCAGCAGCCCTGGCTCCAGCGGCAGGACGTCCGTCGGCTGCAGGAACAGCATCTGGTGCCGGGCCGCTGCCGCCAGCTCAGCCATCCGGCCGTGCACCTCGTCCCACCGGTCGAACCGCTCGACCACCTCGAAGGCGGGCTCCCGGGCGTCGGCGCACGCGGCCGCCCAGCTCAGCGCCGCCCGTGTCGCCTCGATCCTGCGCAGTTGCCGGTCCAGCTCCACCCGCCCCCGGGCCACCAGCGCGGGTATCTCCCGTGACACATCGAGATCCACGAAGTCCCCCTTCGCCCCGAACACACTCGCCATGCATCGCAGAACGAGGTATAGCCGACCCTGTTATGGAACGGCTTTAACCACCGGAGCCCGGCCGGGACGATCCGTCCGGGCCGAAAGCGCGGCGAAAGCGGGGTGCCGTAGCGGCGGGGGACCGCGGGTTCCTGCCGCCCCGGTCACGACCGCTGAGGATCGGCTGTGCGACCCGATCGCGGGCGGGCCCCGAAGCCGGCTCAAGCGGAGCCCATACGGCGGAAGTATGGAAAAGCGAGGGCTCCCCGTGCCCGGCGATCGGTGCTGATCTGAAGGTGTTCTCCCACCCGACCGTGAGGAGCCTCCGTGAAGATCCGCAGCTTGTCCGGCGCAGCCCTGGTCGCGGCGGCGCTGGGCGCCGCCGCGCTGGCCGGGGCGGCGCCCGCCTCCGCATCCGTGGCCGAGGCCACGCCGGCCTCGGCCGGAGGTCACGCCCTCGCGCCGGTGCCGCCGGACTGGTACTGGTCCAGCCGCTACGACACCCTGGCCGCCTGCGAGGTGGCCTTCGAGGACGCCGCCGTGAACGGCCAGTACACCGGGCTCGCCCCCTGCCGGTGGTACCAGGACCGGTACCGGGCGGCCGGTTACTACTTCCTCATGTACATTCCCTGACCCCGGGTCAGGGCCAGTCCGCCGAGGGCCGCGCCCGCCAGTCCGAGGGTCAGGGCGACGGCTCCGCCGAACACGCCGTTGCCGGTGCCGAGCCCGCCGTCGGCGACGGCCAGGTTCGCCGCGCCGTTGAGCCCGCCGGCCAGCCCCAGGACCAGGGCCGCGACGGCTCTCCTCCGCCCGCCGCCCGACCGGCGGGCGGAGCGCGGGGCCGGCAGGCCGGCGATCACGCCGGCCAGCGAGACCAGCGCCGCCACGCTGGCCCAGACGCGCTGCGGGGTGCCGAGGAAGGTGTCGATTCCCTGGCCCGCGCACTCCGCGGCGGACGTGCAGACGGGTGAGGCCGCTTGGGCGGCGAGCACCGACAGGACTGACATGGAGTTCTCCTCCGCTTTCCCGCGACCGGACGTCAGAACTATGTCCGCCGGCCCCGCCGCCGGTCATCCCGCCGGCGGAGACATCTCTCCCTGCTGCGGATGCCGTACGGCCGCGGGATCTACCGCGTCCGCGGCAGTCCGGGAAGCGCCGTCGCGTGAGGGCGGGGCAGGGCGCGCACGGCCGAGACGATCAGCGCCAGGCACAGGAGCAGCAGCGCCGCGCTCTGCGCGGTCAGGGTGATCGTGAGCGGCTGCGCCGGGGCGACGTCGATCAGGAAGTGCGGGGAGCGCGCCGCCATCAGCGGCACCGCGACGACGGCGAGGGCCAGCCGCCGGGCCGGGGCGGTCCCGCGTAGCAGGCTCACCAGGCCGGCGACCAGGAGCGCCGCCGTGGCCACCCCCTGCGGGTCGAGCCAGCCGGCAGCCCACGCGGCCGCCGCGTCCGTCCCGCCTCCGAGGCCGGTGACGGTGAGCACGGCGGCGGCGTACGCGACGGTCAGCCCCAGCGGCAGGGCGGACAGCGGCGGGGAGCGCCGCACCGGGGCGTCCCGGTGGTAGGCGGTCAGCAGGGCCGCGACGGGCACCACGGTGACCAGCAGGTGAGGCGCGGAGTCGACGAGCGATCGCGGCCAGGTGAAGGCGTCGACCCCGAACATGACCAGCACGTACAGCAGTCCCAGGCCGGCCAGGAGCTTGGCCGCCCGCACCCTGCCGAGCGCGAGCGTGGCGAAGGCGGCGATCCACACCAGGCTCTCGGCCGCCGACACGAGCTCCGGCGCCGCCCCCCGGGGCGTGAGGACCGGCGACTGCCCCGGCAGCGGGCCGAGCACCTGCACGGAGAAGGCCAGGCCGATCCAGCCGATCACGGCCTGGTAGCCCAGCCCGAGCAGGGCGGCCAGCCTGACGGCGTCGCCGACGGCGCGGGAGCGGGGGGCGGCGCCGATGCCGCCGACCCTGATCCTGATCGCCAGTGCGGCGATGGAGACGACCTCGCCCCAGTCGGGCTGCGTGCCGCGCTCGCCGTGGGCGTGGCGAGCGCCTTCGAGGAAGGCCTCGACCATCTCCTCCTCGCGCTCGGCCCGGTAGGAGGCGGGCAGCATTCTGAGGGCGAGGCGGTAGCGCTCCTCCAGGAGGGTCATGCGGGACCTCCGGCGGTCGAGGGGCCGATGGTAAAACCGCGCCGCCGGGCGCCGAGGCGTTCGGCGGCGAGCCGGAGGGTGCCGGTCAGCCTGGCGAGCTCCGCCGTCAGTGCCGCCTCGCCCTGCTCGGTGATGCGGTAGTAGCGGCGCAGGCGGCCCGAGTGGGCCTCCTCGTGGTCGAGCTCCACCAGGCCGTCGGCGGTCAGGCGGTCGAGCACCCCGTACAGCGACCCGATCTTGAGCTGCACGGTGCCTTCGGACAGCCGGTCCACCTCCCGCACGATCCCGTAGCCGTGGCGCGGCTCGTCCAGGAGTGCCGTCAAGGCCAGGAACATCGGCTCTGTCATAGTCACGCGGCCATCATAACTTGCGAGGCAAGATATGCGAAAGGTCATGGCTTCTCGCGGGACCTGCGCACGGCCGCCGCCGCCAGGACCAGCAGGAGGACGAGCGCGAGCAGGAGCGGGCCCGGCCCGAGTCCGGCCACCCAGCGGGCCAGGGCCGCCTGCACCTCCGTCGCCGCGCCCACGATCGGGTCGCGCGCGTCCTGCCCGGCGAGGACGCGCAGCTCGTACCAGCCGTAATAGAGCACGTACAGGCCCGCGAGGGCGAGCAGGCCGCCGCTGACCCGGGACACGTACGGCAGCACACGCCGCAGCCGGGCCACGACGGCGGCGCGGGCGAGCGCCACCGCCAGCGACAGGACGGCGACGATCAGCCCCATGCCCAGCGCGTACGCGGTGAAGGCCGCCATCCCGCCGGCCACGCCGCTGCCGGACAGCGCCGCCGAGGTCACCGCCAGGAACGGGCCGGCCGTGCACGACAGCGAGGCCACCGCGTACGACAGGCCGTAGCCGTACAGGGACAGCGGCGAGGTGGTGGGACGGCCGGTGGGCAGGCCCGGCAGGCGCAGCACCAGCTCGCGGCCGGACAGCAGCCACAGGCCCAGCCCGGCCAGCACCGCCCCGATGACCAGGGTCGCCCACGGCAGCCGCCCGCCCACCGAGACCGCCAGCACGGTCACGACCAGCCCGAACAGGCCGAAGATCGTGACGAACCCGGCGGTCATCGCCGCCGCGAGGACCAGCGCCTGGCGGACGGGCGCGGCGCTCCGGCCGGTGATCAGCAGCGTGAGGTAGGCCGGCAGCATGGCGAAGCCGCAGGGATTGAACGCGGCCACCATCCCGGCGGTGAGCGCCAGAGCCAGCGGCGCCTCGGACAGCGACGAGGACAGGGACACGGCGGGGCTACCGGGTGGCCAGGGCGCGCAGGTGGGTCTCCAGCTTGTCCTGGCCGAGCGGGCCGGTGACCTTCTGCGTGGAGCCGTCCGGTCTCATGAACACGAAGGTGGACTGCTCGCTGACGCCCAGCTTCGTCCAGAGCGCCCCTTCGGCGTCGGACAGGTGCACGAGGTCACCGGTCCCCGTGCGCCGGACGAACTGCTTCATCGCCGCCTCGGTGTCCAGGCCGGCGACCCCGACGACCGTGACGTCGCCGTGCCGGGCGGCGGCGGCCTTGACGGCGGGCGCGTCCGACAGGCACTTGGGGCACCACGGCGCCCAGAACCAGAACGCGACGGGCCTGCCCGCCAGGCTCTCACCCTCGAACGGCTCGCCGTCCAGCGTCCGGGCGTCGAAGCGTAACGCGGCGGGCGCCGAGGACGCGCTCCCGGGCCCGGCGGGGGAGGCCGCCGGGGCCGAGGTCCTCATGGCCGTGTCTCCCGTGTTCCCCATGTCTCCGGGCTCGTCCCGCATGCCGGTGCCGCACGCGGCGGCCAGCAGGGCGAGCGCCGCCATCGCGGCGGCCGCGCTTCGCACGTTGCTCATGCCGGTCACCCTAGGAGCGCGCGGCGGCCCGATTCCTTACGAGGCGATGACGGCCCGCCCGGTTCAGGCGGGCTGCGGGCTGTCGTGCGTCCCGACGTGCGCGCCGACGTCGTCGGCGTCCGCCACCTGGAGCACCACGTCGAGCAGTCCAGGGAAGCGGACGTCCAGGTCGGCGCGGCGCAGCCGCACGAAGCAGCGGGTGCCCTCCTGCCGGGTCCGGGTGATGCCGGCGTCGCGCAGCACGCGCAGATGGTGGCTGAGCGTCGACTTGGCGACGGGCGCGCGCAGCTCGCCCCAGCCCCGCTCGCGGCCGTCGGCCAGCACGCGCACCAGCCCGACGCGGATCGGGTCGCTGAGCGCGCCCAGCACCGCGACGAGGGTCATCTGCTCAAGCTCGGGATGCTGCGCCTGCTTCACGATCCCATGCTACCTTGTTCGACGTTTCACGAACAACGAACAAAGGAGTTCATGGTGGACCAGCAGCCCTGCGCGGACCTCACCGGCAAGGTAGTCATCGTCACCGGCGCAGGCTCGGGCATCGGCCGGGCCGCCGCCCGGGAGTTCGCCCGCGCCGGAGCCCGCGTGCTCGGCGTCGCCCGCCGCCTGCCGACGCTGGAGGAGACCGCCGACGGCCACCCCGGCATCGCCGTCCACGCCGCCGACCTGCGCGACCCGGACGCCTCCCGGCAGGTCGTCGAGGCCGCCGCCGACCGGTGGGGCGCCGTGGACGTGCTGGTCAACAACGCCGGAGCCACCAGGAGGATGCCCCTGGCCGAGGTCACCGCCGACGGCGTCGCCGACCTGTTCGCCCTCAACGTCACCGCGCCCAGCCTGCTCGCCGCCGCCGCCCTGCCGCACCTGCGCGCCACCCGGGGCGTGATCGTCAACGTCTCCAGCACCTACGGCCACCGGCCGCTGCCCGGCGCCGCCCACTACGCCGCCTCCAAGGCCGCACTCGAACAGCTCACCCGGAGCTGGGCGCTGGAGCTGGCCGCCGACGGCATCCGCGTCAACGCCCTGGCCCCCGGCCCCACCGAGAGCCAGGCCCTGGCCGCCGCCGGCCTGCCGGACGACGTCGTCGAGCAGATCAAACGGGACGAGGCCGCCCGCATCCCGCTCGGCCGCCGCGGCGCCCCCGAGGAGGTCGCCGCCTGGATCGTCCACCTCGCCACTCCCGCCACCGCCTGGGTCACCGGCCAGGTCCTCACCGTCGACGGCGGCCTCGAACTCACCTGAGCCGCCCCTGCCGCCCCGTCGCATCGCCCGCACGGCGGCGTCTGTCGCCCGGGCGGCGCTGCTGTTAGGGTGAGCGCGGTGCGCCGGGAAGCCTGGTCGGCAAGATGTTCTCTGTCCCGACCGGAGGTGCCCGATGATCTTCCCTGCGCGGTGTCCCTGATGGGCGTGCTGCTGACCGCCTTCGCCTGCGTGCTCCTGCTCGCCGTGCTGCTGTCGAGCCTGGCCCACCGCACCATCCTGTCCACGGCCGCGCTGTTCCTGGTGGCCGGGTTCGTGCTGGGCGACGGCGTGCTCGGCGTCGTGTCGCTGAGTCCCGGCGACGACCTGGTCGCCACGCTCGCCGAGCTGGCCCTGTTCACCGTGCTGTTCACCGACGGCATGCGGGTGGGCTGGACCGAGCTGCGCAGCGCCTGGCGGCTCCCCGGACGGGCGCTGGGCTGGGGCCTGCCGCTCACGCTGGCCATCACCGCGCTCGGCGCCCACTACCTGCTCGGCCTCGGCTGGGTCGAGGCGCTGCTCATCGGCGCGATCCTGGCGCCCACCGACCCGGTGTTCGCCGCGGCCCTGGTCGGCAACGACAAGGTGCCGCCCCGGCTGCGCCAGTTGCTGAACGTCGAGTCCGGCGTCAACGACGGCCTGGCGCTGCCGTTCGTGATCGTCTTCCTGGCCGTCGCGGCGGGGTCGCACGATCTGCACCTGGGCGAGCTGGGGTTGGAGCTCGGACTGGGCATCGTCATCGGGGTCGCGATCCCGTGGGCGGCGATCAAGCTGGAGCGCACCCGCTGGTTCGCCGCGTCCACCGCCTACGAGCCGCTCAACGCGCTGGCCATCGGCCTGCTCGTGCTCGCCGTCGGCAAGGCCACGCACGGCAACCTGTTCCTGGCCGCGTTCTCGGCCGGGATCACCGTGGCCACGTTCGGGCCCCGGCAGCGGGAGTCGTTCGAGCACTTCGGCGAGCTCATCGCCGAGGTGTTCAAGCTGGCCGCGCTGCTGGTGTTCGGGGCGCTGATCACGCCGGCGCTGCTCGGCGCGGTCGGCTGGGCCGGCTGGCTGTTCGCGGTGCTCGCGCTGGTGGTGGCGCGGCCGGTGGCGATCTGGCTGTCGTTCCTGCGCTCGGGGCTGTCGGTGCGCGAGCAGGCGGCCGTGGCCTGGTTCGGGCCCAAGGGCTTCGCCTCGGTCGTGTACGGGCTGCTCGTGCTCGGCTCCGGCATCGCGGTCGCCGAACCGGTGTTCCAGTACGTCGCGGTGACCATCGTGGTGTCGATCCTGCTGCACTCCTCGACCGACATCGTGGTGGCCCGCTGGTTCGACGACGAGCGCGAGGTCCCCGCCTGGCACACCGCCGTGACGCGCCGCATCCGCCGCCCATGAGCGCGCCCGGCGCCCTGCGCGGGATCCCGGGGCCGGGTCAGCCGTTCCGCTGCTGCCAGCGGTGCAGCAGGCCCGGCAGCTCGCTCAGGAGGAACTGGTAGAAGTCGCGCATCCGCGCGAGCCGGACGTGGGCCGGGTCGCCGGGGGCGGTGGTGGCGATGCCGGTCTCGGCGGCCTCCAGCATGGTGTGGACGACGGTGTTCTGGGTGGAGAACAGGGTGGGCCAGGCGTCGTCGCGCAGCCGGTAGTGCTCGCGGCGGCTGCCGGGGGCGGGCAGCCGCTCGATCAGCCCGGTGGAGAGCAGCGCCTTGACGGCGCCGGACACGGAGCCCGCGCTGACGCCGAGCCGGTCGGCGATGTCGCCCATGGTGACCGTCTCCGCGCCGGTGAACAGGAAGACCGCCAGGGCCCGGGCCGACATGCGCTGCAGGCCGCCCTCGGTCAGCACCAGCGCCAGCCGTTCGGCAGCCTCCCACCGTTCCCGCTCGCTCACCGCGTCACCTCCGGAGATCAGAATAGCCGAGCCCATGAAACTTCAGAAATTTCAGAATTTTGGGTAATGTGACGGTATTCGCCCCCGCAGCGGGGCGACGGTGTGCCGGGAAGCCTGGTCGGCGAACGCAGCAGTTCCTCCGAGCAGGGAGCACCGATGAAGGTCCTCATCCTCACCCACGGCACCCGCGGTGACGTGCAGCCGTACGCGGCCCTCGCCCTCGCCCTGAGAACGGCCGGCCACGAACCGGTCCTGGCCGCGCCGGCGGCGATGGCGTCCCTGGCCGAGCCGTACGGGCTGGCGTTCGCGCCGGTCCATGACGGGCCGAACACGCTCATCGACGACCCCGAGATCCTCGAGGCGATCGAGACGAACTACCGGGGCCTGCGCGGCAAGAAGGTCGCCCTGCGCGTCATGCGGCGCAGCAAGCCGCTCATGGCCCGGGTCTTCGACGACATGGCGGACGTGGCGGAGGACGGCGCCGACCTGGTGGTGCACGCCCCGGGCATCCCCGCTCAGCACTTCGCCGAACGGCTGGGCGTGCCAGCGGTGCCCGCCACGATGCAACCGGTCTGGGTGCCGACCGCCGCGTTCCGCAACCCGATGATCCCGGTGCCGCTGCCCCGGTCGCTGAACCGGGCGTCGTACCTGCCGATCAAGCTGATGCTCCGCTCGTTCGGCGGCGTCGCCGACAGGCTGCGCGCCGGACGGCTCGGCCTGCCGCGCCGCCGGGGCCGCCATGACATCCTGCGCCGCCCCGACGGCCGCCCGGCCACGGTGCTGCAGGCGTTCAGCACCAGCTTGCTGCCCGGCGGGCTCGACTACCCGTCGTGGGTGCACACCACCGGCTTCTGGTTCCTTCCCGCCGCCTCCGGCTGGTCGCCGCCGCCGGAGCTGGCCGCCTTCCTGGCGGACGGGCCCCCTCCCGTGTACGTGGGCTTCGGCAGCATGGCGGGCACCGATCCGGTACGGGTCGGCCGCGTGGTCACCGAGGCCGTCCGGCTGGCCGGGGTGCGCGCCGTGCTGGCGACCGGCTGGGGCGGGATGCGGACCGGAGACCTGCCCGAGGCGGTGTTCCCGCTGGAGCAGGCTCCGCATGACTGGCTGTTCCCGCGCATGGCCGCGATCGTGCACCACGGCGGCAGTGGCACCACCGGGGCCGCGCTGGCCGCGGGCAGGCCGCAGGTCCTCTGCCCGTTCGTGGCCGACCAGCCGTTCTGGGCCGCCCGCGCGCACGCCGCCGGGGTCGCCCCGGCCCCGCAGCCGCAGCGCCGCCTCACCCCGCGCGGCCTGGCCGAGGCCATCCGCCGGGCCGTCACCGACCGGGGCCTGGCCCGCGCCGCCGCCCAGACCGGCGAGCGCGTCCGCGCCGAGAACGGCGTCCAGCGGGCGGTCCAGATCCTGGAGACCCTGGCCTGACCGGGGGACCGCCGCCTACTGGACGGATGGTCACGTACGCGTAGATTGACTGCTGAAGGCTGCTGCGGGTTCACGGGGACCGCGCCGACCGGCCGTTCCGGGTGGCGGACCGGCCGGATCCCGGGCGCCAAGGCTGCGAGGAGGATCCGGGATGAAGCTGATCCGGCTGGCCGAGATCGACGCCTCGATGATTGGCCTGGTGGGCGGCAAGGCCGCCGGGCTCGGGGAGATGATCAGAGCGGGGGAGCGGGTCCCCGACGGCTTCTGCGTGACCGTCGAGGCCTACGCGAGCGGGCAGGTCCCGCAGGAGGAGCTGGCCCGCGCCTACGAGCGGCTCGGCGGCGGGAAGGTGGCGGTGCGGTCGAGCGCCACCGCCGAGGACCTGCCGCACGCCAGCTTCGCCGGCCAGCAGGACACCTACCTGGGTGTCGAGGGCCAGGACGCGCTGGCCGAGGCCGTCCGCCGCTGCTGGGACTCGCTGCACACCGAGCGCGCCGTGGCCTACCGGGCGAACGCCGGCATCGAGGACGCGGCGATGGCCGTCGTGGTGCAGCGGATGGTCGACCCCGAGCGCGCCGGGGTGCTGTTCACGGCGAACCCGATCACCGGC
The DNA here is from genome assembly GCF_040674795.1 of Nonomuraea sp. NPDC049725. NCBI lineage: Bacteria > Bacillati > Actinomycetota > Actinomycetes > Streptosporangiales > Streptosporangiaceae > Nonomuraea > Nonomuraea sp. NPDC049725. Next base: position 221,860 of record NZ_JBFANJ010000013.1, on the reverse strand, counting down.
CGGCGCACCCAGATGGTCGTCGACGCCGCGGAGGGCCTGGGCACCGCGATCGTCGACGGCACCGTGGTGCCCGACCACTACGAGTTCGACGACGACGCCCCGCAGACCGGCTGGCTGGAGGAGCTGCGCGCGGCGGGGCTGCGGCTGCGCGAGCACTTCGGCTCGCCGCAGGACGTCGAGTGGGCCCTCGACCGGGACGGCGTGCTGTGGTTACTGCAGTCCCGCCCGGTCACGACGCTGTTCCCGGCGCCGCCCGCGACCGCCGACACCCGGCTCTACCTGGAGTTCGGCCACATCCAGGGCATGCTGCGGCCGATGACGCCGATGGGCGTGTCGATGCTCAGGACCGGCGCGGGCCTGTGGTTCGAAGCGGCCGGAGCCAGGATCGACCGCCGCGATCCGCTGCCCCGGATGGTCGCGATCGGCGGCAGGCTCTACTTCGACCTGACCGACTTCCTGCGCAGCAGGGCGATGCGCGACCGGCTCGGCACGTCCTTGGAGGTGTACGGCCCGCGCGTGCAGGGCGCCGTGCGGCGGATGCTGGACGACCCGCGCTTCGCCCCGCGGCCCGGCCTGCCGTTCGACGTGCGCGCCGTGGTCAAGGGGGTTGTGCGCATCGCGCCCCGGGCCGTCGCCGGCGTGGTCGCCGCGCTGGCCTGGCCGGACGCCGCGCGGGGCCGGGCCTATCGCGGCGTCCGGCGCATCAGACGGCTGACCGTGCCGCCCGGACCGGACGCGAGCGCCGCCGAACGCCTGCGCTGGGTGGCGGAGGACTCGCACCGGCCGATCATGACCCTGGACATGCAGGGCATCGTCTGGCCGCTGACCGCCGGGATCGTGGCGGGCACCGTCCCCTCCGCCCTGCTCGACGGGGTGGCGAGCGAGGAGGAGCTGGACACCGTCCTCGGCGGCATGCCGTACAACGTGACCACCGAGATGGACCTGGCCCTGTGGCGGCTCGCCGTCAACGCACGCGAGCACCGCGAGCTGTTCGCCGGCACCCCCGCGCCGGAGCTCGCCGCCCGCTACCGGGACGGCGACCTGCCCGACATCGGCCTGGCACAGTTCCTGGAGAGGTACGGCCTGCGGGCCGCGGCCGAGATCGACGTCGGCATGCCGCGCTGGGCGGAGGATCCGGCGCCGCTGTTCGCCACGATCGCCAACTACCTGCGGGTCGGCGATCCCGAGCAGGCGCCGGACCGGCGCTTCGAGCGCGCCGCGGATCGGGCGGAGCGGACGCTCGCCGCGCTGGCGCGGCGTGTCACGCGCGGGCGGCCGGTCCGCGGCAGGGTCGCGGTCTTCCTCATGCGCAGGTCCCGCGAGCTCACCGGGCTGCGCGAGCTGGGGAAGTTCGCCTGGCTGATCCCGCTCCAGGCGGCGCGGGAGCAGCTGCTGCTGGCCGGCGCGGAGCTGTTCGAGCGGCCGGACGACATCATGTTCCTCGACCTGGCCGAGGCCCGCCAGGCCGTCCGGGGCGCGGACCTGCGCGAGGTGATCGCGGCCCGGCGCGCCGCGTACGAGCGTGAGCTGCGGCGGCCCAGCGTCCCCGGCGCGCTGCTGTCCGACGGCACCGACGTGGAGGCGCTCGCGCCGGCGGTCCAGGCGGGCGACGGGGTGCTCACCGGCATGGCCGGGGCGGCGGGCCGCGCGACCGGCCGGGCGCGGGTAATCCGCGACCCGGCCGGCGCGTACATCGAGCCGGGCGAGATCCTGGTCGCGCCCACCACCGACCCCGGCTGGACGCCGCTCTTCCTGACGACGGCGGGCCTGGTCACCGAGACGGGCTCCCCGGTCGCGCACGGCCCGACCGTCGCCAGGGAGTACGGCATCCCGGCCGTCATCTGCGTACGCGACGCCACCCGCGAGATCAGGACGGGCCAGCTCATCACCATCGACGGCGCCGCGGGCACCGTGCGCATCGAGGAGGAATGAGCCCCAGGGCCGCTCAGGAGACGGCGGCGGCGGGGTGCGCGTGGACGGCGCGGGCCAGGATGCGGTGCACGTAGCCGGCGTCAGCGGGGGCGTTGTCGATGAGGATGGCGGTGCACAGGCCGTCGGCGGCGGCGACGACGGCGGCGACGGCCTCGGGGTCGTCGGTGAGGGTGGCGGCGAGCTCGCCGATGTCCTGCCGCCAGCGGCGGGCGACGGGCGCGAGCGCCGGGCGGCGAGCCGCCAGGGTGGACAGCTCGCGCTCGGCCAGGGCGTGGTCACGGCCGGGGCCGCCGGACTCGGCGATCAGCTCGGCCAGCGCGCGGAGCTTGTCGCCGGGGCCGTCGATGATCTGGCGGATGCGCCGGGTGTAGGTGTCGGCGACGCTGGACAGGGCCGCGACGAGCAGGTCGTCGAGGGTGGCGAAGTAGTAGGTGCTCAGGCTGGTGGTGATGCCGGCCTGCTTGGCGACGGTGCGGTGGGTGACGCCCGCCGCGCCCTCGCGCGTCACGACGGCGAGGGTGGCCTCGATGATCTCGGCGCGGCGCCGGTGGCCCCGGGCCTTGCGGCCGTCGATGTGCCCGCTGTCGTCGTTCATGCACCCCTCCCGTGAGGTCCAGGGTAGACGAGCCAGGATGGACGAGCACGTCACCGCTCGTTCTCCCCGAGAGGCCGCACGTGCCGCAGCGCCGTCAGGCACAGCGCCGCCGCCGCGACGATCGCGACGCCGGCCACGGCCGAGGCGATGTTCACCCCGCTGGTGAACAGCGCCTGCGCCTCCAGCACCACCGGGGCGGGCACCTGGCCGGCGACCGACAGCGCACCGGGCAGGCTGTCGGTGAGACGCGCCGCGAGCTCGGGCGGGACGTCCGCGGGAGCGGTCATGCGGGCGGTGTAGAGGACGGTGGTGAGGCTGCCGAGGACGGCGACGCCGACGGCGATGCCGAGTTCCTGGACGGTCTCGGACATCGCGGCGGCCGACCCGGACTTCGAGGCCGGCGCGGCGCCGACGACCATGTCGGTGCCGAGGGCGGCGATCGCGCCGAGGCCGAGGTAGACGAACGCGAATCCGGCCACCACTCGTGCCGCGTCCCCGGTGCCGGCGGTGGCCAGCAGTGCGTAACCGATCACCGAGAGGGCGAGCATGAGCGCCATGACCAGGCCGGGACGCATCCGCCTGGCGATGATCGGCGCGCCGATCGCCGCGGCGAACATCGCCAGGGCGGGCGGTCCCATCCACAGGCCGGCCGCGAACGGCGTCAGGCCCTCGACGAGCTGGAGGTACTGGGTGACCAGGTACATGGTCCCGCCCACGCCGACCAGCCCGATCAGCAGCACGGCCAGCGCCGCGGAGAACGCCCGGCTGGTGAACAGCGTGACGTCCAGCAGGGGCGAGGCCAGGCCGCGCTGACGCCGTACGAAGAGCGCCCCGGCCACCGCGCCGAGCACGGCCAGGGCCGCCGTGCCGGGGCCGGGACCGTCCGCCGCCGCGTGCTTGATCGCGTAGACGACCGGCAGGATCGCGGCCAGCGACAGGCCGACGCTGGCCAGGTCGAGGCGGCCCGCCTGCGGGTCGGCGTACTCGGGCAGCAGCGCCCGCGCCCCGGCGAGCACGGCGACCGCGACGGGGACGGCGAGCAGGAACGCCGCGCCCCACCAGAACGTGCCGACCAGGGCGCCGCCGGCCACCGGGCCGGCGGCCATGCCCAGGGCGAACATCGTCGCCCAGATCCCGATCGCGACCGCGCGCTGCCGGGCGTCGGCGAACATGTTCGAGATCAGCGACAGCGTCGAGGGCATCAGCGTGGCCCCGGCGACCCCGAGCAGCGCCCGGGCGACGATCAGCAGCTCGGCGTTCGGCGCGAAGGCGGCGAACACCGACACCGCAGCGAACGCGGCCGTCCCGATCACCAGCAGGCGGCGCCGCCCGATCCGGTCGCCCAGGGTCCCCATCGTGATGAGGAACCCGGCGATGAAGAACCCGTACGCGTCCATGATCCAGAGCGTCTGGGTCGCCGACGGGTCCAGGGCCTCGGCCATGCTCGGCAGGACCAGGTACAGCACGGTGACGTCCAGGCCGAGCAGCACCGTCGGCAGCGCCAGCAGTCCCAGACCGGCCCACTCCCGCGTTCCCGCACGCCGGGTCACGACTTCGGGCATGACAATCCTCCCTAGGCAAGAATATTTGAACGATAGTACAACTAGTACGATCGTTCAAGTAAAGGGGAGTCCGCCGAGTCGCTGCGGCAATATCTTGATATGGTTTTCAATATTCAGATATTGTTCCCGGTATGTCGATACCGCCAACGGGGGATCGCCCGCCGGAGGACCTGACCGCGCGTGCCCGCATCCGCGACGCCGCGCTGGAGCAGTTCGCCGCCCGGGGCGTCAAAGCCGCCACGCTGAAGGACATCGCCGACGCCGCCGGCGTCTCCGTCGGCCTGGTCCAGCACCACTTCGGCTCCAAGGACCGCCTGCGGGAGGCCTGTGACCAGCACGTCCGCGACACCGTCCTGGGCGCCGCCGGCCAGGTCCAGGAGGGGGCCGAGGTCAACGCCGACTTCCTCAGGGGCATGTACGAGGCGAGCGAGCTCAGCGTCCGCTACCTGGCCCGCGCCCTGGTCGACGGCTCGCCCGTGGCGGCCGAGCTGTTCGACGAGGGCTCGGCCGGGGCCGAGCGGTTCTTCACCGACACCTGGCCCGACACGTTCACCCCCGGCGAGGCGAAGGTGCGTGAGCGCGCCGCCGTCATGGCCGCGATGCACCTGGGCACGATCGTCCTGCACGAGCACCTGTCCAGGCGGCTCGGCATCGACGTGCTGCGCCGCCCGAACTCCGGCCTGCTCGGCGCCGCCATGCTCGACGTCTACGCCCGCATGGGGCAGTGGATCGCCACCCAGCAGGGGGACCGGGTCCGCCAGGCCGTCACCGACATCCACGACGAGGAGCACCCCGATGCCTGACGCGATCCGGATCCACCGGCTGGTCAAGAACTTCGGCAAGGTCCGCGCGCTGGACCAGCTGGACCTGACCGTGCGGGAAGGAGAGGTCCACGGCTTCCTCGGCCCCAACGGCGCGGGCAAGAGCACGACCCTGCGCATCCTGCTCGGCCTGCTGCGCAAGGACTCCGGCGAGGTGAGCCTGCTGGGCGGCGACCCCTGGAACGAGGCCGTCGAGCTGCACCGGCGGCTCGCGTACGTGCCCGGCGACGTCACGCTGTGGCCGAGCCTGTCCGGCGGCGAGGTGATCGACCTGCTCGGCCGGTTGCGCGGCGGCGCCGACGCCAAGCGGCGCGACGAGCTGATCGAGCGGTTCGCCCTGGACCCGCGCAAGAAGGCCCGCACCTACTCCAAGGGCAACCGGCAGAAGGTCGCGCTGATCGCCGCGCTCGCCTCCGAGGTGGAGTTACTGCTGCTCGACGAGCCGACCTCCGGGCTCGACCCGCTGATGGAGGCGGTCTTCCGCGAGGTCATCGGCGAGGAGCGGCGCGCGGGCCGCACGGTCCTGCTCTCCAGCCACATCCTCGCCGAGGTCGAGGCGCTCTGCGACCGGGTGAGCATCATCCGCGACGGCCGGATCGTGGAGTCCGGCACGCTCGCCGAGCTGCGCCACCTCACGCGCATCTCGGTCACGGCCGACCTGGCCAGGGTTCCGGAGGCCGGCCTGCCCCACGTCCACGACCTCACCGGCGAGGGTGGCCGCGTCCGCTTCCAGGCCGACGCCGACCACATCGGCGAGGTCCTGACCCGCCTGACGGAGTACGGCATCCGCGACATCACCGCCCAGCCCCCCACCCTCGAAGAGCTGTTCATGAGGCACTACCGATGAACACCGGCACCCTGATCCGGCTGATCCTGCGCCGCGACCGCGTCTGGCAGCCGCTGTGGATCCTGAGCGTCACGCTCTTCGTCGCGGCCACGGTCACCACCATCCGCGAGCTGCTGCCGACCCCGGAGGCGCGCCGCGACTACTTCGTGAACATCATCGACAACCCGGCCATCATGCTGCTGCAAGGGCCGGCGTACGGCGACAGCGTGGGCGCGGCCGCCGCCCAGCAGCGCGGCGCCGCCACCACGATCTTCGCCGCCCTGGCCAGCATCCTGCTCGTGGTCAAGCACACCCGCTCCGACGAGGAGCAGGGGAGGCGCGAGCTCGTCGGCTCGGCCGCCGTGGGCCGCCACGCCCCGCTCACCGCCGCCCTCGCCGTCGTGCTCGGCGCGAACCTCGTCCTGGCCCTGCTGATCACCGTGGTCGGCGCGAGCGCCGGGCTCGGCCTGGCCGGGTCGCTCGCCTGGGGGCTGATGGCCGCCTCCGCCGGCTGGCTCGGGGCCGGGCTGGCCGCGGTGACCGTGCAGCTCACCCGGAGCGCCCGCACAGCCGGGGCCGCGGCCTTCGCCGTGTTCTTCGCCGCCTACCTGGTCCGCGGCATCAGCGACCTGGCCGGTCCCGGCCTGGAATGGCTGGGCTGGCTCGTCCCGAACGGCTGGATCCTGCGCGCCCGCGCGTTCGGCGCCGAGCGGTGGTGGGTGTTCCTGCTGCTCGCGGCGTTCGTCGCGGCCCTGGCCTGGATCGCCTACACACTGTCGGCCCGGCGCGACCTCGGCGGCGGCCTCCTGGCGCCGCGGCTCGGGCCCGCCCGCGCCCCGGCCGCGCTGCGCGGGCCGATCGGGCTGGCCTGGCGCGTCCACCGGGGCGCCGCGCTGGCGTGGATCGCGGCCGCCGCGTTCGTCGGCGCCGGGCTCGGGCTGGCCGGGCCGAGCGTCCTGGAACAGTTCGGCCAGAGCGGCGGGCTGGACCACTGGGCCAGGCGGACGGGCACGGACGACCCCGTGGAGATCTTCTTCCGGCTCGTCGTGTACGAGCTGGCCGTGTTCTCCATGTCCCTGTACGCGATCATGACGGTGCTCCGGCTGCGCGGCGATGGGGCCACTGAGCTGTTCCTGTCCGGGCCGGTGAGCCGGGCGCGCTGGGTCCTCGGCCATCTGGCGTTCGCGGCGGCGGTGCCCGGCGCCATGCTCGTGGTCGCCGGGCTCGGACTGGGCCTGGGCAGCGGCGACGTCGGCAAGGGCCTGGCCCTCACCACGGTCGTCCTGCCCGGCGTCTGGGTGATGGCCGGTGTCGCCGTGGCGGCGTACGGCCTGTTCCGGCGCGCCGGGACGGTCGTCGCGTGGACCGCGCTGGCGCTCGCCATCGCCCTCGAACTCGGCTGGGAGCTCCGGCTGGTGAGCGACGCGGTCTTCATGATCTCGCCGTTCGCGCACGTCCACTACTCCACGCTGGCCGACCCGGGGCCCGGCACGCTGCTCGGCCTCACGCTCGTGGCGGCCGCCTTCACGGCGCTCGGCCTGTACGGGCTCCGCCGCCGCGACCTGACCCTGTGACGGCCTGCCGCCTCCGGCAGGGGACGCCGGAGGCGGCGGGGCGTCACGCCACGGCGGTGCCCTCCAGCTCGATCATCAAGGTGGGGATCGCCAGCCTGGTCACCCCGAGCATCGTGGTGGGCGGCGCCACCCCGGCGGCGCCCAGCCGCGACGCCAGCACGCCGTAGTGCTCGAAGAGCCGGTCGACATCGGTGGTGTAGACGTTCAGCCGGACCAGGTTCGCCAGCGACATCCCGGCCTCGCCCAGCACGGCCTCCAGGTTGTCGAGGCTCAGCGCCAGCTGCGCCGCCATGTCGTCGGCGTGCTCGGGCTTGCCGTCGCCGTTCATCGCCGTCTGCCCCGAGCAGTACAGGGTCCGGGTGTGCCCGGAGACCACCTCACCCTGGTGGTATCCGAGCTGCTGCGACCACGCCCACGGGTTGACGGCCGTTCGTTCCACTGCCATGTCGGCTCCATTCGGTTCATCGACAATCGCGTTCCGATCGGGCAAGAGCCTCGCAGCCAATCACGACATCTTTTGTCGTGTATTTCGGTACAGTTCGGGATATGCGCGCCGACCGGTTGGTCTCGCTGGTGCTGTTGCTGCGCCGGCACGGCCGGATGTCCGCGACCGCGCTGGCCCGGGAGCTGGAGGTGTCCACCCGGACCGTGCTGCGCGACATCGAGGCGCTGTCCTCGGCGGGCGTCCCCGTGTACGCCGAGCGCGGCCGGCACGGCGGGTTCGCGCTGCTGCCCGGCTTCCGGACCGAGCTGACCGGGCTGAACCACGACGAGGCCCTCGCCCTGCTGGTGGCCGGGTCGCGGCGCGGGGCGCAGGCGTTCGGGCTCGGCTCGGCGCTCGCCTCGGCGATGCTCAAGGTGGTCGACGCGCTGCCGGAGAGCTACCGGGACACGGCGGCGGGCGCGGCCGAGCGGCTGCTCATCGACCCGGAGACCGACCTGCTCTCACGCCGCCTGGCCGACGAGGAGGTGCCCGACGCGATCGTGGCCGAGGTGCTGCGCGCGGTGTTCGCCGGGCACAAGCTGCGCATCCACTACGCGGCCGTGAACCAGGCGGCGCAGTGGCGCACGGTGGACCCGATCGGCCTGGTCACCGTGCGCGAACGCGGCTACCTGCTGGCCACGCGGGCGGGCGCGGACCGCACGTACCGGCTGTCGCGGATCCTGGCGGCCGAGGAGCTCGCCGAGCGCGCGGAGCGGCCGGACCGGGTTGACCTGGACCGGGCCTGGCAGGAGCGCAGCACCCGGTTCCGGGCCGGCGGCGACCAGGTCAGCGTGCTCGTGCGGGTGAACCCGGTGCGGCGGGAGGACCTGGTGGGCACCGCGCTGGCCGTCCGCGCGGAGCGGGCCGACGCGGACGGGTGGCTGCGGATGGAGGTGTCCTTCCAGGACCGCAGGCACGCCGAATGGGCGCTGTGGCAGCTCACCACGAACGCGGAGGCGCTGGAGCCGCAGTGGCTGCGCGACGCGCTGCGCGACCGCGCCGCCGCGATCGCCGCCCGCTACGGCGGCTAGATTGTCTGCAACGAAACTATCTGTTACGGTCCTCTCGTTGGCAGCCGCACGACGGAGGAGAACCGTGGACGAGAACCAGCAGGGGCCCGCGCCCCGGCCGCTGAGCGAGGACGAGCTGGTCAAGCTGCTCGAAGGGCAGCGGTTCGGCGTGCTGGCGACGGTCCGGAGCACCGGCCACCCCGCCCTGTCCACGGTCCTGTACCGATGGGACCCCGCCGGGCGCGCCATCAGGATCTCCACCACGGCCGGCCGGCTCAAGGCCCGCCAGATCGCCCGCGACCCGCACGTCGCCCTGCACGTCCGGGGCCCCGACGTGTGGTCGTTCGCCGTCGCCGAAGGCGAGGCCGAGGTGTCCGGCGACCCCGCCGACCTGCTCGCCTTCGCCGGCGACCAGCCCGACCCCGCAGCCTTCCTGGAGCAGCAGGCCCGCGAGGGGCGCGTGGTGATCAGGATCAGCGTGTCGCGCCTGTACGGCACGGCCCTCGACCTGCCCTGACGACACGCCGCCGCCCGGCTCAGCGCACCTGGATGCCGAGCAGGCAGGTGTCGTCGTCGGTGTCGGAATGGCTGTGGGTGAGAAGATGGTCCAGGCGGTGATCGAGGCTCGTCACCGGGTGCTGCACCGTCGTCAGGAGCTGCTGCTGCGAGTGCTGCAGGGCGCGGTCCCGGCGCTCGATGAGCCCGTCGGTGTACATGAGCAGCGTGTCCTCGCCCGCCAGGCGGATCTGCCCCTCCTCGTAGTCGGTCTCGGAGACGGCGCCGAGCATGATCCCGTGGACCAGCGGCAGCTCCTCGGCCGTGCCGCCCCGCACCAGGATCGGCGGCAGGTGCCCCGCCCTGGCCCAGCGCAGCACCCGGGTCGCCGGGTCGTACAGGCCGCAGAGCGCGGTGGCGGTCAGGCTGTTGGTCAGGTGGTGGGCGACCATGTTGAGCCAGGTCATGAGCTGGCCGGGCCCGGCGCCGGTGACGGCCAGGCCGCGCAGGGCGTTGCGCAGGATGACCATGCCGGTGGCGGCCTCGATGCCGTGGCCGGCGACGTCGCCGAGCGAGAGCAGCACCTGCTTGGAGGGCAGCACGACGGTGTCGTACCAGTCGCCGCCGACGAGGTGCTCCTTCTCGGCGGGCCGGTAGCGGACCGCGATGTGCAGCCCGGACGCCTCGATGATCCGCTGGGCGGGCGGCATGATGGCCCGCTGGAGCTGCAGGGTGAGCCGGTTGCGCTCGGAGATCTGCTGCTCGGAGTGGGCGAGCTGGTCGCGGGTGGCGGCCAGCGCGACCTCCGTCCAGTGCTGGGCCGAGACGTCCTGGTACGCGCCGCGCACCGCCAGCATGCGGCCCTCGGCGTCGATGACGGGCTCGGCCACGACCCGGGTGTGGCGGGCCACCCCGTCGGGGCGCTGGAGGCGGAAGGCGACCGAGGCGGGCAGCCGGTGGTGCAGCACGGTCCGCAGGAAGCGGCCGATGGCGGTGGCGTCGTCGGGGTGGGCGTGCTCGGCCAGCCGGTCCAGCGGGATCGGGTGCTCGCCGGGCGGCAGGCCGTACAGGTTGAACAGCTCGCTGTTCCAGGTGATCTCGCCGGTCTGCACGTCCTGCTCGAAGCCGCCGATGCGGCCGAGGCGCTGGGCGTGCTGGAGCAGGCTGGCCAGGCGGACGGCCTCGTCCTGGACCCGCCAGATGAGCAGGACGCAGTCGCCGTGGCGGGTGATGCTGATGTCGGCGACCGTGGTGAGCGGCACCTGGTCGACCAGCGCCGTGAGCGGCACCCGCTCGGCCCGGTACGGCTCGCCCGTCCCGTACACGTGCTCGATCTTGCCGAACAGCCCGTCGTCGTGGGCGGCCAGCGGGTACGCCTCCAGCATCGTGGCCCCCGTCACGACGGCGCGGGGGCGTCCGGCGGGGTCGGCGAAGCAGTTGTTGGCGTGCTCGATGAGGAAGTCGGCGAGCAGCCCGTCCTTGCCGAACGCGGGCCGGAGCAGCAGGGCGGAGTCGTGCAGCCCGTCGGTGAGGTTGACCAGCTCGGCCAGGTCGGGCGCGGGCTCCTCGCAGGGTTCGAGCGTGTGCGCGCACAGCTCGGCCAGCGCCTCGACCTGCTTGTGGATCTGCGGCGGCTGCGGCTCCAGCGCGTGCGGCCAGCCGATCTCCAGCACGCCGAGGACGCGCCCTCCGGTGCCGGCGGGGACGGCCACCCGGCCGCCCGGCAGGTGGTGGTGGCCGATGGAGGGCAGGCCGGTGCCGGAGAGGCTGGGGAACCAGACGGTCCGGCGTTCGACCAGCGCGCGCCGGGCGGGCGTGGCCACGCCGGGCGGGACGTACCGCCAGCGCCTGGCCTCCTCGGCGCTGTAGCCGGCGTAGCCGGTCAGCGTGAGCGAGGCGTCGGCGCCGGCCGCCCACACGGCGACCGCCGTCGCGCCCAGCGGGGCGAGCGCGTGCTCCAGCAGGGATTCGGCGACGAGCTGGCTGTCCGTGGCGACGAGCGCGCCGCTCTCGGCCGCGCGCAGCCGCACCGCGATGGAGGTGTCGTCCGCGCCCGCGCCGCCCGGCTCGCTCCGCGCCCAGGCGAGGAAGTCGCGCGCGGCGTCGCTCAGGCGGTCGTGCGCCGCCTGGTCGATGAGGTCGGCGGCCAGCTCCAGCGGGGAGAGCCCGGCCTTCTCGGCCAGGTCGGCCAGCTGGCGGGCCGCCTCGGCGGGGCCGCAGCGCAGCCGCTCGATCAGGATGCCCTTGGCCAGCTCGATGAGCGCCCGGCCCTCGGCCGCGTGCTGGGCCTGCCTGATCTGCTCGCGCAGCCGCTCGATGGTGGCGGCGAGCCTGCCGACGTTGGTGGCCTCCTCGGGGGAGGCGGCGTCACCGGGGGAGGCCGGCTCGTCGCCCGGGTGTTGCTGGATGCGCACTGCGTGCAGCTCCTTCGTACGTGGCGCGAAGACGATGGGGGGACGGACGCGCCGGGGGGTTACGCCGTCAGCCAGCGCTGGATCAGCCCGAGGAGGTGATCGGCGTCGACGGGCTTGGTGACGTAGCCGCTCGCGCCCGAGGCGAGGCTCTTGTCCTGGTCGCCCGGCATGGCCTTGGCCGTGACCGCGATGATGGGCAGGTCCGCGTACTGCGGCATGGCCCTGATCGCGGTGGTGGCGGCGTAGCCGTCCATCTCCGGCATCATCACGTCCATCAGCACGATGTCGATCTCCGGGTGCGCCACCAGCGTGTCGATGCCCTTGCGGCCGTCCTCGGCGTGCAGCACCCGCAGGCCGTGCATCTCCAGGATGCTCGTCAGCGCGAACAGGTTGCGCGCGTCGTCGTCGACCACCAGGACGGTGCGGCCGGTGAGCGCGCCGTCCTCCGGCCGTTCGACCGGCAGGTCCTCCTCCTCCGAGCGCACCAGCGGCAGCACGTCGCCGGGCTGCTCGGCGGTCAGGTGCAGGGCGATCCGCTCGCGCAGCTCGTCCAGGCTCGACAGCAGCTCCAGCGGCTGCGAGACGGCCCGCGCCTGCAACGCCCGCTCCTGCGCCGCGTCCATCCGCCAGTTGTTGTAGGCCAGGACCGGCACGCCGTGCAGGGCGGCGTCCCCGTCGATGGCCTCCAGCAGTCCGAACCCGGCCCGCCCCGGCATGTCCAGGTCGAGCACGATGCAGTGGCAGGGGGCCGCGGCCAGCGTCGCCGCCGCCTCCTGCCCGCCCACGGCGGTCACGATCTCCACGGGCGCGTGCGCGCCGCCCGCGTCGCGGCGCGCCAGGTCGGCCACGACGCTCTCGGCCACCAGGGAGAGCAGGCCGCGCGAGCGTTCCTCCACCACCAGCAGTCTGCGCTGCTGGGACGGCGCCGGGGCCGCCGCCTTGACGGGCTCGCCGTCGGCCGGGGCCTCCGGCAGCTCGCGGGGCGAGGGCGCGGCCTGGCGCGGTCCCTGCTCGGCGAAGTCCGGGCGGGCGGCCGGCAGGAAAAGCGTGAACGTGCTGCCCTGGCCGGGCGTGCTCTGCGCGGTGATCGCGCCGCCGAGCAGGTAGGCGATCTCCCGGCTGATCGACAGGCCGAGCCCGGTGCCGCCGTACTTGCGGCTGGTGGTGCCGTCGGCCTGCTGGAACGCCCCGAAGATCGCCTCCAGTTGCTGCTCGGCGATGCCGACGCCGGTGTCGATGACGCGGAAGGCGATCGCCGCGCCGTGCGGCCGCACGGAGGCGGGCACCTGCGCCGGGGCGGCCGGCTCGATGCGCAGCTCGACGCTGCCGCTCTCGGTGAACTTGACCGCGTTGGACAGCAGGTTGCGCAGCACCTGGCGCAGCCGCGAGTCGTCGGTGAGCAGGCTGTCGGGCACGCCCGGCGCCGTCGTGATGCGGAACTCCAGGCTCTTCTCGGTGGTCATCGGCCGGAACGTGGCCTCGACGTAGTCCAGGAGCTGACGCATCCCGACCCGTTCGGGACTGATGTCCATCTTGCCCGCCTCGACCTTCGACAGGTCGAGGATGTCGTTGATGAGCTGCAGCAGGTCCGAGCCCGCCGAGTGGATGACGCTGGCGTACTCGACCTGCTTGGGCGTCAGGTTGCGGGTCGGGTTCTGGGCGAGCAACTGCGCGAGGATGAGCAGCGAGTTCAGCGGCGTGCGCAGCTCGTGGCTCATGTTCGCGAGGAACTCGCTCTTGTACGTGGAGGCGAGCGAGAGCTGCTGGGCCCGCTCCTCCAGCTCCTGGCGGGCCTGCTCGATCTCCAGGTTCTTGGCCTCGATGTCCTGGTTCTGCGAGGCGAGCAGCGCCGCCTTCTCCTCCAGCTCGGCGTTGGAGCGCTGCAGCTCCTCCTGCTGGTTCTGCAGCTCCTCCGAGCGGGCCTGGAGCTCGACGGTCAGCCGCTGCGACTCCGCCAGCAGCTCGTCGGTGCGGGCGTTGGCGACGATGGTGTTGACGTTGACGCCGATCGTCTCCATCAGCTGGTCGAGGAAGGCGCGGTGCACGGGCGTGAACGTGCCGAGCGAGGCCAGCTCGATCACGCCGAGCACCTGCTCCTCCACCACGATCGGCAGCACGATCAGCGAGCTCGGCGTGGTCCGCCCGAGCGCCGAGGAGACCGTGACGTAGCCGGGCGGGACGTCGTCGACCGCGATCGTGCGGCGGGCCCGCGCCGCCTGGCCCACCAGCGTCTCGCCGAGGCCGACCCGGGTGGCGGTCTGGCCCGCCGGGAACCCGTAGGCGTTGATGAGCCGCAGCTCGTCCTCGTCGGCCAGGAAGAACGCGCCGTACTGGGCCGAGACCAGCGGCGCCAGCTCGTTCATGACCAGCTCGGCGACCGCCGCCAGGTCGCGGTGGCCCTGCATGAGCCCCGACAGGCGCGCCAGGTTGGTCTTCAGCCAGTCCTGGTCCTCGTTGGCCTTGGTGGTCTCGCGCAGCGACTTCACCATCGAGTTGATGTTGTCCTTGAGCTCGGCCACCTCGCCCGAGGCGTCGACGGTGATGGAGCGGGTAAGGTCGCCGGAGGTGACGGCGCTGGTCACCTCGGCGATCGCGCGCACCTGCCGGGTGAGGTTGCCGGCCAGCTCGTTCACGTTCTCCGTCAGCCGCTTCCAGGTGCCGGAGACGCCCTCGACCTCGGCCTGGCCGCCGAGCCTGCCCTCGCTGCCCACCTCCCGGGCGACCCTGGTCACCTCGGCGGCGAAGGAGGAGAGCTGGTCGACCATCGTGTTGATCGTGGTCTTCAGCTCCAGGATCTCGCCGCGCGCGTCCACGTCGATCTTGCGGGTCAGGTCGCCCCTGGCCACGGCCGTGGTGACCTGGGCGATGCTGCGCACCTGGTTGGTAAGGTTGTCGGCCATCGAGTTGACGTTGTCGGTGAGGTCCTTCCAGGTGCCGGACACGCCGCGGACCTGGGCCTGGCCGCCGAGCTGTCCTTCGGTGCCGACCTCGCGGGCGACGCGGGTGACCTCGTCGGCGAACGCGGAGAGCTGGTCGACCATCGTGTTGATGGTCTGCGCGAGCGCCGCCACCTCGCCCTTGGCCTCGACGAGGATCTTCTGCGACAGGTCGCCCTGGGCCACCGCCGTGGCCACCTGGGCGATGCTGCGCACCTGGCCGGTCAGGTTCGAGGCCATGAAGTTGACGTTGTCGGTGAGGTCCTTCCAGGTGCCCGACACGCCGCGGACCTGGGCCTGGCCGCCGAGCTGTCCCTCGGTGCCGACCTCGCGGGCGACCCGGGTGACCTCGTCGGCGAACGCGGAGAGCTGGTCGACCATCGTGTTGATGGTCTCCTTGAGCTCCAGGATCTCCCCGCGCGCGTCGACCCGGATCTTCTGCGACAGGTCGCCCTTGGCCACGGCCGTGGTCACCTGGGCGATGCTGCGCACCTGGGCGGTGAGGTTGTCGGCCATGACGTTGACCGACTCCGTCAGCGCCTTCCACGTGCCGGACACGCCCTTCACGTCGGCCTGGCCGCCCAGCCGTCCCTCGGTGCCGACCTCGCGGGCCACGCGGGTGACCTCGTCGGCGAAGGAGGAGAGCTGGTCGACCATCGTGTTGAGGGTGTTCTTCAGCTCCAGGATCTCGCCCTGGGCCGAGACGGTGATCTTCTGCGACAGGTCGCCCTTGGCCACCGCCGTGGCCACCTGCGAGATGTTGCGCACCTGGCCGGTGAGGTTGCCGGCCATCGCGTTGACCGACTCGGTGAGGTCCTTCCAGGTGCCCGAAACGGCCGGCACGTCGGCCTGGCCGCCCAGGCGTCCCTCGGTGCCGACCTCGCGGGCCACCCGGGTGACCTCCGAGGTGACGAGCGAGAGCTGGTCGACCATGCCGTTGAACACCGAGGCGATCTCGCCCAGCAGGCCGTCGGCGTCGGCGGGCAGCCGCGTGCCGAAGTCGCCGTCCCTGACGGCGGTCAGTCCGGTGAGCAGCTGCCGCAGTTCGAGCTCCCCGGCGTCGTGGACCCGCTGTGTTCCCGACCGGCTGCCACTCACGGTGTTGCCCACCTCTCAATAATTGCCATAGTGCAAATAATTGGCTTGGAGGCTAGCGTAGGCGCACGCGGCACGACAACCGCAGCGCACACGAGGGGCAGCTCGGGTGCGCCACTTCCCTGCCCATGAGGAACTACGCCCGTGACCACCGACAACGACATGAGCGCCGTCTACCGGGCGCTACGCGCGGCACCCCCGTACCGGCTGGGGGAGGCCGCCCGCGACGCGCTCGTCGCGCACACGGCCGCGACCGGCGTCGAGCTGCTGCTCGCCGACTACGCGCTGACCGTGCTCAGGCCCGTGCTGGACCCGCCCGGTCCCGACGCGCCCGAGATCCGCATCGACGCCAGCGAGCGCGGCCGCGTGTTCGCCTCCCAGCGGCCGGCGTGGGACCCGGAGCGCGGCGCCCTGCACCTGCCGATGTCGGCGTGCGGGGAGCGCCTCGGCGTCCTCAGCCTCAGCCTGCCCGCCGCCCCCGGCGACGAGCGGATCCGCGAGTTCCACGAGCTGGCCTCCGCGCTCGCCGCCGCCCTGTGGGGCGCGGGGCGGGTCACCGACCGCTACCGCAGGGCCCGCCGCCTGTCCCGGCTCACCCTCGCCGCCGAGATGCAGTGGGAGCTCCTGCCCGGCTACGGCCACCGGGGCGACTCCTACGACCTCGCCGGCCAGCTCGAACCGGCCTACGCCGTCCACGGCGACAACTTCGACTGGAGCTGCGACCGCGACTCGCTGATGCTCTCCGTCACCAACGGCATGGGGGAGGGGCTGCGCGCCGCGCTCCTCACCTCGCTGGCCGTCACCGCCATCCGCAACGCCCGCCGCTCCGGCGCCGACCTCGTCGAGCAGGCCGGCCTCGCCGACGAGGTCGTGCACGCCCAGTACGGCGGCCGCGAGCACGTCTCCACCCTGCTGCTGCGCTTCGACGCCGTCACCGGCGAGGTCGCCGCGGTCGAGGCCGGGTCGCCGCGCATCTTCCGGCTGCGCGGCGCCGAGGTCGAGACCGTCAAGCTGGACGCCCAGCTGCCTCTCGGCATGTTCGGCGCCACCGCCTACGTCGAGCAGCCCGTCCCGCTGCAGCCGGGCGACCGGCTGGTCATCGTCAGCGACGGCGTGTACGGGGCGCGGTCGACGGCCGACGTGGAGTTCGGCGCCGGTCTGCTGGAGACGACGGTCCGGTCCACCCGCCTGCAGCCCGCCGGAGAGGCCGTCCGTACGATCGTCCGTGACATGATGGCGTTCAGGGCCGGGGTGGACGTCATCGACGACGCCGTCGTGGTTTGCCTAGACTGGACCGCCGCGGCACCCGCGCGAGGCATACGCGCGTAGTCACGCTTCGACCCCTGGAAGCCAGCATGAGCCACCGCGATCTCAGCCACCTCCCCCCGACCGCAGCCGGAGCCTCCGGCGAGGCCTCCACCGGGGCCGTCGTCGAGAACGCGGCGGCCGCCCTGGTCGCCGTCTGGGCGCACTCCCGGCACGCCGCGGTCACCAAGGTCTCCTCCATCCAGCTCCAGGCGCTGCTCACCCTCGAACCCCACCGGCACATCAACCTCGCCACCCTCAGCGAGGCCCTGGGGGCGCTGCCGTCGTCCACCAGCCGGCTCTGCGACCGGCTGGAGGCCACCGGCTGGGTGCGCCGCTCCACCTCCCACGACGACCGGCGGGAGCTGACCATCAGCCTCACCCCCTCCGGGCGGGCCCTGCTGGCCGAGCTGCGCGCCCGGCGCCGCGAACACCTGGCCGAGGTCATCGACGAGATGCCGCCCGACGCGCGGGCGGCTCTCCTGCTCGGGCTGCGCGCGTTCACCACGGCCGCGAGCCGCGTCCACGCCGCCCAGCGGCCGGGCCAGTCCGACGACACCTGGACGAACATCGCCGGCCGCTTCACCGCCTGACCCCCGACCGGCGCGGCGGGATTTCAGGGCGCGGCGGGCGGCCTGTCCAGCCCGGTCAGCCGGGTCAGCACGGCGAAGCCGTCGTCGGTGCCCGGCCAGTGCCGGCGCACCGCGGGCAGACCGGCGCGGCGGACCACCGAGCGCAGCACCGCGGTGACGATGATCGCGTCGTCGGCGTACCCCAGGACGGGGATGAAGTCGGGCACCAGGTCCAGCGGCAGGGCCAGGTAGGCGATCAGCAGCGCGAGCCGCACGCGGACGCCGCGCGGCAGGGCGGGGTCGGCGGCCAGGCGGCGCACCAGGCGCAGCACGTCGGGCAGCAGCCGCAGCGCCTCACGCAGGAGGTCGCCCGAGGGGCGCACGATCGCCAGCGCGGCGACCAGCGCCAGCCAGGCGGCCAGCAGCGCGGCCACGACGCCGAGCAGGAGGTCCCACCCCCACGCCCCGGTCATGGCCGGCGGCCGCGTCGCCCGCCGGCGTCACCTGTCACGGGGCCCATGCTACGTCCGGGCCGATCACGCCCGCCGGGCGGCGTGGGCCTCGGCGACCAGCGCGGCGTCCTCGCCGACCCAGCCCAGCAGGGCCGAGCCGCGGCAGCGCTGGAAGGGCAGGCCCACGAACGTGAGACCGGGCACCGGGCTGATCCCGCCGGTGTGGCGCGGAACCCCGCCGGCCAGGGCGCCGGGCACGCGCAGCCACCCGTAGCCGGGCCTGTAGCCGGTCGCCCAGATCACGCTGCGCGGGGCGAGCCGCAGGCCGGAGGCGGTGCGCAGCAGCGGCCCCTCCCCATCGACGCCGCTGTCGACGACTCGGTCCACAACGCGCACGCCCATCCGGCGCAGCCCCCGGGGGCCGAGCCCGATCAGCGGGTCGCGGGCGCGGACCAGACGGCCGAGCCGGCCGGTGACCGGGGCCCGGACCACACCGAGGGCGCGTAGCCAGGTGAAGACGTCCAGGCCGCCGAGACGCTGGGGGAGGACCGGCTGCCGGGCGCCGGCCGCGAGGGTGACCGGGTGGGTGGCGGCGAGCTCGGCGGCGATCTGCACGCCGGAGTTGCCGCCGCCGACGACCAGCACGGGGCCGTCGGGAAGCCGGTCGGGGGCGCGGTAGGCGGAGCTGTGCAGCGCGTGGACGCCGGGCGGCAGCTCCAGCGCGGGAACGCGCGGCTCCTGGAACGGGCCGGTGGCGACCACGACCCCGTCGCCGGCGATCACCCCGTCGCCGGTCACCGCCTCGAACCCGCGGTCCGGGCCGGGGCGCAGCTCCGACACCCGCGCGCCGAGGCGGACGGGCAGGTCGAAGCGGGCCGCGTACGCCTCCAGGTAGCCGGCCACCTCGTCCTTGCCCGGGTAGCGGCTCCCGCCGGGCATCGGCAGGCCGGGGAGCGAGCTGAGCCGGGCCGGGGTGAACAGCCGCAGGGAGTCCCACCGCCGCCGCCACGACTCGCCGATCCGGTCATGGGCTTCGAGGAGTACGACGTCAAGCCCGGCCAGACGGAGGGCGCGGCCTGCCGCGAGCCCCGCCTGACCGGCGCCGATCACGATGATCATGGGGTCAAGCCTGCCCGGCCGGGCGGCGGCCGGGCTTGAACGAACCTGCTAGGAAAGCCACCGCACCCCGGCGGTCATGGCGGAGGGCGCGTTCCCCATCATCCGGCGGACCACCCGGCTCAGGTGGGCGGCGTCGGCGAACCCGGCCGCGTGGGCGGCCTCGGTCAGCGTGGCCCCGGCCGCCAGCGACGACCACACGCCGTCCAGCCGGGCCCACAGCACGTACGGCCGGAACGGCAGCCCGAACTCCGCCGTGAACAGGTGGGACAGCCGGCTCTCCGACAGGTGGACGGCACGCGCGACGTCGGACAGCCGCACCCGGCCGGGCAGCATGCGCCGCACGGCCCGTTCGGCGCCGGCGAGCGCGGGGTGCGGCGGCCGGGGCGCGACGTGCCCGGTCAGGGCGTCGACCAGCGCCGTCAGCGTGTCCAGGTCGCCGGTGACGGGGACGTCCGGCCCGAGGCGCCACGCGGCGGCCGAGCCCGGAGCCGCCTCGCCGCCGCCCGGCTGCCCGATCCGGGCCGGGTCGACGAGGGCCAGCAGCCCGTCGGCCGTCCCGCGCACGATCGTGTGCGGGGCGTTGGCGGGGATGAGCGCGGCGCGTACGGCATGATCGCGGCCGTCGGCGCCGCGCAGGACCAGCCCCTCGCCGGTCAGGAGCTGCGCGGCGCGGTGGGCGTGCCGGCCGGTCGCGCCGATCCGGCCGCCGTAGCACAGCACGCCCGGCCGCAGCGCCGCCCACCCCTGCCAGCGAGGAGTCACAGCAGGGTGCTCCAGTAGCTCCAGAAGCGGGCGCCGATCAGGGTGACGACGGTCAGGAACCACACCGTCAGCACGACGCCGTGGTAATCGGTCAGCGCCCCGACCGGGCGGCGCACCGGACCGGGGACGGGCAGATGGCCCTCCCGGAGGTTGTGCAGGCTCACGTACCAGAAGACCGGGACGGTGACCGACCACACCACCATGCAGTACGGGCACAGCGCGCCGATCTCGTACAGGCTCTGGACGATCAGCCAGTGCACGAACACCGCCCCGGCGGTGACGCCGATCTGCAGGCCCACCCAGAACCAGCGCCGGAACGCCGCGCCGGCCAGCAGCGCCGCGCCCACGGCGGCGACGACGGCGAAGGCGGCGACGCCCAGCAGCGGGTTCGGGAAGCCGAACACGGCGGCCTGCGGCGTGCTCATGACCGACCCGCACGACAGCACCGGGTTGAGGCTGCAACTGGGCACGTAGCCGGGGTCCGCCAGCAGCGCGATCTTCTCCACCGCCAGCACGAACGCGGCGAGCAGGCCGATCAGCCCGCCGGCCAGCAGCAGGCCGGGCAGCAGCCGGGGGAACGGGCCGGTGGAAGGCCGCGCGGCGTCACTCGGCGAGTGCCGCATCGATGGCCGCCCTGAACTCCGCCAGGGTGCGGGGTTCGATCCTGGTGCCGTTGAGGAAGAACGTCGGGGTGCCCTGCACGCCCAGGGCCCGGCCGTCGGCCATGTCCTTCCGGATGCGGGCCAGCGTCGCCGGGTCGTCGTAGGCCTTGTCCCAGGCCGCCAGGTCCAGGCCCAGGTCCTTGGCGAAGCCGCGGAACGTCTCGTCGGCCGGGACCCGCTTCTCGCCCCACTGGGGCTGCGTCTCGTACATCCGCCGGTACATCGCCTCGAAGGCGCCCTGCGCGGCGGCGGCCTCCACCGCGCGGGCGGCGCGCTCGCCGTTGAAGTGGCCGGGCATCGGGAAGTAACGCGCCACGAACGTGACCTTCCCGGCGTAGTCCTCGCGCAGCTCCTCCACCGCCGGGTAGTAGGCCAGGCAGCCCTCGCACTCGAAGTCGAGGAACTCCACCAGCGTCACCTTGCCGTCCGCGGCCGACTGCAGCCGGTGGCTGTCGGCGCGCACCAGCTGCGACTCCCCGGCGGACAGACCGGCCTGCTCGACCGCCTCAGGGCCGGGCCGGCAGAACGCGAACAGCACGGCCACCGCCAGCACGAAGACGCCGATCACGGTCACCGACACGGTGACGTTGCGCTTACGGGCCGCCTGGCGACGCTCGGCCTCTGATGACACGGGTGCTCCCCTTTTCGGTCCACGGCTTACTTCTACTTTGTGTAGAAGATAGTGGGCCGTGGTCCCGCCTCCCCTTCCAGGGGTGCCGCCCGGCCGTCCGCGCCTCTCAGATCGCGGCGCAGACCAGCGGGGCGACCAGTACCGCCAGCGGCCCGCTGAGCAGCAGCCCGGCCGTCGAGCAGGCCGCCGCGGGCGCCCAGCGGGGCCGCTCGCGCTCCGTGAGCAGGCGCTGTAGCCGCTCGACGACCCCCTGCTCGGCGAGCGCCGGCGTGGACGCCTGCGGCCCAGGCCCGCCGGCCGTCATCCGCACCAGCGCGCCGGCCAGCGGCAGGCCGCCGTGGGCGCGGCGGGCATGGTCGTCGGCGACCATCTCCAGCAGCACGGCCACCGCCCGCCGGGCGGTCCGCGCCGACGGCAGCCAGGGGAAGGCCCGCGCCAGCGCGACGAACGGCAGCAGAGCCAGGTCGTGGTGGCCCCGGGCGTGCGCGCGCTCGTGCCCGAGCACCGCCGCCAGCTCCTGCGCGCTCAGCGCGTCCAGGGCGCCCTGGCTGAGCACGATCCGCCGCCGCCTGCCCGGAACGCAGTAGGCCACCCGGCCGGACGCGGGCAGGATGTACGCGTCGTGCTCCGGCGAATGATCGGCGACCACGTCGATCAGCAGCCGCCGGCGGCGCCGCTCCCGGAACGTCCCGGCGGCCACCCGCGCCGTGTGGACCACCAGCCAGACCGTCAGGCCCGCCGACCAGGCCAGCGCCACCAGGTGCGCCGGACCCAGCCCCGCCAGGCCGTGCCCGCCGGCGATCCGGCTCACCAGCGTGTGCACGCCGTGCGGGAACACCGCGGCCGACGGCGCCACGGCCGCCACGAGCCCCAGCCCGATCGCCCCCAGCCCGGCGGACGCCCCGGCCGCGTGCCACAGCACGAGCGCCGCCCGGGGACAGCGATGCGTCCACGCCGCACCGGCCAGCGCCCGCGCCGCGCGATCGCCCAGCGCCACCGGCAACAGCGCCACCCCGGCCGCCACCAGCCAGGCGATCATCGCGCCGAACCGTCCCGCTCGCCCAGCGCCGCACGCAGCGCCGAGGCCACCTCGGGCGACACCGTGCCCACGAAGCGCTGCACCGCCGCCGCGACGTCACCCGCCTCGTCCAGGGCCGCGCGCATCGCCTCGGCGACGAAGGCGTCCTTGCCCGCCGTCGCACGGTACAGATGCGCCCGGCCCACCCGCTCGCGCGAGACCATGCCCTTGTTCGACAGCCGCGTCAGCACCGTCAGCACCGTCGTGACCGCCGGGCCGGACGGCAGCAGCGGCGCCAGGTCGTGGGCGAACATGCCGCCGGGATGCTCCCACAGGGCTTCCATGACCGACCGCTCCAGATTGCCGAGCTGCACCGTCACCCTCCTCACGCCCGCGCCTTCGCGAGAAGGCTACTGCCGCCGTGGTGAACCTCCCGCGCCGCCGGTGCGTACCTGCGGCAGGAACGTTTCACCGTCCACGGGATGAGGCCATGCAGACTTCCACCGGCAAGCCGCTCGCCGCCGCCGCCGCCGTCGCGCTCGCCGCGCTCCTCACCGCCTGCACGGCCCCGGCCGCCCCGCCCACCCTGGCGGCCCCGGCGGCCCCGGCCGCTCCGGCCGCTCCGGCGGGCATCGACCAGATCGGCGCCGCCGCCGGATGCCCCCGCCCCGCCCTGCAGATCGACGCCGCCGACCTGCGCCAGGCCGACTGCCGTACCGCCCGGGGCCACTACACCCTCGTCACCTTCACCACCGAACGAGGCCAGCGGGACTGGCTGGAGCTCGCCCAGATGTACGGCGGCGCCTACCTCGTGGGCGAGCGCTGGGTCGTCGTCTCCACCCCACCCCTGCTGGAAGGCGTCCGCGCCCAACTGGGCGGCCGGATCGAGTCCGCCCACCACCACTGACCGGCTCCACCCCGCCCCCACCCGCGCCCGCTCCCGCGCCCGCCCGCGCCCGCACGCCGGCTCCGTCGCGCGCCTCCACCGGCCGCGCCCGTCGCGCGCTGGCGCCCGGTCCGCACGGCTCGCCGCAGCCGTCCGCTCCCGAGACTCCCTGGCGAGTCCGCCATAGTGCGTCGCCATCCGTTGGCCGCCGCTCGCGGTGCTCCACGCCGCCAGACCGCGCCTGGGGCGGCTGGCTTCGAGGGGAGGAAGAGGTGCGGCAACGGGAGGAGACGGCAGGGGGTCCAGGGAAGGAGCAGGCGGTGCGGCAACGGGAGGAAGCGGCGAGAGGCGAGGGAGGAGGCGGCAGGGTGCGGGGGACGAGCCCGGCAGTGCGGGGGACGAGCCAGGCAGTGCGGGGGACGAGGCACGGTGCGGGCACGGGGAGGTGGCGGTGCGTCAGGGGGTGAGAAGGTGCCGGAGGGTGGTGGGGGTTTGGGCGGTGTGGCGGCGGATGGTGCGCGTCAGGTGGGCCTGGTCGGCGAAGCCGAGGTCGGCGGCGAGCGTGGCGAGGCTGGGTTCGCCCTGCTCCAGCCGGTCGAGGGCCCGGCTCACGCGGACGCGGTTGCGGTAGTGGGTGAGGGAGACGCCGAGCTCCCGGGTGAAGGCCCGGCTGAGCCGGTAGGGGGAGACGCGCAGGAGGGCGGCGAGCGAGAGCAGGTCGCCGGCCTCCGGGTGGTCGGCGGCGATGGCCTCACGGGCGGCGTCGACGAGGGCGGCGCTCGTGGCCCGGGCGGGGCCGCCGCCGGTGGGCACGGGGGCGGCGGCGCGGGTGAGGGTGGCGGCGACGAGCGGAAGGAGCGCCTCGGCGAGGGCGAAGGCGGGGTCGCCGGCGCGGGCCGCGCGCAGGAGGCGGCGGTGCGCCACGTCGAGCCGCGCGTCGGCGTACAGGGCGGGCCGGGGCGGCAGCGGGCCGCCGGCGAGCGTGTGCCACAGCGCGGGCGACAGGCGGAGCGAGGTGCACACGTCGCCGCCCGCCGGGTGGGCGAAGCGCTCCTCCTCACCGGGCGCGGTCACGTACGCCGTCGTCGGGTCGAGCGTGGCGGAGCGGCCGCCGGCGAGGCGGCGGAAGCGGCCACGCCGGACGAGCACCACCCGATGGGCGGTGCTCTCCTCAGCCGGTGACCACCGGCGGTGGTCGTCGCGGCAGGTCACCTCGTCCAGGGTGAACCCCGCCCCGGCGCCCAGTCGCAGAGCCGATCGCATGCGCCGCACGCTACGGCACGGCTACGACAGTCCCGGGGGTGCAAGGATGTTCAAGACCGGCGCGGCCGGGGCGGGCAGGCTGGCCGCATGACCATCACTTCCCTCTCATCGATCGTGTTCGACTGCGCCGACCCGCAGGCGCTGGCCACCTTCTACGCCAAGGCCACCGGCGGGCGGGTGACCGGCTCCGACGCGGACTTCGCCACTGTCGGGGGCGGCGCGGCGAGCCTGTCCTTCCAGCGGGTCGACGGCTACCGGGCGCCGGGCTGGCCCGCGGTCAAGCACGCGCACCCCGACTTCCAGGTGGCCGACGTCGAGCAGGCCGTCAAGGAGCTCGTCGAGCTCGGCGCGACGCTACCCGGCCACCAGCCGGGCGGCGACGGCTGGACGGTGCTCCTCGACCCGGAGGGTCACCCGTTCTGCGTGGCCGCCGGGTAGAGGCCCGCGAAGAAGGCGCGGATGCCGCCCGGCGGCAACGTGGCCGCCCGCGTCGAGCGCCGGGCGAACGGCTCTCCACTAGAATCTGATTCTGTGACGTCTGCCTTCTTCACCACGGCCGGGGACGAGCTCGTCCCTGCCCCCCACGCCCGCAGCCCCTGGGCCCTCGACATGCTCCACGGCCGCCTGCTCGGCGGGCTGGCCGCCCGTGCCGTCGAGGACCGGTACGGCGATCCGGAGATGCAGTTCGCCAGGCTCACCGTCGACCTGTTCCGCAACAGCCCGATGCTGCCCGTCACCGTCGAGACCACCCTGGTCAGGGACGGGCGGCGGATCCGCGTGGCCGACGCCGTCATCCGCACCGAGCAGGGCGTGATCGGCCGGGCGAGCGCCGTACTTCTCAGGAAGGGCGAGCAGCCCGGCGGCGAGCGGCCGGTGACCCCCGCGTGGGACGAGACGCCGCCCGACGGGCCGCCCGCCGAGGGGCCGGGCTGGACGCCGCCGTTCGACCTGTGGCGCCTGTCGGAGTGGGGCGACCCGGGCCGCAGGCGGGTCTGGACGCGGGAGAACCGGCCGCTCGTCGACGACGAGGAGGTCAGCCCGTTCGTCCGGGTGGCGCTGGCGGCCGACTTCGCCAGCCCGCTCAGCGGCATGACGGCGGGCGGGCTGCCGTTCATCAACGCCGACTACACGCTCACGCTGGCCCGGCTGCCGCGCGGCGAGGTGATCGGCCTGGACGCCACCGGCCATCTCAGCGCGGACGGAGTGGCCAACGGGCAGTGCACCGTGCACGACGCGTCCGGGCCCATCGGCTACTGCGTGGTGACGGCGCTGGCCAACCGGATCCCGCCGCCCCCGGCGGCGAGCTGACGCCCGCCGGGGGGAGACGGTCTCAGGAGGCGGGACGCTCGGCGCGGTCGCCCGACCAGTCGGTGTGGTAGGCGCCCTCCTTGTCGACCCGCAGGTAGGTGTGCGCGCCGAAGTAGTCGCGCAGCCCCTGCACCAGCGCGGCGGGCAGCCGGTCGCGCCGCAGCCCGTCGTAGTAGGCCAGCGCCGAGGAGAAGCCCGGCGTCGGCACCCCGATCTTCACCGCCGTGGCCACCACCCGGCGCCACGACTCCTGCGCGGCGTTGAGCGCCTCGGCGAACGACGGGTCGGCCAGCAGCGTCGGCAGCGCGCGGTCGGCGTCGTAGGCCGCGCGGATCCGGTCCAGGAACTTGGCCCGGATGATGCAGCCGCCCCGCCAGATGGTCGCCATCGCGCCCAGGTCGAGGTCCCAGCCGTACTCCTTGGACGCCGCCGCCATCTGGTCGAAGCCCTGCGCGTAGGCGACGATCTTGGACGCGTACAGGGCCTGCCGCACGTCCTCGACCAGTTCCTTGCCGCCGGTCCCGGTCAGCTCGGGCCCCTGGAGGAGCGGCCGGGCCGCCTCCCGCTGCTCGGGGTGGCCCGACAGCGCCCGCGCGAACACCGCCTCGGCGATCCCCGTCACCGGCACGCCCAGTTCCAGCGCGCTCTGCACGGTCCACCGGCCGGTGCCCTTCTGCTCGGCCCGGTCGACCACCACGTCCACGAACGGCTTGCCCGTCTCGGCGTCGACCTGGTCGAGCACCTCGGCGGTGATCTCGATCAGGTAGGAGTCCAGGTCGCCCTGGTTCCACTCCCGGAACACCCCGGCGAGCTCGGCGGGCGTCGCGCCCAGCGCCTGGCGCAGCAGGTCGTAGGACTCGGCGATGAGCTGCATGTCCGAGTACTCGATGCCGTTGTGCACCATCTTGACGAAGTGACCGGCGCCGTCGGGGCCCACGTGCACCGCACACGGCACGCCGTCCACCTTGGCCGAGATGTCCTGGAGGATCGGGCCGAGCGCCTCCCACGACTCCTTCGAGCCGCCCGGCATGATGCTCGGGCCGTTCAGCGCGCCCTCCTCGCCGCCGGAGATGCCGGTGCCGACGAAGTGGATGCCGCGCTCACGCAGCGCCGCCTCGCGCCGCCGGGTGTCCTCGAAGTACGCGTTGCCGCCGTCGACGATCATGTCACCCGGCTCCATCAGCGCGGCGAGCTCGTCGATCACCGCGTCGGTGCCCGGCCCCGCCTTCACCATGATGATCGCCCGGCGTGGCCGCTTCAGCGACGCCACGAACCCGGCCAGGTCCTGCGACGGCAGGAACGTGCCCTCGCCGCCGAACTCCCGCACGAGCTGTTGCGTACGGGATTCGGTGCGGTTGTGCACGGCCACCGCGTAGCCGTGCCTGGCCAGGTTGCGCGCCAGGTTGCGGCCCATGGTCGCCAGGCCGGTGACGCCGATGTCTGCCAATTCCATAGTCAGCTCCTCCAAAAGGGGTACGCGTGATCAAAGCTCCGTGGTTCGGCCGGATATTCCTCAGTCGCTCTGCCGCACGCCCAGCTCGTCGAGCCGGTCGAGCATGTCGGCCGGGTCGGCGTAGACGCGGAACGCCCCCGCCCGCTCCAGTTCGTCGCGGCCGTAGCCGCCCGACAGCAGCCCGATGCCGAGCGAGCCGGCCCGCCGCGCCGCCAGCAGGTCCCAGATGCTGTCACCCACCACCATCGCGTGCGCCGGGTCGACGCCGAGCCGCGCCGCGCCGGCCAGGAACAGGTCGGGGTCCGGCTTGGCCCGGCGCACCAGGTCGCGCGTCACCATCGGCGCGTCGTCCGGCAGCCCGAGCAGGCCCAGCGCCAGCCGGGCCGTGCGCGCGTAGCCGCTGGTCGCGATCGCCCACGGCACGCCGCGCGAGGACAGCTCCGCCAGCAGCTCCACCGACCCCGGCAGCGGCCGGACCGAATCGGCCTGCTGCTCGTACGCCTCGGCGTGGGTCGTCTGCAGCTCGTCGATCTGCGCCTGGGTGAGCTTCAGCCCGGTCTCGCGCAGCAGGGCGTTGACGAACAGGCCGCCACTCATGCCGATGCGCCGGTGGATCCGCCACACCGACAGGTCGATGCCCATCCCCGCCAGCGCCTGCCGCCAGGCGATGACGTGCTGGTAGACGCTGTCGATCAGGGTGCCGTCCAGGTCGAACAGAAACGCCGGGGCGGGCGCGTGCGGGAAGTCGTTCATGGCTCCATGACACCATGACGCCCATGAGGATCATCATCGCGGGCGGGCACGGGCAGATCGCGTTGCGGCTGGAGAGGCTGCTGGGCGCGGCGGCCGTCGGCCTGGTGCGCAACCCGGCGCACCAGGCCGACGTCGAGGAGACCGGCGCGCAGGCCGTGCTGTGCGACCTGGAGAAGGCGGGCGTGGAGGAGGTCGCCGGGATCGTCCGGGGGGCGGACGCGGTGGTGTTCGCCGCGGGCGCCGGGCCGGGCAGCGGCGCGGCGCGCAAGGACACCGTCGACCGGGCCGCCTCCGTGCTGATGGCCGACGCCGCCGAGCGGGCCGGGGTGCGCACGTTCGTGCAGATCTCGTCCATGGGCGCGGGCAAGCCGCCCAAGCCGGGCTCCGACGAGGTGTGGGCCGCCTACATCGCGGCCAAGACCGCCGCCGAGGACGACCTGCGCCGCCGCGACCTCGACTGGACCATCCTGCGGCCGGGCCGCCTCACCGACGAGCCCGGCACCGGCCTGGTCCGGCTGGCTCCCGAGGTGCCGCCCGGCCCGGTGCCGCGCGACGACGTGGCCGCCGTCGTCGCCGCCCTGCTCCAGGCCCCGGGGGCGGGCCGCCGCACGTTCGAGCTCGTCTCCGGTGACACGCCCATCGTGGACCTCCTCGCGACGGAGTGACCCGCACCCCCCGGAGTGACCCGCACCCCCCGGAGTGAGCCGCACCCCCTGAGGCAGCCGCACCCCCGGAGTGAGCCGCACCCCCTGAGGCGCGGAGGCATTTTGCCGATCGCTGGCTATGCCTTGCGACGGGCCCGGCAAGAGGTCCCGGAGGTGCGCGAGAAGGGGACGAGCAAAATGTCGGATATGTCGTTCTTTGGGCGGGATCCTTTCCGGGGTTTCGAAGAGCTGACCGGCCGGGTGTTCGGCGGGATGGACGCCTGGCCGCCGACCCGGCCCAGCGTCCAGCGCGTCGACGTGGGCAAGCTGCTCAGCGCCTCCGCCCGCGAGGTGCTCGCCGACGCCGTGGAGATCGCCGGTCGGCGCGGCGCCGCCGACCTCGACGCGCTCGACCTCCTCGGCGCCCTCGCCCGCGCCGAGCCCACCCGCGAGCTGCTGCGCTCGGCCGGCGTCGACACCGGCAGGCTCGGCGACCGCATCGGCACGCTCGCCGGGCAGGGACCCGCCGCCGAGCCGCCCGACACGCTCTCCCCGTCGGCCAAGCGCGCCGTCCTGGACGCCCAGCGCGTCGCCCGCGCCCTGAACTCCTCCTACATCGGCCCCGAGCACCTGCTGCTCGCGCTCGCCGCCAACCCCGAGTCCACCGCCTCCGAACTGCTGCGCGAACAGGGCGTCTCCGCCAACGAGATCCAGCGCGCCCTGCTCTCCTCCGGCCCCGGGCAGCCCGGCGGCGAACGCCGCGACAGCAGCACCCCCTCACTCGACGAGTACGGGCGCGACCTCACCGAGGAGGCCAGGCAGGGCCGCGTCGACCCGGTCGTCGGCCGCGAGGACGAGATCGAGCAGTCCATCGAGGTCCTGTCACGCCGCACCAAGAACAACCCCGTGCTCATCGGCGAGCCCGGCGTCGGCAAGACCGCCATCGTCGAGGGCATCGCCCAGCGCATCGTCAACGGCAGCGTCCCCGACACGCTCAAGGACCGGCGCGTCATCGCCCTCGACCTGACCGGCATGGTCGCCGGGTCGAAGTACCGGGGCGAGTTCGAGGAACGGGTCAAGAAGGTCGTCGACGAGGTACGCGCCCACGCCGACGAGGTCATCGTGTTCATCGACGAGGTGCACACGCTGGTCGGCGCCGGGTCGGCCGAGGGCGGCATGGACGCCGCCAACATCCTCAAACCCGCCCTGGCCCGCGGCGAGCTGCACGTCATCGCCGCCACCACCATCGACGAGTACCGCAAGAACATCGAGAAGGACGCCGCGCTGGAACGCCGCTTCCAGCCCATCCTCGTCACCGAGCCCACCGTGGAGCAGACGGTCGAGATCCTCGCCGGGCTGCGCGACGCGTACGAGGCCCACCACCAGGTGCGCATCACCGACGAGGCGCTCGACGCCGCCGCCACCCTGTCGGCCCGCTACGTCGCCGACCGGTTCCTGCCCGACAAGGCCATCGACCTGATGGACCAGGCCTCCGCCCGGGTCCGGCTGCGCTCGCGCACCCCCGGCAGCGACGTGCGCGAGCTGGAGGAACGCCTCGCCTCCCTGCGCCGCGACAAGGACCAGGCGGTCTCCGCCGACGACTTCGACCGGGCCAAGGAGATCACCGGCCAGATCGACAAGCTCCGCCCCGAGCTCGACCGGGCCAGGCAGGGCCGCGACGCCGCCCCGCAGGTCATGGTCGAGGACATCGCCGAGGTCGTCTCCCGCCGCACCGGCATCCCCGTCACCCAGCTCACCACCCAGGAGCGCGACCGGCTGATGCGGCTGGAGGAGCACCTGCACGAGCGCGTCATCGGCCAGGACGAGGCCGTCGTCGCCATCGCCGAGGCGGTCCGCCGGGCGCGCGCCGGCCTGGCCGACCCGAACCGGCCCATCGGCAGCTTCCTGTTCCTCGGCCCGACGGGCGTCGGCAAGACCGAGCTGGCCAGGGCGCTCGCGGCGGCCCTGTTCGGCGGCGAGGACCACATGGTGCGCATCGACATGAGCGAGTTCCAGGAGCGGCACACGGTCTCGCGGCTCATCGGCGCCCCGCCCGGCTACGTCGGCTACGAGGAGGCCGGGCAGCTCACCGAGGCCGTCCGCCGCCGCCCGCACGGCGTCATCCTGCTCGACGAGATCGAGAAGGCGCACCCGGACGTGATGAACATCCTGCTCCAGATGCTCGACGACGGCCGCCTCACCGACGGCCAGGGCCGCACCGTCGACTTCACCAACACGATCGTCATCATGACCAGCAACATCGGCGCCCAGATGATCCTCGACGCCGAGGGCGACACGCCCGACCTGCAGGACCGGCTCATGGACCTGCTGCGCCACTCCATCCGGCCCGAGCTGCTCAACCGCATCGACGAGACCATCGTCTTCCGCCGCCTGGACAGGAGCCAGCTCCGCCAGATCGTCGACCTGCTGCTGGAGCGCACCCGGCAGCGGCTGCGCGGCCAGGACGTGGCGCTGGAGGTGAGCGACGCGGCCAAGGACTGGCTCGCCGAGCGCGGCCACCAGCCCGAGTTCGGCGCCCGCCCGCTGCGCCGCACCGTGCAGCGCGAGCTGGACAACCGCCTGTCCACGATGCTGCTCACCGGCGAGGTCGGGGAGGGCGGGGCCGTCGACGTGGACGCCCAGGACGGCGAGCTCACCCTGCGCGCCCGCACCCCCGAACCGGCGAGCTGACCACCATCCACTCCCGGCCCTGTCAGGAGAGGGCGGCGCGCGCCAGCTCGCGGCATTCGGCGTACGTGTGCCGTGACAGCGCGTCGCGGACGGCGGGGACGCACGACGGCGCCATCGACAGGCTCGTCACCCCCAGCCCGGCCAGCACCGGGGCGAGCACCGGATCGCCGGCCGCCTCGCCGCAGACGCCGACCGGCTTGCCCGCCGCCAGGCTCGCCTCCGCGCACGCCGCCACCAGGCGCAGCAGCGCCGGCTGCGCCGGGTCGAGCAGGTCGGCCAGCGCCGGATGCTGCCGGTCGGCGGCGAAGGCGTACTGGCTGAGGTCGTTGGTGCCGACGCTGAGGAAGTCCACCTCCTCCAGCAGCCGGTCGGCCACCAGCGCGGCGGCCGGGATCTCCACCATCACGCCCACCCGGGCCACCCCCCGGGCCCGCGCCCTCGCGGCGAACCCGGCGGCCTCGTCCCGGGTGGCGACCATCGGCGCCATCACCCACGCCTCCGCGCCCGTCCGCCGTGCCGCCTCGGCGATCGCGTCGAGCTGCGTGTCGAGCACGCCCGGCAGCACCCGGTCGACCCGCAGCCCGCGCACGCCCAGCGCCGGGTTGTGCTCCGGCGGCAGCCCGAGGAACGGCAGCGGCTTGTCGGTGCCCGCGTCCAGCGTCCGCACCACGACGTGCGCCACCCGCCCGAACACCTCCGCGTAGGCCGCCACCTGCTCGTCGAACGACGGCTCCCGCTCGCGCCCCAGGAACAGGAACTCGGTGCGGAACAGCCCCACCCCCTCACCGTCGGGCACCAGGTCCGCGGCCGAGCCGATGTTGAGCAGCAGCCTGACCGGCCGCCCGTCGGCGGTCCTGCCGGGCCCGCCGGTCGCGGCCAGCCGCTCCCGCTCCCGGCGGTCGCGCTCACACGCCGCCTCGGCCTCCTCCCGGCTGATGCCCGCAGTGACCTCGCCGGTCACGCCGTCCACGCACACGTACGTGCCGTCCGCCAGGTCCATCACGCCCGGGCACGCCACCACGGCGGGCAGGCCCCGGCCGCGCGCCAGGATGGCGGTGTGGCTCGTCGGGCCGCCCTTCGCCGTCACCAGCGCCAGCACGTCCGGCCCGAGCCCGGCGGTGTCGGCGGGCGACAGGTCCTCGGCGGCCAGCACGTACGGATGCCCGGGGGAGGGCAGGCCCGGCATCGGCACGCCCAGCGCGAAGGCGACGGCCCGGTGCCTGAGGTCGTCCAGGTCGGCCGCCCGTTCGGCCAGGTAGCCGCCGAGCGCCGCGATCGCCTCCCGGTGGCGGGTGAACGCGGCGTCGAGCGCGTGCGGGGCGTCCAGGCCGTCGCGTACGCCCTGCTCGGCCTCCTCCCGCAGCATCGGATCGTCGGCGATCATGGCCAGCGCGCCCAGGATCTCGGCCGCGTCACCCTCGGCCGCGGCGGCGCGCTCACGCAGCCCCGCGGCCACCGCCCCCAGCGCCCCGGCGACCACCGCCCCCTCGGCCTCCGCGTCGCCGACCGGCCGAGGAGCCGGAAGCACGGGCGGCGCGGCCATCCGCACCACCGGCCCCGCCACCACCCCCCGGCTGACCCCCAGCCCGGCCAGCCTCACCACCTCACCCACCGACAACCTCCCCAGCCCCCAACCCTGCCCCCTGGCCTGTACCCGATATCGCGCCCAAGCCCGAGCCCGCACCTCCGCCCAAGCCCGCGCCCCCTTCCGAAGCCGCACCTCCGTCCGGGCCCGCGCCTCCCTCCGGGGCCGCGCCTTCCTTCGGGGCCGGGGTTTCTTCGGGGGGTGGGGGTCCGTCCGGGCCCGCGCCTTCCTCCGGGGACGGGGCTTCTTCGGAAGGTGGGGGTCCGTCCGGGGCCGCGCCTCCCTTTGGGGGCGGGGGTCCGTCCGGGGGTGGGGGGTCGTCGAGGTCGCGGGAGAGGAGGGCGGCGAGGGTGTCGAGGGCGGCGTCGGCGCCGGGGGCGTCGGACTCCAGCGTCACCTCGGTCCCGCGGACCGCGCCCAGCGACAGCACGCCGAGCATGCTGGACGCCGGGACCGCCTTCCCGTCGCCCGCCCGGATGCGCACCGGCACCCCCAGCCGCGCCGCCTCCTGGACGAACAGCTTGGCGGGCCGCGCGTGCAGCCCGCTCGCCGACGCGATGGTCACCGTCCGCGATGCCATGGCCTGCCTCCTCAGGGTTCGATCGTGACCTTGATGGCCGCGCCCCGGCTGACGAGCTCGATGCCGTCGAGCACCCGGGACAGCGGCAGCCGGTGGGTGATGAGGTCGCCGACCGGCACGGCGCCCGTGGCGATCAGCCCGAGCGCCTCGGCGTTGTGGGCGGGGCTGGAGCCGTTGGCGCCGACGATGGTCAGCTCCCGGTAGTGCACCAGGTTGGAGTCCAGCCGGATGACCGGGTCGTCCTTGGGCAGCCCGCCGAAGAAGCTGACGCGGCCCCGCCGGGCGGCCATGCGCACGGCCTGCTCCTGGGCCACGCCCGACGCCGCGGCGGTGACGACCACGTCGGCGCCGCGGCCTCCGGTCAGCTTGAGCACCTGTTCCACCACGTCCCCGTCGATGGCCGCGTCGGGCCGTACGAGGTCAGCGGCGACGGCGAGGCGGGCGGCGTTGACGTCGGTGAGGAAGACGCGGCCCGCCCCGCGCGCCCGGGCGAGCCGCACGTGCAGGCAGCCGATCGGCCCCGCCCCCATGACCACCACGTCGTCACCCGTACCCACGCCGGCCAGCGTCTGCCCGTTGAGCACGCAGGCGAGCGGTTCGGCCAGCGACGCCTCGGCGAACCCGACGCCGTCCGGGACGGCGTTGACGCCGTTGACGGCCAGCACCTTGGCGGGCACGATCAGCCATTCGGCGAAGCCGCCGTCGTAGTGGTAGCCCATCGACTCCTGCGCCGGGCAGACGGCGGGGCGGCCCCGGCGGCACTCCGCGCAGGCGCCGCACGGGATCGCGGCGATCACCTGGACCCGCTCGCCGGTGCCCGCCACCTCGCCGGCGATCTCGTGCCCCATCACGCGGGGCGGCCGGATGTGGTGGTGCCCGAACTTGTAGATCTTGGCGTCGGTGCCGCACGTCGAGCAGTTGCGCACCCGGATCTTCAGCTCGCCGGGCCCGGCGACGGGCTCCGGCGCGTCCTCCACCCGGATGTCGCCCGGGGCGTGGAATCTGGCGACCTTCACGTCAGCTCCTCGATCACGTGGTTCACCTCGGTGGCCTCGCGCAGCGTCCGGGCCCGGGCGGGGTCGAGCAGCACGTCGGCCAGCGCGGCCAGCAGCGGCACGTGCCCGTCGCCGGCGGCGGCGATGCCGACGCACACGGTGACGCGCTCGCCGTCCCAGTCGACGCCTTCGGGGAAGCGCACCACGCAGATCGCGTCGCGCAGCACGTCCTGCCTGGCCGCCGCCGTGCCGTGGGGGATGGCGAAGCCCTCACCGGCGTAGGTGGAGATCGTCCGCTCGCGTTCGAGCATGGCCTCGATGTACGGCTCGGCGACCGCGCCGACGTCGGCCAGGGCGCGCCCGCACCGGCGGATCGCCTCGTCGCGGCCGGACGCGCTCTCGTGCAGCAGCACGGCACGGGGGTCGAGCAGGCCGTCACGCATCGACGACGCCGCCGTTCCTGATGGTGGTGACGAGCCTGGTCACCGCCGGGTCGCCGAGGAAGATCTGGAACGGCACCAGCGCCTTGCCCGGCGCCGCCGCTCTCGCCCTGGCGGCCAGGCCCGCGTGGCAGAGCACCACGTCGGCGTCGGCCGGGATGTCGTTGACCGGCGTGTGCTCGACGGCGACGCCGCTGTCCTTGAGCTGCTTCCTGAGCTGGGAGGCGAGCATCACGCTGCTGCCCATGCCCGCGTCGCAGGCGACGACGATCTTGCGGATGTCCTTGCTGTCGATGCTCGTCATGGCTCATGCCTCCTTGGCGGCGGTCCGGTGCTCGGGGGAGTCCTCGCGGGCGGCGGCGTCGCGGGGCTCGTCGGCGGCGGCGGGCGTGGCGCTCTCGGCGGGCGGCCCGGCTCCGGCGGGCGGTTCCTTCTCGCCGCGGCCGAACCCCATGAGCAGGGCGGCGACGGCGAACGTCACGGCGGTGGCGATCGCGATCCCGAGGATCATGCCCAGCCAGCCGCCTCTCGGCGTCACCGCCGCGTACGCGAAGATGCTGCCCGGCGACGGCGTCGCCACCAGCCCCGAGCCGGTGACCATGAACGTGAACACCCCGGCCGCGCCGCCCGCGATGACGGCGAGGATGAGGCGGGGCTTCATGAGCACGTACGGGAAGTAGATCTCGTGGATGCCGCCGAAGAAGTGGATGATCATCGCGGCGGGGGTGCTGGGACGCAGCGGGCGCGGGCCGAACAGCAGGTAGGCCAGCAGCAGGCCGAGTCCGGGGCCCGGGTTCGACTCCAGCATGAACAGGATCGACCTGCCGGTCTCGGCCGCCTCCGCGACGCCGAGCGGGCCGAGCACGCCGTGGTTGACGGCGTTGTTGAGGAACAGCACCTTGGCGGGCTCGATCAGCGCCGAGGCCACGGGCAGCAGGCCGTTGCCGACCAGCCAGTCGACCGCGTCGCCGGCGACGTTGGTGATCACCTGGACGACCGGGCCGATGCCCCACACGCCGGCGACGGCCATCGCGCCGCCGACGATGCCGGCGCTGAAGTTGTCCACCAGCATCTCGAACCCGGACCGGGTCCGCGCCTCGGTGAACTTGTCCACATATTTAAGGATCAGGGCGGCGAGTGGGCCGACGATCATGGCGCCGAGGAACATCGGGATGTCCGCCCCCACCACGACGCCCATCGCGGCGACCGCGCCCACCACCGCCCCGCGCTGCCCGTGCACCATCCGCCCCCCGGTGTAGGCGATGAGCACGGGCAGCAGGACCTTGATGATCGGCTCGACCATCGCGGCGAACGACTCGTTCGGCAGCCAGCCGGTGGGGATGAACAGGGCGGTGATGAGTCCCCAGGCGATGAACGCGCCGATGTTCGGCATGATCATCCCGGCCAGGTGGCCGCCGATCCGCTGGATCGTGGCCTTGACGCCGGTCCCGTGGACCGGAGGGGTGTAGGTGTCGGCCATTGGACATGCTCCTTCGGGGGGATGAGCAGACTCCAGGGGGTGAGCCGGTCAGCGACCCGGCGGCGGCCGCGCCGGGCCGGTGGTCGAGCTGAGCGGACGCGCCGGGTCGAGGACCGAGGTGAGCGGGCGCGCCGGGTCGGGGGCGTGGACGCGTACGGCGTCGCGGCGGATGTCGCGCGGGCCCGGCATGCGGCTGCCCGGCAGGCCGACCGCCGCCGCGCCCCAGGCCAGCGCCTCCACCAGGGCGCGCTCGCCGCGCGCTCCGGCGGCCAGGAAGCCCGCCAGCATCGCGTCGCCCGCGCCGACCGCGCTGCGCGGCCCGGCGACCGCGGCCTCGCCGTACCAGATCCCGCCGTCCTCGACGAGGACCGCGCCGTCGGCGCCCAGGCTGGCCAGGACGGTACGGGCCCCGGCGGCGCGCAGCTCGCCCGCCGCCTCCACCACGTCGCCCAGACAGCGCAGCGCCCGGCCGGTGGCGGCGGCCAGCTCCTCCAGATTCGGCTTGACCAGCGCCGGGCCGGCGTCGAGCGCGCGGGCCAGCGCGGCGCCGCTGGTGTCGACCGCCACGTGGATCCCGGCCCCGGCGAAGCGGCGGCACAGCCGCGCGTAGACGTCGTCGGGCACCCGCGGCGGCAGGCTGCCGGAGGCGACCACCCAGTCCGCCTCGTGCGCGGCGGCCAGCACGGCGTCGGCGACGGTGTCGAGCTCGGCCGGCGACAGCGCGGTGCCCGGCTCGTTCACCTTGGTGACGGTGCCGTCGGGCTCGGCGAGCGTGACGTTGGACCGGGTCCGCCCGGCCACCGGCACCGTCACCATGTCCAGCCCCTCCTGGCCGAGCAGGCGCACGAGCTGCCGCCCCTCGTCGCCCCCGAACGGCACCACCGCCCGCGACGCCACGGCGTTGGCCAGCAGCGCCCGCGACACGTTCACCCCCTTGCCGCCGGGGTCGAGCCGCGCCGCCGCCGCCCGGATGACCGCGCCCCTGGCCAGGGCCCCGATCTCGATCGTGCGGTCCAGGCTCGGGTTCAGCGTCAGGGTGAGGATCACCGCCGCCCCCTCAGGCCCGGACGACCTCGGGCCCGGCGGCCGACAGCTCGGCGGCCAACGCCGGGTCGAGGCCCGTGTCGGTGATCACCACGTCGATCTCGGCCAGCGTGGCGAACGACGCCAGGTACGTGTTGGTGAACTTGGTGTGGTCGGCCAGCAGCACGCTGCGCTGCGCGGCGCCGACCATCGCCCGCTTGATCGCCGCCTCCGCGGGGTCCGGCGTGGTCAGCCCGCGCGCCGCCGAGCAGCCGTTCGTGGCCATGAACGCGACGTCCACGTGGAGCTGCGACAGCGGCCGCAGCGCCCAGTCGTCCACCGTCGCCAGCGTGCGCCCGCGCACCCGGCCGCCGAGCATGATGACGTTCAGGTTGGCGCGGGCGGCCAGCGCTGTGGCCAGCGGCGGCGAGTTGACCACCACGGTGAGCTCGCGGTCGGCGGGCAGCACCCCCACCAGGCGGCCCGTGGTGGTGCCCGCGTCGATGATCACCGACCCGTCCTCGGGCAGCTCGGCGAGCGCGGCCTTGGCGATGCGCTCCTTCTCGGCCGTCATCACCTCGTCGCGGGCCGCCAGCGCGGGCTCGAACCCGAGCCGCTCCACCGGGATCGCGCCGCCGTGCACCCGGCGCAGCACGCCCGCCCGCTCCAGCGCCGTCAGGTCGCGGCGGATGGTCTCGGTCGTCACGTCGAGCTCGCCGGCCAGGGTCACCACGTCGACGCGGCCCGCCGCGCGCGCCCTGCGGAGGATCTCCTGCTGCCGCTCCTCGGCGTACATGATGTGGGTTCACCGCCGTTTCGAGTTGGATTCCCCTTTGTTTAACTCCGTTTCTGTGGAGTCGTCAAGACTCTGATAGGTATGTCGGATGCGTATGAAGCCGTGGGCCGCCGTGGCGGCAGCCGTACCACTCGCAGCGGGATGCGTCGCCGGGCCCTCGGCCGGCCCCGCGTCGGCCACCACCGCCCCCGAGACGCTGAGCGCCCCCGCGGCCACGCCGTCCGACTCCGCCTCCGACTCCGCGTCCACGGCCACGGCCCGTGCGGCCCGGCCGCCCAAGGTTCCGGCGGGCACCACGGCCTCCTGGCTCGTCTTCGACCGGACGAAGGGCAAGGCGGTCGCCACCCGTCACGCGCACCGCAAGTTCCGCTCCGCCTCGGTGATCAAGATCCTGATGGCGATCGACCTCCTGGAACGGAACCGGCAGGTCTCCGCCGCCGACGCCCGGCTGCTCAAGATCATGCTGCGGGAGAGCGACGACGACGCCGCCTCCACGCTGTGGGACCGGGGCGGCAAGGGCGCCATCGTCACCCGGATGGCCCGCAAGCTGCGGCTGTCCGACACCACGCCGCCGCCCGCCACCCACCCCGGCTTCTGGGGGTACGTGTCGCTGAGCGTCCACGACATCGTGCGCACCTACCGCTACCTGCTCGACACCGCCGAGCCGCGCGTGCGCGACACCGTGCTCGGCCACCTGCGCGAGGCCACCCCGTGCGGCAGCGACGGCTTCGACCAGACCTTCGGCATCCCCAGCGCGGTACCCCGGCCGTTCGCGGTCAAGCAGGGCTGGTCCGGGTTCGGCACCGTGCCGCCGGTCCGCTGCGACGCGCGGGCCCAGGGGGCGTCCATCTCCACGGTCGCGCTGCGCTCGCGCGGCTCGGGCATCCCCGACCTCGGCCGTCCCGTGCTCCACACCACCGGCCTGGTGGGCAAGGGCGAGCGTTACGTCATGGCCGTGCTCACGGCGCACCCGGCGGGCGCGACCTGGAGCAGCTCGGTCCGCCGCATCACCGGCCTGACCAAGGACCTCTACCGAGGGCTCTCCTGAGCACGCGAGCCGCCCGGGAGGAAGGTGAACATCCGCTCGCCCCGCCGCAGCGGCGTGGGCGGACCGGCGTAGCGGTGCACGCCGACGCCGAACTCCGCCGTCTCCAGTGAGACCCGGTCGAACCCCGTCTCCTCGAACCCCGTCTCCTCGAACCACGCGCAGATCGACGGAACCAGGTCGGGCTCGCGGGTGTGCCGGGTCCACACCACCGTCGCCCCCGGCGCGCACAGCTGGGGCAGCGCGGAGACCGTACGGCGGACGTCGGCGTCGCTGAGGTTGCCGAACAGGCCGCAGACCAGCACCAGGTCGGCCGGTACGGCGCCCGCGTAGGCGTCGGTCAGGGCCGCGTCGCCGCGCACCACCTCCACCCCGGCCGGCGCCCGCTCTTCGGCCAGCCGCGCGTTGCGCTCGTCGAGCTCGACCAGCCGGGCGCGCACCCGGCCGCGCCGGGGGTGCGCGGCCAGCACCGGCAGGAGGTCGCGGCCCTGGCCCGCGCAGAGGCTCACCACCCGCTCCGCGCCCGCGTCGAGGGCGGCGCGGACGGCGCCCTGGACCACGGCCAGGCGCCGGCCCAGGCTCGATCCGGGCCGGTCGTAGTCGTCGTGCCAGCTCACCCAGTCGCGTGTCATGATCCCGATACTGATCAATACGCGCCCGGCAGGCAACGACATTCTTGAATTTGGGGCCGGCTGCAATCAACGCCGGGCAACGGACCTATTTCTGGCGTATCTCGGTTGGATAACTGAAATATGCGGAAAAGTGCCCGGAGTGGCGCGTGATGCTGGCAGCATGGGGCCGGTTCGCTGATCGGGGATTCATTCTGGAGGCCTCCTCGTGAACGGTTCACCGCACCGCACCCTGACGGCGGCCGCCGCCGCGCTCGTCGCGCTCGCGGCGCTCGCCGGCCCGGCCCCCGCGCTCCCCGCGGAGCGGCAGGCGGCCGCGTTCCCCGTGACGCCCAGGGCGGCGGCGCAGGAGGAGAGCTTCTGGTCGCCGACCAGCGTCGTCCCGGCCAAGCTGGGGCGTGACCGCAGGCCCGTCGAGCTGGGCATGCGCTTCACCGCGTCCCGCACCGGGTCCGTGGTCGCGGTCCGCTTCTACAAGCACCGCCGTGCCGCCGCCGGTCACTCCGCCAGCCTGTGGGACGGCGCCGGCAACCGGCTGGCGCGGGTCGCGTTCGGCACGGAGACGGCCTCCGGCTGGCAGGAGGCGCGCCTGCCGGAGCCCGTCACGCTGCGGGCCGGCCGCTCGTACGTGGTCTCCTACCACGCCCCCGACGGCCGTTACGCGGTCGCCCGGCACTACTTCCGCCGCTACCTGCCGGGGACCGACTCGCTCAGCGCCTCCCGCTGGAACGGCGCGTTCGCGTACGGCGCGAGCGCGTTCCCCCGCACGACCAGCGCCGGCCACAACTACCTCGTCGACGTGGTCTTCCGCCCGGGCACCGGCACCCCGTCCCCGAGCCCGTCCCCGACCAGGACCCGCACCCAGACCCCGACCCCCACGGTCACCACGACCGTCACCCCCACGGCCACGGTGAGCCCCACCCGCACCCCGACGAGCACCCCGGAGCCCACCAAGCCCCAGCCCACGAGCCCGCAACCCACGAGCCCGCAGCCCACCGGCCCCGAGCCGTCGACGCCCGGCAGGCCCGGCTGTGAGCTGCCCGCGCACCCGACTCCCGCCTGCACCGGCGTGCCCGACTCCCTGCGGCTGTCCACGATCAAGGGCGACTTCACGGCCGCCAAGCCCGGCCAGGTCCTCGACGGCGTGCACATCACCGGCGACCTGACCGTGGAGGCGTCCGGCGTCGTCATCAGGAACAGCCGGATCGACGGAATGATCACCAACTGGAAGACGGGCGGCTCGTTCACCATCACCGACTCCACAGTCGGCCCGGAGAAGGGCTGCCGCATCTACCCGGCGGTCGGCGAGAAGAACTTCACCGCCACCCGCATCGAGGTGCGCGGCTTCGACGACGGCTTCCGCATGTCGGGCAGGAACGTCACGATCAGGGACTCGTACGTGAACCTGTGCGGCCCGCCGACGAGCCACTCCGACGGCATCCAGGCGTACTGCCCGGGCGGTATCGTCTGCAGCGGCCTGGTCTTCGACCACAACACGATCGACCAGCGCGAGGCGCCCCAGCACTCCGACCCGGTCAACCTCGTCGACAAGAACCTGAGCGCGGTGACGGTGACCGACAACCTGCTGGCCGGCGGCAACTACACGCTGTTCCTGCAGTGGCGTTCCGGGCCGAAGTGGAAGGTGTCGGGCAACAAGCTCGTCCATGACGCCTGGGACTTCGGCCCGGTCAGCTCGGCCGACACGTGCGAGAACATCGACTGGGGCCCGGGCAACGCGGTCGTCACCATCGACAAGCACTACCGCATCACCAGGACGGTCCGGCACCTGCACGACTGCGTCGAATAGAGCGTCGAACAGGGCGTCGAACAGGGCGTCGGGCTGGGCTCAGAACTCCAGGCGCGGCGACGCCGGGCCGAGCACCGCGGCGGCGGGCGTGACGCCCCATGCGGCGCTCAGCTCGCCGCTCAGCACCTCGGTGAGCTTGCGCACGTCCTCGGCGGCCGTGGGGTGCAGGGCCTCGGCGACGATCAGCACGGAGGCGGTCGTGTCGCGGACGGCCGACAGGCCGCTCTGCCGGTTGGTCCAGCGGCGGGCGTGCGCGTGGCCGCCGCCGTCGGCGAAGATCACCTCGCCGGGCTCGGGGTGCTCCCGCTCGCCGGCGAGCGTGACGTACTCCTCCTGGCCCGTCGCGCGCCGCACCTCCAGGAAGCCGTCCACGCGGGACAGGTCGAACACCGCGACCGGGATCGCGAACGCCACCGACACCGCGTTGCACAGGTCGATCAGCGGATGGATGCGCGGCAGCGCCCCCTCCTTCTTGAACCGGCGCAGCAGGGACTCCGAGGCGCACCGGTACTGCGTCGGCTTGAGCCCCATGCGGGAGAAGGCCCGCCGCCACGCCTGGATCTCCGGCAGCCCGGACTCCGGCCCGGCCGCCAGCCGCTCGGCCGCGGCCGCGTGGTGGGCGCGCAGCGCCTCGTCGACGGAGGCGCCGGGCGTGATGCCCTCGGCCAGGATGGTGCCCGGGACCAGCTCCGGGAAGTCGCGCCAGACGGCGTCGTCGTGCTGGAAGTGCATGGGCCCATCGTCTCAGACCGTCTGAGACCGTCGCAGGCCGTCTCAGGCGATGTAGGCGGCGTAGACCTTCTTCGGCACGACCATCCGCCACGCCTCCACGACCAGCTCGCGCATCTCGGCCTCGTCGAGCGCGGCCATGCGCGCGCAGACCCAGTTGAAGCGCAGGTCGGACTCGGGCGGCAGGAGGAACTTGGCGGGCTCGGCGGCGACCAGCGCGGCCCGCTCCTCCTTCGGGAAGGCGAAGCCCATCACGGTCTCGTCGCGCGAGAACGCCAGGTAGACGATGGCGCCCACGCGGAACTTGACCCGGTCTCTGATCAGGTGCTCCGACGACCTCGGCAGGGTCGCCGCGAGCCGCCGCACGTCCTCGACTGTGACCACGGGGCCACGTTAGCGGTTGCCCTCCGCGGCCGAGATGTCGGCCAGCGCCGAGTTCGGGTCGCGTTCGACGGCCAGGTCGCCGATGCTGAGGATGCCGACGGCGCGGCCGTCCTCGACGACGGGCAGGCGGCGCACCGCGTGCGAGCGCATGAGCTGGACGGCCTGCTCGATGCTGGTGTCGGGGCCGATCGCCTCGACGTCCGACGAGCACGCCTCCTTGACGGGCGTCTGCGGGCCCTTGTCGTCGGCGACGAGCCTGACGGTGATGTCACGGTCGGTCACGATGCCGCGCATCCGGCCGTTGTCGTTGACGATGATCGCGCCGGTGTCGTTGTCGCGCATGAGGGCGGCGGCGGCGCTGGCCGGCTGGTCGCCCTCGATGGTGGCGGGGTGGGTGGTCATCACGTCTGCCACGGTCTTGGCCATGGTGAGCTCCTTGTTCATCGGTGGAGCCTCCCAGCTACCCGCTGTCGGGCCGCTAATCCTGACCGAATAGTGAGACGTTTTCTCTTGAATAGCGAGACAGATGTTAGCCTGCCGGGGACGATCACGAGATGAGGAGTCCCGATGGACGCCGTCTACACCCACGGTCACCACGAGTCGGTGCTGCGCTCCCACCGCTGGCGCACGGCCGCCAACTCGGCCGCCTACCTGCTGCCCCACCTGGAGCCGGACATGACGCTGCTCGACGTGGGTTCCGGGCCCGGCACCATCGCCGCCGACCTGGCCGCGCGGGTGTCGCGGGTGACGGTGTCGGAGGTGACGCCCGAGGCGCTGGCGCTGGCCGAGGCCGAGCTGGAGGCCAGGGGCGTGAGCAACGCCGACTTCCGCGTGGCCGACGCCCACGCGCTCGGCTTCCCCGACGGCGCCTTCTCCGTCGTCCACGCCCACCAGGTGCTCCAGCACGTCGGCGACCCCGTCCTGGCCCTGCGCGAGATGGGCCGGGTGACCAGGCCGGGCGGGCTGGTGGCGGCGCGCGACAGCGACTACACCGCCTTCGCCTGGTATCCGCTGCTGCCCGCGCTGGAGGAGTGGATGGCCCTCTACCAGAAGCTGGCCCGCGCCAACGGCGGCGAGCCGGACGCCGGGCGGCGCCTGCTGTCGTGGGCCCGCGCCGCGGGCTTCACCGACGTCACCGCCACCGCCTCCGTCTGGTGCTTCGCCACGCCCGCCGACCGGGCCTGGTGGGGCGGCATGTGGGCCGAGCGGATCCTGCGCTCCGCCATGGCCGAGCAGGCCCTGACCAGCGGCGCGGCCACCGAGGACGACCTGCGCCGGATGTCCGGCGGCTGGCTGGAGTGGGCCGCGGCCGACGACGCCTGGCTGTCGATCACCCACGGCGAGATCCTCTGCCGCGTGTGACGGGCGGCGTCCGCGACCGGTCGTTCAGAGGCCGAGCGTGCCCGCCCGCTGCCACTGCGGGTCGCGGTAGAGCACCACGTCGGTGCCCTCGATCAGCTCGTCCGGCGCCGACAGCATGGTGATCTCGCCGGCCGCCTGCAGCTCCAGCAGCAGGTCACGCACCCGCGGCCCCACCGGCAGCCGCCCCGCGGGCAGCCGCAGCCCGTCGCGGATCGTGTCGGCGATCTGCGACAGGCTGAACGGCCCGTCGAACCCCGAGACCACGCCCCGCACCATCGTCATCGTGATGCGCTCCTCGGCCTCGGCGTGGGCGAGCTGCCAGGTCATCTGCTCGCGCCGGCCGCCCGTGCCGGCGCACGACGGGCAGCGGTGCGTCAGGCCCGGCGCCAGCACCTCCTCGGCCGAGCCGAGGCAGGCCGTGCACAGGTGGTTCTCGGCGGCGTGCAGCTCGGCCGCCATCCGCCCGGCGAACTGCGCGCCGCAGTCGCACGAGTAGGCGTCGCCGAGGATCGTGCCGGACGGTGCGGAGATCGTGTGTTTCGTCATCGCGGGTCACCCTACCCGCGCGCGGCCAGCCCGCGCAGACGGCGCAGCGCCTTGCGGGCCGAGGCCGACACGCGGGCGTCCGGGTGGTGGTCGATGAACACCCGCAGCACCGCCTCCGCGCCCGGATGGTCGGCCAGCGCCAGCAGCGCGACGGTGCCCGCCTGCTCCTCCGGGTCCAGCCCGAGCGCCACCGACTCGACCACCTCGTCCGCCTCGCCGCCGAACTCCAGCAGCGCCGCCGCCATGTCCACCAGCGCCCAGGCGAGCTCACCCGACCCCGGCCGCCCGTCCCCGCCGCCGGTGCCGTCGCCGTCGGCGCCGCGGTG
This sequence comes from Nonomuraea sp. NPDC049725, assembly GCF_040674795.1. Lineage (NCBI taxonomy): Bacteria > Bacillati > Actinomycetota > Actinomycetes > Streptosporangiales > Streptosporangiaceae > Nonomuraea > Nonomuraea sp. NPDC049725. The sequence continues at coordinate 176,870 of NZ_JBFANJ010000013.1, read as the reverse complement.
GTCGCGGCCCAGCCTGGCGGCGACGACCGCGCCCGTCCGGGGCTCCGCCAGCAGCCCGTCGAGCGCCCGGCGGCCGTCCTCGCCGAACCGGGTGGCCAGCAGCTCGATCCCGACCGCCCGGCCCAGCGGGCTCGCCCCGCCGACCGCGGCGGCGATCTCCGCCGCCGCTGCCGCCCGGTCGCGGCCCGCGAGCCAGCCGGTCAGCTCCTCGTCGCGTTCCGGCTCCGGGTACGAGCGCAGCCCGTGCAGCAGCGCGGCGGCGTCCCCGCCGGCCAGCGACCCCATGACCGGCACCCGCTGCCCGGTCACCTCGGCGATCAGCTCCCTGCCGGTCCACAGGCCGAGCGGCGTCAGCTCGTACGGCGCGGAGTCCCGTACCAGGCCGAGCCGGGCGAGCGCGGCGGGCGGCTCGCCGGCGGCGGGGTCGCGCGCCAGGAACCGGCGGACCAGCTCCAGCAGCAGCCCCTCCTCACCGCCGAGCACGTCCCGGCAGGTCAGCGCCCACGCGCGCAGCACCTGCGCGGGATCGCCGCCCTCGGGGGCGCCGGGCACGGCGGCGGCCAGCTCGCCGTCAGGCGGTAAATGGATGGGCGGCTGGAGTGGCAGGGTGTCATCGTAGGGGGCCATTGCCCCATCCTGTCGGATATTTGTGGAGATCATCTATGCTGTTCCGTCCCGCGGCCGAGTCCGAACTCGACCGCCTGCTCGGCTGCGTCGTCGACGAGCCCGTGAGCTGGGCCGACCCCGACCGGCTGCGCGCCTTCCTCGCGGACGGGCACTACCGCTACGACCGCATCTGGGTGGCCGAGCGCGACGGCGAGATCCTGGCCCGCGCCGTGTGGTGGGGGTTCCCCGACTCCGGACCCCTGGCCCTCGACTGCCTCTACGTCGACCCGTCCGTCCCCGACCGGGTGGAGCTCGCCGCCGACCTGCTGCGGCACGCCCACGAGGCGTTCGGCGACAGACCCGCCTACCACCTGTTCGTCCCCGCCGGCTGGCGCGACCAGCCCGCCGTCACCGCCGCCGTCGCCTGGCGGTGGGAGGCCGGCGGCCGGGCCGGGCTGACCGACGAGCTCGAACGCCTCCGCTACGCCTGGAAGCCCGGCGCGCCGGTGCCCGAGCCGACCGGCCGGCTGGAGTTCCGCGCCGAGCCCGACGACGAGGCGTTCGCCGACGCGTTCCGGCAGGCCGCCGAGGGCAGCCTCGACCACCACACCCGCCAGGCCCTGCTCGTCAAGGACGCCGCCGCCGTCGCCCGCGAGGACCTCGACGACTACCTGCGCATGCCGGGGGAGCGGTCCTGGTGGCGGCTCGCCTACACGCCCGGCGGCGAGCTGGCCGGGTTCGCGCTGCCGTCCGCCAACCAGGCCGGGCCCGTCGTCGGCTACCTCGGCGTCCTGCCCGCCCACCGGGGCCGCGGCTACGCCGCCGAACTGCTCGCCGAGATCACCCGCTCGCACGCCGGGCGCGGCGCCACCCGGATCGCCGCCGACACCGACGCCGGCAACGTCCCCATGGCCAGGACCTTCGAACGGGCCGGCTACGAACTGTTCGCCGTCCGGCTCGTCCTGTCCCCGGATCCCGCGAACCCGTGATGCGGCACCCCATCCCGCTCCGTCACCCTTGAACGCATGAACTGGGACATCGACCACCTCGACCTCGAGGCGTACCTCACCAGGATCGGTCACGACGGGCCCCGCGACGCCACCCCCGGGACGCTGCGGGCCGTGCACCGCGCGCACGTGACCGCCATCCCGTTCGAGAACCTGGACGCCGTCCTGGGCCGCGGCGTCCCCATCGACCTCAAGTCCGTGCAGGACAAGCTGGTCGGGGGACGGCGCGGCGGCTACTGCCACGAGCACAACCTGCTGCTCGCCGCCGCGCTCGAACGGCTCGGCTTCCCCGTGACGCGCCACCTCGCCCGCATCCGGCTCGGCCGCCCGCACCTGCCCCGCTCCCACGCCGTCCTCACCGTCGAGGCCGGCGGCATCCGCTGGCTCGCCGACGCCGGCTTCGGCGGCGACGGGCTCGTGGAGCCGCTGCCGCTCGCCGACGGCGCCCACGCGGCGCTGGGGGAGTGGCGCTGGCGGCTCGGCCGCGACGGCGGCTTCTGGGTGCTGCACGCCGGGTCCGCCGAGCTGTACGCCTTCCGCGAGGACGAGCCGCAGTACCCGAGCGACTTCGAGATGGCCAACCACTACGTCGCCACCCACCCGCGATCGCCGTTCGTCCGGCACGTGCTCGCCCAGCGCACCGTGCTCTCCCCGGACGGTCACGCCGCCCGGGTGCGCGTCGGCGACCTCGGCGCCACCACCGCCCGCGAGCTCGCCGACGCGCTCCGGGACCGGATCGGCATCACGATCACCGAACAGGACGCGGCCCCGCTCCTGTCCCGCCTCACGGGGTGACCGCTCCTCTCCGCCCGGGGGCCGGTCAGCGGGCGAGGCGGGTGCGGACGACGAGGTCGTGCAGCGCGTCGTGGGCGGTGGCGGCCTCCGGGAGGCGGGAGGCGGCCCCGGCATTCTCCAGCTCGGCCGTCAGCCGCGCCACGTCGGCCTCCGCCGCCGGGACCGCGGGGGCGGCGCCGTGCTCGGCCTCCCGCTTGGCGGCCACCCGGTCGGGAAGGTAGGCGGGCAGGTACGCGTACAGCCGGGTCACGTCCGCCGGCCAGCCGGGCAGTTTCACAGGTGGTCCCTCCGTACGTCGATCAGGAACGCCTCCACGGCGGCCCGGTCGGGCCGGTCCGGCAGGACGGACGGCGCGCCGGCGAGGTCGGCGGCCAGTTCGGCGCGCCAGGCGTCCACCCGCTCCCAGGGCACCTCGCCGCGCCGGACGGCGAGCAGCCGGTCGCGGTGCGCGCCCACGTCGACCAGCGGCTCGCCGTGCCGCACCAGGTGCAGGCCGTTGATCAGCAGCCGGATCATGTGCATCGCCTGCTTCCACTTGGGCGCGGCCGGGTCCAGGCGGCGGAACTGGGCGTCGGCGTAGCCGGTGAACGTCTCGTGGGCGCGCCGCGACAGGAACGCGCCGCGCAGCTCGCGCAGCCGCCGCCCCTCGGCCGTCTCGACCTCGACGATCGGCGACCACAGGCACTCCAGCACGGTCGGGTTCGCGTCCAGCGCCAGCCGGCAGAACCGCTCGACCTCCCACGAGAACTGCTCGGGCAGCGGCCCGTCGCGATGCGTGACCGGTTTGTCCAGCCGCCAGAAGTCCGCCGTCGGCGCCACGAACACGCCCCGCCGGTCGGTGTCGGACGCGCCGGTCCGCAGCCCGTACGCCCGCGAGCCCGTCACGACGGAGAGGATCAGGTCATCGTCCACCCGGCCACCTTGCCAGGCCGGGCCGGCGGGCCGCTCACCAGGTCCGCCGGGCCGCCCCTGCCGCATCGTGAGCAGGGTGGAAAGGATCTCCCCGACACCCGGGCCCGAAGGGCTTGCACAGCCCGGAGGGGCCTGGTCTGATCAGGAAGTGCGAGGTTATGAGGCTGCCTATCGGCAGAGCATCGAGGACCCCGAGACGTTCTGGGGCGAGGCTGCGCGCGGGATCGACTGGGACGTGCCGCCGGAGCGGGCGGCCACCGAAGGCGGCTGGTTCGCCGGGGGCAGGCTCAACACCTGTCACAACGCCGTCGACCGTCATGTGGCCGCGGGCCGGGGCGGGCAGGACGCGCTGATCCACGACAGCCCGGTCACCGGCACGGTGCGCCGCTACACCTACGCCGAGCTGCTGGAGCAGGTGTCCAGGACGGCGGGGATGCTGCGCGGGCTCGGTGTCGGCCGGGGCGACACCGTGGTGATCTACATGCCGATGGTGCCGGAGGCGGTGTTCGCGATGCTGGCCTGCGCCAGGATCGGGGCGGTGCACTCGGTGGTGTTCGGCGGGTTCGCGGCCGGTGAGCTCGCGGTGCGGATCGACCACGCCCGGCCCAAGGTCGTGCTGTCGGCCTCGTGCGGCATCGAGCCGTCCCGGACCGTCGCGTACAAGCCGCTGCTCGACGCGGCGCTGCGGCAGGCCGCGCACCGGCCGGAGCACTGCGTGGTCCTGCAGCGGCCGCAGGGCCCGGCCGAGCTGAGCGAGGGCCGCGACCTCGACTGGGCGCGGGCGGTGCGGGAGGCCGAGCCCGCGGAGTGCGTGAGCGTGGCGGCGACCGACCCGCTGTACGTGCTCTACACCTCCGGCACGACCGGGGTGCCCAAGGGGGTGGTGCGCGACAACGGCGGGCACGCGGTCGCGCTGCACTGGAGCATGTCCCACGTGTACGGGGCCGCGCCGGGGGAGGTCTTCTGGGCTGCCTCCGACGTGGGCTGGGTGGTCGGGCACTCCTACATCGTGTACGGGCCGCTGCTGGCGGGGTGCACGACCGTGCTGTACGAGGGCAAACCGGTGGGCACGCCGGATCCGGGGGCGTTCTGGCGGGTGGCCTCGACGTACGGGGTGCGGACGCTGTTCACGGCCCCGACGGCGATCCGCGCCATCAAGAAAGAGGACCCATCAGGAAATTTCGCCAAGAAGTGGGACTTGTCGGCACTGCGCTACCTCTTCCTGGCCGGTGAGCGCCTCGACCCCGACACCTACCACTGGGCCGCCGGCCTGCTCGGCGTCCCCGTGATCGACCACTGGTGGCAGACGGAGACCGGCTGGCCGATGGCCGCCAACTGCGTCGGCATCGAGGAGCTGCCCGTCAAGCCGGGCTCGCCGACCAAGCCCGTCCCCGGCTACGACGTGCGCGTCCTCGACGAGGAGGGCCACGAGTGCCCGCCCGGCGCCGAGGGCGCGGTCACCGTGCGCCTGCCGCTGCCGCCCGGCTGCCTGCCCACGCTCTACCGCGACGACGCCCGCTTCGCCGAGTCCTACCTGTCCCGCTACCCCGGCCACTACCTGACGGGCGACGGCGGCTATGTGGACGACGACGGCTATCTGTACGTGATGGGTCGCGTCGACGACGTGATCAACGTGGCCGGGCACCGGCTGTCCACCGGCGCGATGGAGGAGGTAGTCGCGGCGCACCCGGACGTCGCCGAGTGCGCGGTGATCGGCGTGGCCGACGAGCTGAAGGGCCAGCTCCCGATGGGCTTCGTGGTGCTCAAGGCGGGAGCCGGGCGCGATCCGGCCGAGGTGGAGCGCGAGCTGGCGGCGATGGTGCGCGAGAGGATCGGCCCGGTGGCGGCGTTCCGCACGGCCGTGGTGGTGCCGCGGCTGCCCAAGACCCGCTCGGGCAAGATCCTGCGCGGGACGATGCGCGACATCGTGGCGGGGCGCGCGTACCGGGCGCCGTCCACGATCGAGGACCCGGCCGCGCTGGCGGAGATCGCCGAGGCCGTCACGGACCGGTGAACTCCACGGTGAATCACCCAAAGAATCACCATAAAAAGCGTCATGATGGGATTTCTCACGCTCTTCGGAGACGCGCATGACGGACATCCTCAGCTACGCCGACGCCCTGAAGATCCTCGGCTGCGACCAGAGCCGCCTCGTCAAACTCGTCGACCTCGCCTCGACCGTGTCGCTGACCGGCTGGGCGCTGGCCGGCGGCGCGCGCCTGCCGATGGGCCTGCTCGACCTGCGCGCCGACGTGGTCCGCTACACCGAGGACGTGGTCCGCCGGATGACCGGCCGAGGCGGCCACCGCTTCGAGCGCACCCAGCGGCTGGCCGCGGCCCACGCGGTGATCGTCGTGTCGGCGTACTTCGAGGCGCTGGGCGAGGCGCGGCTGCCGGTCGGGCTGGAGTCGCTCGACCACACCGCCCACCCGGGCACCGGTCCCGCCGAACGGTTCGCCGCCCTGGTGGAGAGCCTGCTGCTGACCCCGCTGCCGATGCCCGAGCCGCACCGCCCGTACGAGGAGACCCGGCAGGCCGTCCAGCGCGTCCACCAGCGGATGTCCGAGGCGGTCACCGCCTACGCGCGCGGGCTGCCCCTGTGGGACAAGCTGCGCGCGGGCGACCGCACCCGGCTGCCGATCCTGCTCGCCGACGGCGCCGCCGCGCAGGCGCTGCGCGTCTACGACGAGGACTACCGGCTGCTCAGCCGCGACAACCCCGAGTTCGGCATGTGGAGCCTGGTCACCGAGACGCCGCCGCTCGGCGCCGGCCTGTCGCGGGTGGCGCGGCTGCTGGCGGAGCTGGCCCCGCCCCGCCTGGGCGACCGGCCGATGATCCACCTGGTGCGGCTCGCCGCCACCGCCCTGGACCAGCCGCTCATGTCGGGCGGCACCGCGCCCGAGGACGTCACGCTGCCGCTGCTCGGCGAGGGCTACATCAGCCCCCGCTGCCGGGTCGCGGAGATGACCCGCGAGGCCACGCCCGCCGCCCGGAGCTGGTGGAACGACCGCCGCCGGCTGCCCGACGCGGAGGCGTTCCTGGTCGGCCACCTCACCTCGCTCGGCGCCACGCAGGCGCCGCTCGTCGTGCTCGGCGAGCCCGGCGCGGGCAAGTCCAAGCTGGCCGAGGTGCTCGCCGCCCGGCTGGCCGGCTCGGAGTTCCTGCCGATCAGGGTCGAGCTGCGCCACGTCGTCGCCGAGTCCACCGTCATCTCCCAGATCGACCAGGGCCTGCGCAACGTGCTCGGCGAGGAGGTGCGCTTCGAGGAGCTGGTCGACGCGGGCGGCGGCGCGCTGCCGGTCGTCATGCTCGACGGCTTCGACGAGCTGATCTCCAGCCGCCACGACTACCTGGAGCAGATCCAGGAGTTCCAGGCCGGGCAGTACCGGGTGGGCAGGCCCGTCGCGGTGATCGTGACCGGCCGCACCGTGCTCGCCGACCAGGTCAGGTTCCCCGAGGGCGTGCTGGCGCTGCAGCTCCAGCCGTTCGAGGAGGACCAGGTGCGGCGCTGGCTGGACATCTGGGACCAGACCAACCGGGCGCTGCTGGCCCGCCACGACCGGGTGCCGCTGAGCGCCGACGCGGCGCTCGCCCACGGCGAGCTCGCCACCCAGCCGCTGCTCCTGCTGCTGCTCGCGCTGCACGACGCCACCGGCGACCCGGTCCGGCCTGACGGCACCGGCATCGGCCGCGCCGCCCTGTACGAGTCGCTGATCCGCGACTTCGCCCAGCGCGAGGTGGCCAAGGACGCCGCGGCCGGCGGGCTGCCCCCGGCCCGCCAGCGCGCCCTGGTCGACCGGGAGCTGGTGCAGCTCGGCGTGGTGGCGCTGTCGATGTTCGCCCGCGGCCGGCCGGTCGCGGCGGAGGCGGCGCTGGACGCCGACCTGGCCGCCGTGTGCGGGCAGGCCCGCCGCGACGCCGGTGGCACCGTCAACTGGGCCCGCCGCGCCACCCGCCGCTTCTTCTTCGTGCACCGCACCGAGCCCGGCGACCGGGTGCCGCGCTACGAGTTCCTGCACGCCACGTTCGGCGAGTTCCTCGTCGGCTGGCTGGCCGTCCACGCGGTGCGCGAGCTCGTGCGGCGGCACGACCTGCTCGACAGCGAGCTGGCCGCCGCCCCCGCCCAGGACCTCGACGACGACCTGCTCTACGCCGTCACCTCGTTCTCCTGCCTGGCCGAACGCGGCCCGGCGATCGGCTTCGCCGTCGAGCTGCTGTCGGCGCTGCCCGCCGACGTGCGCGCCCGCGCGGTCAGCCTGCTCGGCGCGCTGCTGCGCGAGTCGCTGCACGAGCGCCGCCGCCGCTCCTTCACCGCCTTCGAGCCCGTACGCCATCCCGTCACGCGGCGGCTGGCCGCCTACTCCGCCAACCTCACCCTGCTGTACGCGGCCGCCGCGGGGGAGCCGGTCCGCGTCTCGGAGCTGCTCGGCGACGGCGACCACCTGGCCCGCTGGGCCTCGTACGCGCATCTGTGGCGCAGCCAGCTCGGCGAGGACGGCTGGAACGGGCTGCTAGCGGCGCTGCCCGCGCAGCGCGTGTCGGAGGGCGGCGAGCGGGACGTGCTGCTGGGCGGCGCCCCCGAGCCGCCCGCGGCCGAGGGGCTGAGCTGGTGGTTCGACCACCGGATGCGGCAGCGGGCCACCGTGCTGCGTCACCGCACCCGGGCCTTCGCCGAGCGCCCCTACCTGCTCAGCCTCGACACCGACCTGCTGGCCGACCTGCTCGCCGACGACGCCGACCTGCCGCTCGTGCTGCGCCCGTCGGGGAACGTGGCCAGCGCCACCCACCTGGTGCAGGAGCTGCTGACCGGCGGCCCGGCGGGGCCCGAGGAACGCGTCGCCCTCTACCTGGACGCGATCGGCGCCGTCACCGCCGCGAACATCTCCGGCGGCGGCCGGCTGCTCGGCCTGATCGCGCACGCGGTCACGCTGGACGGCGGCGCGCTGCCGTTCGCCGAGCGCGGCCGCATCCTCAGCGAGCTGCTGCACGGCGGCGCCGAGCACGCGCTGCTGCGCCCGCTCGTCGAGTCGATGATCGCCGAGCGGTTCGAGAGCTGGGAGAGCCTCGTGCAGGCGGGCATCCCGGAGGACGTGCTCCGCAAGATCCACAGCCCCTAGGCGGCCGGAAGCTCGACCGTGATCGTCAGCCCGCCCTCCTCGCGGGGCCGGGCGACGACCGTGCCGCCGTGCGCCTCGGCGATCACCCGGACGATCGACAGCCCGAGCCCGCTGCCGCGCTCGGAGCGCAACCGGTCGCCGTGCAGCCGCCGGAACGGCTGGAAGATCGTCTCGATCTCGTACGGGGGCACCTGCAGCCCGGTGTTGGCCACGACCAGCTCGACCTGCTCGGCCCGCTGCCGCGTCGTCACCCACACCTCGCCCTTGGGGTGGTTGTGGCGGATCGCGTTCTCCACCAGGTTCTGCACCAGCCGCTCCACCAGCACCGCCTCGCCCGCGGTCGGCGCGGCGTCGAGCAGCCGGTGGATCGTCACCTCCCGGTCCTGCGCCTCGGCGGCGGCCAGGTCGAGCACGTGCTCGGCCACGTCCGTCAGGTCGAACGGCCGCCGGTCCAGCACCGCCTGCTCGCCCTCGGTCAGCGCCAGCAGGCCGTCGATGAGCCGCTCGTGCCGGGCGTTGACCAGCAGCAGCGACTCGCCGAGCCGTTTGACGTCCTCGGTCGCGTCCGGCCGCCGCACCGCCACGTCCACCAGCGTCCGGTTGATCGTCAGGGGCGTGCGCAGCTCGTGCGAGGCGTTGGCGACGAAGCGCCGCTGCCCGTCGAACGAGCGGGCCAGCCGGTCGAGCATGGTGTCGAAGATGTCGGTCAGTTCCCTGACCTCGTCGCGCGGCCCCCGCCAGCCGATCCGTTCGGTCAGGTCGTGGCTCTGCGCCACCCGCCGGGCGGTCTCGGTGGCGTGCCGGACCGGGCGCAGCGCCCATCCGGCGGCCCGCCAGCCCAGCGCGAACGCCACCCCCGCGCCGCCCAGCACGACGAGGGCGCCGACGGTGCGCACGTTGGCGAGCGTGTCGCGCTCGTACACGGCGCGCACGTGCATGACACGGTCGCGGGTGAACTCGTAGACGGTGCTGTAGCGGTGGGTGATCCAGCCGGCGTCGCGGACGTAGTCGGGGGTGATGAGCCCGGAGCGGTAACTGAGGCTCTGCTGCACCACGACGTGCACGCCCGCCAGCACCAGCACGCCCGCCACGAGGAACACCCCGGCGCAGGCCAGGCCGAAACGCAGTCGGACGCTCATGGGATGCGATACCCCGACCCCGGCACCGTCTCGATGACCTGCGGCTGGCCGAGCTTCTTGCGCAGCTTCGTCATCGTGGTCCGCACGGTGTTGGTGAACGGGTCGATGTGCTCGTCCCACACCTTCTCCAGCAGCTCCTCCGCCGACACCACCGCGCCCCGCGCCCGCAGCAGCTCGGCCAGCACGCCGAACTCCTTGCGCGCCAGCGGCACGTACCGGCCCTCGCGGAACACCTGCCGGTGCGCCCAGTCCAGCCGCACCCCGGCCCGCTCCAGCATCGGCGGGTCGGCCCGCCTGGCCCGCCGCCCCAGCGCGTGCACCCGCGCCAGCAGCTCCTCGAACGCGAACGGCTTCGGCAGGTAGTCGTCGGCCCCCAGCGACAGCCCCGCCACCCTGGAGCGCAGGTCCGACGCGGCGGTCAGCATGAGCACGCGCACCAGCCAGCCGCGCTCCACCACGTGCGCGCACACCTCGTCCCCGTGCCTGCCCGGCAGGTCGCGGTCCAGGATCAGCACGTCGTAGTCGTGGACGCCCAGGCGTTCCAGCGCGGCCTCCCCGTCGTAGGCCACGTCCACGGCGAGCGCCTCGTTCCGCAGTCCCTCCGCGATCGAGTCGGCGAGCATCCGCTCGTCCTCGGCGATCAAGACACGCACCTTGGCCCCCAAAGATCCATAAATGAAGAACAGTGTGACCTTAGAGGCATAACGCCGACGTAACCACTTCAGGTGACGCCCCGGTTATGCGCCCGGCGCTGGACTTTCTCCCCTCCGGCCGGGATCCGCCCGGCCCGCCCGGGGGGAGTGCCGCATGGCCGCGCACCGCCTGTTCGCCGTCGTCCTCGCGCTCGCCGCCGCCCTGCGGGTGCTCGTCATGCTCGGCTACGACACCGCGATGGTGTACTGGTACGACTCGTTCACGTACCTGGACACGGCGGTCCACCTGCAGCCGCGCGGGGCCTTCCACCCCGCCGGCTACTCCGGGTTCCTGTGGCTGATGCGGCCGTTCGGCAGCGTCGAGCTGATCGCCGGGGTGCAGCACGCGATCGGCCTCGGCATCGCCGTCATGATCTACGCCCTGCTGCGGCGGCGCGGGCTGCCCGGCTGGGGGGCCACGCTCGCCGCCGTGCCCGTGCTGTTCGACCCCGCGTTCGTCAGGCTGGAGCACGCCATCCTGTCCGACCTCCAGGTCATCGCGCTCGTCGTGGCCGCGCTGTGCGCGCTGATGTGGCGCGAGGAGGTCACCTGGCGGGCCGCCGCGCTCGCCGGGCTGCTGCTCGCGCTCGCCGGGGTCACCCGCACCGCCGCCGCGCCGCTGATCGGCCTGGCCGTCCTGTGGCTGCTGCTGCGCCGCGTCCCGTGGCGGGGCGTCGTCGCGCTCGCCCTGGCGGGCGCGCTGCCGCTGATCGGCTACGCCGGCTGGTACGCCCAGCACAACGGCCGCTTCGCGCTCAGCGGCTCCGACGGCGTCGCGCTCTGGGCGCGCACCATGACGTTCGCCGACTGCTCGATCATCAAGCCGCCGCCCGAGGAGGCCACGCTCTGCCCCAACGGCACCGTCCTGGACGCCGCCTCCGAGTACGTGTGGGCGCCCGGCGCGTCGCTCAACCGGCTGCCCGGCGGCCGGTTCGCGCACAACGACCTGGCCCGCTCCTTCGCCGTGCGCGCCATCGCCGCCCAGCCGCTCGACTACCTGCGCGAGGTGGCCGCCAACACCGCGCTCGCCTTCACCTGGGAGCCCGTGCCGCACCCCGACCGCATGACGCCCACCTCCCGCTTCCCGTACGGCACCTGGACCCTGCCGGGCAACCCGCTGGTGGACAAGGTCCGCGCCGAGTACGACCCGGACATCCGCGGCATGCGCTCGGTGGAGCCGTTCGGGTCGATCCTGGCCGCCTACCCGTACCCGTGGTTCCTGCACGGGACGCTGTTCGGGGTGATGCTGCTGGCCGGGGCGGCGGGCTCGATCGGCCGCCGCCGGGCCGCGCTGCTGCCCTGGACGTTCGCGATGTTCCTGCTCGTCGCGCCGGTCGCCGCGCTGGACTTCGACCACCGGTACGTGCTGCCCGCCATCCCCCTGGCCGCCGTGGCTGCCGCGCTGGCCGTAGCCGCGATACCGCGTCCGCGGCATCGCGCGCCCGTACGGGAACGCGTTACCGTGCCCGTATGAAGACCTTCGCCCTGGTCTGCGGCATGGGCGTGGTCGTGGTGTACTCGACCCTCCTGGCCACCGGCAACCAGCCGGACGCCCGGCCGCTCGACCTGGCCGGCTACGTGCTGCTGGCCGTCGCCGCGCTCGGGCTGGCCTGGCTGCCGCGCGACCCCGTGGCCGCGCTCGTCACCTGCGCCGGTGCGGCCGCGCTCTGCTTCGTCTGACCGGCGCGATCGCCCATCCCTCGGCGGACCGGCTCGTCAGCGTCGTCATCTGGGCGCTGCTCGTCCTCGTCGTCGCCCAGCCCGCCGAGGTGTCGCGGGCCCGCCGCGACCACACCGCCGAGGCCGAGCGGCGCGCCGCCGACGCCGAGCGCACCCGCGAGGAGGAGGCGCTGCGGCGCGCCCAGGAGGAACGGCTGCGGGTCACCAGGGAGCTGCACGACGTCACCTCCCACACGATCTTGGTCATCGCCCTGCACGCCGCCGTCGCCGCGTCACGCGGCGGCTCATCGAGGAGTTCACCGCCCGCCGGACCTCAGCCCCGCCCGGCTCGCCCCGCTCACCGCCCGCGAGCACGAGGTCCTGACCGGCGTGGCGCGCGGGCTGACGAACGGGCAGATCGCGGGGGAGCTGTTCATGAGCCCGGCCACGGTCAAGACGCACGTGAACCGGATGATGGCCAAGCTCGGCGTGCACGACCGGGCGCAGCTCGTCGTCCTCGGCTACGAGACCGGCCTGGTCCGCCCCGGCCGCCCCTGAGCCGGGCCGGAACCCGCCCATCGGCCAGGCCGTCACCAGAGCCCCGGACCGCTCGGGGACGGCCCGGCTGAGGGGCGGCCGGTGAGGCCGGGCTGGTTCGAGGCTGCCGTTTCGGCGGATTGTTACGTAAAATTCGGGCATCGCGAGTGTTGGGGGCGCCAGGGTGCCGAGACAGGGCGTGGGTGTGGTGGTCGATCCCACCGTGCCGCCGGAGGTCGCCGGGATGCTGCGGGGCAGCGGCGCGCTCCTGTCGAGGTTCAGGGCCGGCTGGGTGCCGCCCCCCGTGGAGCCGATCGAGCGGCCGCGCGGCCCGTCGAGCCTCGCGCTGCTGGCCGCCACCCCGGTGGTCGTCGCGGTGGTGGCGGTGCTGCGGGACACGCCGCTGTCCGTGCTGGGGTTCATGGTGCTGGCGATGTTCGTGCTCGTCGTCCTGTTCAGGATCGCCGGCATCAGCGAGGTGCCCGAGGACGACCGGCCGCGCGAGCGGGCCGTCTACGAGCAGGCCCGCTGGTACGAGGGCCGCTACCTGTTACCGGGGGACTTCGACGAGGACGCGGCCCGGATGCTGGCCCGGGCGCAACGGGCCATCGGCACCGTTCTGCGCTCCCACGTCAACGCCGAGGGCCTGCTGGACGACGCGCGCAACGCGGTGATCCTGCCCGAGCAGGAGTGGGAGCTGGCCAGGCTGCTGGCCAAGCTGTCGGCGCTGCGCGCCGAGCACCGCGAGCTGACGGAACGCGGCATCGCCCCCGAGGTCGCCGCCGTCGTGCGCCCCCTGGACAACGCCCTGGCCGGCAGCGAGGCTGCCATCCTGGCCCGCGTCGAGGCGCTGGAACGTTACGCCCGCCACGTCGCCGACGCCGAGCGCGCCTATCACGCGCGCGCCCAGATCGAGGAGCTGCGCGCCCGGCTGCCGCGCTACGAGGAGCTGCTGGCCGAGTCGGGCGCCGACGCGCTGGCCGTGCCCGAGCTCGACCGGCTCAGCGAGGACGCCGAGGACGTCGAGCGGGCGCTGCGGCGCAGCGTCACCTCCGCGCACGAGGCTTTTCGCTATCTGGAGAGCTGACCCGCGCCGGACGGCGTGAGCTGACCGCAGGGCCTGCCGCCGGGACAGAGTGCCACATAGGATCAAAAATGTGCCCGGTCGTCCTGCGAAGGTGATAGTCGAGCCCACTGTTCCAGCCGCGACCGCCGACCTGCTCCGCGGCAACCGCAAACTGCTGCTGCGCGTCCGTTCCGGCTGGGTCCCGGCGCACCGCCACCCACCCGCTGTCGGCCTGGTGACCCGGACGGTGGCGACCGTCGGGGCGCTGATGGCGATGTCCGCCGGGCTCGGGTTCTTCCTGGCTGGCCGCTACACGCCGTTCGTCGCCGTGATGACGCTGGCCGCGCTGCTGGCCGTCGCCGTGCTGGCCAGGCCCCGCCCGGACGCCGAGGTGGAGCGGCGGCACGAGATCGAGCGCCAGGTCTACGACAGCGCCCGCCGCTACGCCGGCCGGTTCGTGCTGCGCGAGGACCTGGACGAGGCGGCCCGCGCCCTGATGACCCGGGCCCAGACGGCCGTCGACGCCGTCCTGGACTCGAACGTGCACGCCGAAGGGCTGCTCGACGACATCCGCAACGCGGTGATGCTGCCCGCCCAGGAGTGGGAGATCGCCCGGCTGCTGGCCAAGCTGTCGGAGCTGCGCGCCGAGCATCGCGGGGTGGTGGCCGAGGGCATCACCCCGGAGGTGGCGGCCGTCGCCGAGCCGCTGGCCCACGCCCTCGACAGCAGCGAGGCCGCCGTGCTGGCCCGCGTCGAGGCGCTGGAACGTTACGCGGGCCACGTCGCCGACGCCGAACGCGCCTACCGCGCCCGCGACCAGATCGAGCGGCTCGGCGCCCGCCTGTCCAGTTACGAGGAACTGCTGGCCGAATCGGGCGCCGACGATTCGGCCGTGCCCGAGCTGAGCCGCCTGGCCGAGGACGCCGGCCGGCTGGAACAGGCCCTGCGGGACAGCGTCACTTCAGCCCAAGAGGCATTCCGCCATTTACGCGAATGAAATGCGCAATTACCGATAACCAGCAGGAGAATGAAGCCGGCAAAGAGAAATTCCCCTAGGATCCCGATTTGTGGAAGTGGTGGTGGATCCGGGGGTGCCGCCGGAGGACGCGCAACTGATCCGGGACAGCGGCAAGGTCCTGACCCGGATGCGGCGTGGCTGGGTCCCCCCGCCGCCGCCCCCCGCCAAGCGCCGCGGCGTCGGCATGATCATCGCCGTGGTGGCCGCCGGAGCCGCCCTCATGGCGCTCGGCGCGATGCGCGGAGGCGTCGGGCTGCTGCTCATCTTCATCGGCATCCCCGTCCTGGTCGCCGCCTTCATCCGCACCGACCTCTCCGACGATGACGACGAGGCCGTCGTCGACCGGCAGATCTACGAGCAGCTCCGCTGGTACGAGGGCCGCTACGTGCTGGCCGACGACCTCGACGAGTCGTCACGCAGGCTGCTGGCCCGCGCCCAGAAGGCGATCAAGGCGGTGACCGAGTCGGCCGTCAACATGGAGGGCCTGCTCGACGACGTACGCAACTCGGTGATGCTGCCCGCCCAGGAGTGGGAGATCGCCCGGCTGCTGGCCAAGCTGTCGTCGCTGCGCGCCAAGCACCGCCGGACCGTGACCGGCGCCGTCACCCCCGAGGTCGCGGCCGTGGCCGAGCCGCTGGCCCGGGCGCTCGACAGCAGCGAGGACGCCGTCGTGGCCCGGGTCGAGGCGCTGGAACGTTACGCCGCCAACGTCGCCGAGGCCGAGCGCGCCTTCCGGGCCCACCACCAGATCGAGGAACTGCGCGGGCGGCTGCACCAGTACGAGGAGCTGGTGGCCGAGTCGGGCGCCGACGGCTTCGCCGTGCCGGAGATCGAGCGGCTCAGCCGCGACGCCGACCAGCTGGAGCAGGCCCTGCGGCGCAGCCTCAACTCCGCCCACGAGGCCTTCCGCTACCTGGAGCCCTGACCCGCGATCCCCTGGGCGTCCTGGCAGGTGCGTACGAGCAGGTCGGCCAGCACGTCGGCGGCGTCGACGCGGCCCAGCTTGCGCGCCGCCTCGCCCATCGCCGCCCGCAGCTCCGGATCGGTCAGCAGCGGCATCAGCTCGGCCAGCAGGTCGTCGGCCGTCGGGTGCGGCTCCAGCAGCGCCCGCCCCGCCCCCGAGGACATCAGGTAGGCGGCGTTCTTGCGCTGCTCGTCACCGCCCGTCGGGATGAGCGGGATCAGCACCGACGGCTTGCCGATCGCGGTCAGCTCCGACACGGTGCCGGCGCCGCTGCGCGCGATCACCACGTCGGCCGCCGCGTACAGGTCGGGCAGCTCCGAGCCCACGTACGGCACCGGATGGTAGCGGTCGGCCAGGCCCGGCGGCAGCTCCACCGCCCGCATCTGCTCGATCCAGGCCGGCCCGCACTGGTGCACCACCTGGGCGTGCGGCAGCAGCCGGGGCAGCAGCTCGGCGATCAGCGTGTTGATCTGCTTGCTGCCCTGCGCGCCGCCCGTCACGTAGATCAGCGGCACCTCGAACGTCAGCCCGAACAGGTCGTAGGCGGCGGCCCGGTTGCCCTGCAGCAGCTCCGGCCGGACCGGGTTGCCCGTCACGACCGCCTTGGAGCGCGCCGAGGCCGGCAGGTAGTCCAGCGACGACTCGTGCGACAGCGCGATCCGGGTCGCCAGCCGCGACAGGATGCGGTTGGCCAGCCCCACCACCGTGGTCTGCTCGTGCATGACCAGCGGCCGGCGGATCAGCTTGGCCGCCACCCCGATCGGCACCGCCACGTAACCCCCGGTCGACAGCACCACGTCGGGCAGGTAGCGGGCGGCGTGCCCGATCGCCTGGAACACGCCCACCGGGATGCGGAACACGTCGGCGACGTTGGTGCCGAGCTCGCGCAGGTTGGGCCGGCGGCGCAGCTTGCCCGTGGTGATCGCCTTGAACGGGATGCCGTGCTCGGCGGTGAGACGGGCCTCCAGCCCGCCGGCCGTGCCCACCCAGAGCACGTCGTGCGGCACCTGGTGACGCCGCAGCGCCGCCAGGGTCGTCAGAGCCGGGTAGGTGTGACCGCCGGTGCCGCCGCCGGTGATCAGCAGTCGCAGGGTTCGTGACATGCGCTCAGACTATGGCCGCACAGCGGAAACCCGTGTGCCCGGTGGCGGAGTCGGGGGTGTTGGAGGTGCGCGCCGCCACCCGGTAGCGGTTGCAGTAGGAGTCGTGGCACATGTACGAGCCGCCGCGGATCACCTTGGCCTCGCCCTCGGCCGGGCCGGTCGGGTTGTCGGCGTACGGCTCCCACTCGACGCCCCACCAGTCGGCGGTCCACTCCCACACGTTGCCGGAGACGTTGTAGAGGCCGTAGCCGTTGGGCTGGAACGACTTGACCGGCATCGTGCCCTTGCTCGGCGCCGACGGGAAGTGGCCCTGCCAGATGTTGCACCGCTGCCGCCCCTTCGGCGCCAGCTCGTCGCCCCACGGATAGCGGGCCCGCTCCAGGCCGCCGCGCGCGGCCATCTCCCACTCGGCCTCCGTCGGCAGCCGCTTGCCCGCCCACGCCGCGTAGGCGCTCGCGTCGTGCCACGACACGTGCACGACCGGGTGGTTCTGCCGGTGGCCCACCGAGGAGCCCGGCCCCTCGGGCGTGCGCCAGGTGGCGCCCTCCACCCCGGCCCACCACGGCGCCCCGGGCACGCTCGCCTCCAGGACGCCCCGGCCGGCGAACTGCCGGAACACGAACGACCAGCCGATGCGCTCGGCCTCGGTCACGTACCCGGTCTCCTTCACGAACGTGGCGAACTGCGCGTTCGTCACGCACGCCGGGTCGATGAGGAACGGCTCCACCCGCACCCGGCGCACCGGGCCCTCGCCGTCCTCCGGGCGGCCGTCGGGGTCGTCGCCGCCCATCCAGAACTCGCCGCCGGGGATCCGCACCATCCCGCGCGGCGGCTCCCGCCGCACCGTCACGGGCCCGGGCGCGGACGTCGGCATCGGCGCCAGCGTCGGCGTCGGCACGGTGAGCACCTCGCGCGCCGCCGTGACCGCGCCCGCCCCGCTGCCCGTCCCGCCGCCCGCGCCGGACCCGCCGGGCTCCCCGGCCGCCTCACGGCTCGGACCGCAGCACGCGCCCATCCCGGCCCCCCTCTCACGTGTGTCGTGGCCTCTAGGAAGGGTAGTCGCCCTGCCATGCGCACGATCACGCGGCCGCCGCGCGCGAACGCCGCCGAGACACTTCGGCTGGGCCTCACCCTGGTCCTGCCGGCCCTCGCGCAGGGCGTCATCGTGCGCCGCCCGCTCATGGTCCGGCTCGCCGCGCTCACCCGCGCCGACGACCGGGCCGTCCGGCTGCTCGCCCGGCTGCGCGCCCGCCACGGCGACGGCCCGCTGCTGGTCCGGGTGCCGCTGCGGGGCTGGGCGGTGCTCGTGCTGTCGGCCGCCGACGTGCGGCGGGTGCTCGACGACCGCTCCCTCACCCCGGCCAACCGGGAGAAACGCGGCGCCCTCGGCCACTTCCAGCCGGACGGCGTGCTCATCACCCCCGAGCCGAAGCTGCGGGAGCGGCGTCACGACTACAACGAACGGGTGCTGCTCCCCGACTTCGGGCCGGTCGCGCGGGCCGCCGCCGAGGAGGCGGCCACGCTGCCGTACCGGGGCGTGCTCACCTGGACGGACTTCCACGCCGCGTTCTGGCGGCTGGCCCGGCGCGTCGTGCTCGGCGACGGCGCCCGCGACGACGTGACCCTCACCCGGATGCTCGACCGGCTGCGCGGCGACGCCAACTGGTTCTACCTGCGCGGGCGCCGCACCGACGTGTACCGCGCCTTCCGGCGGCGGCTGGACGGCCACCTGGCGCGCGCCGAGCCCGGCAGCCTGGCCGCTGCCCTGGCCGCCACCCCGGCCCCCGCCGACGTGTGCCCGGAAGGCCAGGTGCCGCACTGGCTGTTCGCCTTCGACGCCGCCGCCATCGCCGCCTACCGCGCCCTCGCCCTCCTGGCCACCCACCCACCCCCCAGAACCGCCCACCCGGGCCCACCCAGCACGCCCGCCCACCCGGCCCCGCCCGGGACTCCCGGAGAAGGGACCGCCGCCAGGGACGGGGCCGCCGCGGGCGGGACCGCCACCCACCCAGGCCCGTCCGGGGTCGCCACTCACCTGCGCTCGGCCGGGGTTGGCGGGCGTGGGGTCGGTGGGGCGGGGGTGCGGGCGGCGGTGTTGGAGTCGGTGCGGTTGTGGCCCACCACGCTGGCGATCCTGCGCGACACGACCGGCCCCACCGAGTGGGGCGTCCCCGAGGGCAGCCTCGTGGCGATCTACAGCCCGTACGTGAACCGCGCCGAGGCAGGCGACCACTACCGCCCCGACCTGTGGACCGGCGACGACGCCTGGGACGACGGCGAGCCGCTGGACGGCGGCGGCGCGTGGGCGGGCGGCGACGCGCGCACCGGGGTGCCGTTCAGCGCGGGGTTCGCCCGGTGCGCGGGCCGCGACCTGGTGCTGTTCACCGCGGCGAGCCTGCTGGGCGCGTTCCTGCGCGAGCGGGAGGTGTTCGCGTCGGTGCGCCTGGAGGGCGCGCTGCCCGCCTCGTTCGACCACACCGGGCTCCGCTTCGCCGTGCGACAAGGGGACCTGTAGCGTTCGTGCCATGCGACTCGGCGTGCTGGACATCGGCTCGAACACTGTCCATCTTCTCGTCGTGGACGCCCACCGGGGCGCCCGGCCGATTCCTGCCTTCTCCCACAAGGAGGAGCTGCGCCTGACCGAGCACCTCGACGAGCGCAACCGCCTGTCGGGGGAGGGCGTCGAGCGGCTGGGCGCGTTCGTGGCGGAGGCCGTCCGGCTGGCCGAGGACAAGGGCGTGGAGGACCTGGTCGCCTTCGCCACCTCCGCCGTGCGTGAGGCGGCCAACGGCGATCAGGTGCTGGCCGAGATCGACGCGCGCTGCGGCGTGCACATCGAGGTGCTGTCGGGCCGCGACGAGGCGAGGCTGACGTTCCTGGCGGTGCGGCGCTGGTTCGGCTGGTCGTCGGGCCGGCTGCTGGCCTTCGACATCGGCGGCGGCTCGCTGGAGATCGCCTGCGGGGTCGACGAGGAGCCGGACGTGGCCGTGTCGCTGCCGCTCGGCGCGGGGCGGCTGACGCGTGACCGGCTGAGAGCCGACCCGCCCGGCGCCGACGAGGTGCGCGCGCTGCGCCGCCACGTACGGGCCGAGATCGCCCGCACGGTCGGCGACGTGGTCCGCTTCGGCGAGCCCAACCGGGCGGTGGCCACCTCCAAGACGTTCAAGCAGCTCGCCAGGATCGCCGGCGCGGCTCCCAGCAGCGAGGGCGTGTACGTGTCGCGTTCGCTGTCCCGGCAGGACATGGCCGACTGGGCGGTCAAGCTGACCACGATGGGCTCGGCGGAGCGCGCGGAGCTGTCGGGGGTGTCGGAGGGGCGGGCCATGCAGCTCGCGGCGGGCGCGATCGTCGCCGACGCGGTGATGGACCTGTTCGAGGTGGAGCGGCTGGAGGTGTGCCCGTGGGCGTTGCGCGAGGGGGTCATACTGCGCCGGCTCGACCTGCTGCCTGGCGGCCGCCTCGACACCACCGAGTAAGGGCGAAATATCGTCATATAACGACCAACTGGCCGCGCTGAACTGCATCAAATGGTGTTATGCGGGCAATCGTTGCCAGATGTGGTCACTGCTCAGCGCGGTCGCGTCCCTGGCGATCGCCCTCTCCCTGTCGTTCCTGGCCGTGATCCTCATCTCGGTGGTCGTGCTCGTCTGGCTGGCGCTGCTGGCGAGCCTGACCGCCAGGGAGTCATGACGCCAGGAACTGCCCCGCCGCCCCCGGGCTGTAGCGCAGCCTCTTCTCCAGGCACACCACGGCGCCGTCCTCCGGCTTGTTGACGAACCGCACGTCGTCGGCCAGCGCCCGCATGATCTGCAGCCCCCGGCCGTGCTCCGCGCCCGGTTTCGGGGGCCGTACCGCCTCGGGGTCGAAGCCGTCGCCGGTGTCGATCACCCGGATCACGCACAGGTCGTCGCGCACGCCCGCGGTGACCGTGTACTCCTCGCTCGGCTCCGCGTGCCTGATCACGTTGGAGCACGCCTCGGAGAGCATGAGCTCGATGTCGTCGCGGATCTGCGGCTCGACGCCCAGCGACCGTAGCGTGCCGTCGAACAGCCGCCTGATCAGCGGAACGCTGGCCGCGTCCCTCGGCAGCCGGAGCGCTATCGTCGCCTCCACGGCGTCTCCTCCCGTCTCGACCGTGGAAGCCCTCTGCCCGTGATCCGGCGGCCCAATCCGCACCCCCTGCCGGGTCAGGAGGCGACTCCCTGCTCGGAGCCGGAAAATTCGTTCGTCAGTCGGCCGGTTCCAGCAGTCGCAGCGCCACCTCCAGCGAGGCCGCGGCGGCCTCCTCCTCGCTCAGCGTGTCGTCGTGCCGGATCCACTTGGGCGCGTGCAGCGTGAACAGCGCCATCGACCGGCTGACCCGGGTGACGGCCGGGGTGCCCGGCTCGCTCATCGCCGCGACCATCTCCAGCAGCACCTCGCGCAGCCGCAGGATCTTCGGGTGGTCGCGCAGCGCGGTCTGGTTGCGCTCCAGGAACCGGGCCACCTCCAGGTAGCGCGGGTGGCGCAGCCGGTCGGCGTAGCGCAGCACCAGCTCGCGCCGCATCTGCGGGGTCTTCGGCTGCGCCCGGGCCCACTCCAGCAGCTCCTCCAGCTCGGCCACGCGCAGTTCGGCCAGGCTGGCGACGATGTCGTCCTTGGTCTTGAAGTGGTAGTAGAGGGCGGCCTTGGTGACGCCGAGCCGTTCGGCGATCTCCCGCAGCGAGGTCGCCTCGTAGCCCTGCTCGATGAAGAGGCCGAGCGCGATCTCCTGGATCCGGGACCGGGTGTCTTCCCGCAAAACGCACCTGTCTTGACTGTACGGGGGTGTCGGGGCCCCAGTTTAGGAGCCCAACTAGCCGGTCGGCAAGTAAGGAAGATCGGTCAGCCGGGCGGCAGGCCGAACAGCCGGTCCAGCGCCGTCATCTTGAGCAGCCCGCGCAGGTAGGGCGTCACCGCGACCAGGCGCAGTTCGGCGCCGCTGGCGCCGGCCCGCTGCCACAGCCGCACCAGCGCGGCCAGCCCGGAGGAGTCGACGAACGTCAGCCCCGACAGGTCCAGATCGAGGCGCTGCCAGCCGTCGGGCAGCTCGGCCAGCTCGCCGGCGGTGTCGTGGTCGAGCTCGCCGCTGAGCGCCACCCGCGTCGCCGTCGCGTCGAGCGCGACGACGTCCACGGTCAGCGGTGTCTTCTCGGACATCCTTCCAGATTAGACCCGCGACAAAATTGGGAGGCGGGCGGCACGCGACTTGTGCAGAATCACCGCATGCACACCCTCAGCCGGCCGCGTCCCGAGGACGCCGCCGCCATCCACGAGCTCGTCGCCGCGCGCGACGTGGCGGTGCTCGGCGTCCCCGACCTGACGCTCGACGACGTCCGGGGCGAGCTCGCCGAGCCCGCCTTCGACCTGGAGGCGGACGGCTGGCTGGCCCGCGACGCCGACGGGGGACTGGACGGCTGGGCGTGGGCGTGCGCGCCCGGCGACGGCGACGTGGTCGACGTCGAGGTGGTCGTCCGCCCCGGCGTGACCGGGCTCGCCGAGCGGCTGTGGCCGCTGGTGCTCGGCCGCGCCGCCGAGCTGGGCCGCGCCCGCGGCCACGCGACGGCCTCCGCCTCCGTCGGCGTCTACCGCACCGACCAGCCCCAGCGGGCGCTCGTCCAGGGCTACGGCTTCGAGCCCGGCACCAGCTTCTACCGCATGCGCGCCGACTTCGACGGCCCGGTCGAGCCGCCGCCCGTGCCCGCCGGCGTCACCCTGGAGACGGGGGAGAGCGACGACGTCCGCCGCCGGGCCCACCGCGTCCACCAGGACGGCTTCGCCGGCCACTACGGCTTCACCCCCACCGGCTACGACCAGTGGTACGAGCGCCGCCAGGCGCACGCCACCACCGACTGGAGCCAGCTCACGCTCGCCAGCGTCGGCGGCGAGCCCGCCGCCGTCTGCCTCGGCAACGACCAGTTCGCCGCCGACGAGGGCTGCGGCTACGTCGCCCTGCTCGCGGTGCTGCCCGCCTTCCGGGGCCGCGGCCTGGGCCGGTTCCTGCTGCGGCACGCCTTCGCCGCCGACGCCGCCCGCGGGCGCAAGGGCACGATCCTGCACGTCGACTCCAACAACACCACGCCCGCCCTGGGCCTGTACGAGTCGGCCGGCATGCGCCCCGTCCTGATCATCGACATGTGGCGGCGCACCGTCTGAAGGTCGCGTGAAGGCGGTCAGACCCGGTGCCGCGCCAGGTGGTCCAGCACCGCCTGGTTGGCCTCCCAGCCGTCGGGGAACTTCACCGGAGCCCCCAGCCGCACCGGCTCGGCCGACGGATGGGCGTCGAGCAGCTCGGCGATGCCCGCCCTGGCCACGACCACGCAGGCGTGCCGGTGCCGTGACGCCAGCACGCACAGCCGCCCCGACTCCAGGTGGAACGCCGTGGCGTCGCGCCGCCCCGACAGCGGGTGCAGCACGATCGTCACGTCGTACTCGCGGCCCTGCAGCCGGTTGGCGGTGTCGACGGTGATCTCCGGCGGCAGCCCGGCCGCGCGGATCGCCGCCACCTGGTCGCGGTGCGCCGCGCCGACCGCGATCCGGTCGGCGGTCACCGGCCGCTCGCCCTGCTCCGAGCCCGCCACCGCGCCGCGCTGCAGCAGCCGGGCCGCCAGCAGCGCCACCGCCTCGACGGCCTCGCCGTCGGTGCGCACGGTGTGCCGGTTCGGCAGCTCCAGCAGCGCCCACCCGGAGCGGGCGGCCTCCTCCAGCGCCCGGTCGTGCACGGTGCCCATGCCGCCGGTGGTCAGCTCCAGCCGCCGCTCGCCCGGCCCGGTGCCGGAGCGGAACCCGGTGAACGGGTAGAACGCCCGCGACACCACCGGCGCCGCCGACGCGGGCAGCCGCCACGACACCGGCAGCCGGTGCACCGGCAGGTCGGGGTTGTGCCGCAGCAGCACCGACACCGCGCTCTGCAACGGGTCCCACGACAGCCCCGACCACCGGTCGCCGTCGACGACGGAGAACGGGTCGAGCTGCCCCGGGTCGCCCACGAACAGCGCCCGGTCGAACAGGGCGGCGATGCGCAGCAGCTTGTCCGAGCGCATCTGGTACGCCTCGTCGACGATCGCCCACGGCCAGGTCCGGCCCGCGATCCACGCCCACTTGTCGGCGGTGGCGATGACGATGTCCGGGTCGCCCAGGTCCTGCACGCGGGTGCCGACGGTGACGCCGGGCAGGTCGAGCAGCCGCGCCGGGGTCACGTAGCCGCCCGCCGACAGCCGGCCGACGGTCAGGTGCGGGTGCTTGTCGCACAGCCGGGTCACCAGGTCGTCGACCTGCTCGTTGGTCTGCGCGACGATCATCAGCGGCTCGCCGGTCGCGGCGATGTGCGCGGCGGCCCGTACGACGAGCGTGGACTTGCCCGCGCCCGGCGGCGAGTCGACCACCACGCCCCGGTGGCGCGGCAGGTCGGCGAGCACGGCCGTGATGACCTGCTCGGGCGTGAGCTCGGGAGCGGCCCCAGAAACGGACCCTGCAACGGCCTCCGGAGCGGCCTGCGTCATGACCATTCCTCCACGGCGTCCTCGTCGGCGGGCACGTAGGCGGGCGGCGGGCCGCCGTGCGTCCACGGCGTGGCCTCGGCCTCCGGCAGCGCGGGCGCGCCCTGGAAGTCGTCGGTGAGCGAGGTGTAGCAGACCCGCTCGCCGGGCTCGGGCACCGCGCCGGGCGTCGGCGTCCGGCCCCGCCCCATGCCCTTGGTGATCTTGAGGGTGACCAGGCCGCCGTCCGCCGACACCAGCTCCGCGCCCTGCCCGCGCCGCTGCGGCGTGCCCAGCGACGTGCCGGGCGGTATCCGTACCGGATCGTCGGTCTTGACCACCACGAGCGGGCGCAGCTTGCGCGAGCGGCCCTCGCCCTCGGTGTTGTCCGGGACGGTCTCGACGACCTCGCCCGCGAACGCCTCGCCGGTCAGCCGGTATTCGGCCATGACGAGCGGGTCGTCGTAGGCGCGCTGCACGTCGTAGGCCGCCTGGGCGCGTTCCATGCGCGCCAGGCGGGCGGCGGCGGCCACCGCGCCGTCGCGCCGCGCCTGCGGCGGCGCGCCCTCCTCGATCTGCGCCGCCATGCCGCTGAACGAGGCCCGGTCCTGCTCCCACCGCTGGGCGACGCCCGCGCCCGGCTCCAGCGCGCGCAGCAGGTCGACCGCCTGCCACATGAGCCGCCAGGTGGGGGCGAGCTGCGTGCGCAGCGCCTCGGTGACGCGCTCGGCGGACTCGCTCTCCATCGCCGGCGCCAGCACCTCGGCGTCGAACCCGGGGTCGGTCGCCGGGCCGGCCGGCGGCCAGACCAGCGGGTCCTCCGCCTCGTCCGACGGCCCGGTGGTGATCCAGGCGACCAGCGCCGCCAGGTTGGCGTCCTCCAGCGCGCTCTGCCCGCTCGCCCAGTGGCGGGCCAGCTCCTCCGTCGCGGCCATCGCCAGCGACGAGCCCGGGTACGCGGCCCGCTCGGCGAAGTACGTCAGCCACCGGCCCAGCAGCGGCACCCCCTGCGGCACCGGGTACGGCCCGTCGGTGCGGCGGAAGCGGGTGGAGCGGCCCAGCAGCCGGGTGAACGCCACGCCCGCCCGGTTCGGCAGCAGCAGCTGCGGCGCGTCCAGCGCCCGCTCGTACGGGTCGGCGTTGCGGCGCTCGACCGTCTCCGTGCTGCCGAGGAAGCTCTCCACGTACGGCACCAGCACCCCGGCCAGCTCGGCGGCCCAGGCGAAACGCAGGTCGCGGTTGCGCGGCTGGGTCACCACCAGCAGCCGCGGCGCGTCCCGGTCGGTGCCGAGCATGGCGGCCAGCGGCGCGGCGGCCTCCCCGGCGAGCTTCAGCGGGATGAACACCATCGGCCGCTCGGACAGGTGGCAGTGGCGCACGGTCGCGATCGGCTGCGCCCGGCCCGCTTCCACGGCCCGCAGCCGGGCCAGCGAGGTGAGCAGGCTCACGTCAGGCACTCCCTGCGCAGCCGCTCGGCGCCGCGCAGCAGGCGGGCGATCTCCTCCTGGCCCTCGGCCGGGGCGCGCGCCCCGTCGGCCAGCGCCAGCGCCTCGCCCACCGAGGCGACGCCGCCGAGCTCGTCGCGGACGTGCCGGCCCAGCAGGTCGGAGGCGCCCTCCTGGCGAGCCTCGTCCCGGCAGAAGAAGCACAGGTCGCAGGTGGACAGGCAGTCGGGCGCGTAGCGGGCCGCCGCCCCGCGCACCGCGTCGGCCAGCTCGGCCACCGGCCGCGACGGCAGCCCGTCCTCGTCCGGCATCAGGTCGAACGTGAGCCCGTCGGGCAGCGCGTCGATCAGCCGGTCCAGGTCCGTCATGCGGGCGAGCTGGCGGCGCAGCACCGCGAGCTGGCGGCGCACGTCCACCAGCGTCGCCACCGGCCGGTTGGCGAAGTTCTCCGGGCAGACCAGCACCACCTCGTGCGAGACCCGCAGCGGGTCGTGGCCCAGCTCCTCCAGCAGCCCGCGCAGCGCCAGCACGTAGACGGCCGCCTGCCGGGCCGCCGCCGCGGCCGCCGCCGGGTCGGCCTGCCCGTCGATCACCGCGAACGACTTGATCTCCACGATGTGGAAGCGCCCGCCGAGCTGGAAGGCCACCACGTCCGGCTCCAGGTAGGCGGTGTGCCCGGCGATCTCCAGCGTGAACAGCGGATGGTCGTAGACGGTGCCCGCGTCCTCCTCGCGCACCGCGCGGTCGATCAGCGCGCGCGTGTGGGTGTGGCGCAGGTGCGCGCCGACGTTCTCCACGTCGTGGTAGGCCACCTCGGCGATCGGCAGGCCGAGCAGCTCGCGCAGCATCCGCAGCAGCTCGGCGCACCCGTCGGCCTTCACCAGCGCCTCGAACGCGTTGCCGCGCGTGATCGCGAACGGCGACTGCCCGAACGGCGCGGGGAAGCCCAGGTGGCGGGCGGCGGCGCCCTTGTCGATCCCGGCGCCGTCCATCAGCGCCCGGCGGGTGCAGCCGGGGTTGGCCGCCAGCGCGGCGATCGCCCGCGCGTCATGCGGCTTCGGCGGCGTGGTGCCGCGCAACGCGTCAAGCCGGTTCATCGTTCTCCTGATCTTGCGACGGTGTTCAGCGTAGCGGCGCCGAACAGCCTTGCCACGTCACCGAGCTGGGATGTCGCGCGACCGGCCAGCTCCGCCCGGTCCAGCGCGTCGCGTTCGGCGTGCACGGCCAGCTCCCGCCGGGCCGCGTCGGCCACCCGCGCCGGGTCGGGCGGGCCGAGCCCGTCGCCGCCCGCGCCCGGGATGTTGCGCGCCATCCTGGCCAGCAGCCGCTCGCCCTCCGGCGGCGCCTGGCCGAGCCCGGCCAGGTGGGCGGCGATCCGGGCGGCGCCGGTCAGGAAGTCGACCCTCGGGCTGAGCGGCCCGACCACCCGGCGCTCCACCGGCCAGGTGCTGAGCGTGAGCAGGGCGCGCGCGGGGGAGAGGCGGTCGGTCAGGGCCGCGCACAGGTAGTACGGCCTGCCGTACGGCGAGGAGCGGAACGAGCGCTCCTCGTCGCGGCGCAGGCTGGTGAGCTGGGCGCTGCGGATCGTGCCGGCGAAGAACGCCTGGCTCACGGTGACGATGAGCCGCGGCTGCGCGGGCGCGTCCAGCAGCGCCAGCGCCTGGTGGACCTGCTCGCGCACGGTGACCAGCCGCAGCCCGTCGCCGCGCCCCTTCGCCGGGCCGCTCCGCGCGGGCTCGCCGGGGGTGCTGACCAGGGCGTCCCAGGCGCGCTCGGCGGCACGCAGCTCGGCGCGGAGCCCGCGCGCCGTGGCCGTGTCCCGGACGCGCATCGCCGTACGGACACCGGCCCGGAGCTCGTCGATCCGCCTTTCGAGATCGTCCAGCCGGTCACTCATGGCGCGACTGTAGCAAGAGTTCCAGTAATCTCCAGCAATTTCAGGACATCAGAGGCCGTACGCCTCCAGCAGCCGCAACCACACCTCGCTCACCGTCGGGAACGACGGCACCGCGTGCCACAGCCGCTCCAGCGGCACCTCGGCGGTCACCGCGACCGTCGCCGCGTGCAGCAGCTCGGCCGTGCCCGGCCCGGCGAACGTGACGCCGAGCAGCACCCGCCGGTCCTCGTCCACGACCGCCTTGGCCCGCCCCCGGTAGCCGTCGCCCAGCAGGTAGGCGCCCGCGACCGAGGCCAGGTCGTACTCCACCGCCCGCACCCGGAACCCGTCACGCCGGGCGGCGGCCTCGGTCCGGCCGACGGAGCACACCTGCGGATCGGTGAACACCACCTGCGGCGCCCCGAAGCCGTCGGCGCTCGCCCGCAGCGAAGGCAGGTCGTCCGGCTCGCCCTTGGCGCGGGCGGCGATCACGTCACCGCACACCCGGCCCTGGTACTTGCCCATGTGGGTGAGCAGGTTGCGCCCGTTGACGTCGCCGACCGCGTACAGCCAGTCCAGGCCGGGCACCCGCAGGCTGTCGTCCACCTCGACCGGCCCGTCGGCCAGCCCGACGCTGTCCAGCCCGAGCCCCGCGGTCGCCG
The DNA here is from genome assembly GCF_040674795.1 of Nonomuraea sp. NPDC049725. Taxonomy (NCBI): domain Bacteria; kingdom Bacillati; phylum Actinomycetota; class Actinomycetes; order Streptosporangiales; family Streptosporangiaceae; genus Nonomuraea; species Nonomuraea sp. NPDC049725. The sequence continues at coordinate 148,776 of NZ_JBFANJ010000013.1, read as the reverse complement.
CCCGGCGGCCGGTGGCCACCAGCAGCTCGTCGGCCTCCAGCGGCGGCCCTTCCGCCAGGTGCACGGTCACCGGGCCGCCCGGCACCGGCCGCTCGACCCGGGCCGCCTCGGCGCCGGTGCGCACGTCGATGCCGGACGCGGCGAACGACGCGGCCACCAGCTCGCCGGCGAACGGCTCCATCCGCTCCAGCAGCGAGCCGCCGCGCACCAGCACGGTCGTCCGGCGGGCGCCGAGCCCGTGCATGGCCTGGGCCATCTCGCACGCCACCACGCCGCCGCCGATGACGACCAGCCGCTCGGGCACGGACGTGGCGGCGGTCACCTCGTGGCTGGTCCACGGCTTCGCCTCGCGCAGGCCGGGCACCGGCGGCACCGACGCCGTCGTGCCCGTGGCCAGCACCACGGCGTGCCGCGCGGTCAGCACCCGCTCCCCGCCGCCGGGCGTGTCGACCCGCACCCGCCTGGGGCCGTCGAGCCGGCCGCGCCCGCGCACGTACGCGGCCGGCAGGCCCTCGATCCAGCCGACCTGGCCGGAGTCGTCGTAGCGGGACACCGCCTCGTCACGGCGCGCCAGCACGGCGGCGGCGTCGATCGGGCCCAGCGTCAGGCCGGGCACCCGCCCGGCCTCGCCGGCCAGCTCCACCGGCCGCAGCAGCGCCTTGCTGGGGATGCACGCCCAGTAGGAGCACTCACCGCCCGCCAGCCGGTCCTCCACGATCGCCGCCGACAGCCCGCCGCGCACCGCCCGGTCCGCCACGTTCTCGCCGGCCGGACCGGCGCCGATCACGATGACGTCGTACTCCTCGGACATGACCACCTCCAGAGCGCCCAGTCTTTCAGGCGTCCGGCACCGCCTTCAGCCAGGCCCGGTCCTCGGTGAGGAACCGGTCCAGCCGCAGCCCCGCCTCCGCCAGCGCCTCGGCCAGCCGCTCGTCGGTCAGCAGGCGGGAGGTGAACGACTGCGTCCACACGCGCCCCTCGTGCGAGTAGCGCATGGTGGCGTTGACGACGCCGGGCGCGACCTCCTCCTGGGCCGCCAGCTCCAGCCGCAGGCCGCCGTCCGTGGTGCGGCCCTGGCCGACGGCCACCTTGCCGTGCCGCTCCGGCGGCGTCCACTGGATCAGCACCGAACCGCCGGGCGCCACGTGCCGCGCGCACGTCTCCAGCAGGCCCCGCCGGTCCTGGTCGTCGGCGGTGTGCACGAGCTGTGAGGCCAGCAGCACGCCGTCGAAGCGCCGCCCGAGGTCCAGGTCCTGGATGCGCGAGCGCACGGTCCGCGCGCCGCGCACGTGCTCCAGCATCTCGGCCGACTCGTCCACCGCGACGACCTCGTAGCCGAGCTCGATCAGCGGGTGCGCGATCCGGCCGACGCCCGCGCCCAGGTCCAGGACCGACCCGCCCGAGGGCACCACCCCGGAGATGATCTCCGGTTCGCCGTTGGCGCCCATCAGCAGGTAGAAGGAGACGGGCGAGCCGTCGGGGGTGATCGAGCCGGTTCCGGTGCCGCTGTTCGGGATGATCGCCATGATCCGACGCTAACCGAGCGCCTCACCGCTGTCAGTCGAGCATCCGCAGAAGGTCCCACTCGTTCTCGCACACGCGCCGCCCGATCGCCGCCAGCTCCACCGACCGCTCGCCGCCGCGCAGGTGCCGCATCGCCTGCATCACGCAGATGATGCCCCACTTCAGCACCCCGAACGTCTCCCACCAGCGCAGCGCGTCCCGGTCGACGGGCCGCCCGCCCGCCCGCTCGTACGCGCCGATCAGCTCGTCGTAGTGGCCGAACCCGCCCACCGGCGGCGCCGCGCCGAACCGCCACGCCCGGACGCACAGCCAGCCCAGGTCCTCCAGGGGGTCGCCGGGGTGGGCGAGCTCCCAGTCGAGCACCGCGCGCAGCCCCTCGGGGCCGACGATCAGGTTGCCGTTGCGGAAGTCGCCGTGCACCAGCACGCGCCCGGCGGGGGCGGGACGGGTGCCCGCCAGCCGCCGGAAGGCCAGCTCGAACACCGGGTGCGGCTGCCCGGTGAGGTCGAGCAGGTCCCGCCACCGGCGCAGCGGGTCGGCCGCCTCGCCGCCGGGCACCGGCATCCGGTGGATCGCGGCCAGCGCCTGCCCGCACTGCGCCGCCAGCCGGGGCCGGGCGTCGCGGTAGAGGTCGTCGCGCAGGATGCGGCGCGGGATCGTCTCGCCCTCGACGCGCGTCATCACCAGGTACGCGTCCGTGGCGGCGACGACGCCGGGCACCGGCACCCCGGCCCGGCCGGCCTGCCGCATCAGCTCCGCCTCCCCGCGCAGCCCGCCCTCCAGCTCGCCGCCCAGGCCGCCCGCCGGTCCGGGACCGGAGGCCAGGCGCAGCACCAGCGCGTGCCGCCGCCCGGCGGCGTCGGCCACGTCCACGGACCAGGTCTCCCGCGACGCCCCGCCGGACAGCCTCGACCGCGCCACCACCCGGGCCGCGCCGCCGAACACCTCACGGACGACGCCGCCGGGACCGGTCGTCCCCCGGCCGTCCGTCTCCCGGCCGTCCGTCACCGGAGCCCGAACTCCCACGTGCCGCCCGCCGCGTAGACGCCGAGCACCCGCCGCCCCACCGAGTCGATGTGCACCTCGTCCGGCCCGTCGTAGATCCGCCCGGCCCGCGCGTGCCGGTACATCCGGTCCAGCGGCGTGTCCGGCGTGAGCCCCGCCGCCCCGTGCACCTGGATGGCCCGGTCGATCACGTTGTGCAGCATCCGGGCGCCCACCACCTTGATCGCGCCGATCTCCACCCGCGCGTCGCCCCCCGAGTCGACCACCTCGGCCGCGTGCAGGGTGAGCAGCCGGGCCGCCTGGATCTCGGCGTAGGAGTCGAAGACGTGCTCGCGCATGAGCTGCTTCTTGGCCAGCGGCTCGCTGAACGCGGTCCGCTCGTGCAGCCGGCGGCACATCAGGTCGAAGGCCCGCTGCGCCTGCCCGAGCCACCGCATGCAGTGGAAGATCCGCCCCGGCCCGAGCCGCCGCTGCGCGATCACGAACCCCTGCCCCCTGGCCCCGAGCAGGTTGCCCGCCGGCACCCGCACGTCCTCGTAGCGCACCTCGCAGTGCGCCCCGCCGAGCCCCAGCACCGGCGTCTCGCGCACGATGTTGTAGCCGGGCGTCGCGGTCGGCACCAGGATCATGGAGAAGGCCAGGTGCGGCGGCGCCTGGTCGTCCTCGGTCCGGCACATCACGGTCGTGTACGCGGCCTGTGAGGCGCCGGTGGTGAACCACTTGTGCCCGTTGATCACCCATTCGCCGCCGTCGAGCACCGCCGTGGTCATGATCTGCGTGGGGTCGCTGCTGGACACGTCGGGCTCGGTCATCGCGAAGCTGGGCGAGATGTCGCCGCGCACCAGCGGCATCAGGTAGCGCTCCCGCTGCTCGGCCGAGGCGTGCTCGTGCAGCATCAGCGAGTCCTGCAAGGTGTACGAGCCCAGCACGAGCTGCCCGAACTCGCTGCGCCCCTGCACCTCGTTCACGTACACGTAGTCGAGGAACGGCAGCCCGCCGCCGCCCAGCTCGCGCGGGTGGCCGAGCGCCCACAGGCCCTCCTTCTTGGCCTCCTCGCGCAGCTCGCGCAGGGTCGCCGCGGCCGCCTCCCCGCCCTCGTGCAGCACCCGCTCCGACGGCTCGACCCGCTCGGTCATGAACGCGTGGACGGCGTCGCGGACCGGCCGGACGCTGTCGGGTACGGCGAAGCTCATGGCCCGATCCCAGCCGAAAACGGTTGCGGGGTCAACGGCCCGGTCCGGGAGAATGCGGGTCATGACAGGTGATGGGCGCGGCCCGCACGACGCCCCCTCGGCCGCCGAGCTGGTCGCCGCCGTGCGCGAGTTCCTGACCGCCGACGTGCTGCCCGCCGTCGAGGGCCGTACGCGCTTCCACGCGCGGGTCGCGGTCAACGTGCTCGCCATGGTCGAGCGTGAGCTGCTGCTGGGCCCGGCGCAGGCGGACGAGCACGCCGCCCGCCTGGCCGAGCTCGGCGTGGGCGACGACGCCGAGCTGGCGCGGGCCGTGCGGGAGGGCCGCTTCGACGGCGACGACCGGCGGGCGGAGCTGACCGAGCTCCTGACCCGCGCGGTGCGCGCCAAGCTGGACGTCGCCAACCCCGGCTACCCGGCCGGCTGAGCGACGCCGGTCACCCCTGCTCCGGCGGCGGCTGCCGCAGCAGCGCGACCGCGGCGACCGCCAGCACCGTCACGACGGCGGCCGCGATCCCGGCCGCCAGGTTCAGCCCGTCGGTGAACGCCTCCCGGGCCCGCTCCAGCACCTGGGCGGCCACCGGGCCCGGCAGGTCCGCGGCCACCGCGCCGGCGAGCGTGTCGCGCACGGTCTCCGCCACCGGCCCCGGGAGGCTCCCCGGCAGCGTGCCGCCGAGCTCGCCCCGGTAGACGGCGGTGACGGCGCTGCCCAGCCCGGCGACGCCCAGCGCGATGCCGAACTCCATGCCCGTCTCCGACATCGCCGCGGCCGACCCGGCCCGGTCCGGCGGCGCCGAGCCGACCACCAGGTCCGTGCCGAGCGCCATCAGCGGCCCGATGCCGGTGTAGACGAGCACGAACCCGGTCACCAGCAGCGGCAGGTCGCCGGTCCCGACCTGGCTGATCATCACGTACCCCGGCGCCGAGAGCAGCAGCGCGCCGCCGAGGACGTACCCGGGACGCAGCCGCCGGGTGAGTGCGGGCGTCAGCGAGGAGGCCGCGGTCACCGCCACGGCCGCGGGCAGCAGCCACAGGCCCGCGACGATTGGCGACAGCCCCGCCACGAGCTGGAGATACTGCGTGACGAACAGGTACAGCCCGCCCATCAGGCCGAGGCCGAGCAGCAGCACCAGCAGCGCGGCGCTGAACGCCCGGTTCGCGAACAGCCGCAGGTCCAGCAGCGGATCGGCCGGCCGGCGCTGGCGCAGCACGAACAGCGCGCCGAAGACCACCCCGGCCAGGACCGCCCCGGCCGCCAGCGGGCCGGGCCCGTGCTCGGCCAGATGCTTGACCCCGTAGATCACCGGCAGCACCGTGAGCAGGGACAGCACCACGCTGGCCAGGTCGATCCGGCCCGCCTCCGGGTCCCGGTACTCGGGCAGCAGCAGCGGCGCCGCCACCAGGAGCAGCGCCATCACCGGCAGCGCGAGCAGGAACACCGAACCCCACCAGAACCACTCCAGCAGCGCCCCGCCCAGGACCGGGCCGACGGCGACGCCGACGGAGAAGCAGGTCACCCACACGCTGATGGCGACCCCGCGCTGCCGGGGGTCCTTGAACATGGTGCTGATCAGCGCCAGCGTCGAGGGCATCAGCGTCGCGCCGGCGATGCCGAGCAGCGCGCGGGCCGCGATCAGCATCTCCGGGCTGGTGGACACGGCGGCCAGGGCCGAGGCGAGGCCGAAGCCGAGCGCCCCGGCCATCAGGAGCCTGCGGCGGCCGATCCGGTCCCCGAGCCTGCCCATGGTCACCAGGAAACCGGCGATCATGAAGCCGTAGATGTCGACGGCCCACAGCAGTTCGGCGCCGGTGGGCTCCAGGTCCGCGCCGAGGTGGGGGACCGCCAGGTTCAGCACGGTCGCGTCCAGGGCAAGCAGGACGGTGGGCAGCGTGAGCACGAAGAGCCCCAGCCACTCCCGGGGCCCGGCCCTGAGATCCGCCGGGGCGGGGGACACGGGGGACACGCTCGTCATGGAAGATCCTTCGTGGTCGTGAATCGCGGGTACGCGCCCAGCCTGCGACGGGGCGCTCTCGACCGGCTCTCGTCCCGCTCTCGGCCGGCTCCCGGCACGTCCCGGCGCTGCACTACCGTGGATCTCATGCGATTCGGGGTGCTGGGGCCGCTCGGCGTGTGGCGGGCGGACGGCAGCCCGGTCACCGTGCCCGGCCCCAAGACCCGCCTGCTGCTGGCCGTCCTGCTGGCGTACGAGGGCCGTCCCGTGTCGGCGGACCGGCTCGCCGGCGAGGTGTGGGCGGACGGCGAGGCCCCCGGCGACCCGTCCGCCGCGCTGCAGACGCGGATCTGGCAGCTGCGCAAGGCGCTGGAGAGCGCCGGGGAGGGCGGCCGCGACCTCCTGGCGCGGCGCGACGACGGCTATCTGCTGCGCACCGGCCCCGAGGACGTCGACATGGGCCGCTTCGCGATGCTCACCGCCCGCGCCCGCGCCACCGACGACCCCGGCGCCCGGGTGGGCCTGCTGTCCGACGCGCTCGCGCTGTGGCGGGGCGCCGCGTTCTCCGGCTTCGCGGACGCCGCGTTCGCCCGCCCGGTCGTCACCCGGCTCGAGGAGGCCCGCCTGGCCGCCCTGGAGGCCCGCGCCGACGCCCTGATCAGGCTGGGCCGCCACCTCGAGGTGGCCGAGGAGCTGCACGAGCTCGCCGTCCGCCACCCGCTGCGCGAGCGGGTGCACGTCCTCCACCTGCGCGCGCTGCACGCCGCCGGGCGCACGGGCGAGGCGCTGGCCGCCTACGGGGAGCTGCGCACCCGGCTCGCCGCCGAGCTGGGCCTGGACCCCGGGCCCGAGCTCGCCGCCCTGCACCGGACCCTGCTGGAACGCGACCCGGCGCCCGCCCTCGCCCGCCGCCCCGCGACGAACCTGCCCGCTCCGCTGACCGAGCTCGTCGGCCGCGAGGGCGCGGTGCGCGAGGCGGCGTCCGTGCTGGCCGCCGCGCGGCTCCTGACGCTGACCGGGTCCGGCGGCGTCGGCAAGACCAGGCTCGCGCTGGAGACGGCGGCCCGGCTCGGCGGCGGCTTCCCCGACGGCTCCTGGCTGGTCGAGCTGGCCCCGCTGACCCCTGCCGGCGGCCCGGACGCCGTGGCCCGGGTCGCCGAGGCCGTCATGACCGCGCTGGGCGTCCGCGAGGGCGCGGGCACGGCCGAGCTCACCCCGCCCGCGCTCGGCCTGGCCGATGCACTGGCCGATGCACTGGCCGGCGCACTGGCCGGCAAGCGGCTGCTGCTGCTCCTCGACAACTGCGAGCACCTCGTCGGCGCGGTCGCCGAGCTGACCGCGCTGCTGCTCCGGCGCGCCCCCGGCCTGCGCGTCCTGGCCACCAGCCAGGAGCCGCTGGGCATCCCCGGCGAGGTCGTCCTGGCCGTGCCGCCGCTGGAGCTGCCCGCACCCGCCGCCGAGCCCGATCCCGGCACGCTGGCGCGCTCCAGCGCCGTCGAGCTGTTCGTCGCCCGGGCCGCCGCCGCGGCGCCCGGGTTCAGGCTCGACGCCGGCAACGCCCGCGACGTGGCGGAGATCTGCCGCCGGCTCGACGGCATCCCGCTCGCCCTCGAACTGGCCGCCACCCGGGTCCGGGCCCTCGGCGTGCGCGGGCTGATCAGCCGCCTCGACGACCGTTTCCGGCTGCTCGCCACCGGTTACCGGGGCGCGCCGCCCCGCCAGCAGACGCTCCGGGCCACGATCGACTGGAGCTGGGACCTGCTGACCGGCCCCGAGCGCGCCGTGCTGCGCCGGCTCGCCGTGCACGCCGACGGCAGCACGCTGGAGGCGGCCGAGGCCGTCTGCGCCGGTCCCGGCGTGCCCGCGCAGGACGTGCTCGACCTGCTCGCCCGCCTCGTGGACCGCTCGCTGGTCATCATGACCGAGCACGCCGACGGGCCCCGCTACCGCCTGCTCGAATCGGTCGCCGACTACGGCCTGGCCCGGCTGCGGGAGGCGGGCGAGGAGGACGACGTACGCGGGCGCCACCGCGCCCACCACATCGGCCTGGCCCGCCTGACCGCGCCGCTGCTGCACGGCCCCGAGCAGGGGCGCGGGCTGCGCCTGCTGGACGCGGAGGCCGCCAACTTCGGGCGCGTCCTCGACGACGCCGTCCGCCGGGGCGCGGCCGGGGACGCGCTCGCCCTGGTCAACGCGCTGAGCTGGTACTGGTTCCTGCGCGGCAGGCTCCGGGCGGCCGGCCGGTCCCTGGACGCGGCGCTCGCCCTGCCCGTCCGCGACCCGGCCGCCGAGGCGTCCCCCCGCGCGCAGGCCCGGGCGTGGCGGGAGGGTTTCGCCGCCCTCGTCGGCGACGGCGCCGGGCGGATGCCGTACGGCGACGTCGCGGAGCTCCTGCGCGGCGTGAGCGGCCCGGGCGAGCGGGCCAGAGCCCGGTGGTTCCTCGGCTTCGCCCTGTTCGGGGTCGGCGACCAGGCCGCCAGCGAGGAGCTCGTCGACCGGGCGCTGGAGGAGTTCGGCGCCCTGGGCGACACCTGGGGGACCGCGGCGGCGCTGAGCGTGCGGGCCAACCAGGCGCACGTGCGCGGCGACCTCGACCGGCTGGCCCGCGACGGGCGGCGCAGCGCGGAGCTGTTCACCGGGCTCGCCGACGCCTGGGGGCGGCTGCAGACCGCCGAACCGCTCGCCGCGCTGGCCGAGATGGCGGGCGACTACGAGCACGCGGCCCGCCTGCACCGGGAAGGGCTGCGCCTGGCCGAGGACCTCGGGCTGTGGCCGGAGGCCGCGGACCGGCTGACCAGCCTGGGCAACGTCGCCATGCTCACCGGGGACCACGCCAGGGCGCGGGAGCTCCACCGGCGGGCGATGCGCCTGGCCGCCGAGCACAGCTTCAAGCCCGGGGAGATCCACGCCGAGGTCGGGCTCGGCCTCGGCGCCCGCCGCGAGGGACGGCTCGACGCCGCCGAGACCCACATGCGCCACGTGCTGACCTGGCAGGCCGCGACCGCCTTCGAGCCGGGCCGCGCGCTCGCCCTGGCCGAGCTCGGCTTCGTCGCCGAGCTGCGCGGCGACGCCGAGCGGGCCCTGCGCCTGCACCTCGACGGGTGGACCGCCGCCCGCGCCACGGGCGACCCCAGGGCCCTGGCGCTGGCCCTGGAGGGCCTGGCCGGGGCCCAGGCCCTCGCCGGACGCCACACGGGCGCGGCCGTGCTGCTCGGCGCCGCGCACGCCGCCAGGGACTCCGTGGGGATGCCGCTGCCGCCCGCCGAACGGGGCGACGTCGACCGGATCACCGCGTCGATCCGCCGGCACCTGACCGAGGACGCCTACCGGGACGCACACCGGCGCGGCGGCGAGCTGACCCCCGAGGAGGCGCTCGCCGCCGCCGTCCCCGAGCACGGGGCCGGCCGCCGGGTCAGTGCGTCCCGGTCAGGTCCATCGGCTTGACCTTCGGGTCGCCCTCGTCGGCGAAGTAGTCGCTCCGCGCCGTCGCGTCCTTGCCGTCGGCCACCTTCAGCGCCCGGAACAGGTACGTCCCCAGCACCGCCACGACCAGGTTCACGGCCAGCGCCAGGAAGCCCGCGTAGATCGTCATCTTGGTGTCGAACCCGAGGTTCCCCAGCGAGAACGCCGACCCGCCGAAATGCGCCTTGCCGCTGGCCGGGTTCGGGATCAGGTAGAGCATCCACAGGCCGGCGCCGAGCCCGGCCGCCCAGCCGGCGATCAGCCCGCCCTTGTGGAACCAGCGCGTGTAGAGGCCCAGCCCCACCGACGGCAGCGTCTGCAGGATGATGACGCCGCCGATGAGCTGCAGGTCGATGGAGAACTGCGGGTCGAGCATCAGGATGCACAGCACCGCGCCCACCTTGACGACCAGCGACACCAGCTTGGAGACCTTGGCCTCCTGGGCGTCGGTGGCGTTCTTGTTCAGGTACTCGCGGTAGACGTTGCGGGTGAACAGGTTCGCCGCGGCGATCGACATGATCGCGGCGGGCACGAGCGCGCCGATGCCGATCGCGGCGTAGGCGACGCCCGCGAACCAGTCGGGGAACATCTGGTCGAACAGCGCGGGCACGATCGTGTTCGTGTCCGCCTTGCCGTTGGCGCCCACGACCGGCTTGGTCCCGGCGGCGATGGCCATGAAGCCGAGCAGCGCGATCAGGCCGAGCAGGAAGCTGTAGGCGGGCAGCGCCGACATGTTGCGCTTGATCACGGCCCGGTTCCTGGACGCCAGGGCGCCGGTCAGGCTGTGCGGGTACAGGAACAGCGCCAGCGCCGACCCGAAGGCCAGCGTGATGTACTGGAGCTGGTTGGAGGCGTTCAGCGTGATCCCGTCCGCGGGGTTGGGCGTGGCGGCGAACTTCGCCGCGGCGGCGTCGAAGATCGACCCCCAGCCGCCCAGCTTGGCCGGGATGTAGATGACGGCCGCCAGGATCACCACGTAGATCAGCGTGTCCTTGACGAACGCGATCAGCGCCGGGGCGCGCAGCCCCGACTGGTAGGTGTAGGCCGCCAGGATGGCGAACGCGATGATGATCGGCAGGTGCCCGGTGATGCCCATCGTCTTGAGCACCGCCTCGATGCCGACGAGCTGCAGCGCGATGTACGGCATCGTCGCCACCAGGCCGGTGATCGCGATGAGCAGCGCCAGCGTCGGCGAGCCGAACCGGGCCCGGACGAAGTCGGCCGGCGTGACGAACCCGTGCACGTGCGACACCGACCACATCCGCGCCAGCACGAGGAACACCAGCGGGTAGATCACCACCGTGTACGGCAGCGCGTAGAAGCCGAGCGCCCCGGCGCTGAACATGAGCGCGGGCACGGCCACGAACGTGTAGGCGGTGTAGAGGTCGCCGCCCACCAGGAACCAGGTGATCCAGGTGCCGAAGTTGCGCCCGCCCAGCCCCCACTCGTTGAGGCTCTCGATGCTCTCGGGCCGCCGCCATCGGGCGGCGACGAAGCCCATGCCGCTCACGAGCAGGAACAGCAGCGTGAAGACGACCAGCTCGGTCGTGTGCGCGCTCACTTGGTCATCCGGTAGACGAGCGTGGTGCAGCCGACGCCGACGGCGATGAAGGCGATCTGCAGCCAGTAGAACAGGGGGAAGCCGAGCAGGCGGGGCTCGTCCGCGTTGAACAGGAACGTCAGCAGCGGCAGCACGATCGGCACGAACAGCAGCCAGTTCCACGGGCTGCGGTCGGTCCGCGGCTCGGCGTCTCGGGGGGTGGTCATCGGTGTCTCCCGTGTCCACGTCAGGAGCCAGGGGCGCCGTGACCGGGCCCGTGACTCGCGGTCAGTGGTGGGAGAGTAACGCTGCGGGGATATTAACCCCAACGTCACCTTTATCACGATTTAGCGTAGAAAGTCCGGTCCGGGCCGGCCGCCGCCACCGGGCCGCGACGAAGCCCGTGCCGAGGCTCTGCCCGGCACATTAATCAGGCCCGGAAATCGGGTCAGGCCACCGATCGGCGAATGGTCGGCTCCCCGCGACGAACGGGGAAAACATGACAGGGGATGTCCTCTTACCGGACCAGGGTGGCCGCATGATTGCTTTGGTGGCGGGCGCGACCCGCGGCACAGGACGGGGCATCGCGGTCGAACTGGGCGCCGCCGGTGCGACCGTCTACTGCACCGGCAGGTCCACGCGCGAAGGACGCTCGGAGATGAACCGGCCGGAGACCATCGAGGAGACCGCCGAGCGGGTGAGCGCCGCCGGAGGCACCGGCATCCCGGTCCGCGTCGACCATCTGGACCCGGCCCAGGTCAGGGCGCTGGCCGAGCGGATCGACCGCGAGCAGGGCAGGCTGGACGTGCTCGTCAACGACGTCTGGGGCGCCGACGCGCTGTGGCAGTGGCACACCCCCGTCTGGGAGCACGACCTGGACAAGGGCCTGCGCCTGCTCCGGCTGGCCGTCGACACCCACCTCATCACCAGCCACCACCTGCTGCCGCTGCTCATCCGCAACGAGGGCGGCCTGGTCGTGGAGGTGACCGACGGCACCAGCGACTTTAACGCCACCCGCTACCGCGAGTCGATCTTCTACGACCTGGCGAAGACGGCCGTCAACCGGCTGGCGTACGCGCAGGCCGAGGAGCTGCGCCCGCACGGCGGCACGGCGGTGGCGCTCACGCCCGGCTTCCTGCGCTCGGAGGCCATGCTGGAGAACTTCGGCGTCACCGAGGAGACCTGGCGTGACGCCGTCGCCGGGAATCCCACGTTCGGGGTGTCGGAGACTCCGGCGTACGCGGGCCGCGCGGTCGCCGCGCTGGCCGCCGACCCCGGCCGGGGCCGCTGGTCGGGCCGGTCGGTCTCCAGCGAGGAGCTGGCGCTGGCGTACGGGTTCACCGACGTCGACGGCAGCAGGCCGCAGGTGTGGCGCTACATCGCCGAGGTGCGCGAGGGCGGCAAGGACGCGGCCCCCGAGGACTACCGGTAGCGGTCCTGCCCCTCCCTACAGGCCGGGGTCCGCGCGGTAGAGCTCCGCCGTGCGGGCCGCCGCGCCGGCGACCAGGGCCCGCAGCTCCGGCGGGCCCAGCACCTCGGCCTCCGGCCCGAACCGCAGCACCTGCGAGAACGCCACCTCGACCGACTCGACGGCCAGCCGCACGGTGCCGTCGGGCCGCAGCGAGGCGAGCGCGCCGGGCAGCGCCGCCGGGTCGGCGACGTGCCGCAGCATCCGCACCCCGAGCGGGCTCAGCCGCAGCGTGATCTCCTCGCGCAGCAGCGACCGGGTGAACTCGGCGGACCGCGCGGCCCAGAACGCGGCCAGGTCGAAGCCGGGGTCGCGGTCGAACCGGCCGCCGTCCTGCTCGACGCTGCCGAACCGGTCCACCCGGTAGACGAGGAACCGGCCGCGCGAGCGCGCGGCCAGGTACCAGGAGCCCGCCTTCAGCACCAGCCCGTACGGCTCCAGCGCGCGCACCCGCTCCCGGTACGACGCGCTCACCGTGCGGTCGTTCCACACGGCCCTGGCCAGCGGCGCGAGCGCGCCGGGCGGCGGGTCGGCGGAGGCGAACCAGCCCGGCGCGTCCAGGTGGAAGCGCTGCGCGGCGGTCGCGGGGGCGTCGCGCAGGCCGGGGGCGAGCGCGGCGGCGGCCTTGAGCCGGGCCGTCGCGGCCACCTCCTGCAGCCCCATCTCGCGCAGCGCCGCCGGCACGCCCGACAGGAACAGCGCCTCGGCCTCGGCCCGGTCCAGCCCGGTCAGCCGGGTGCGGTAGCCCTCCAGCAGCCGGTAGCCGCCGCCGCGCCCCCGGTCGGCGTAGACCGGGACGCCCGCCTCCGACAGCGCCAGCACGTCGCGGTGCACGGTCCGCTCCGAGACCTCCAGCTCGCGCGCCAGCTCCGCCGCCGTCATCCCGCCCCGGCCCTGCAGCAGCAGGACCAGCGACATCAGCCGAGCGGCGCGCACAGCGGGAGGATCACGGCGGACGGGTGCGCGGGGGAGCGGAACACCTCGACGTCGGCGGCCACCATCGGCCCGCCCTCGCCGAGCGGCCGCCCGGTGCCCGGGTTGCGGGCGATCGTCGGGTACGCGCCGGCGGCCACGTGGACCCGGATGCGGTGGCCGCGCCGGAACCGGTGGCCCACCGGCCACAGATCCACCAGCACTCTCCGCACATCGCCCACTTTATCGGGCATTTCCGAATTATCAGGCAGCTCCGGCCGCAGCCTCCGCACGCCCTCGCACACGTTCATGGACTTCCCGCCCGGACGCACGTCGCACACCCGCACCACCACGTCCACGTACGGCGTGCTGGACCGGACGAACAGCTCGGCCGAGACCGGCCCGATCGCCTCCACGTCCGACTCCAGCTCCGCCGAGGAGTAGACGAGCACGTCGCGCCGCGCCTCCAGGCGCCGCTGGTCGCGCGGCCGGGAGTCGGCCAGCAGCACCGGCCCGCCGATCACCGGCGTCGGATGGTCCGGGTGGTAGCGGAAGCGGTCCGCCCCGCCCGCGCGCGGCGGCTCCCGCTCCAGCCCGCCGTCCTCGCGCAGGTGCCAGCGCACCTGCCGCGAGCCCGGCACCGGCCAGTCGGGATAGTCGCGCCACTCCCCGGCCCCCGTCACGTACAGCCGCACCGGCTGCTCGCGCAGCCCCGACGGGTCGCCGAGCAGGTGCGCCCGGAACCAGGCCAGCGACTCGGCCAGCGCCACCCGCCCGTGCCGCGCGTCCACGTGCCACCACGGCCCGATCGTCAGCTGCGGCCGCCGCCCCGCCGCCCGCAGCGCCAGGTAGTCCTTGAGCTGCCACGGCAGGAACACGTCGTACCACCCGCCGAGCATGGTGACCGCCGCCTCCACCTCACCCACCCGAGGGGAGAAGTCACGCTTGTCCCAGTACGGCACGGCCGGGTCGGCGTGATGGGCCAGCAGGTCCCGGTAGAAACGCAGCGGGCGGCCCGCCGAGGCCAGGTCCAGCTCGGACACCGGCCGCCCCGACAGCCCCGACAGCACGGCCCGGCGCGTCAGCCGGGGAGCCGTCAGCGGCGCCGCCGCCCCGCCGAACCGGCGCGACATCGCGTCCGTCAGCGTCGTCCAGCTCAGCGCCGACTCCAGCGCGAACGCCCCGCCCACGTACGCGGCGTCGCGGAACTGGGAGGCGGTGATCTGCGTGGCCATCGCCTTCAGCTCGGGCCCGGCCTCGGCCGCCACCGCCCACTGCGTGTAGCCCAGGTAGGAGGGGCCGAACATGGCCAGCGACCCGCCGTACCACGGCTGCCCGCGCAGCCAGCCGAGCGTGGCCAGGCCGTCGTCCCGCTCGTCGCCCAGCGGGTCGAGCTGCCCGCCGGAGCCGAACCCGCCCCGGCAGCTCTGGATCACCACGTGGAAGCCGTTGCGGGCGAAGCCGCGCCCGTACACGAACCCGAACACGCCCCGCCTGCCGTACGGCGAGCGGATCAGCACCACCGGAGCCGGGCCACCGCCGGGCGCCTCGTAGCGGTCGGCGAGCAGCACCACGCCGTCGGGCATCTCCACGGGAAGATCGCGATGGATCCGCACACGTCGCATGACCCACCAGTAACAGATGCCGCCCGGGCGGTGGTAGCCCGGGCGGCATCAGCTGTAAACGGCGCTGATTAGGGCGCGGTCTTGTCCGGCCGCTCGGAGACGCGGATCGCGTTCACGATCGTCGCCCCCTGCCGGGTGGCGAAGCGCACGTTGAGCTGGCCGTCGCTGACGCGGACCGTGTACTGCCTGCTGACCGCCGTGTACGTGCCCGCCTCCAGGGCCAGGTCGAGCGCCGGGATGGCGAGCTGGCCCTCGACGAGCACGTCGAACACCCGCCGGCCCATGTCCATGCCGCGGATCTCGGCGAAGTCCAGCTCGACCGTGTAGACGCCGGCCGGCACCCCGTCGAAGCGGTACTCCAGCATGCCCTCGCGGGCCGTGCGGAACAGCGTCTGCTCCTCGGTGCCCTCGATGGTCCTGCGGGTGTCGCGCTCGCGGGTGCCGCTGCCCACGTACCCGTGACCGCCCTCCCGGTAGCGGGCGTCGGGCGTCCAGGCGTCACCGGCGGCGTCGGTGGACGCGCGGCGCGCCCCCACGTCGACGGCCACCTGGTGCTTGGGCACCACGACCGTCACCGTCACCTCGATGACCGGCTGCCGGCCGCTGGCGGACTTGATGACGAGCTTCCCGGCGCGGGCCGTGCCGGCCGCCACGCCGTCGCTCGACACCGTGACCTCCAGCGTCGCCTTCTGCCCCTTGGCCAGCTCGCCGGAGGCCGGCGTGACGCCGAGCCAGCCGCCCGCCGGGTCGGTGGCGACCGTGTACGGCGTCGGCGAGCCGAGGTTCGTCAGCTCCAGCGTCCGCTTCCTGCTCGCGTCCGCCGGCATCACCACCGTGACCTCGGCCGTCGAGGCGGCCACCCGGCCCGTCACCAGCGCCGTGTCCACCTCGGTCACCGTGGCCGGGGCGACGGTGACCGCCTGGGTGAAGGTGCCGTAGTGCTCCTTGGACACGACCACCTCGTAGTCGCCCGCCAGGAGCTGGCCGTAGAAGCCGCCGTCGGCGCCCGTGGTGAACGTCGCCACGTCGCCCACCTTGACGGTCGCGCCCGGCAGCGGGTCGCCGTCGTTGGCGTCGGTGACCACGCCCGTCACCAGGCCGTGGCGGGAGGCGCTGAATGTCAGGCCCTGACCGGTGGCCAGCGCCGGCTCCTCGTAGAGGTACTGCAGCGCGTCGTCGCCGGCCGCGTTCTCGATGCCGACGGTCCCCGCCGCGCCCTGGTCGCGCTCGCTCTCGACGTCCTTGTACCGGTAGCTCACCGTGCCGTCCTCGCCGAGCAGCGCCGCGAACGACACCCGCTGCGTGGCGTCGGCGTAGAAGCGGACGTTGCGCCACTCGACCACGAACTGCCGGTGCGGCGCCGTCCCGGTAACGCCCGTGTAGACGCCGGCCTGCGCGTCCACCACGAAGTCGTCCCAGAACGGGAAGACGGCGTTGTTCGGCGTGGCCGTCGCGGGCAGCCTGCTGTTGCCCGCCGCCACCACCCGGTCGGCCGCGAACGTGACGAACCCATTGGTCGCCACCCACGCCCGGCTCTGGCCGGCGCCGTAGAACGGGACCGCGAACGGCAGCGTCACCTGGAGCGCCTCGTCGTCGCCGGTGAGCGCCAGCTTGTCGGTGCCCGCCACATAGGGCGCCGGGGCGCTGCGGCAGGTGTAGCCGAAGTCGTCGCCGCGCAACGGCAGCTCGACGTCCTCGGTCACGTCCCCGGACACCGTGACGGCCGCCGTCGCGGGGCTCGCGCAGCGCGAGGACGGCGTGACCTCCAGCACGTGCTCGCCGTGCGGCAGCGTCAGCTCGTAGCGGCCCGAGGCGTCGGACACCGCGCTCAGCGGGGTCCCCCTGGCCGCCACGCGGGCGCCGGGCTCGGGCGTGCCGGCGGTGCTCACGACGCCCGACACCACGCCGGTGGCCTGCTGGACCAGCGTCACGTCCGCCGTGGCCGTCGCGCCGGCGGTCACGGCCGCCGTCGCCGTGGCGGCGTCGTAGCCGAACTTCTCCGCCTTCACCCGGTACTCGCCCGGCAGCAGCCGGACGAACGCGTACGTGCCGTCCGCGCCGGTCACGACGCTGCGCGAGGTCGGGCCGTCCGTCGTCACCGTGACCCCGGCCAGCGGCGCGCCGCCCGAGGTGACCGTGCCCGACAGCCCGCCGAGGCCGTCCTGCGGCGCGGCCTGGACGGCGGCGTAGGCGTCCAGCCTGCCCTCGCCCCAGATGTTGTTGTCGGCCGCGGTGCCGCCGCAGGCGGTGTCGGCCACGTCGATCGCGGTGCTGTCGAGCAGCGGCCGGGTGGCGTCCACGTCACCCTGGAGGCTCGGCGCCGCCGACCAGATGAGCGCCACCGTGGCCGCCACGTGCGGCGAGGCCATCGAGGTGCCCGTGTAGGAGGCGTAGGAGCCGCCCGGCACCGAGGAGCGCACGTTGACCGCCGGGGCCGCGATGTTCGGCTTGATCTCGCCGTCCTCGCCCTCGCCCTTGCTGGAGTTCGTGTACAGCGCGTTGTTCACGTCGAAGCCGCCCGCGCTGTAGCTGACCCGGTACTGGCCGGGCGAGCCGCTGGTGTCGCAGGCCGGGCCCTCGTTGCCGTTGGCGAACATGGGGAAGATGCCGGCCGCCACCCACGCCTCGACCGTCGCCTTGTACCAGGGGTCGAAGCCGTCGCCGCCCCAGGAGTTGTTGACGATGTCCGGCGCCAGGTCCGGGCGCGGGTTCTCGCCGTTCAGGTCCGTCGGCGCCAGGACCCACTGGCCCGCGGCCAGCAGCGAGGCGTCGGTGCAGGTGTTGGTCTCGCAGCCCTTGGCCGCGATCCACCGGGCGCCCGGGGCCACGCCGATGCCGCCGGCGCCGACCATCGTGCCCATCACGTGCGTGCCGTGCCCGTTGTTGTCGCACGGGGCCGCGCTCGGGCAGACCCGGCCCGGGTCGAACCAGTTGTAGTCGTGCCGCAGCGAGCCGTCCGGGGCGCGGCCGCGGTAGGCCGCCGCCAGGTCCGGGTGGTCGAACTGCACGCCGCTGTCGATGTTGGCGACCACGATGCCCTCGCCGCGGTTGCCGAGCTCGCTCCACACGCGGGGGGCGCCGACCCGGTCGACGTTCCACTCGGCCGCGTTCACCTTGACCTCGGCCTTGCCGGGGACCGGCTTGGGCAGCAATACGGTGCGGATCGGGTCGATCCTGTCCACCTCGGGCAGCTTGGCGATCTCGGCGGCCAGCTTCGGACCGGCCGTCACCTTGACTGCGTTGACGATCCAGAACGGGGTGTGGTCGGCGCCGTTGGACTCCAGCAGCTTGCGCAGGGCCGCCTGGGACGTCCTGGCCCGCGCGGTCTTGGCCTCGTAGACGCGCTCGGCCTTGGCCTCCTTGGTGGTGGCCCGGCGCGCGCCGCCGAGGTCGGCCTCGCCCTTCATGCGCACCCAGAACGTCGCCTTGCCGTCACCGTCGAGCTGGGCCTGGACGGAGTCGCTGATCTTGCCGGGATCCGGGGCGGCCTGGGCCACGCCGGGCGGGATGACGAGACTTAACGATGTGATCGCTCCCACCAGGAGCGCACGCCAGCGGGGGGTGCTCGGCACAAGTTCTCCTTCACCGCGATGGTGCAGAGGTGATCTTTACGCCTCTGTGGAGAAGAGTGAAGAGATGATGTTGAGAATGCAAGGGGCATTCTCCAACAAAAATTGACAAGTTCTGAAATGTAATCTGGTCAGCTGAAATGTCGCCAATTGTGCCAGGTGGCGCTCCAGGGCCGCTCCAGGCCGCGGCACAACCACACCCGCATGCCCGCCTCCTCGTTCTCGATCCCGGCCCGGTTGCCGACCCGCCCCTTCTCCTCGCAGGTGGCGAACTGCCCGTCGCGCAGCCGCCTGCCGATGTTCATCAGGACCGCCACGTCCCCGCTCTCGGGCGGCGGCCCGTACTGCCAGAGCTGGTTGTGGCCCGCGTACACGCGCGGGACGCCCGCACGGGCGAGCGAGCCGTGCTCGCCGTAGTTGCCGGCGATCACCACGGCGCGGGCGCGCTCCTGCGGCGTGAGCGTGGACAGGACGTCGGTCACGGTGGCGTTCAGCTCCGGCCAGCCGACGGACTCGCGGGCCACCTCGTTGACCGCCGGCACCGGCGTCGAGGCCAGCACCGTCAGCGGGATCAGCGGCAGCGCGAACAGCGCGCACCCGGCGGTGTTGACGCCCAGCGACACCAGCGCGTCACGCCGCCGCCCGGCCGCCTCGGCGGCCACGCAGCCCGCCGCGAACAGCATCAGGACCAGCCCCGCCGAGTAGTCGAACCGGCCGCCGCTGATCAGCGTCAGCCCCGCCGCCACCGGGTAGGCGACGGCCAGCGCCCGCACCCGCCGGTCACGCCACAGCCGCACGAACCCGAACGCCGCCATCACCGCGACCACCGGCCCGAACAGGACGACCTGCATGGGCACGAACAGCGCCCGCATCTCCGCGCCCTTGTTCTCGCTGAGCGCCGCCGCCATCTCCAGCTGCGGCCACCCGTGGGTGATCTGGTAGACCAGGTTCGGCGCCGCCAGCACGGCCGCCACCAGCGCGCCCGCCCACAGCCACGGGCTCGCCAGCACCCGGCGCGGCCCGGCCGTGACCAGTCCGGCCGCCAGCCCCAGCACGAGCAGCACGATCAGGTGCTTGTTGTAGCTCGCCACCCCGATCACCGCGCCCGCCGCGAGCCACCAGCGCGGCTCCGCGCGCAGCAGCGCCCGCAGCACGAACAGGATCGCGCCCGACCACAGCGCCAGGTCGAAGCTCAGCGTCAGCAGCACGTGCCCGGCGATGAGCGTGAACGCGCCGCCCGCCGTGCCCAGCGCCGCCATCGTCTGCGCCGCCGCCCCGCCGCCGAGCTCGCGGGCGATCAGCGCCACCAGCACCACCAGCAGCGCCACCGCCAGCGCGGGCGGCACCCGCAGCGCGGTCAGCGTGTCGCCGAACACCCAGATGGCCAGCCGGGCCATCATCGGCGTCAGCGGCGGCTGGTCGACGTAGCCCCAGTCGGGGTGCTGTGACAGTACGCGGAAGTACAGCTCGTCACGGTGGTAGCCGTAGCCGCCGCTGACCGCCAGCAGAACGCCGGACAGCAGGACCGCGATCACGGTGATCGACCGCCACGCCAAGGGCCGCTCCATGACTGCCCAACCTAGATCCTTACGGCGCTCCTGTCAGGTGGTCCGGTATCCCACCTGTTCCAGCATGCCGACCAGATACGCCTTCATCTCGGCTGGTTCGCCGCCGTCGGGATGAAAGCCCAGGTGGTGCAGGATCGCCCCGTTGAGCAGTTGCTGGACGGCCGTCAGGTCGCGCTCGGGCGGCAGCCGCCCCGACTCGGCCGCCCGCCGCAGCGTCTCGCGCACCGCCGAGGCCCGCAGGCCTCCGTTGGCCGCCAGGTAGGCCGACAGCAGCTCCGGGTAGTCGTCCACCGACCCGTACAGGCGGCGCAGCAGGCGGCGGTGGCGCGGCACCGACAGGTAGGCCGCCCAGTCGGTCAGCATGTGGTCGACGTCGCGCCACTCGGGCGGCGGCTCCTCGTCGTGGTGGGCCGCCACGATCGCCCGGACCAGCAGCTCGGTCTTGCCGGGGAAGCGGCGGTAGACCGTGGCCCGGGTGACGCCTGCCTGCTGGGCCACCCGTTCGATGCTCGTCTCGCCCGCGCCGCGCTCGATGAGCAGGTCGAGCGCGGCGGCGAGGATGGCGGCGTCGGCCTCCTGGCTGCGCGGCCGCCCGGCCGGCCGCTGGACGCCGCTCACTCCCACGTCACCGGGAGCGCGTGGACGCCGTAGATGAGCATGTCGGTGCGCAGCGGCACCCGCTCCGGGGCCACCGCCAGGCGCAGCCCGGGGAAGCGCTCGAACAGCGCCGGCAGGCCCGCCAGCAGCTCGACGCGGGCGAGCTGCTGGCCCAGGCACTGGTGGATGCCGTGCCCGAACGCCAGATGGCCGCCCGCCGCGCGGCCCAGGTCGAGCAGGTCGGGCTCGGCGAAGCGGAGCGGGTCGCGGTTGGCCGCCTGGATCGACACCGTCACCGTCTCCCCGGCCCTGATCGTGTGGCCGTCCAGCTCGACGTCCTCCAGCGCCACCCGCAGCAGGAACGGGATGACGCTCAGGTAGCGCAGCAGCTCCTCGACGACCTCCGCCGGGTTCGTGCGCAGTGCCCGCGCGCGTGCGGCATCGGGGTCGGACAGCAGCGCGAACACGCCGAGCGCGAGCTGGTTGGCGGTCGTGTCGAGCCCGGCGCCGAGCAGCGTGAAGCCGACGCCGGCCAGCTCGTCGTCGGTCAGGTCACTGGCCGTCAGCCCGCTGAGCAGGTCGTCGGCCGGCGCCGCCCGCTTGGCCGTGACCAGCTCGCGCATCATCTCGCGCAGCTCCAGGTAGGCGGCGATCTGCTCCTCCCGCGTCACCTCCAGGCTGGACAGCGCCCGGGCCTGCCGCTGGAAGCGGTCGCGCCCGGAATCGGGCACGCCGAGCAGCTCGCAGATCACCAGGGCGGGCAGCGGCCCGGCGAACGCCGCCACCAGGTCGGCCTCCTTGCCGCCGGCCTCCATCGCGTCCAGCAGGCCGGTGGCGAGCTCCTCGGTGCGGCTGGTGAGCTGCCGCATGCGGCGCACGGTGAACTGGCCGGTGAGCAGGCGGCGGTAGCTGGTGTGGTCGGGCGGGTCCATGGAGGTGAACATGCCGGGCGGCGAGGGCTGCCCCGTCCCGCCGGCGGCCGGGCCGGGGACGGGGTGGTGGCGCAGCTCGGGCCGCGAGCTGAAGCGCGGGTCGGCCAGCACGGCGCGGGCCTGCGCGTGGCCGGTGACGAGCCAGCCCTCGTGGCCGTCGGGGTAGGCCAGCCGCGTGACGGGCCGCTCGGCGCGGATCTCCGCCAGCGCCTCGGGCGGGTCGAACGGGCTGGTCCGGGTGGTGGGCAGCGTGCCGATCATTCCAATACAGTACAACACTGTATTGTAAATGCAAGGCGTGTCGCATTGCGCGATCTTGATGGGACGGAGTAGCCTGTTCCCATGCGAAATCGCGCCCGGCTTCAGTGGTGGCGCCGCTCCTAGGCGGCGCGGGATTCGCATACCTCAAACGGACGGCCGCCCCGGTTGGCGGCCTTTGTCGTGTTCGCCCCGGGGCTTGTGACATTCAAAGGGGCAGCAGTGGAGACGAGCGGATATACCACCGCCGGGGGCGTCGGCGTCGAGCGCGAAGTGCGCGAGGTGTCCGAGGACGCGCTCGAAGAGATCGTGACCGCCCTCGGCGAGCGGCGCGGCGGCGCCTTCTCCTCGGGCATGGACTACCCGGGCCGCTACAGCCGATGGGCCTTCGGCTACGTCGACCCCTGCCTGGAGCTCGTCGCCAAGGGCCGCGTCATCTCGGCCAGGGCGCTCAACGAGCGCGGCCGCGTCGTGCTGCCCGCCGTCGCCTCCTGCCTGCTCGCCGCGGGCAAGCCCGTCGAGGAGCCCACCGCCGACCTCGTCCAGGTGCACGTCCCCGAATCGGAGGACCTGCTGCCCGAGGAGATGCGCAGCCGCCGCCCCACCGTCTTCACCGCCATCCGCGAGGTCATCGCCGCCTTCAAGGGCGACGACCCGCACCTCGGCCTCTACGGCGCCTTCGGCTACGACCTTGCCTTCCAGTTCGAGCCCATCAGGCAGCAGCTCGTCCGCCCCGACGACCAGCGCGACCTCGTCCTGCACCTGCCCGACCGGCTCGTCGTCATCGACCGGCAGCGCGAGACCTGCCGCGAGCTGCGCTACGAGTTCACCGTCGACGGCGCCACCACCCGCGGCCTGGAGCGCACCGGCGAGACCACGCCCGCCGTCGCCCCGGGCGAGCTGCCCCCCGACCCCGTCAAGGGCGAGTACGCCAAGGTCGTCGCCGCCGCCAAGGAACGTTTCAAGCGCGGCGACCTGTTCGAGGTCGTGCCCGGCCAGATCTTCCACGCCACCTGCACCGACCCCGCCGCCTTCTACCGGGGCCTGCGCAAGAGCAACCCCGCCCCGTACGAGTTCATCATCAGCCTCGGCGAGGGCGAGCACCTCGTCGGCGCCTCACCCGAGATGTACGTGCGCGTCAGCGGCGACCGTGTCGAGACCTGCCCCATCTCCGGCACCATCGCCCGCGGCAGCAACCCGGTCGAGGACGCCGAGGCGATCCGCACCCTCCTGTCCAGCGTCAAGGAGGAGTCGGAGCTGACCATGTGCACCGACGTCGACCGCAACGACAAGTCGCGCATCTGCGTCCCCGGCACCGTCAACGTCATCGGCCGCCGCCAGATCGAGCTCTACTCCCGCCTCATCCACACCGTCGACCACATCGAGGGCAGGCTGCGCCCCGAGTTCGACGCGCTCGACGCCTTCCTCACCCACATGTGGGCCGTCACCGTCACCGGCGCGCCCAAGACCTGGGCCATGCAGTTCATCGAGGACCACGAGGCCACCACCCGCCGCTGGTACGGCGGCGCCATCGGCTTCATCGGCTTCGACGGCTCCATGAACACCGGCCTCACCCTGCGCACCGCCCAGATCAAGGACGGCATCGCCATCGTCAGGGCCGGCGCCACACTGCTGTTCGACTCCGACCCCGAGGCCGAGGAGCGCGAGACCGAGCTCAAGGCCAGCGCCCTGCTCGGCGCGCTCGCCGCCGTCAACCGGCCCGGCGCCGAACCGGTCGCCGAGCCCAGGCCGCAGCCCGGCCAGGGCATGAAGGTGCTGCTCGTCGACCACGAGG
This sequence comes from Nonomuraea sp. NPDC049725, assembly GCF_040674795.1. Taxonomy (NCBI): domain Bacteria; kingdom Bacillati; phylum Actinomycetota; class Actinomycetes; order Streptosporangiales; family Streptosporangiaceae; genus Nonomuraea; species Nonomuraea sp. NPDC049725. The sequence continues at coordinate 125,379 of NZ_JBFANJ010000013.1, read as the reverse complement.
ACTCCTTCGTCAACACCCTCGCCGACTACTTCCGGCAGGACGGCGCCGACGTCGTCACCCTGCGCCACGGCTTCCCGCCCGCCATGATCGACGAGATCGGGCCCGACCTCGTCGTGCTCTCACCCGGCCCCGGCTGGCCGACCGACTTCGGCATGTCGGCGCTGATCGACCAGATCTACGCGCGCGACCTGCCCGTCTTCGGCGTCTGCCTCGGCCTGCAGGCCATGGTCGAGCACGCCGGCGGCTCCCTCGAACTGCTCGACTACCCCGAGCACGGCAAGCGCGGCCGCGTCTCCCGGCTCGGCGGCAGCGCCCTGCTCGACGGGCTCCCCGAGGAGTTCACCGCGGCCCGCTACCACTCGCTGCACGCCAAGGTGCCCGGGGTCGTCGGCTTCACCGCCACCGCCGTCACCCCCGACGGCAACGTGATGGCCCTGGAGGACACCGCCAACCGCCGCTTCGCCGTCCAGTTCCACCCCGAGTCCATCCTCACCGCCGAAGGGGGCGCGGGCGCGAAGATCATCGCCAACGTGCTGCGGCTTTCCCGCAGGTGAGGCCCTTTCGTCGGTAAAACGTCCACGGGGGCGTGCGGAGAACGCCTAGAGTTCCCCGCATGCTCCCCGTAGACCTGCCGGACACGGTGCGTGAGGCCCTGCTCGCCCCGCTCGTCGACCACGCCTGCCACGGGGTGCGCCGCGACGAGCTGTCCCGGGCCCGCTTCGAGCTGCTGATCAACGACGACACCAGCCCCGCGCCGCCCGGCACCACCCACTTCGACACCCCCGCCGGCGCCGCCATCCGCCGCTGGTGCGCCCCCGTCCTCGGCCTCGAACCCCACGCCGCCCCCTCCCTCTACCTCGCCCGCCGGGCCGAGCTCGGGCCCGCCGAAGCCAACCGGCTGCTCCTGCGCGCCGCCGGCATCGTCGCCTTCCTCGTCGAGAGCGGTGCCGAGAACCTCGGCCTGCTCACCGCCGGCGAGATGGGCCGCGCCGGCGCCGCCGCCGCCGACGAGATCCTCCGCGTCGAACACGTCGAACAGGACGTCGCCGAGACCGCGAGCGTCGCCCTCGACTACCTCGACAGCCTCGCCGACGAGCTCGCCGCCCGCGCCGGCCGCGCCGTCGGGCTCAAGACGACCGCCGCCGCCCGCCTCGGCCTCGCCTTCGAACCCGCCCGGCCCAGCCGCGGCTCCGTCATCGCCGCCGCCAACCGCCGCCTGTCCGACCCCAAACAGCCGCTCACCGAGCCGGTGCTGCTGCGCCACCTGCTCTGGACCGCCGCCGACCTGGCCCGCGAACGCGGCCTGCCCCTGCAGTTCCACACCGGCGCCGCCGACGCCGGCACCCCCCTGCGCGGCGCCGACCCGGCCGCGCTCACCGGCTTCATCCGCGCCCTCCAGCCCACCGGCGTGCCGGTCGTCCTCCTCAACTGCTACCCCTACCAGCGGCACGCCGGTCACCTCGCGCACGTCTTCCCGCACGTCTACCTCGACGCCGGCCCCGCCCTCGCCCGCACCGCCTCCGGCTCCGGCCGCGTCCTCGCCGACCTGCTCGAACTCGCCCCCTTCCACAAGATCCTGTACGGGTCGGGCACCCGGGGCGTCGCCGAGACCTGCCTGCTCTCGGCCGTCTACTTCCGCCTCGGCCTCGCCCGCGCCCTCAAGGAGCGCCTGGACGACGGCGAATGGAGCCCCGCCGACGCCGCCCGGATCGCCTCCATGATCGGCTCCGGCAACGCCCGCCGCATCTACCGCCTCTAACCCCACCCGCAGGCCCCCAGCCCGAGGCCCCAGCCCGAGGCCCCCAGCCCGAGGCCCCAGCCCAGGCCCCGCCCGCCCCCCAGGCCCCCGCCCCAGCCAGGGCCCCGCCCCAACCCCAGGGCCCCGCCCCAACCCAGGGCCCCGCCACACCGCGTCCGCCGCACCCCAGCCCGCCACACCCAGGTGGGTCCACCCGGGAGAGAGGCCGCCCCGCGGTACGCCTGCCCGGGGCCTGTGCCCGTGAAAGGCGCCTGCGGGGGCCGCGCCCGTGAGGAAGCTGGGCGGGGAAGTGCGCTCCCGTGCGGGGCGCGGGTGCGGTGGGGCGGTTTGGTGAGGGGAATTTCCCAATTTGGGTGATCGAATCGTTATTTGTCTGACCGTCAAGGGCGCGGTCATGATCGAGGGCGCCAGACCCCTACGCCACACCTGGAGGTGTCGTGTCCTGGCGTCCCATCACTCTCCTGGTCGCGCTGACCGTCGCGCTGGCCGTACCCGGAACGGCGCACGCCGACGATCCGCCGCCGCCCGCGGTGGAGCCGCGCGCCGGCACCGAGGCTCCCGCCGAGGTGAGCGGGCTCGCCGAGCCCGCCGCGGCGGGGGACCCGGTGGCCGCGGCCAAGGCGCACCTGGCCGATCCGCGGTATCACCTGGATCCCACCGACCTGGTGCACTTACGCACGGTCAAGGATGGCAAGGACGAGACGGTCAGGTTCGCCCAGCGCTACCGGAACCTGCCGGTGCTGGGCGGCCAGTACCTGGTCCGCTTCCGCACCGAGAACGGCGTGCGGACGGTCACCGGGGCGGGCGGCCGGTTCCTCACCGAGCTGAAGGTCGACCCGGTCCCCACGGTCGGCGCGGAGCTGGCCGGTCGGCTGGCGGTCGCCACGCTGGTCCGCGACCGGACGGACCGGCGGACCGTGAAGGCCGGCGCGGGCGAGCTGGTCGTGGTGCCGCGCGGCGCCGGCGTGCTGGCCTGGCGGGTGCCGCTCAGCGGTGTGACGGCCGGGCGCCCGTTCGTGCGCGACGCGTACGTGGACGCCCGTTCCGGCCGCCCGCTGTTCGCGGTGGACCGGCTGCACTTCGCGGCCCCCGAGGGGCCGGTGGAGGCGAGCGGCGCGACCTCGGACGGCCGCGAGGTGACGTTCCCCGCCTTCCGGCGCGCCGACGGCGCGCACGAGCTGCGTGACCGCTCCCGCCCGATGTGGAACGGGACCACCGGCGAGATCCTCACCTACGACGCCGCGGGCCGGGACGTCACCGAGTTCCTCGGCGGCGGCGTCCCGGCGGACGCGAAGCTCGCCGAGTCGGCCACCGCGCGGTTCGGCCCGCAGCACACCGCCAGCGGCGCGGTGGACGCCCACTGGGGCGCGGGCCAGGTGTACGCGTTCTACCGCGGCCTGGGCCGTGACGGGCTCGACGGCGCGGGCGGCAGCATGTACTCGGTCGTCAACGTCACCTTCGAGGGCCAGCCGTTCGCCAACGCGTTCTGGGACGGCACCAAGATGGTCTACGGCGGCGGCGGGCCCGACTACCACTCGTTCGCGGCGGGCCTGGACGTCGTCGGCCACGAGATGACCCACGGCGTCATCACCAACAGCGCCGACCTGGTCTACCTGGGCCAGTCGGGTGCGATGAACGAGGGCCTGGCCGACTACTTCGGCAACGCCGTGGAGGTCGACGCGCTCGGCGTCCCCATGTCCGACCCGGACGCGAGCCTGCTGGGCGAGCGGCTGTGCAAGACGCTGCCGCCGGCCCAGTGCGCGATCCGCGACCTGGACGACGGCCGCGACGCCACCGAGGACTACATCGGCGTGACCGTGAGCCTGGACGGCGGCGGCGTGCACCTCAACTCGACGATCTTCTCCGGCGCGCTGTGGGACATCCGGGAGAAGATCGGCGGAGCCAAGGCCGACAAGCTCGTCTACAAGGCGCTGACGGAGTACATGACGCCGCTGGACGAGTTCCTGGACGGCCGCCGCGCCGTGGAGTCGGCCGCCCGCGCGGCGGGCCTGCCGGCGCGTGACCGGCTGGCCGTGGCGCTGGCGTTCGACCGGCACGGCATCAAGCCGGGCTGGGACCGGCGCATCCGCACCGACAGCCGCGTCGTCGCCGACGGGCTGACGGAGGCGTTCTTCGCCCCGGACCTGGCCGGCGGCCGCTACGTGGTGATGAACAACAGCGCCTCCGCGGATGAGCCCAGCTCCGTCCACACCGGCCGGCTGCGCGGCGGCGCCCTGGTCAGGCTGTCGCAGAACGCCGAGTGGAACTACATCCCCGTCACCGACGGCGAGCGGGCCGTGTGGGGGTCCTTCGACGACGCCCAGACCCGATTCCGCATCCTGTCGAGGCCGCTGGACGGCGGCGCCCCCGAGACGACGGTGCACGAGACGACCGGCTACCTCGTGCAGCTGGCCGTCGAGGGCGACGTCGTCGCCTGGGAGGAGCAGGACCTGGCCACGCAGCGCAGCGAGATCTGGGTCAAGCGCGGCGGCGCGGCGCCGGTCCTGGTCACCGCCGCCGAGGACGTGACCGGCGTGTTCCCGTCGCTGAAGGACGGCAGGCTCGGCTACGTCCGCGTGCGCGGCGCGGAGCGCGTCCCGGCCGTGTACGACGTGGCGAGCGGGAGGGAGACGGTGCTGCCGGTGCCCGGCTCGCGGGCCGGCATGCTGGTGCTGACCTCCCGGTACGCCGTCTGGACGCACAACGAGGACGGCGACTACACCGCCGGCCTGAGCCGGGCGGGCCTGGACGGCACGGGCGTGACCACGCTCGTCCCGGACGGACCCGACGCGCCGATGTCCTACTGGCTCGACGCCGGCGACGGCTACGTGACGATCGCCGAGCAGATGGGCTTCGGCCTGACGAACGACGACCTGCCCAAGCTGTTCCAGCTGCCGATCGCGGGCGGCGAGCTGGAAAGGGTCTCGTGCAACCGCGGCGACCAGTACCTGTTCGCCTCCGGCGAGGACCGGCAGGTGCTGTGGCTGGACGGCACCGCGGCCGACACCGACCTGGTCACCCGCCACCGGCCGGCCGGCCGCTGCTGACGGGCTGACCTGGTCCACGTCCGCCCGCCGCGCTCCGGAGGGGGGCGCGGCGGGCGTACGATGGCGGGCGGCCTGTGTCGAGACGAAGGGGGATCCTCGAGTGCGGTTTCTGGACGACGTGACGGTGGAGCTGGTCAAGCACAGCGCGTCCGACACCGACGTGCTGTGGGCGGCGCGCGTGTCCACGGCCGGCGAGCAGTCGCTGGCGGAGCTGGAGAAGGACCCCGAGCGGTCCAAGGGGCTGATCAACTATCTGATGCGCGACCGGCACGGCAGCCCGTTCGAGCACAACTCCATGACCTTCTTCGTCAGCGCGCCGATCTTCGTCTTCCGCGAGTTCCAGCGCCACCGGGTGGGCTGGTCCTACAACGAGGAGAGCGGCCGCTACCGCGAGCTGCAGCCGTCCTTCTACGTGCCGGGGGAGGACCGCAAGCTGGTGCAGGAGGGCAAGCCGGGCCGCTACGTGTTCGTCGACGGCACCGCCGAGCAGCACAAGCTCGTCACGCAGCGGATGGAGGAGTCCTACCGCCAGTCCTACGCCGCCTACGAGGAGATGCTGGAGGCCGGCATCGCCCGCGAGGTGGCCCGCGCGGTGCTGCCGGTCGGCCTGTTCTCCACCATGTACGCCACCTGCAACGCCCGCTCGCTCATGCACTTCCTGTCGCTGCGCACGCAGCACGAGCAGGCCCGGGTCAAGTCGTTCCCGCAGCGGGAGATCGAGATGGTGGCCGAGCGGATGGAGGCGGTGTGGGCGGAGCTCATGCCCCTGACCCACGCCGCCTTCGTCGCCAACGGCCGCGTCGCCCCGTAGGCGGGCTCAGGCCAGGGCGGGCAGGACGTAGACCTCGGCGCCCGGCGGCAGCGCGCAGTCGAGGCCGCCGAGGCCGCGGGAGTTCTCGCCGCACACGATCATGCTGATGTGGCGGCGGATGCGCCCGTAGTCGTCGCGGATCCGCTCCTCCAGCAGCGGATGGGTGCGGCGCAGCATGTCGAGTGCCGAGCCCAGCGTGGGCGGCGACTCATGGTCGGCGCCCACCGCGAACACCTTCACCTCGGTACGGCCGCTGACCCAGCGCCGCAGCGAGGCGGGCAGCACGAAGACCACCATGGTCACGGACTTGGCCATGGATCACAGCACCGCCGCGCGCACGGTCAGCACGTCGGGCAGGTGCCGGGCGACCGGCTCCCAGGTCTCGCCGGCGTCGCGCGAGCCGTGCACCTCGCCGTCGCGGGTGCCGAAGAACAGCCCGGCCTCGGAGAACGTCATCGCGTCGCGCAGCACGGTCGCGTAGACCGGCCCCTCGGGCAGGCCGCGCTCCAGCGGGCGCCAGGCGCCGCCCGCGTCGTCGCTGCGGTAGAGGCGGTAGCGGTGATCGACGGGCGTGCGGTCCACGTCGGCGTGCAGCGGCAGCACGTACACGCTGTCGGGCTCGGCGGGGTGGGTCACGATCGGGAAGCCGAAGTCCGACGGCAGCGCCGAGCCGATGTCGTGCCAGGTGCCGCCGAAGTCGTCGCTGCGGTAGACGCCGAAGTGGTGCTGCAGGAAGAGGCGGCCGGGCTGGGACGGGTGCATGGCGACCTTGTGCACGCACTGCCCGAACTCGGGGTACTGCTGGCCTTCGGGCAGGAACGGCGCGCGGATGCCCTGGTTGGCGGCCTCCCAGGTGAGGCCGCCGTCGGCGGTGCGGTAGAAGCCGGCGGCCGAGACGGCGATCGCCATCACGCGCGGGTCGGACGGGTGGCAGACGATCGTGTGCAGGCACAGCCCGCCGCCGCCCGGCTGCCACTGCGGGCGGTGCGGGTGCTCCCACAGGCCCTCGACGAGGCTGTAGGTGACGCCGCCGTCCTCGGACCTGAACAGCGCGGCCGGCTCGGCGCCCGCCCAGACCACGCCGGGCTCCGACGGCGACGGGGTGAGCTGCCAGACCCGCGTGAGCGTCGCCCCGGTGTCGTCCGGGAAGACGACCGGCGGCCGGTCGGCCTCCTGCCAGGTCTTGCCGAGGTCGTCGGAGTAGAGCACCGACGGGCCGAAGTGGCCGTACTCGATGCCCGCGAGCAGGCGGGGGGTCGTGCCGCGGGTGTCGATCGCCACCGCGTGCACCGCGACCGTGGAGAACTGGATCGGCTCGATCTCGAACGCGCTCCCGCCGGAGGAGCGGGCGAGGAACAGGCCCTTGCGGGTGCCGATCGCGAGCATTGCGTCAGTCATGGCATCGCTCCCATGTTCGCTTCCGGCCATCGTGCCACGTGGTTCCCTGCCGTGCGCGGGCACTGGCGAGGACTGGGCGATTTGCCGCACGATTACCCAGGAGGTAATCGAGACACTTCCCGCGAAGCGCTACGGTGCCAGACATGGGAGCCATTGCTATACAAGATGAGACTTTTGGTGATTTGTTGCGCTCGTGGCGGCAGCGGCGCCGGGTGAGCCAGCTCGACCTGGCGATCGAGGCGGACGTCTCCTCCCGGCACGTGAGCTTCCTGGAGACCGGGCGGGCCAGGCCGAGCCGCGAGATGGTCATGCGCCTGGCCGAGGAGCTGGAGGTGCCGCTGCGCCACCGCAACCGGCTGCTGGTCGCCGCCGGCTTCGCGCCGGTGTTCCCCGAGCGCGAGGTGCGCGCGCCGGAGATGGAGTCCGTACGGCTGGCGCTCGACAAGATCCTGGCCGGGCACGAGCCGTACCCGGCGCTGGTCGTGGACGCGAACTGGGACCTGGTGGCCGCCAACGCCGCGGCCGCGATGTTCATGGCGGGCGCGCCGGCGGAGCTGCTGACCGAGCCGGTCAACGTGATGCGCCTGTCGCTGCACCCCGACGCGATGGGCGGCAGGCTGGTCAACCTGCCCGAGGTGCGCGCCCACCTGCTGCACCAGCTGCGCAGGCAGGCCGAGATGTCGGGCAGCGGGCGGCTCGCCGAGCTGCACGACGAGCTCGCCGCCTACACCTACCCGGGCGTGGACCTCAACGTGGTGCGCGCGCCCGGGCCGGCCGACATCCTGATCCCGCTGCGCATCCGGGACGGCGACCGGGTGCTGTCGATGTTCACCACGATCGCCACCTTCGGCACGCCGGTGGACGTGACGGTCTCCGAGCTGGCCATCGAGACGTTCTGGCCGAACGACGAGGAGACCGCCGCCGCCTTCAGGTGACGCTCAGGCGATCCACCCCTCCCCGTGCACCACGTCGCGGTGGATGCGCGACAGCGGCACGCCGTCGCCCTGCAGCCGCCGGACCGTCTCGTTCACCATCGGGGGCGGGCCGCACACGTACACCTCGTGCTCGGCCCAGGAGTGGAAGCGCTGCGCGACCTCGGGCAGCCGCCCGCGCAGCCCGTCGTAGCCCGGCTCGTCCGACACCACCGGCAGCACCCGCAGCCACGGGTACGACGCCTCCATCCTGATCAGGTCGGGCAGGTCGTACAGCTCGCCGGAGGTCCGGGCGCCGTACAGCAGGTGGACGCCGCGGCGGCCGCCGGAGGCGATCACCTGCTCGATGATCGCCTTCAGCGGCGCCAGGCCGGTGCCGCCCGCCACGAACAGCAGGTCGCGCGTGCCCTCGCCGGGCGGCGCCAGCGTGCCCATCGGCGGCCCCAGCATGACGGTGTCGCCGATGCGGGTGTCGCGGTTGAGCGTGGTCGAGACCCAGCCGCCGGGGACCGAGCGCACGTGCAGGCGGACGGTGTTGTCGGGACGCGGCGCGTTGGCGATGCTGAACGTCCGCCACACCCGGGGCCAGCGCGCGGTCTGCACGTTGACGTACTGCCCGGCGGTGAACGGGAGGTGCTGCGTGGGCCGCAGCGTGACGACCGCGATGTCGGGGCGGCGGCGTTCGTGGTCGACGACCTCCGCCAGCCACCACGCGGGTGACATCCCGGCGTCGGCCTCGGCCGACTCGATCATGAGCGTGGCGGCCGCCTCGTAGGCGGCGACCCAGGCGGCCTCGATCTCGGCGGTCCAGACGGCGGCGGCGAAGCGCCGCACGGTGGCCAGCAGAGCCGAGCCGATGGCGCTGTAGTGGTCGGCGACGACGCCGTACTTGCGATGGTCCCTCCCTAGTTGCCCCAGGTATGACGCCATGCTGTCCGGGCTGTCCAGGCTCCACACGATGCGGGTCAGCGCATGGAAGAGCCGGTCCCGCTGCACGTCCATCGAGGGCGGGAACATGCCCCTCAGGTGCGGGTTCTCGGCGAACAGGCGGCCGTAGAAGTAGGCGGCCGCCTTGCCGGCCACCGGTTCGATGATGGAGAAGCTCTCTTTGACCAGGCGCGGATTCAACGACATATACCCAACCCGTCCTATTGACCGGAAACGCATTCCGGTCGTGTCGTCCCACCTCCCTGACGGCTCCGGGTGACGAGCGTCCGGAGTACCCCGGCACGTCCGATCGCTCGAAATCTAGTGTTACACCACCTCCTGGACCTCACAACCGATTCACCCCAATGAGGTGCGGATCTGAACTATCCGTAACTGGAGGGTTATTAGCAGCATTCAGCGTCAATGGGATTTAGGTCGGTAAATGTGAATGATAATTCTCTTCATATCTCCCCTCCCAAGTGCGGCGCGAGAGTGCCGCCGGACCCGGAGAACGTCAGACGGGCAGGAGCGAGGAGATCTGTGGGAGAAGCGACATAGGCGAAATGGAGTGCGCCATGATGGGCCTGTGGCTGCCGCGACCGGCGACGCCACACCGGAGAGAGCGCCCCCTGGAGATCGCCATGTCCCGACCGCTGATTGGCATCACCGCCTACTTCGAAGCCGCCCGCTGGGACGTCTGGGTACGCGAGGCCGTGCTCTCACCACCGGCCTACGCCAAGGCCGTCGAACGGGCCGGCGGCGCGCCCGTGGTGCTGCCCCCGCTCACCCCCCACGCGGCCGACGACTACGTACGCGGCCTGCGCGGCGTGGTGCTGACCGGCGGCGTCGAGGTCGCCGCGTCGGCCTACGGGGACGAGCAGGACGAGCGCGCCCCCGCCCCCCAGCCGCAGCGCGACCGCTTCGAGCTCGCCCTGGCCCGGGCGGCCGTGCGGGCCGACGTGCCGGTCCTCGGCATCGCCCGCGGCATGCACGTGCTCAACGTCGCCCAGGGCGGCACCCTCATCCCGTGGCTGCCGGAGATGCTGGAGAGCGACCGCCACGGCGAGGCAGGCGCCCGCCACCGCATCCAGGTCAGCGTCTCCAGCAAGCTCGGCAAGGCGGTCGGCGACCACGTCGAGGTCGTCGCCCCGCACACCCAGTCGGTGCGCCGCCTGGGCACCGGCCTGCTGGCCGTCGCCTGGGCCGAGGACCAGGTCGTCGAGGGCGTCGAACTGCAGGGCCACCGCTTCGCCGTCGGCGTGCAGTGGCACCCCGAACGCGGCGACGACAACGGCCTGTTCGATGCGCTCGTGGAAGCGGCCCGCTAGGCTTCGGATCATGCCGCTGCACCCCCAGGCGCAGGCTTACGTCGCCGCCTATCCGTCGGACCTCAACACCGACCTGGCCACGCTCGACCTGGAGAAGATCCACGAGCTGCGGGCCGTCGACGGGTTCGCCGAGCAGCGCGGGCCGCTGCCGCAGCTGCCGTTCGTCCGCGACGAGACGGCCGAGGACGTGCCGATCCGCATCTACCGCGCCGACCGGGGCGACGAGCCGCTGCCCGTGCTCGTCTACTTCCACGGCGGCGGCTGGGTGTTCGGCAGCGTCAAGCGCAACGACGCCCTCGGCCGCGACCTCGCCATCCGCACCGGCGCGGTCGTCGTCTCGGTCGACTACCGGCTCGCCCCCGAGCACCCGTTCCCGGCGGCGGCCGACGACGCCTGGACCGTGCTGCGCGACATCTTCGCCCGGCCCGCCTTCTACCAGAGCACCGGCAGCGTGGCGGTGATCGGCGACAGCGCGGGCGGCAACCTGGCCGCCGTGGCCGCCTGGCAGGCCCGCGACGCCGGGCTGCGGCTGGCCCACCAGGTCCTCGTCTACCCGGTCCTCGACGCCGCCCTCGACACCCCCAGCTACCGCGAGTTCGCCAAGGGCTACGGCCTCGACGCCGCCGAGATGGACTGGTACGTGCGGCAGTACGCCGGCGACGCCGGCGACGTCGACCGTGCCGACCCGCGCCTGGCGCCGCTGCGGCTGGAGTCGGCGGCCGGGCTGCCGCCCGCCACCGTGGTCACGGCGGGCTGCGACGTGCTGCGCGACGAGGGCGAGCGCTACGGCGAACGGCTGGCCGAGGCGGGCGTGCCGGTCGAGGTGCGCCGCTTCGAGGGCGCGGTGCACGGCTTCTTCGGCCTGCCGCGCCTGTTCGACCAGGCCGCCGAGGCCCGCGACTACGTGGCCGGGCGGCTGAGGGAGTTCCTGTGACCTACGAGCGGCTCATCACCGACACGCCCGCCGACGGGGTCCTGCGCGTCACGATCAGCGCGCCCGGCAGGCTCAACGCCGTCGACGCCACCGGCCACCGCGAGCTGGCCGGGATCTGGCGCGACATCGACGGCGACGACTCCGTGCGCGCCGTCGTGGTGCGCGGCGAGGGCGAGGCGTTCTCCGCCGGCGGCGACCTGTCGATGATCGAGGACATGACCCGCGACCACGCCACCCGGATGCGCGTGTTCGCCGAGGCCCGCGACCTCGTCTACAACGTGATCAACTGCTCCAAGCCGATCGTCTCCGCCATCCAGGGCCCCGCCGTCGGCGCCGGGCTCGCCGTCGCCCTGCTGGCCGACATCTCCGTCGCCGGCCGCACCGCGCGCGTCATCGACGGCCACACCCGGCTCGGCGTCGCCGCCGGAGACCACGCCGCGATCGTCTGGCCGCTGCTGTGCGGGCTGGCCAAGGCCAAATACCACCTGCTGCTGTGCGAGCCCGTCACCGGCGAGCAGGCCGAGCGGATGGGCCTGGTCAGCCTCTGCGTCGACGACGACGAGGTGCACGAGACCGCCCTCGGCCTCGCCGTCCGGCTCGCCGCCGGCGCCCAGGAGGCCGTCCGGCTCACCAAGTACGCGCTCAACAACTGGCTGCGCCTGGCCGGGCCGTCCTTCGACGCCTCGCTGGCCATGGAGTTCCTCGGCTTCACCGGCCCCGACGTGGCCGAAGGCGTCCGCGCGCTGCGCGAGAAGCGTCCCCCGTCCTTCGGCTGAACAAGTGGTTTCGCCCCCGCCCCGCGGGTAGGCGGAGAGCGGAGCGGGGCGACAGACCCAGGGCCTGTCTGCCGGGGCCGAGAACGCCGCCCGGGGGGACGAAGCAGCGGCCCGCGAGGGTCAGAAGCCGCGGGGCAGGCCGAGCACCTGGGTCGCGAGGTAGTTGAGCAGGAGCTCCTCGGTCACAGGTGCCACCTTCCCGATCCGGGCGTCGGCCAGGAGCCTGGCCACGGGATACTCCAGCGAGTAGGCCATCCCGCCGTGCGTCTGGAACGCGGCGTCGGCCGCTTCCCAGGCGGCCTGCGACGCGGTCAGCTTGGCGATGTTGGCCTCGGTGCCGCACGGCAGCCGCCGGTCGAACGACCACGCCGCCTTGTAGATCATCAGGCGGGCCAGCTCGATCTTCGCCTTGACCTGGGCCAGCGGGAACGCGATGGCCTGGTTGGCGCCGATCGGCCGGCCGAACACCTCGCGCTGCTTCGCGTAGTCGACCGCGACGCGCAGCGCCACCTCGGCCCCGCCCAGCGCCGAGGCGGCCAGCAGGACGCGCTCGGGGTTGAGGATGTCCCACAGCACGGCCGCGCCCTCATCCGGCCGCCCCACGACCCGCGAGGCGGGCACCCGCACGCCGTCCAGGAACACCAGGTTGGACGGCGTGGTGTTGGCGCCCATCTTGGGGATCGGCCGGTAGGTCAGCGTCCCCGCCGCGACCGCCTCGGGCACGTTCACCAGGAACACCGTCAGCCCGGCGCTGCGCGGGCGCGCCTCGGCCGCCGGGATCGTCCGGGCGACCAGCAGCATCCAGGTGGCCCGCTGCACCCCGGTGATCCAGATCTTCTGCCCGTTGATCACGTAGTCGCCGCCGTCGCGGCGCGCCGACGTCGTGATCGCCAGCGCGTTGGACCCGGCGTCCGGCTCGGTCAGCGCGAAACACGTCTCGACCTCGCCCGTCGCCAGCGACGGCAGCAGCTCCGCCTGCTGCTCGGCGCTGCCGTGACGGCTCAGCGTCAGCGCCCCGAACCCGGGCGTGAGCACGTACGTGAACGCCGACCCGCCCGCCGCGCCCGAGGCTGCGATCGTCTCGGTCGCCACGGCCAGCTCCAGCAGCCCCTGCCCGCCGCCGCCGAACCGCTCCGGCACCGCCAGCCCCAGCCAGCCGCCCTTGGCCAGCTCGTCCCACACCTCCTGCGGCCAGCGCTTGTCGCTCTCGCAGCGCTGCCAGTAGTCCAGGTCGTAGCGGGAGCAGATGGCGGCCACGCCGCTCCGCACGGCCAGCGCGGATTCGGGGAGGGTGAAGTCCATCACATCATCGTAGAAGGAAGTTCTGCCGGCGGGCGAGGGCGCCGCGCGTGGAAGACGAACGCCGGGGGAGCGTTGCGCCACACCGTGCGCCCCGCCACCACCTCCTCGAACCGCTCCGACAGCAGCGACCGGAACCGGCGGGCCGAGCTCATCGGGATCGCGTGGATGTAGGAGAACGTGGTGAACGCCCCCGCCGGGCTCATCGCCGCCGTCACCGCGCCCAGCAGCGCGAGCTGCAGCTCCGTCGGGAAGGCCGCCCACGGCAGCCCGCTCACCACCACGTCCGCCTGCCGCAGGCCGCGCTGCGACAGCAGCCCGGTCAGCTCCGCCGCGTCGCCGTGCACCACGTCCACCGCCGGGAACCGCTCGGCCAGCAGCGCCGCCATCGGCTCGTTCAGCTCCACCGCCAGGTGGTGCCCCCGCCCGGCCAGCCGGCGCTGGATCTCCGCCGTGAACGGGCCGGTGCCCGGTCCCAGCTCGACGACGGTGGGCTCGCCGCGCTCGGGCACCGGCGCGCAGACCGCCGAAGCCAGCCGCTGGGAACTGGGCGCGAACGCGCCGATGGTCGCCGGGGCACGCAGGAACTGACCGAGGAACAGTGCGCTGTCGTTGGGCATGCACCGACGGTAAGTGCGAAGATCGTGTACGGGAGTCCGTCATCGGGCCGGGGATCCGGCCAGTAGGAGGAGAAGCCATCCTCCGCCGGGAGGACTGTCCACGAGTGCCACCTGGATACCTTTGACGCATGAGTTGGCGTTGGCGTGGCGCGCCCCTCGACCTGCTCCTCGCCGCCGCCGGAGTCAGCCTCGACCTGCTGATGTCCGGCCAGGCGCGGATCGGCGACCTGCCGCCCGCATACACGGTCGGACCCTTCGCGCTGCTGGTCGGCGCGCCCATGGGGTTCGTGCGGCGCTGTCCGCTGCCCACCGCGCTGTGGTTGTCGGTTGCGCTGATCTGCACCGACCGGCTGGACGCCTTCAGCTCCAACACCGCCCAGGTGCTGCTGCTCGTCGCCGTCGGCGTCACCGCCTACAGCGCCGGCTGGCGATCGGTGATCATGGCGATGGCCGCCAGCGGCGTCGCCACCGGGCTCAACCTCGCCGACCCCGGCATCGCCTTCACCAGCACCTCGCTGATGTACGCCGCGGGCATCACCGTCTTCCCCGTGATCGTCGGCGGCTACCTGCGCGGCTCGATAGGCGAGCTCGAACACCGCGACGTCACCCCCGACGTGCTCCTGGCCGCCGGCGGCGTCGCCCAGACCGTCCTCAGCACCTGGACGAGCTGGCACAGCGGCGGCCACCCCGCCTGGGTCATCGGCCTGTTCGCCGTCGGGGCCGGGCTCGCGCTCGGCGTCGCCAGACGGCTGCCCGGCCTCGTCTTCCTCCTCCAGGGCATCGTGCTCGTCGCCGCCGACAGCTACCTGCCCGAGGTCGTCAACAGCTGCCTGGTGCTCACGCTCATCGCCCTCGGCGTGTTCGCGATGCGCGTCGCCTCCTGGACCTGGACCGTCGTCGCCTACCTGGCCACCTGCCTGCTCGCCGCCATCGCCGTCGTCGGGCCCGGCACCGAGGTCACCGGCTTCCGCGCCGCCGTGCTCTGCGCCCTCGTCATCACCCCCGTCGCCATCGGCCGCTACCTGGGCATGAAACAGGCCGCCGCCGCCGCCGAACGGCTGCGCGTACGGGAGTCCACCCGGCTCACCGTGGCGCAGGTCCGCGCCGACCAGCTCGCCGAACGCGAGCGCATCGCCCGCGACGTGCACGACATCGTCGCCCACCACGTCGGCGCCATGGTGCTGCGGGCCAGCGCCGCCCGCTACACCGCCCCCGACGGGCCCGTCGCCGACGCCCTCACCGACATCCGCGAGACCGGGCACCAGGTGCTGGAGGACCTGCGCGGCCTCATCGACCTGCTGCGCGACCCCGACCGCCAGCCCGACCTGCTCGCCGACCCCGCCGACGTGGTCCGCGAGGCCGCCGAACGGATGTCCGCCGCCGGGCTCCTCGTCGACCTCGACCTCGACCCCGCCACCGACCACACCTCGCTGCTCGCCCGCACCTCCGCGGCCCGCATCGTCCAGGAAGGCCTCACCAACGTGCTCAAACACGCAGGACCCGGCACCGAGGTCCGCGTCCGCGTCCGCGCCGACGGCGACAGCCTCGCCGTCGAGATCCGCAACGGACGCCCGCCCACCGGCATCGAACGGCTGCCCTCCTCCGGACGCGGCCTGGCGGGCATGCGCGAGCGCGTCAAGACCCTCGGCGGCACCCTCACCGCCGGGCCCGACGAGGACGGCGGCTGGCTCCTGGCGGCCAGCCTGCCCGCCGCCAGGGGCAACGCGTGATCCGCGTCCTCATCGCCGACGACCAGGTGCTCGTCCGCGCCGGCGTGCGGATGCTGCTGCAGGCCAACAGCGACATGGAGGTGGTCGGCGAGGCCGACGACGGCGCCGAGGCCGTCCGCCTGGCCGAACGCCACCTGCCCGACGTCATCCTCATGGACCTGCGCATGCCCCGCGTCGACGGCCTGGAGGCCATCCGCCGCGTCCTGGCCGCCCGGCCGTCCACCCGCATCGTCGTCCTCACCACGTTCGCCGAGGACTCCAACGTGTACGCGGCCCTGCGCGCCGGCGCCGTCGGCTTCCTCGTCAAGGACGACGAGCCCGAACGCATGGTCGACGCCGTCCGCCGCGCCCACGCCGGCGAGCAGCTCCTGGCCCCCTCCGTGCTGCGCCGCGTCGTCGACCGCTTCCTCGACGCCGAGGAGCAGGCCGCCGCCCCCGCCCCGCGCGGCCTCACCGAACGCGAGATCGAGGTGCTCGCCCTCGTCGGCACCGGCCTGTCCAACGCCGAGATCGCCGAGGAGCTGCACGTCGGCGTCACCACCGTCAAGACCCACATCGCCGCCGCGATGGAGAAGCTCGGCCTGCGCAACCGCATCCAGGCCGCCGTCGTCGCGCACCGCGCCGGCCTCGTCGACGCCTCCTTCCGCACCGTCCGTCCGCCGCGTGGCGGACCGGCGGGTAGCCCGTCAGGCTGACGACCGGGGGAGGGGGCGGGCGCGATCCTTCTGCTCTCACCACCGATCGGAAGGATCGCCATGTCCGACTCCACCTACGACACGACCACGCGCGCGGGCGCCCGCCCAGGACCGGCCCCCGCGGGCGGCCGGGTGTCCCCGGGACTCCTGTACGCGCTCCGCGTGGCCGTCGTCGCCCAGGCGGCGTCGCTGCTGGTCGCCGCCTCCCTGGCGGGCCAGGCGGTCGCCTCGGACGGCGCCATGGCCGAGGCGCACGTGATGGCGGGGCTCGTCGTCCACCTCGTCGCGCTCGTCCAGATCGTCCTGGCGGTGCTCGTCTGGCGGCCCGGCCGGGGCGCCGGCTGGCCCGCCCTGGCCAGCGTCGCGCTGTTCGTCGTCGGGATGGGGCAGCACTTCACCTGGCTGTGGCTCGGCGCCCACCTGCCCAGCGGCGTGGTCCTGTTCGGCCTCGTCACCGCGATGCTGCTCTGGTCCTGGTCCCCCACCGCCTCCCGCCGCCGCTAGCCCCCTGGTTCCGGGATCGGGGTGTCTCCCGGCCGGCCCGCCAGGGTCCGGGCGTCTGCCCGCCGGCCCGTCAAGGTTTGGGGTGTCTCCCCTCCTCTCCGCTAGGGTTTGGGGTGTGTATGTGAAGATCTGCGGTCTCAGTGAGCCCGAGCACGTGGCCACCGCGGTCGAGGCCGGCGCCGACGCGATCGGCTTCGTGCTCACCCGCAGCCCGCGCCAGGTCACCCCGGAGCGGGCCGCCGAGCTGGCCGCTCTGGTGCCGGAGCACGTGCTGACCGTCGGCGTCTTCCGCGGCGAGGACCCCGCCACCGTGCGGGCCGCCGCCCTCACCGCCGGTGTCCGCGCCATCCAGCTGCACGGCCGCCACCCGCACGGCGACTTCACCGCGCTCAAGGACCTCGGCCTGACGCTCGTCCGCGCCGTCGACGCCAGCGCCGACCTGCGCTGCGGCGCCTTCGACGAGAGCATGCTCATCGTCGACGCGCCCCGGCCGGGCTCCGGCGAGCCCTGGGACTGGGCCGCCGTCCGCGACCGCCCCTCGGGCCACTGGCTCCTCGCGGGCGGCCTCGACCCGGCCAACGTCGCCGAGGCCGTCGCCGCCGCCCGCCCCTGGGGCGTGGACGTCTCCAGCGGCGTCGAGACCGCCCCGGGCGTGAAGGACTCCGCCCTCATCGAGGCATTCCTCGCGGCCTCCCGCGCCGCCGCCTGACCACCCCGAACAACCCCGAGCACCCCGAGTGCCCTCGGGGCCAAGGGGTCACGCCAGAGCCGTCCCGGAGCGCGTACGGGCGCCCGGGTTTCCTGCCGCCTGCCCCGGATCATCCGGGAGGGCCGGACGTTCGACGACCGAGTGACGGAGGGGCCGGACATGGGCCGAGAGGACGTGGAGCTGCGGCGGGCGCTGGAGTTCGTGCGGGGGTTCGCGCGGCGGCGGGCGCCGCGGGTCGTGGACGTGCCCGGCGGGTTCGCGGTGCTCGACGACCGCTACCCGGGCTCGTACGACGACAACAAGCTCGTCGTGTGGGCCGGTGACGACCCCGGCGCGGTGCTGGAGGCGGCGGAGCGGGTGCTCGGCGGGAGGGAGCACCGGCAGGTCAACGTGGACGACGACGCGCTCGGCGCGGCCTTCGCGCCCGCGTTCGCGGCGGCCGGGTACGAGCACGAGGAGACCCTCGTGATGGTCTTCCGCGGCGCCCCGCCGGCCGGGCCGCCCGAGGCCGAGCGCCTGGAGGTGGCCGAACTGCTGCCGGTGGTGCGGGAGAGCTGGCGCGCGACGCTGCCGGAGGCGTCCGAGGAGGTCGTCGACGGGCTGGCCCGGCGGATCGAGACCCGGCTGCGGGGCGCCGACCGGGTGGGGTTCCGGGGCGTACGGGCGGCGGACGGCGGCCTGGCCGCGTACGCCGACCTGTACGCGCACGAGGGCGTCGCGCAGATCGAGAGCCTGGTCACCCTGGCCCGGCACCGGGGCAACGGCCACGCCCGCGCCCTCATGCGCTCGCTGCTGGCCGAGACGGCGGGGGCTGACCTGGTCTTCCTGCTGGCCGACGCCGCCGACTGGCCCAAGGACTTCTACGCCCGCCTCGGCTTCGAGACGGCCGGACGCACGCACTCCTTCCTGAAGACCCCGTAGCGGCGCCCCTGAGCCCCGCAACGCCCCTCCGATCGTCCACCCTCCGACCGTCCACCCTCCGGCTGGGAAATCGGAGGGTGCGTCCGCCCCCACCTGTCGCCCCTGAGCCGCCGAGCGGGCCGTCCGCCGGGGGTGACCCGAGGTGGGGATCGGGGGATGCGGCCGCCCCACCCTCTGTCGGCCCTGAGCCGCCGTCCGGCCGTCTGCCGGGGTGACCCTGAGGTGGGGAATCGGGGGATCGGGGGCCGCTGGGCAGGAAGTTTGACGCAGTAGGGTCTGGGGCGTGAGTGAAACTTCCGCCGAGGACCGAATCTGGACGGTTCCGAACCTGCTGAGCTTCCTGCGCCTCCTCGGCGTGCCCGTGTTCCTCTGGCTGGTTCTGGGCCCGAAGGCGGACGGGTGGGCCATCGCGATCCTGGCGGTGGCCGGCTTCACCGACTGGCTCGACGGCAAGATCGCCCGGGCGTTCAACCAGACCAGCAAGCTGGGCCGGATCATCGACCCGGCGGCCGACAAGCTCTACGTGTTCGCGACGATCCTGGCGCTGCTCGTGCGGGAGGTCATCCCGTGGTGGCTGGCGGCCGTGATCCTGGCGCGGGAACTCTTCGTCGCGTGTTTCATCCCCGTACTTCGCAAACATGGCTATAAGGCACTTCAAGTGCATTTTCTGGGCAAGGCAGCCATGTTCAACCTCATGTACGCCTTCCCTCTGCTCTTCCTTGCCTCCCATGACGGGTGGTATGCCGATATAACGCGCATTGTCGGGTGGGCGTTCGCGCTCTGGGGAACGGGCCTGTACTGGTGGGCAGGCGTGTTGTATGTGATACAGGTGCGCCGGCTCGTAACCGCGACCACGAAGGAGTGATCGGGTGAAGGCGGTCGTCATGGCGGGCGGTGAGGGCACCCGGTTGCGTCCGATGACGGCCAACCAGCCCAAACCCCTGCTTCCCGTGGTCAACCGCCCGATCATGGAGCACGTCCTGCGGCTGCTCAAGCGGCACGGCGTCACCGAGACCGTGGTGACGGTCCAGTTCCTGGCGGCGCTCGTGCGCAACTACTTCGGCGACGGCGACGAGCTCGGGATGAGCCTGCAGTACGCCACCGAGGACGTGCCGCTCGGCACGGCGGGCAGCGTGAAGAACGCCGCTGCCCGGTTACATGACGATCGTTTCCTGGTCATCTCCGGCGACGCCCTGACGGATATCGACTTATCCGACATGGTCCGCTTTCATCGCGAAAATTCGGCACTTGTCACCATCGGCTTGAAGCGCGTCCCGAACCCCCTCGAGTTCGGCATCATCATCGTCGACGAGTCCGGCCGGGTGCAGCGCTTCCTGGAGAAGCCCACCTGGGGCCAGGTCTTCTCCGACACCGTCAACACCGGCGTCTACGTCATGGAGCCCGAGGTCCTGGCGCACGTGGCCGCGGGCGAGCCCGTCGACTGGTCGGGCGACGTCTTCCCCCGCCTCCTGGAGCGCGGCGCCCCCATCTACGGCTACGTGGCGGCCGGCTACTGGGAGGACGTCGGCACCCACGAGAGCTACCTCAAGGCCCACGCCGACGCCCTGACCGGCAAGGTCAGGCTGGACATCGGCGGCTTCGAGGTCTCGCCCGGCGTCTGGGTGGCCGCCTCCGCCTCCGTCGAGCCCGACGCCGTGCTCAAGGGCCCGCTGTTCATCGGCGAGTACGCCAAGGTCGAGGCGGGCGCCGAGCTGCGCGAGTACACGGTCCTGGGCAACAACGCGGTGGTGCGCGAGGGCGCGTTCCTGCACCGGGCGATCGTGCACGACAACGTCTACCTCGGCCCCGGCACCCACCTGCGCGGCTGCGTGATCGGCAAGAGCACCGACGTGATGAGCGGCGCCCGGATCGAGGAGAACGCGGTCGTCGGCGACGAGTGCGTCATCGAGCCCGAGGCGTACGTCTCCAGCGGGGTGCGGGTCTACCCGTTCAAGACCATCGAGGCGGGCGCGGTCGTCAACACGAGCGTCATCTGGGAGTCGCGCGGCCAGCGCAGCCTGTTCGGGCCGCGCGGCGTCAGCGGGCTGGTCAACGTGGAGATCACCCCCGAGCTGTGCGTGCGGCTGGCCAGCGCGTACGCGACCACGCTCAGCAAGGGCGCGAACGTCGTCACCTCGCGCGACTCCTCGCTGGCCGCGCGGGCGCTGAAGCGGGCGGTGATCGGCGCGCTGACCGCCAGCGCCATCAACGTGCTGGACCTGGAGGCCGCCCCGCTGCCCGTGGCCCGCTTCCACGCCACCCGGGGCACGGCGGCGGGCGGCATCGCGATCCGCACGACGGCCGGCGACCCGCAGAGCGTCGACATCGTCATCATGGACGACCGGGGCGCCGACCTGCCCCCGGCCGCGCAGCGCAAACTGGAGCGGGTCTTCTCCCGGCAGGAGTTCCGCCGCGCCTTCCCCGGCGAGATCGCCGAGCTCACCTACCCGGCCAGGGCCGTCGAGGACTACGCGCACGAGCTGCTGCGCCGGGTGGACATGACGGGCGTACGGGACATGAAGGTGGTCGTCGACTGCGCGGGCGGCACCTCGTCGCTGGTGCTGCCCCGGCTGCTGGGCCGGGCCGGGATCGAGGTGCTGACGGTCAACGCCGTCCTGGACGACCTGTCGCCCACGGAGACGATCGCCGAGCGCCGCCGTGACCTGCAACGCCTCTCCGAGCTCGTCAGCTCCTCCAGGGCGGCCTTCGGGGTCCGCTTCGACCCCGTGGGGGAGCGCATCGCGCTGGTGGACGAGATGGGCCAGCTCATCGGCGAGGAACGGGCCCTGCTCGTGGTGCTCGACCTGGTGGCCGCCGAGCGGCGCGGCGGGCGGGTGGCGCTGCCCGTCACCACCACCCGCGTCGCCGAGCAGGTGTGCCGCTTCCACGGCGTCGAGGTGGAGTGGACCTCGACCGCCGTGGACGCCCTCACCTCGGCCGCCGCCGGGCCCGGCATGATCTTCGCGGCCGACGGCCGGGGCGGCTTCGTGGTGCCGGAGTTCAGCCCGGCGCTCGACGGCCTGGCCGTGTTCATGCGCCTGCTCGGCCTGGTCGCGCGCACCCGGCTCTCGCTCAGCCAGATCGACGCCCGCATCCCCGAGGTCAACCTGCTCAGGCGGGCGATCCCGACGCAGTGGGCGGTCAAGGGCGCGGTCATGCGCTCGGTCATCGAGGCCGCCGAGGCCGCCCGCGACGGCCACCGCGTCGACACCACCGACGGCGTGCGGGTGGCGGGGGAGGACGGGAGCTGGGTGCTCATCCTGCCCGCGGCCACCGAGCCGGTCACCCACCTGTGGGCCGAGGCGGCCGACGTCGACACCGCGCAACTCCTCCTGGAGCGCTGGGCGCGCGTGGTGGAGCGGGCGAGCACCTGATCCCGGTGATTTGTCGGGATGGCGGGCAAGATCGTAATGTTGGAAAGGCGCGGCGGCATGGACCTTCGGGCGGGGGCGGCGGTAACTTTGTCAGCGTCCAGCCTGTCGTCCAGCGCCCCGCCTTGACCTTTGCCGCTGATCAGCGTAAGTTGCGGCATTCGCAAAATCTTGAGAGCGAAGCGAGGCGCGCCCCGAGCACCGTTGCCGCGTCTTCGCGGTAGGAGGCCGAGCCGATCGATGCCGAGCGTCTACTGCACGCAGTGCGGGCACGCCAACCCCGAGGATGCCCGTTTCTGTTCCCGTTGTGGGTCACCGTTGACCAGACCCGAGGTCTCAGGGGATACCACATCGACGATCTCCGTCGCGGGAATAGAGGCGTACGAGGCAGAGACCGGTGACATGCTGCTGGCCGAGCGGGCGCTGGTCGAGCAGCTTCCGCCCGGCACGGCGCTGCTGACCGTGACCAGGGGGCCCAACCAGGGCAGCCGTTTCAAACTCGACAAGGACCTCACCACCACCGGCCGCCATCCGGAGAGTGACATCTTCCTCGACGACATCACGGTCTCGCGCCGCCACGTCGAGTTCTACCGCCATCGCGGCGGCCAGTTCTCGGTGCGCGACGTGGGCAGCCTCAACGGCACCTACGTCAACCGCGAGCGCATCGAGGAGGTTCCGCTCCATTCAGGCGACGAGGTGCAGATCGGCAAGTTCCGGCTCCTGTTCCTGATGCGGACACCCGCCGGCACATGAGTTCGCAGGCGGCACGCTCGCACATGAGCATCGGGGAGGTGCTCGCCCTGCTGCAGGGCGAGTTCCCCGACGTCACCGTCTCCAAGATCCGGTTCCTGGAGGGCGAGGGGCTCATCGAGCCCGAGCGCACCCCGTCCGGCTTCCGCAAGTTCACCCACCTGCACGTCGAGCAGCTGCGCTACATCCTCACCGAGCAGCGCGACCACTATCTGCCGCTGCGGGTGATCAAGGACAAGATGGCGGAGGGCTTCGGCCGCCCGCGCGCCCTCCAGGACAAGCAGGAGGTCCGGCTCAGCCGCGCCGAGCTGCTGGAGGCCGCCGGGATCGACGAGGAGACGCTCACCGAGCTGGAGGACTACGGCCTGCTCGCGGCCAAGGCCAGGCGCTACGACGAGGACGCGCTGAAGGTGGCCCGCAGCGTCGGCGCGCTGGCCAGGTTCGGCCTGCACGCCCGCCATCTGCGGGCGGTCCGGGCGGCGGCCGAGCGCGAGGCGGGGCTGGTGGAGCAGACGGTGGCGCCGATCCTGAAACGCCGGGCGCCCGGCGCGATCGGGGAGGCCGACGAGACGGCCAGGGAGCTGTCGGCTCTGCTGCTCGACCTGCACGCGGCGCTGCTGCGCACGGGTGTGCGGAGCGTTCTGGGGCGATGAGCGGCCCGCGGGACATTCAGGGCTCCCCGGGTGTTACGTTGAATTGCAGAAGCGGACCAGCGATGACCTGTGCCGGGCCACCGGCCAGTCGAATATGGAGCAGCCCGTGTTGCAGATGGAGGTCGTGGGCGTTCGCGTAGAAATGCCTACAAATCAACCGATCGTCTTGCTCAAGGAGGCACACGGGGAGCGGTTCCTGCCGATCTGGATCGGCATGACCGAAGCGACGGCCATCGCCCTGGCCCAGGCGGAGGAGCCTCCCCCGCGGCCGCTCACCCATGACCTGTTCCGGGACGTGCTGAGCGCGCTCGGCGTGGGCCTGCGCGCGGTCAACATCGTCGCGCTGCGTGACGGCATCTTCTTCGCCGACCTCGTGTTCTCCAACGGGGTGGAGGTGAGCGCCCGGCCGTCCGACTCGATCGCGCTCGCCCTGCGCACCGGGGCCCGCATCTTCGCCAGCGAGGAGGTGGTCCAGGAGGCCGGCGTGATCATCCCGGACGACCAGGAGGACGAGGTGGAGAAGTTCAGGGAGTTCCTTGACACGATCTCTCCCGAGGACTTCGGCAGGGCGGGGTAGGTATTTCAGTGCATTTACGCTTCACGACGCGCCGAGCCGGATCGTTGACTGAGCATGGTCACGGTCCTACGGTGCAAGTGAAACCCGCGGTCGCCTTTTACGAACCCCCAGATCAGGCCGCGGGATGAGAGAAAGCCGGAGGTCCGCGTGGCGGTCAGCAGCGGCGAGGGAAAGACGGCCGGCCAGGAAGATCCGGTGCGGCGCGAGAGCGCGCGGCAGCGTGCCGGGGAGCAGGGTCTGCTCTTCGACGAGCAGCCCGCCAAGCTTCCCGACGACATCGGATACCGCGGGCCGACGGCCTGCGCGGCGGCCGGCATCACCTACAGGCAGCTTGACTACTGGGCGCGCACCGGACTGGTGGAGCCCACGATAAGAGCCGCCCAGGGCTCGGGATCGCAGCGGCTCTACAGCTTCCGCGACATCCTGGTCCTCAAGGTCGTCAAGCGGTTGCTCGACACGGGAGTCTCCCTCCAGCAGATACGCACCGCCGTGCAGCATCTGCGTGACCGCGGGGTCGCCGACCTCGCGCAGATCACGCTGATGAGCGACGGGGTCAGCGTCTACGAGTGCACCTCGGCCGACGAGGTGATCGACCTGCTCCAGGGCGGTCAGGGCGTGTTCGGCATCGCGCTCGGCCGGGTCTGGCGCGAGGTCGAGGGCTCCCTCGCGGAGCTGCCGGGGGAACGCGCGGCGGTCGCGGACACCGTCCCGGCCGAACATCCCGCTGACGAGCTGGCCCGGCGGCGCCGCGCACGGCGCACAGGGTGACCACGACGCACAGGTGACCGCGACCTACGGGTGAGCACGGGGCGACGGGGAACACCGGGTGACGGGAATCACCAGGTGACGGGGAGCGACTCTCCCGGCGTGCGCATCAGGCCGCCTGCGGTGGGGTTGCCGGACAAGGCGTAGTAATCTGGGACATGCTGTCGACCCCGTGCGGGAGAGACCCCGGCTGGCCCGGGGCGCCGAAGGAGCAACCCTCCCCGGAATCTCTCAGGCATCCCGTACCGCTCGGGTGAGGCAACTCTGGAAAGCAGGTGCGCCCGCCAGGCGCGCTTCACCGACGGTGCAAGCCCCGCCGGGGCGAAGCTCTCAGGTCGCGATGACTAGCGCGCGGTGACAGAGGGGGAGATCCGGCATTCGCCCGCGCCCAGCGCCGGTCTCCAAAGCCTCGGGAGGCATCTCCATGACAGATCTGTCAGCACCGCCGTTCTCGGCCCGGCACATCGGCCCGTCCGCGGCCGAGCAGCAGCGCATGCTCGAGGCCGTCGGCTTCGAATCGGTGGCGGACCTGGTCGCCGTCGCCGTCCCCGAGTCCATCAGGGCCAAGGACCGGCTCAAGCTGCCCGCCGCCGCGAGCGAGACCGAGGCGATCGCCGAGCTGCGCGCCCTGGCCGGTCGCAACCGCGTCCTCACCTCGATGATCGGCCTGGGCTACCACGACACGGTCACGCCCGCCGTCATCCGCCGCAACCTGCTGGAGAACCCGGGCTGGTACACCGCCTACACGCCCTACCAGCCGGAGATCTCGCAGGGCCGCCTGGAGGCGCTGCTCAACTTCCAGACCGTGGTGTCCGACCTCACCGGCCTCCCCGTCGCGGGCGCGTCCCTGCTGGACGAGGCCACCGCCGCGGCCGAGGCCATGACGCTGGCCCGGCGCGCCGGCAAGGCGAAGAGTGACGTGTTCGTCGTCGACGCCGACGCCCTCCCGCAGACCAAGGCGGTGCTGGCCACCCGCGCCGAGCCGCTCGGCATCACGCTCGTGGAGAGCGACCTGGAGGGCGAGCTGCCCGAGTGCTTCGGCGTGCTCGTGCAGTACCCCGGCGCCTCCGGCCGGCTGCGCGACTTCCGCGCCGTGGCCGGGCGGGCGCACGAGGCGGGCGCGCTCGTCGTGGCCGCCGCCGACCTGCTCGCGCTCACGCTGCTCGCCGCCCCCGGTGAGCTGGGCGCCGACATCGCGATCGGCTCCTCGCAGCGGTTCGGCGTGCCGTTCGGCTTCGGCGGCCCGCACGCCGCCTACATGTCCGTACGCGACGGGCTGCAGCGGCAGATGCCCGGCCGCCTCGTCGGGGTGTCGGTCGACGCCGACGGCGACCCCGCCTACCGGCTGGCCCTGCAGACCCGCGAGCAGCACATCCGCCGCGAGAAGGCCACCAGCAACATCTGCACCGCCCAGGTGCTCCTCGCCGTGATCGCCGGCATGTACGCCGTCTACCACGGCCCCGACGGGCTGCGCCGCATCGCCGCCCGCGTCCACCGCCACGCCGCCACCCTGGCCGAGGGGCTGCGCCGGGGCGGCGTCGAGGTGGTGCACGGCGAGTTCTTCGACACCGTGCTCGCCCGCGTGCCCGGCCGCGCCGCCGAGGTCGTGGCCGCCGCCGCCGAGCGCGGCGTCAACCTGTGGCAGGCCGGCGACGACCACGTCTCGATCTCCTGCGACGAGAAGACCGGCGCCGCCGAGCTGGCCGCCGTCTGGGCGGCGTTCGGCGTCGAGCCCGCCGGGGAGGCCGCCGACGCGCTGCCCGCCGCCCTGCTGCGCGAGTCCGACTACCTGACCCACCCGGTCTTCCACGAGCACCGCTCCGAGACCGCGATGCTGCGCTACCTGCGCAAGCTCCAGGACAAGGACATCGCGCTCGACCGCTCCATGATCCCGCTCGGCTCCTGCACGATGAAGCTGAACGCGACCACCGAGATGGAGCCCATCACCTGGCCCGAGTTCGCCGCGATCCACCCGTACGCGCCCGAGGCCCAGGCCGCCGGCTACCGCGAGCTGATCGAGACGCTGGAGGGCTGGCTGGCCGAGGTCACCGGCTACGACGCCGTCTCCATCCAGCCGAACGCCGGCTCCCAGGGCGAGTTCGCCGGGCTGCTGGCCATCCGCGCCTACCACCGGGCCAACGGCGACACCGAGCGCGACGTCTGCCTCATCCCGTCCTCGGCGCACGGCACCAACGCGGCCAGCGCCGTCATGGCCGGCATGCGGGTCGTCGTCGTGGCCTGCGACGACGACGGCAACGTCGACCTCGCCGACCTCGACGCCAAGATCGGCAAGCACCGCGACCGGCTCGCCGCGATCATGGTCACCTACCCGTCCACGCACGGCGTGTACGAGGAGAGCATCACCGAGGTGTGCGCCAAGGTGCACGAGGCCGGCGGCCAGGTGTACGTCGACGGCGCCAACCTCAACGCGCTCGTCGGCCTGGCCAAGCCGGGCGAGTTCGGCGCCGACGTGTCCCACCTCAACCTGCACAAGACGTTCTGCATCCCGCACGGCGGCGGCGGCCCCGGCGTCGGCCCCGTCGCGGTCCGCGGCCACCTGGCCGCCTACCTGCCCGGCCACCCGCTGCGCGACGGCAGCGCCGTCGGCCCCGTCTCCGCCGCCCCCTACGGCTCGGCCGGCATCCTGCCGATCTCGTGGGCCTACGTCCGGATGATGGGCGCCGAGGGCCTGACCGCCGCCACCGAGCAGGCCATCCTGTCGGCCAACTACCTGGCCAGGCGGCTCGCCCCGCACTACCCCGTCCTCTACACCGGGCGCGGCGGGCTGGTGGCCCACGAGTGCATCGTGGATTTGCGCCAGATCACCAAGGAGACCGGCGTCACCGTCGACGACGTGGCCAAGCGCCTCATCGACTACGGCTTCCACGCGCCGACCATGTCGTTCCCCGTCGCGGGCACGCTCATGATCGAGCCGACCGAGAGCGAGGACCTGAACGAGCTCGACCGGTTCGTCGACGCGATGATCGCCATCCGCGGCGAGATCGCCAAGGTGGCGTCCGGCGACTACGACAAGTCGGACAACCCGCTGCGCAACGCCCCGCACACCGCCGAGGCGGTCACCGCGGACGAGTGGCCGCACCCCTACACCCGGACCGAGGCCGCCTACCCGGTGCCCTCGCTGCGCGACGGCAAGTACTGGGTGCCGGTGCGCCGCATCGACCAGGCGTACGGGGACCGCAACCTGGTGTGCTCGTGCCCGCCGCTGGAGGCGTACGAGGACTGACCGGACCGTTCGGCCGCCCGGAGGACCCCGCCCGCGCAGGGCGGGGTTCTCCGCTTTCCAGGCCGGCTGGGTCAAGTGAGCAGACATGATCGTCAGAAGTGGTTAAGCTCGGTGCGATCGCCGCGCGAAGGAGCTCTCTTGACGTCCTCAGAGCTGCAGACCCCGCCCCTCGACACCGCTCGCCGGCTGGCCGAGCACGGTGACCTCGACGGCGCGGCGGCCATTCTCGCCGACCTCGCCGCCGCCGACGGGCCCGACGCCGCGCAGGCCGCCGTGGGGCTCGCCGTCGTCCTCGACGAGGCGGGCGACGTCGAGGGCGCCCGCGCCGCCGCCCGCGCCGCGCTCGCCACCGGCCATCCCGAGTTCGCCGCCCAGGCGGCCTGCCACCTGGCCCAGGGCTTCGAACGCGAGGGCCGCCTCGGCCAGGCCCGGGGCGCCTGGCAGGCCGTTCTCGGCGTCGGGACGCCCGCGTACGTGCCGCTGGCCCACCTGGCGCTCGCCCGGCTCGCCCTCGACGCCGACGACCCCGACGAGGCCGAGTCCGCCCTGCGCGCCGCCCTCGACACGGCGGGGCCCGCCGACGGTGAGCCGCGCGCCGGGGACGCCCCTGAGGGTGCGACCGGCGTGCGGATGCACGCCGTCCAGCAGCTCGCCGACCTGCTCATCGAGCGTGGCGACCCGGGGGAGGCCGCCGACCTGCTGCTCGACGCCCTCCGCGACGCCTCCGGTGACGACGCCGCCCGGCTGCGCGTCCAGCTCGGCATCGCCCACCTGGAGCTCGCGTGCGCCGAGTTCGCGGGCGCGGTCGAGGACGGCGGCGAGGCCCAGACGAGCGCGCTGGCGATCGAGCTGCTGGCCCGCACGCTGCCGCTGCGCGGCCGGGCCGACGACGCCGACCACGTGTGGGCGTACGGCCTGGACCACGAGGACGAGACGCTCGCCTCCGAGGTCCGCCTCCGCTACGACCGCTGACCCCACCCGCAGCGACCGGCAGCGGCAGCGCCTCCTGCGGCAGGCGGCCCCGCAGGGCGGCGGCCGGGCTCCTGGGGGTGGCCACGTCCCGCAGCGGCGGGTGGCTGGGGCGGTCCCGTGCGGCAGGGCCACGGGGGACGGGGTCAGGGGCGGCGGATGATGGCCGCGGCGGCGGCGACGTTGATGACGACGATGGCGATCCAGGTGATCAGCAGGCCCGCGATGCCCGCGCTGCCGGCCGCGATCGCCGTCAGGGGGATGCCGATGCCCATCGAGCCCAGCGCGACGGGGATGATGCCGGTGCCGCTGGACTTGTGCTTGGGCGGCTTGCGCGGGGCGACGCCCTGATACTGCAGCTCGGCGGCGACGCGGGCGGCGATCGTCGCGTCGATGCGCTCGACCAGCGAGTCGACCAGCGCGGCTTCGTATTCGGGCCCGAGGTCGCGGCGGGCGTCGAGCGTCGCCTGAAGATCTTCGCGCATGGGACTCGTCTCTCGCATGCTGGCCATCCTGCACTCCGGGCGGCGCGCCGTCATCAGACCTGAGAGCCATCTTCGCCTCATCCCCAGGTACGGTGCTGCCATGGAGATCATGACGGCGCGGGGCCCGGCGCGCGTCGAGATCGACGAGGCGGAGCGCGCCCGGGTGCTGCTGGTGCTGACGCACGGGTCGGCCGGGGGAGTCGACGCGCCCGACCTGCTGGCGGTGCGGGACGCGGCGCTGGGGGCGCGGGCGCACGTGGCCCGGGTGACGCAGGCGTTCCGGGTGGCGGGGGCGCGGGCGCCGGGGTCGGCGGAGCGGCAGGACGAGGCGTGGCTGACCGTGCTGGGGGAGCTGCGGGCGCGCTGGCCGGAGCTGCCGCTGGTGCAGGGCGGGCGGAGCAACGGCGCGCGGGTGGCGTGCCGGACCGCGAAGGCGGCGGGGGCGGCGGCGGTGGTGGCGCTGGCGTTCCCGTTGCACCCGCCGGGCAGGCCGGAGCGTTCCAGGGCGGAGGAGCTGCGAGGCGCCGGGGTCGACGTGCTGGTGGTGAACGGGGACCGGGATCCGTTCGGGGTGCCGGAGGCGGCGGACGCGGCGCGGCTGGTGGTGCTGCCCGGGGAGGGGCACGACCTGAAGAAGGACCCCGCCCGGGTGGGTGAGGTGGTGGCCGACTGGGTGAAGCTCTACTGGAGGTAGCCGGGGCCCCGGCCCGTGAGGGGCCGGTGGCCGCATGAGGAGCGTGCGGTCAGGCCGCGCCGACCATGGGTTCGGGCCGGTGCGGGGCGATGGCGGTGCCGCCAGGAAGGAGCTCCCCGGTGTCCTCGAACAGGACGACGCCGTTGCAGAGGAGGCTCCACCCCTGCTCGGGGTGGCAGGCCAGGGTGCGTGCGGCCTCGCGGTCGGGCGCCTCGGCAGACGGACAGGCCGGGTCGTGCGGGCACATCGGCGTGCCTCCGATATCTCGTGGGTGGCTCCCGGTGGGGGCGGGAGCGGCTCGGGTATTCGTTTCCAGCAAGTGTGCGACGTGTGTCACATGTTCCGACATAGTCCGTTAGGACGGTTGGAGGAGGATGCACTTTGGCGTGTGACCTTCGACACAGCGTGCCTTATGCAGGATAACGGTCCAAGCGAGACACGCACACTACGTTTCCAAGCCTCGGAGCAATGCGTCGAGACCGCGTTCGAAGTCGGCGTCGGCCCGTTCGTCGCGCCGGATCCACTCGTCCGCCTCGGGGTCGGCCCAGCCCGACTGCTGCACCTCGACCGCCACGCTGCCGAATACGAACGCCCGCAGCGACCGTACGGCGTCGGCCGCGTCGGGCAGGCCGGCGTCGGCGAGCTGGGAGATCTGCTCGCCGATGGCCACGGCGGTGCCGCCCTTGGGCGGCTTGGTGAGCGCCAGGGCCAGCACGCCCGGGTGGTCGCGCAGGACCTCCCGGCCGGCCCGGCACCACGCCCTGGCGGTCTCCTGCCAGGTGCCGGCGGGCTCCACCTGGACGGCGGTGACGTGCTCGGCCAGGGCGTCCATCAGCGCCTCCTTGCCGCGGGGCAGGTGGTGGTAGATGGCCATGGCCTCGACCTCCAGGGCGTCGCCCAGGCGGCGCATGGTGAGCCTGCGCAGGCCCTGAGTGTCGGCGATGTGCAGCGCGGCCTCGATGATCCGCTCGCGCGAGAGGGGGACGGGTGGTCGCTTGGCGGGCATGGAGATCATCTTACTATGTAAAGGGCGCCGGCCGGGAGACGTCCGGTTGCCGGGCGTGGCGCCGGACGGCGTACGCTTGTCGCTGGTAAGAGCCGACAGTGCTGACGACAGTGGTGAAGGGCAGAGTTCGATGGCGTTTTTCCGTCCGCGGGTCAGCCGCGAGGCCGAGGTCCGCTTCCACGCGGATGTGGAGATCTCCAAGAGCTACCCCGCGCTGCTCGACAAGGCCCGTGAGGCCGAGAGCACGCTGCGCGACCTGCGGGCCGCCGACGCCGACGACGTCGAGCTGATGGCCGCCGGGATCGCGTTCGACCAGGCGCTGACCGAGGCGCTGCGCGCGGCCGAGGCGGGCCAGCGGGCGACGTTCGGCGTCAAGGCCTACGACGACCGGATCGCCCGCCGCAAGGCCAAGGCGACGCCGGCCGGGGCCATGTGGACCGCAGAGGTGGAGCGGCTGCGCACGCTGCGCGAGAACAACCGCATGTGGGGCATCCCGCGCGTCCCCCGCCCGGTCCCGGCCGTCCGCTGACGCTTCCGCGGACATGAGAAAGCCCCGGCCGGGTGGCCGGGGCTTTTCCTGGTGGGTGGCCGCTCAGCTGGCCCAGTCGAGCAGCGGGCGCGTGTTGCTGGGGTGGCGCAGCTTCGACAGCGACTCCTTCTCCAGCTGCCGGATGCGCTCCCGGGTCAGGCCCATGTGCTTGCCGATCTCGTCGAGCGTGTGCGGCTTGCCGTCCACCAGGCCGAACCGCAGCGCCATGATCTTCGCCTCGCGCGGCGACAGGTTCTGCAGCACGCCCCGGAGCTGGTCGCCCAGGAGCTGGCGGTCGACGATCTCCGACGCCTCCGGCGAGTCGACGTCCTCGATGAGGTCGCCGATCGTGGTCTCGCCGTCCTCGCCGATGGTCGCGTTCAGCGAGATCGGCTGGCGGCTGGTGCGCAGCAGTTCCTCGATCTGGTCGGGCGTCTTGTCCAGCTCGACGGCCAGCTCCTCCGGCGTGGGCTCGCGGCCCAGCCGCTGGTGCATGTCACGCTCGATGCGCGACAGCTTGGAGAGCATCTCCAGCACGTGCACGGGCAGCCGGATGGTGCGGGCGGAGTCGGCGAAGCCGCGCTGGATGGCCTGCCGGATCCACCACATGGCGTAGGTGGAGAACTTGAAGCCCTTGGTGTAGTCGAACTTCTCCACGGCCCTGATGAGGCCCAGGTTGCCTTCCTGGACGACGTCCAGCAGGGACATGCCGCGGTCGGTGTACTTCTTGGCCACGGACACGACCAGCCGGAGGTTGGCCTCCAGCATGTGGTCCTTGGCGGCCTTGCCGTCCTCGACCACCATGAGCAGGTCGTCGCGGGCGGCGGGGGACAGGTCCTCGCCGATCTCCAGCTTGTACTCGGCGTACAGTCCGGCCTCGATGCGGCGGGCCAGGTCGACCTCCTGCGCGGCGGTGAGCAGCGTGCGGCGGCCGATCGACTTGAGGTAGGTGTGCACCGAGTCGCCCATGACCGACTGGTTGTCGTCCAGGTCGAGGGGCTCGCTCTCCAGCTCGGCCTCCTCGGCCTGCAGGACCAGCTCGTCGGGCACGTCCTCGTCGCCGGTTTTTGCGTTGGCGGCCCCGGAGTCGGTAGTCTCGGGACTCGAAGCCTTCTTCCTGGTGGAGCGCTTGGCGGCGGGCTTCCTGGCGGTCTTCCGGGCCTGGGCGGGCGCCTTGGCGGGCGGCTCGTCACCGGCGGCCAGACTCACCCCGGCATCGGTCAGCTCGCGCAGGATCGACCTGCCCTCGGCGGGGCTGATGCCCGCGTGGGCGAACGCGTCACGCAGGTCCGCGAGAGAGAGGTGACCCTGGGCTCGCCCTCGGTCAATCAGCTGCTCGAGGGTTGCGGGTGGGGTCGCCACGGCGGTTCGGGGCATGAGGACACCTCCTCCAACGGAGTGGAAGCGATTCTGGGCGTTTTGGGTGGGGCGGCCCGGCTCCGGCCGCACGACTCACCAGTATCAATAACGCCGATCCGCGCTATTTGTTCCCGAGGGGTGAAAAACGCCCAAAAGGGTGACCGGTGGCGCTATTCGGCCAGCTCGAACTCTCCCTGCCTGACCTCCGGCATGGGCATCGGGTTGGCCTCCTCCAGACGATCGTCCGTCCAGTAGCGGATGACCTCGTCGGGATCGGGGTTGACCTCGCTGGTCACCACGAGATCGTCGTCCGAGGGCCGCGCCGAGGGAAGCCCGGTCGGAGATGTGGACGGGGTGGGCTGCGCGGGCTGCACCACCGACTTCTCGATCACGGCCCGGGTCTGCCTGGCCTGGTCGAGCCTGCCCGCCGAGGCGGCCGCCGCGACGGAGACGCCACCGGCGACGATCACGCCGACGGCCACCGCGGATGCCCACATCTTGCGGGTCTGGTCCATGAACACTCCCTCCGTCTCTTCCCCACTATGACGCACGCACAAGTCATCAGGTTCCGGACTTGAGGCGGATCAGGTCGGTCTTCCCGTTCGCCAGCAGGGGCATGCTCGGCAGGAGCCGCAGGTCACGCGGCACGGCGTACGGCGGCAGCCGGTCGGCGCAGTAGGCCCGCAACTGGGCCAGCGTCGGCGGCGCGGCGGGGTCGGCGGGCACGACGGCGGCCACCACGAGCTCGCCCCACTCGGGGTCGGGGCGGCCCACCACGGCCACGTCGGCCACCCCGGGATGGGCGCCGATGACGGCGGCCACGGACGCGGCCGGCACCTTCTCGCCGCCGGTGTTGATGACGTCGTCGGCCCGGCCCAGCACGCGCAGCCGCCCGTCCGCCAGCTCGCCCAGGTCGGAGGTGACGAACCAGCCCCCGTCGAGCGGGCTCCCGGCACGGCCCCGGTAGCCGGAGAACAGCACCGGCCCGGACACCTCGATCCGCCCGTCCTCGCCGACCCGCACGTCCACGCCGTCGAGGGGCGCGCCGTCGTACACGCACCCGCCGCTCGTCTCGCTCATGCCGTACGTCGTCACCACCCGCGCGCCGAGCGCGGCGGCCTCGGCGAGCAGTCCCGGCCGGGGCGCGGCCCCGCCGAGCAGGACGGTGCGGAACCCCGACAGGTCGGCCCGCATCTCGACCAGCCGGTGGAGCTGGGTGGGCACCAGCGACACGTGGTCGGCGCCCGACTCCAGCACCGCCACCGGGTCGAAGCGCTCGTGCAGGATCGGCTCGCTCTCGCACAGCAGCGACCGGACGAGCACCTGGAGGCCGGAGACGTGGGAGACGGGCAGGCAGCACAGCCACCGCTCGCCCCTGGACGCGCCCAGGCGGCGCAGCGAGGCCGCCGCCGAGGCGCGCAGCGCGGCGGCGGAGAGCATCACGCCCTTGGGGGTCCCCGTGCTGCCGCTGGTGGCGATGACCACGGCCACGCCGGCAGGCACCCCGGCGCCGCCGGCGAGCCGCGCGCCGCCCGCGTGGGTGGGGCGCAGCGCCTCGACCGCGGCGGCCTCCTGGCCCGGGATCAGGGGCAGCACCGCGGGGCCGTCGCCGGACAGCGCGTCGCGGACCGCCGCGAACAGCCGCGGCCCGGCGGGCAGCGCGACCGCGTGCAGCGGGCGGTCCGGATGCGACGGGTTCCTCCACATGCTCGTAAGGTTAATGGCGTCAGATCGGGCAGCGGCGCAGGGAGGGTCGTGACGCGTTCTCCCGTGGTCTTCCGGATTCCGATGCGCACCAGGTTCCGGGGACAGACCGTCAGGGAAGGGGTGCTGCTGCACGGACCGGCGGGGTGGGGCGAGTTCTCGCCGTTCCCCGAGTACGGGCCGCGCGAGTGCGCCCGGTGGCTCGCGTGCGCGCGGGAGGCCGCCTTCGACGGCTGGCCCGCGCCGGTACGCGACGCGGTCCCGGTCAACGCCACCGTGCCGGCGGTCGGGCCGGAGCAGGCCCACGACCTCGTCCGGCGTTCCGGCTGCGGCACCGCGAAGGTCAAGGTGGCCGAGCCGGGGCAGCCGTTCTCGGCGGACGTGGCGCGGGTGGAGGCCGTGCGTGACGCGCTCGGCCCCTCGGGGCGGGTCCGGATCGACGCCAACGGCGCCTGGGACGTCGGCGAGGCCGTGCGGCGGCTCAAGGAGCTCGACCGCTTCGGGCTGGAGTACGCCGAGCAGCCGTGCGCCACGCTGGAGGAGCTGGCGGCCGTGCGGCGGGCCTGCGACGTGCCGATCGCGGCCGACGAGTCGATCCGCCGGGCCGAGGACCCGCTGCGGGTCAGGGCGGCGGAGGCCGCCGACATCGCGGTCGTCAAGGTGCAGCCCCTGGGAGGCGTGCGCGCGGCGCTGAGGGTAGTGGAGGCGTGCGGGCTGCCGGCGGTGGTGTCGAGCGCCGTGGAGACCTCCGTGGGGCTGGCCGCGGGCGTGGCGCTGGCGGCGGCGCTGCCGGAGCTGCCGTACGCGTGCGGGCTCGGCACGATGTCGCTGCTGTCGGGCGACGTGGTGGCCGATTCGCTCGTCCCCGAGGGCGGGATGCTGCCCGTACGCCGCCCGGATGTAAGTTTTGAGCATTTGTCGGATTTTGAGATTGATTGTCCGTCGTGGCTACGCCGGATGCAGGAGGCGTCACTGTGAACCCCGCTACCGCGCTGGCCACGGTCCTGGTCGACGAGCTGGTGCGCTGCGGCCTGACCGACGTGGTGATCGCGCCCGGCTCCCGCTCCGCCCCGCTCGCCCTCGCGCTGCACGCCGAGTCGCGCGTGCGGCTGCACGTGCGCATCGACGAGCGCTCGGCCTCGTTCCTGGCGCTGGGCCTGGCCAGGCGCTCCGAGCGGCCCGTCGCGCTGCTGTGCTCGTCCGGCACCGCCACGGCCAACTTCCACCCCGCCGTCATCGAGGCGAGCGAGTCGAACGTGCCGCTGCTCGTGCTCACCGCCGACCGCCCGCCCGAGCTGCGCGGCACCGGCGCCAACCAGACCATCGACCAGCTCAAGATGTACGGCACCGCGACCCGGTGGTTCGCCGAGGTCGGCGTGCCGGAGGAGCGGCCCGGCCAGGTGGCCTACTGGCGGTCGCTGGCCTGCCGCGCCTACCAGCGGGCGGCGGGCCCGGCCGACCCCGGGCCGGTGCACCTGAACCTGCCGTTCCGCGAGCCGCTGATCCCCGACGGCGACGACTCCTGGTGCGAGCCGCTCGACGGCGGCGCGGCCGGGCCGTGGGTGCGCGCCCGCGTGGCGCCGCCGCCCGTCGCCCTGCACATCGCGCCCACCCGGCGCGGCGTGCTCGTGGTCGGCGACGGCGCGGCCAACGTGCGCCGCTACGTGGCGGCGGCCGGGATGGCGGGCTGGCCGGTGCTGTCGGAGCCCAACGGCGGCGGACGCTACGGCGACCACGCCATCTCCACCTACCACTACCTGCTCGGCATGCCCGAGTTCGCCGACTCCCACCGGCCCGACGTGGTCGTCACGCTCGGCCGGCCCGGCCTGTCCCGGCCGCTGCTGTCGTGGCTGAAGCGGGCCGAGGAGCACATCGTGGTCTCGCCCGGCCTCGACCGCTGGCCCGACCCCACCCGCTCGGCCACGCAGGTGGCGCAGGCGGTGGAGATCCCGGTCGCGGCCGGCGACGACAGCTGGCTGCACGCCTGGCGGCAGGCCGACCAGGCGGCGCGCACGGCGCTCGACGACGTGCTCGACGGCTCCGGGCTGAGCGAGCCCCGGCTGGCCCGCGACCTGGTGGACGGGCTGCCCAACGGGTCCCTGCTGTTCTGCGGGTCCTCCATGCCGATCCGCGACCTGGACCAGGCGATGCGGCCCAGGCGCGGCATCAGGGTGCTGGCCAACCGGGGCGCCTCCGGCATCGACGGGCTGGTCTCGTCGGCGATGGGCGCGGCGCTGGCCCACAACGGGCCCTCCTACGCGCTGCTCGGCGACCTGTCGTTCCTGCACGACCAGAACGGGCTGATCCTCGGGCCGCGCGAGCCCCGGCCCGACCTGTGCCTGGTGGTGGTCAACAACGACGGGGGCGGCATCTTCTCGCTGCTGCCGCAGGCGGCGGTGCGCGACCCGTTCGAGCGGGTGTTCGGCACGCCGCACGGGGTGGACCTCGGCTACGTGACGGCCGCGACCGGGACCCCGTACACGCTGGTGCAGGACATCTCGGAGCTGCCGAAGGCGCTGCGCGGGCAGGGGCCGAGGGTGGTGGAGGTGCGCACCGACCGCGAGGCCAACGCGATCGTGCACGGCCACCTGCGCGAGGCCGCCCAGGAGTCGATCGCGACCTACCTCAAGGAGCTGTGAGCCCGCTTCCGGAGGGTCGGGGGCTGTGACCGCCTCCGGCCTCCGGGGGGTCAGGGGGCGGTGAGGCCGTCGTAGGGGCCCGGCGGGGCGCCGGCCCAGGCCGGGGGCAGGAGCTGGGCGTCGAGGCCGGTGATGCGCAGCAGGCGGGCCAGCGACGCCGGGACCTCGGCCAGGACCAGCGCGGTCCCGGCCGACTCGGCGTGCAGCCGGGCGGCCACCAGCGCGCCCAGCCCGGCCGCGTCGGCGAACGTCAGCCCGCTCAGGTCGAGCACCACCTCGCCGGGCCCGCGCGCGGCGGCCTCGCGCAGGCGGGCGCGCAGCAGGGGAGTGGTGGCGATGTCGAGCTCGCCCGAGACCACGACGGTCACGCGGCCGTCACGGAGGGTGGTCGTCAGGTGGAAGTCCATGGGCGTTCGCCGTTCTCGTGCCGGGGTGGAGAAAGGGCGGCCAGGCGAAGAATACTCCACGTCGCGCCGTGGTGACAGAATGAGACCTATCCGTAGCCATCCGCGGTCACCGTTCGATGAGCGTGACCTCCAGCGAGTAGTGCGAGGCCCGGTAGACGTGCGAGCCGTGCTCGACCGCCCGGCCCTGGTCGTCGTAGGTGGTGCGGATCATGGTCAGCAGCGGGGCGCCGCGCCGTTCGTCCAGCAGTCTGGCGTCGGCCTGGTTGGCGGCGCGGGCGCCGATGCGCTGGTTGGCCACCCGCATCCGCACCCCGGCGCCGCGCAGCAGCTCGTACAGGCCGCGCACCTCCAGGTCGGCGGCGGTGATCTGGGCCAGGCCGATGGGCAGCCAGTTGTGCATGAGCGCCAGCGGCTCGCCCGCGGCGAAGCGGAGCCGCTCCACGTAGAGCACCTGGCTGCCGGGCTCGACGCCGAGGATGGCCGCGATCTGCTCCTCGACCGGGCGGGGCTCCAGGGTGAGCACCTGGGTGGCGGGCTCCTGGCCGGAGCGGCGCAGGTCGTCGTAGAGGCTCGTCAGCTCGACCGAGCGCTTGACCTGGCCGTGCACGACCTGGGTGCCGACGCCGCGCTTGCGCACGAGCAGGCCCTTGTCGACGAGATACTGGATCGCCTGGCGGATCGTCGGCCGCGACAGCCCGAGCTTGTCGGCCAGCAGGATCTCGTTGTCCAGCCGGGATCCGGGCGCCAGGTCGCCCCGCCGGATCGCTTCGGCGATCTGCTCGGCCACCTGGAAGTAGAGCGGCACGGGGCTGGATCGATCCAGGTCGATCGCCAGATTCGCGGTCATGCTGATCAGCTTAACCGAGGTCAGAATGTCCAGACAAATGCTCGCCGGACAGCAGTG
Organism: Nonomuraea sp. NPDC049725; assembly: GCF_040674795.1. Lineage (NCBI taxonomy): Bacteria > Bacillati > Actinomycetota > Actinomycetes > Streptosporangiales > Streptosporangiaceae > Nonomuraea > Nonomuraea sp. NPDC049725. Next base: position 86,933 of record NZ_JBFANJ010000013.1, on the reverse strand, counting down.
CGGGCAGCTCGGCGAGCGTGGTGATGCGCGGGAATCCCGCGGGCGGCGGGGCGACGCCGAGGCGGTCCAGCCAGGCCGAGCGCATGCCGGCCGCGGCGGGGCTGGTGACGTCCTTGGCCACGTCGTCGCCGACGAGCAGCACCTGCTCGGGCGGCAGGCCGAGCGCGGCGGCGGCCCCGGTGTAGCAGGCGAGGGCGGGCTTGTAGCAGCCGTCCAGCACCTCGCCGGTCAGCACCGGGCCGACCTGCCCGGCCAGGCCGATCGCGCGGACCTTGGCCTCCTGCATCTCCTGCGCGCCGTTGGTCAGCACGCCCAGGCGGAACCCGCGCAGCGCGGCCACGGCCGCCGCCGCGTCGGGGTAGGCGCGCCACGCCTCGCGGTAGCGGCGCGCGTACGAGGCGAAGGCCGTGTCGGGGTCGTCCGGCAGGTCCAGGCCCAGCTCCGCGCAGAGCGCCCGCACGCGGCGGCGGCGCTGCTCCTGCCAGGAGCACTCGCCCGCGTGCCAGGCCGCCAGGTGCGGCTCCTCCAGTGCCTCCCACAGCCGGGCGGCCTCGGCCAGGCGCGGGTGGCCGGGCGCGCGCTCGGCCACCCAGGCGGTGATGCCGGCGTCGGCAGCCGCCCGGTGGTCGAGCAGCGTGCCGTCGAGATCGAACAGGACGCCCCGGACCGCGCTGGTGATCACACCGTCATCCTGCCACCGGGCCGCTCCCTCGGCGATGCTCGCCCGCCTGCCGGACGTGGTCGATCATGAGGCGTTCGGCGGCCGGGCCGTCGCCGGCCTCCAGGGCGGCCAGGATGCGCTCGTGCGCGTCGAGCTGGCGGGCCGCCTGGCCGGCGTCCAGCCACAGCGAGACGCCGGGCGGCACCGGGAAGCTGTTGCGCACGGCCCTGGCGTGCTGGCCGAGGAAGGCGGGGCCGCCGATGTCGGCGATCCGCAGGTGGAAGTGCCTGCTCTGCTCGGCCAGGCGGTCGAGCCTGCCCTCGGCGGCGTCGCGGGCCATCGCGGCGTGCAGCTCGCGCAGCCAGGCCAGGTCCTCGGCGGTGACGCGGGCGGCGGCCAGCCGGGCGCCCAGGCCCTCGACGACCGCGCGCAGGCCGTAGAACTCCTCCAGCGCGTCGTCGCCCAGGTCGACCACGGTGGCGCCGTGGTGCGCCTCGTAGCTGATCAGCCGGTCCTTCTCCAGGCGGCGCAGCGCCTCGCGCACCGGCGTCACCGAGACGCCGAGCCGCTTGGCGAGCGCCCCGGCGCGCAACGCGGTGCCGCCGGGGATCCGGGCCGTGCGGATCTCCTCCAGCAGGACGCTGTAGACGTAGTCGGCCTTGCTCATGGGCGGCCGGGGCTCGGTGGTCATGTGTTCCTCAGGGCCGGCGGAATTGACCTATGACATATTTCTTATAACTTACAGAACTATGACAAGCCTCGCAGACCTTCGGGTCATCGACGCCGCGACGCTGTTCGCCGGGCCCTCCGCCGCCATGATGCTCGGGGACTTCGGCGCCGACGTCGTCAAGATCGAGCACCCGCGCCGCGGCGACCCGTCACGGGGGCACGGGGCGTCGGCCGGCGGGGTCGGGCTGTGGTGGAAGTCGCTGTCACGCAACAAGCGGGCCGCCGCCGTCGACCTGTCGCGGGCCGAGGGGCAGGAGATCCTGCGCCGCCTGACCGCCCGCTCCGACGTGCTGGTGGAGAACTTCCGCCCCGGCACGCTGGAGCGCTGGAACCTGTCGCCCGAGGACCTGATCGCGGCCAACCCGAGGCTGATCGTGGCCAGGATGACCGGCTTCGGGCAGAGCGGGCCGATGGCCGGGCGGCCGGGGTTCGGCACGCTGGCCGAGGCCATGAGCGGCTTCGCCGCGATGACCGGCGAGCCGGACGGGCCGCCCACGCTGCCGCCGCTCGCGCTCGCCGACGGCATCGCCGGCCTGGCCATGAGCTACGCGATCATGGTCGCGCTGCACGCCCGCGAGCGCACCGGGCGCGGCCAGGTGATCGACATGGCCATCATCGAGCCCATCCTCGGCCTGCTCGGCCCGCAGATGACCGCCTACAAGGCGCTCGGCGTGGTGCCGCCGCGCACCGGCAACCGGTCCAGCAGCAACGCCCCGCGCAACACCTACCGCACCCGCGACGGCCGCTGGCTGGCCGTCTCCACCAGCGCGCAGCCCATCGCCGAGCGCGTCGTCACCCTCGTGGGCCGGCCCGACCTGGTCGAGCAGCCGTGGTTCGCCACCGGCGCGGGCAGGGTCCAGCACGTCGACGAGCTCGACGAGGCCGTCGCCGCCTGGATCGGCGAGCGCGACGCCGCCGAGGTCATCGCCCGCTTCGAGGAGGCGCAGGCGGCCGTCGCCCCCATCTACGACGTCACCGACATCGCCGAGGACCCGCAGTACGCGGCGCTCGGCACGTTCGTCGAGGTGCCCGACGAGGAGCTCGGCTCGGTCGTCATGCAGAACGTGCTGTTCCGGCTGTCGGACACGCCGGGCGAGGTGCGCTGGCCGGGCCGCCGCCTGGGCCGCGACACCGACGAGGTGCTCGGCGAGCTCGGCTACGCCGCCGCCGACCTGGCCCGGCTGCGCGAGAGCGGGGTGATCGCGTGACGGCCCCGCCCGTGCCGCCGCCGCCCGTCACCTGGCTGTACGTGCCGGGCGACAGGCCGGACCGGTTCGCCAAGGCCGCCGCGTCCGGGGCCGACGTGGTGATCATCGACCTGGAGGACGCCGTCACGCCCGCCCGAAAGGACGAGGCCCGCGCCCACGCCGTCGCCTACCTGCGCGGGCGTCTCGGCGACGGCGCGGTCCACGTACGGATCAACGACCTGGCCACCCCGCGCGGGCGCGACGACCTGGAGGCGGTCGGCGGCCTGGCGGGCGCGGTGCGGCTGCCCAAGGTGGAGCCCGGGACCCCGCTGGAGCTGGTGGAGCGGCTGGGGGCGCGGGCGTACGCGCTGCTGGAGTCGGCGGCGGGGATCGCGGGGGCGCGCGAGATCGCGGCTCATCCGAGCGTGGCGGGGGTCGCGCTCGGCGAGCAGGATCTCGCGGCCGAGCTGTCGATCACCGACGAGGGCGCGATGAACCACCTGCGGATGCAGGTGGTGCTGGCCGCGGCCGCGGCCGGGCTGCCGCCGGTGCCGATGTCGGTCTACCCGGACGTGCGCGACGAGGCCGGGCTGCTGGCCTCGTGCGCGGCCGGGCGGGGGATGGGCCTGTTCGGCAGGACCGCGATCCACCCCCGGCAGATCCCGGTGATCCGGCGGGCGTTCCGGCCGGGCGAGCAGGAGACCGCCAGGGCCGCCGAGATCGTCCGGGCCGCCGAGGAGGCCGAGGCCGCCGGGGCGGGCGCGGTGGCGCTGCCCGACGGCCGGTTCGTCGACGCGCCGATCGTCGCCCGCGCCCGCCGCACCCTGGAGCTGGCCGCCCGGCTCCGCGACGACCTGCCCTGACGGCGGCGGTCAGGGCGTCCAGCGCGCGGAGAGCTCCTCGTCGGCGGCGGGCGGGCCGGGCAGCTCGCGGTGGGCCGGCGGGATGCGCAGCGAGTCCATCATCAGGGCCAGGTAGCGGTGGCGGAGCTGGGAGGTGCGCTCCTCGTCGCCCAGCTTGATCGAGGCGATCTGCTCGAACAGCAGCGCGAGGTCGGCCACCGTCACGTCGGGGCGCAGCACGCCCGCCTCGACCGCCCGGCGGTGCACCTCCTCGGCCACCTCGGCCGAGCGCACCGCGTCGTGGTAGAGCTCCTCCGTGGGGTGGAAGGTGCCCGCCAGCTTGATCGTCAGTGAGTTGGTGTCGGCGTCCACGATGCCGCGCATGTAGCCGGCGAACGCCTCCCACGGGTCGCCGTCGTCGGCGAGGGCCCGCTCGGTCACGGCGATGTAGAGCTTGAGCCCGTCGCCGCAGAGCTTCTGCAGCAGCGCCTCCTTGCTGGGGTAGCGCCGGTAGAGGGCGCTGATGCCGACGCCCGCCCTCTCCGCCACGGCCGCGATGGGGGCGCCCGGATCGGCGGTGAAGACCGCCCTGGCCGCCTGGAGGATCAGCTCGTCGTTCCGTGCGGCCTGCGCCTTGCGGCCGCTCATGGGTGCGGTGGTCATGACCCCATCATACGGGAACGTACAATTCCGTTCTGACTTACATGACCGCTTGGTCCGCATGTCTATACATAGAGTTGATATTGAGGTACAACCGGGGCGAGGCCGTTGCTCATGGAGGTGTCCGATGAGACGAACCCCGATCGTGCTGGCCCTGGCGAGCGCGCTGGCGCTGAGCGGCTGCTCGGCGCCGGCCGGACAGCGGACGCAGGAAACGGCGGCCGCGACGGCGCCCCCCGCGTCCGGCGGCGGCAGCTACGCCGTCATCACCCACGGCGCCCCCGGCGACTCCTTCTGGGACGTGGTCAAGAACGGCGCCGAGGCCGCCGGCAAGCAGTACGGCGCGCGGGTCACGTACCAGGGCGACGGCGACCCCGCCAAGCAGTCCCAGCTCATCGACCAGGCGGTGTCGGCCAAGGCCGACGGCGTCGTGGTCTCCATGGCCAACCCCGACGCGCTGCGCGAGTCCATCGGCAGGGCCGTCGCGGCCGGCATCCCGGTCGTCACCGTCAACTCGGGCGCCGGCGAGTCCAAGGCGCTCGGCGCGCTCACGCACGTCGGCCAGTCGGAGGACGTGGCCGGGCGCGGCGCGGGCGAGCAGCTCAAGGCCGCCGGCGTGACCAAGCTCCTGTGCGTCATCCACGAGGCCGGAAACGTCGGGCTCGACCAGCGCTGCAAGGGCGCCGAGGAGACGCTCGGCGGCGCCGTCGAGCGGCTGCAGGTCGACATGAACAACCTGCCGGACGTGACCTCCAAGGTCGCCGCCAAGCTCCAGTCCGACCAGCAGGTCAACGGCGTGCTCGCGCTCAACCCGGCCGTCGCCGTCGCCGCCCGCGACGCCATCAGGGACGCCGGGTCGCAGGCCAAGCTGGCCACCTTCGACCTGTCGGCGGACGTGGTGACCGCCATCGGCGACGGCGAGATCCTCTTCGCCGTGGACCAGCAGCAGTACCTGCAGGGCTACCTGCCGATCGTCTTCCTGCACCTGTACAAGAACAACCTCAACACCGTCGGCGGCGGCCTGCCCGTCAACACCGGCCCCGGCTTCGTCACCAAGGACAACGCCCAGCAGGTGGCCGAGCTGGCCGGGGCGGGCACCAGGTGACGGACGAGCGGCTGGCCCGCGCCGGCGTGCTGCGCCGCCTGCTGATCCGGCCCGAGCTGGGCGCGGTCGTCGGGGCGATCGTGGTGTTCGCGTTCTTCGCCGCGCAGTCGCCCGTCTTCCGCTCGCTCGACGGCGTCGCCAACTGGCTCGACCCCGCCTCGACGCTCGGCATCATGGCGGTGGCGATCGCGCTGCTCATGATCGGCGGCGAGTTCGACCTGTCGGCGGGCGTGCTCACCGGCACGACCGGGCTGATCCTGGTCACGCTCGCCACCGAGTACGGCTTCGACGTGTGGCCGGCCATGCTGGTCAGCCTCGTGGTCGCGCTGGCCGTCGGGCTGCTCAACGGGCTCATCGTCACCCGCACCCGGCTGCCCAGCTTCATCGTGACGCTCGGCACGTTCCTCATGCTCCAGGGCGTCAACCTGGGCGTCACCAAGGCGCTCACCGGCACCGTCCAGGTCGGCGGGCTGCGCCAGGCCGGCGGCTACGCCTCGGCCCAGGCCGTGCTCGGCGGCACGGTCGAGGTCGCCGGCACCCCGTTCCGGGTGGCGATCCTGTGGTGGCTGCTCGTCACCGCCGCCGCCACCTGGGTGCTCATGCGGTCACGGCCCGGCAACTGGATCTTCGCGGTGGGCGGCGACGAGCGGGCCGCCCGCGCCGCCGGGGTGCCGGCCGCCCGCACGAAGATCGCGCTGTTCATGACGACGGCGTTCGCGGCCTGGCTGGTCGGCTCCATGCTGGCGCTGCGCTACACGTCCGTGCAGGCCAACATCGGCATCGGGCAGGAGTTCATCTACATCATCGCCGCCGTGATCGGCGGCTGCCTGCTCACCGGCGGGTACGGCTCGGCCGTCGGCGCGGCGATCGGGGCGGTGATCTTCGGCATGGCCGACAAGGGCATCGTGTTCCTCGGCTGGGACGCCGACTGGTTCAAGTTCTTCCTGGGGGCCATGCTGCTGCTGGCCACGCTGGCCAACCGCCTGGTCCGGCGCTACGCCGAGGAGGTGCGGCATTGATCCTGGAGACCCGCGGCATCGGCAAGTCGTTCGGCTCGGTGCTGGCGCTGCGCGAGGTGTCGATGGGCGTCGAGGCCGGGCAGGTCACCTGCGTGCTCGGCGACAACGGCGCCGGCAAGTCGACGCTCATCAAGATCCTGGCCGGGGTGCACCGGCACGACTCGGGCGCGCTGCTCGTCGACGGGGCCGAGGTGCGCCTGTCCGGGCCGCGCGACGCGCTGGAGCGCGGCATCGCCACCGTCCACCAGGACCTGGCGATGATCCCGCTGATGTCGGTGTGGCGCAACTTCTTCCTCGGCGCCGAGCCGCGCCGGGGCCTGGCCTTCGACGTGCGCACGGCGCGGCGGGTGGCCAGGGAGGAGCTGCGCGCGATGGGCATCGACATCCGCGACGTGGACCAGCCGGTCGGCACGCTGTCCGGCGGCGAACGGCAGTCGGTGGCGATCGCCCGGGCGGTCCACTTCGGCGCGCGGGTGCTCATCCTGGACGAGCCCACCTCGGCGCTCGGCGTCAAGCAGGCCGGGGTGGTGCTGCGCTACATCGCGCGGGCCAGGGACCGGGGGCTCGGCGTGGTGTTCATCACGCACAACCCGCATCACGCCTACCCGGTGGGCGACCGGTTCCTGCTGCTCAAGCGGGGGACGAGCCTGGGGGAGTACGCCAAGGCCGACATCAGCAGGGAACGGCTGACCGCGCTGATGGCCGGTGAGGCGGAGCTGCGGGCGCTGGCCCACGAGCTGGAACGGGAGTGAGATCTACGCTGTAAAGGCGCCCGGCCGGACGAATACCCTTACGGTGACAAAACACCAAATATCACCGATTAGGGAGCTGTTTCGTGTCTCGTGAAGCCGTGTGGGCCGTCATCTCCGCGATGTACGCGGCCTATACCCGGGGGGACCGCGCGGGCATCGACCGCCTGCTGCATCCGGAAGCCACGATCTTCGACTCGGCCGCGCCCGACCTGATCACCAGCAGGCAGCAGCTCGACAAGGTACGCGACGCCCGGCCCGCCGACGGCCCCGGCGAGACCGGCCTGCACGCCTACGACGAGGTCGTGGACGTGTGGGGCGACACCGCGCTGGCCCGCTACCTGCTGCGCGTGGACTACGCCTCCGGCGAGCACGAGATCGTCAGGACGACCAGCGTGCTGCGCCTCGTGGAGGGCTCCTGGCTCATCGTGCACGTCCACGAGAACACCATCTGACCTGCGCGTATCCTGATACGGCAAGGCGGGGCGCACAGGCCGGGCGGCACGCCCCGGGCGGCGCGCACAGGAGAGCGGTGAGGGGGCGGCCCTATCGTGCGGCAAGACTTCACGCCCCCCTCCGAGGAGCCCCCATGACCGCCGTCGAGCAACGGACGCTGCCCATCGGCGCGGCGTTCGACCGGATGCCGTTCACCCGCAGGCACGTGCTGATCGCGCTGGCCCTGTTCATCGCCTTCGTGATCGAGTCGTGGGAACAGCTCGCGCTCATCTACGTCGCCGGCGACCTGGGCGCCCAGTTCGGCGTCGACGAGGCGGGCATCGGCCTCGTGCTGTCGGCCGTGGCCTTCGGCATGATCCCCGGCGTGCTGATCTGGGGGCCGGTGGCCGACCGGATCGGGCGCAAGCCGGCCGCGTTCTGGTCGCTGCTGGCCTACGGGGTGGTCGCGTTCGCCTCGGCGTTCTCGCCGAACCTGGAGACGCTGGTCACCCTGCGCGTCGCCTCCGGGCTGGCGCTGGCCGGCGTCTACACGATCACGTTCCCGTACTTCCTGGAACTGCTGCCGACCCGGCACCGCGGGCGGGCGGCGGTCTACCTGTCGATCGGCTGGCCGATCGGCATGCTCGCGGCGATCGGCGCGTCGGTCGCGCTGGGCTCGCTCGGCTGGCACGTCGTGGTGATCGCCAGCGCGGCCGCCGGGCTGTGGGCGTTCGCGATCCGGGCCTGGGTGCCCGAGTCGCCGTACTGGCTGGCGGCGCGCGGACGCCAGGAGGAGGCGCGGGCGGTGCTGCGCTCGCTCGGCAGCGCCGACGCCGAGGCGACCTTCACCGTCTCGGCCACCCGGGTGGGCAACCCGCTCGACCTGTTCCGCGGGCGGCTGGCCCGCATCACCGTGCTGATGCTGGTGCTGAACTTCGCGTTCAACTGGGGCTACTGGGGGCTGCAGACGTGGCTGCCGACACTGCTGCAGGAGAAGGGGCTCAGCCTGTCGGCCTCGCTCGGGTTCGCGGCCCTCAGCGCCGTGATGATGATCCCCGGGTACGTGAGCGCGTCGCTGCTGACCGGGCGGTTCGGGCGCAAGAAGGTCTTCCTCGTGTACGTGGTCGCCGCGGTGCTGGGCGGGCTCTGGTTCGCCACCGCGGGGTCGACCGTGGAGCTCTACCTGGGCAACTTCGTGCTGGCGTTCTTCAGCATGGGCGCCTGGGGCGTCTGGAACACCTGGAACGGCGAGTTCTACCCGACGGCGCTGCGCGGCACCGGCTACTCGTGGGCGACTGCCGCCCAGCTCGTCGCCACGGCGGCGGCCCCGTCGGCGGTGGGCGCGATGCTGGCCGGGGCGACCGGGTTCACCGCGACCATCTTGATCATCAACGCGTTCATGGTGGTGACGGCGCTGCTGGCGGTGCCGCTGCCGGAGACGGAAGGGCGCGAGCTGGAGTGATCCTGGGCGTCTGTCTCGGACGGCCGTCGTCGCCGGTGACGGTGGCCGTACGGGACGGCGTGCCCGTTCCCGCCCCCCGGGCCGCCCGGGGGGCCCGGGCCGTGTGCGTGGCCGTCGACCTGGACGGGGCGCCACTGGCCCCGGTGGCGGCGATCCGGGTGGGCGGCCCGTGCCCGGAGGTGCTGAAGCCGCTGGTGGGATGGCCCGAGGGGTCCGGCGTGGCGGCGATCGTGCGGGGCGGGCACAGCCTGACCGGGCGGCCGCTGGCCCCGCTCGACACCGAGGCGGTCCGGCGCTTCGCCGAAGGGTGCGGGCTGAGCGACTTCGCGGTCACGGCGACGGGCTCGCCGGTGCTGGCCGATCACGAGCTGGCCGTCGCCTCGATCGTCGCCGAGGCGGTGCCGGGGGCGCGGATCACGCTCTCGTACGAGTTCGGCGGCCGTGGGCTGCGCGAGCGGGAGCACGACGCGATCCTCAGCGCCGCGCTGGGCCCGCACGCCGGGCGGGTGGCCGACGAGGTGGCGGGCCGGTGGCCGGGCGTGCCGGCGTACTTCGCGCGCTCGGGCAGCGGCCTGGTGTCGGCGCACTACTTCCGCCGCTACCCGCTGGCGTGCCGGGCCGGGGCGACGGCGGCGCGCGACCGGGGGACGGCGGCGGGGCTGGCGGGCGACGCGGCGGCCGCCTTCGGGGCGACGGCCGGCGGGCCGGAGGCGCAGGTCGAGCGGATCGTGCGGGCGCTGGGGCGGGCCGAGCTCGACCGGGCGCTGCGCGACGCCGAGGACGAGGTGCTGACCCGGGTCGTCAGCGCGGGCGCCGCGCCGGGGTCGGCGCGGGTGGTGGAGACGACGGTCAACCCGCTGTCGTACCTGCCCGACGGGCTCTACCGCGTCCGCGTGACCGCCGAGGGGGCCACGCCATGACGCCGCCCGCCGTGACACCGACCGGCACGACGGGTCCCGGCGCCGCCGGGCGGATCGGCGCGGCGGAGCTGGCCGCGTACGTGGCGGGGTCGCGGCTGTTCGCCACCGGGGCCGCCGAGTCGGCGTTCAGCCTGGCGGCCGACTGGGCGGGATCGGTGATCGGCGACGGCGTCGAGGTGGTGGCCGCGGGCGACCTGCCGCAGGACGTGCGCTGCGTGGCCGTGAGCCTGGTCGGCTCGACGACCGCGCTGGGCGAGCTGCTGCCGTCGGGCGACGAGCCGGCGCGGGCCGTACGGGCGCTGGAAGGGCGGCTGGGCGGGCGGGCCGGGGCCGTCGTGGCGCTGAACCTGGCCGCCGAGAACGCGCTCATCCCGCTCGTGGCCGCGGCGGCGCTCGGGGTGCCGCTGGTCGACGGCGACGGGACCGGGCGGGTGTTCCCGCTGGTGGAGCAGACGACGTTCGCGCTGGGCGGGGTCCCGGCGACGCCGCTGGCGCTCGCCGGGGCCTCCGGCGAGGTCGTGGTGATCGACACCGCCGCCGACCGGGTGGAGGAGCTGCTGCGGCCGGTGGTGCTGTCCGTGGGCGGCTGGGCGGTGACGGCCTGCTACCCGATGCGCGCCGGCGTGCTGGCCCGCGTGCTGGTGCCCGGCACCGTGAGCCGGCTGCTGCGCGCCGGCGCGCCCGGGGCCGCCCGCGCGGTGGCGGCGCCGTACGGGGTGCGGACGCTGTGCCGGGGCCGCATCCTCGCGGTCGAGGGCAGCACCGGGCACGGGGCCGAGCTGGCGCTGCCGTCGCTGCCGTCGAGCATCGTCGTCCGGGAGTCCGGCGGCCTCGGGCGGCTCGTCCGGCTGGAGGCGCACAACGAGATCGTCCTGGCGCTGGCCGACGGCGCGGCCGTGGCGATGGCGCCGGACCAGATCTGCATGATCGCCGCGGACGGCGGGACGGTGGTGGACGTGGACAAGGCGGCTCCCGGCATGGAGGTGGAGATCATGGTGGTGCGGGCGGCCCCGGTCTGGCACACCGGCCCCGGCCTGGCCCTCGGCGGGCCGCGCGCGTTCGGGCTGCCGCTGTGAGCGCGGCGGGCCGGGTGGGGTCCGGGTGGGAGGCCCCGGTGACGGTGGCCGAGCTGGTGGACGCCGGGCCGCTCGCGGGGGCGCGCATGTACGGGACCGGCGAGAACCCCGTGCACCGGGTGCGCATCGTGGACGAGCTGTCGGTGCTGTCGACGGTGACGCCCCACACGGCGGTGGTGCTGATCGGCGCGGCGGCCGGCGGCGGGTGGGCCGTGGAGATGGCCATGCGCCGGGCCTGGGAGCAGGCGGCGGCGTGCGTGATCGCGCCCTCGGGCGGGCTGAGCGCCGGCTCCGGGGCCGTGCTGGCGGAACGGCTCGGCGTGACGTTGATCTTCGTGGACGAGGACCCGCTCGTGACCGCCGTACGGGTCGCGTCGGCGGCGTCGCGTCCCGAGGCGGCGCGCACGCAGCTCGTGGCCAGGTGCGCCACCCGGCTGGCGGAGGCGGGCACGTCGGCCCGGCGGGTGCTGGGCGTGCTCAACGCCGAGCTGCCGGGCACCTCGGTCGCCTTCGTGGACCCGTACGGCGAGCTCCTGGCGGGACGGGCCGCCGGGGCGGCGGGACACCGCCCGCGCGACGGCGGCCCGGCGCCCGAGGGGCGGGCCGGTGGCGGGGTGCTGGCGGAGGTGGCGGTGCCGGACCGCGACGGGGACGCGCTGGGGACGCTGGTCGCGGGCGGCGCGGCGCGTTCCCCCGGCTGGCCGTCCGTGGTGCGCGCGGTGCTGGGGCTGGCGGTGGCGCCGCTGGTGGCCTGGGCCGCCGCCGAGCGCCTGTCGGCCTCCCGCGACTTCGTCCACCAGGAGTCCCTGGCCGAACGCCTCCTGGCCCGGCACGCCCGCCCCCTGGAGGAGGGACACGGCCACGTGCCGGAGAGCCCGCTGACGGCGGACGGGGAGGAGCCGGACGAGGTGCGGGGGCGGGCGGCGGCGCTGGGGTGGGCGGTGCGGGGGCCCGTGACCGGGTTCCTGATGCTGCCCGCCGACGGGGTGACGGGGGCCGAGGCGGCGGGGCGGGCGCAGGCGGTCATCGCCGCCACCGTCGGGGAGGCGCCGGTGCTGCGGCGGGGCGGCGGCTGGGCCGGATGGTCGGCGGCGGCGCCGGACGAGCTGGCCGGGCGGCTGGCGAGGTGCGTGGCGGCGATGCCGTGGCCGTGCGCCGCCGGGGCCGGGGCCGCCGCCGTGGGGCTGGACGGGGTGGGGGAGTCGCTGCTGGGCGCGGAGGCCGCGGCGTTCGTGGCCGGGCCGGGCCGGGTGGCGCGGGCGGACCGGATGGGGCCCGCCGAACTGCTCGGCGCGCTCCCCGCCGGGGTGCTGAAGGCGCCCGCCACGGTGATCCTGCGCCCGCTGCTCGCCGTGGACAAGGACGGCAGCCTGCTGGAGACGCTGGCCGCCGTCCTCGACGAGGGCGGCGCGCTGCGGGCGGCGGACCGGCTGGGCGTGCACCGCAACACCGTCACCGCCCGGCTGGAACGGGTCCGGGCGGCGGGCTTCGACCTGGAGGACCCGGCGTCACGGCTGGCCCTGCAACTCGCCTGCCACGTCGTGCTGCGCTGACCGGCCGTCCGCCGAGGTCAGGGCGGGCCGAGGTCGCCGGGGAGCCCCGCGTGGAAGGCGCGTTCGTACGCCTCGGGGGTGAGGGCCGCCCTGACGGCCCGCGTGACGCGGTCGACGTCGGCGCGCTCGGCCGGGGGCAGCGGGGCGTGGACCGCGTCGCGGGCCGCGGCGGCGGCGCCGAGCAGCCGGGCCGCCCGGGTGTGGTCACCGGCGAGGGCCGCGGCGCCGGCCAGCCCTTCGCAGGCGAGGGCGAGCGCGCGCGGGTCGCCGGTGCGGCGGGCGTGGCCGAGCCCCTCCCGGTGGAGCGCCAGCGCGGTGCCGGCGTCGCCGCGCTGTTCGGCGATGAAGCCGAGCTCCGCCAGGATGAACGCCGTCCCGTGGTCGCCCTCCCAGCGGCGGCACCAGTCGAGCCAGGCGCGCAGGTGGGCCTCGGCGTCGTCGAAGCGGCCCTGGCGGCGGGCCACGATCCCGAGGCCGACCTCGGCGAACTCCTCGCCGCGCCGGTAGGCGTGGGCCGCGGCCAGCCGGCGGGCGCGTTCGTGCAGGTCGCGGGCGTGGTCGAGGTCGCCGGTGAGGACGGCGGTGCGGCCCAGCCTGGACAGCATCTTGGAGGCGTCGCTCCACAGCTCCAGGTCGCGGGCGAGCCGGTGTCCCTCCTCGCGCAGGCGTCCGGCCTCGTCGTAGTCGCCGGACATCTCGGCCAGGTCGCCCAGGACGTAGGCGGTCTGGAGCAGGCCCCAGCCGTCGCCGGCGTCGCGGAAGAGCGCCCGCGCCCGGCGGGCGTCCGCGTCCGCCTCGACGGCCCTGCCCTGGTAGAGGTGGACCTCGGCGCGGACCGACAGGGCGGCGGCGGCCCCCCACCGGTCGCCCAGGGCGTCGAAGGCGTCGTGGGCCAGCCCGGCCAGGCGGAGCGGCACGCCGGGGTCGCCGAACCCGGCCCTGGCCAGCGCCACGAACCAGCGCGCCCGGGCCTGCCCGGCCGGGTCGGCGACCGTGTCGTACAGCTTGAGCGCGGCCCGGCTGCCCGCCTCGCCGGTCTCGCTGGGGTCGTCGGCGTCCAGGAGGAACAGGGACATGCCCGCCCGCCAGGCGCGGCCGGCCGCCTTCAGCTCCGGGCCGCCGCCGGTCGACAGCGCCAGGTCGAACGAGCGCCGCGCCTCGGCGAACCGGCCCCGCAGGAACCAGAACCAGGCCAGCGCGCCGACCAGCCGCAACGCGGCACCGCCACCGGTCATGGCGCCGGACCCGGTGCCGAGGCTGGTGCCGGTGCCGGTGCCGGTGCTGGGGTTCGTCCGGGCGGCGTGGGCGAGGGCGGCGCGGGTGTTGGCCGTCTCGGCCTCCAGCCGCCGCAGCCACAGGCGCTGCTCGGGGCCGCGCAGCCGGGCGTCGGCGTGCTCGGCGAAGGCGGTGTAGTGGGCGAGGTGGCGGTCGCGCGTGGCCCGGTCGTCGTCACCGGCGCCGGCCAGGCGCTCCGCGCAGTAGGCGGCGACCGACTCCAGCAGCCGGTAGCGGCCCTCGCGCTGGTGCACGAGGGACCGGTCGACCAGCCGGGCGAGCAGGCCGAACACGTCGTCGCGGCCCACCGGCCCGCCCGCGCAGACGGCCTCGGCCGCCTCCAGGGTGCAGCCGTCGGCGCAGACGGCCAGGCGGCGCAGCACGATCTGCTCCGGCTCGCTGAGCAGGCCCCAGCTCCAGTCGATGGCCGCGCGCAGCGTGCGCTGGCGTGCCGGGGCGCCGCGCAGGGTCGCGGTCAGCAGGCGGAAGCGGTCGTCGAGGCGGGCGGCGAGGTCGGTGACGGGCATGGCGCGCACCCGCGCGGCGGCCATCTCCAGGGCGAGCGGGATGCCGTCGAGGCGGCGGCAGATCGTGGCGACCGCCTCGGCGTCGCCCGGTCCCAGGTGGAAGCCCGGGTCGGCGGCGGTGGCGCGGGCGACGAAGAGCCGCACCGCGTCCGAGCGTTCCGGGCGCTCGTCGTACGGATCGGGCAGGGACAGCGGGGCGACGGGCCACAGGCGCTCACCCGCGACGGCGAGCGGCTCCTGGCTGGTGGCCAGGACGCGCAGGGCGGGGGCGGCGCGCAGCAGCCGCGTGGTCAGCTCGGCGACGGGCTCGACGACGTGTTCGCAGTTGTCCAGGACGAGCAGGAGGTCGCGGCCGGCGAGGGCGTCGGCGAGGCGGCCCGGCCGGGAGCGGGCGGGGGCACGGACGTCGTCACGCAGGCCGAGCACCGCCGCCACGGCCTCGTGCACCTCGGTGGCGGTGCGCGCGGGGGCGAGCTCCACCAGCCAGGCCCCGTCGGGGTGGCGGGCGGCGACCTGCCCGGCCGCCTCCAGCGCCAGCCGCGTCTTGCCGACGCCGCCCGCGCCGGTCAGCGTGATCAGCCGCTCGTCGGCGAGCAGCGCGCCGATGCGGCGCACCTCCTCCTCCCGGCCGATCAGCCCGGTCAGCGGCGCGGGCAGGTTCCCCCGGGCCCGCGCCCCCGTCCCGTCGGCGAAGCCGGCAGCGTCGGGAGCGGCAGCGGGGGCGGGGGTGAGAGCGGGGTCCTGGCGGAGGATCGCCTCGTGGAGGCGGGCCAGGTCGGGGCCGGGGTCGAGGCCGAGGTCGTCGCGCAGGCGTTCGCGTAGCTCGGCGAGGCCGGCCAGGGCCTCGTCCTGGCGGCCCGCGAGGTACAGGGCGCGGACGTGCGCGTGCCGGAGCCGCTCGCGCAGCGGGTGGGCGGCGACGAGCCCGCCCAGCTCCGCCGCGACCGCGGCGTGCTCGCCGAGGTCGAGCCGGGCGCCGGCCAGTTCCTCGATCGCGGCCAGCCGCTGCTCCTCCAGCCGCCGGGCCTCGGCGCGGGCGAACTCCTCGTCGGCGTGCTCGGCGAACGCGGCCGTGCCCCGCCACAGGCCGACGGCCTCACCCAGCAGCCGCGCCTTCGCGCGCGGGTCGCCGGTGATCCCGTACGCGCGGCGCAGCAGCGTCTCGAAGCGCCCGGCGTCGACGGCGTCGCCGTCCGCCCGCAGCAGGTACGCCGACGGCCGGGACTCGATCAGGTCGTGCCCGCCGGGCTCGGCGTCCTCCAGGACGCGCCGCAGCAGCGACACCTTGGACCGCAGCGTGCGCACGGCGCCGGCGGGCGGCGCGTCGCCCCACAGGACGTCGGCGAGCCGGTCCACGGAGACGGCATGGCCCCGGTGGACCAGGAGCGCGGCCAGCAGGGTGCGGATCCTCGCCTCGGGGACGTGGACGGGCTCCCCGCCCGACGTCCGCACCTCCAGGGGGCCCAGCACTCCGAAACGCACGCCGCAACGTTACCCACAACCTTTCCGGAGACCGTCCGGAACCCCCCTCCCGCACAGTGGAGCCATGACGAACACACCTGACGAATCCGTTACTGTCATCGGCCTCGGCCTCATGGGCCAGGCCCTGGCCGCCGCCTTCCTCACGGCGGGCCACCCGACCACCGTGTGGAACCGCACGCCCGGCAAGGCCGCCGGCCTGGTCGAGCGCGGGGCCGTGCTCGCGCCCTCCGTGGCGGACGCCGTGCGGGCGAGCTCCCTGGTGGTCGTCTGCCTCACCGACGCGGGCGCGGTGCGCGACACGCTCGGCCCGCACCGGGCCGAGCTGGCCGGCCGGACGCTGGTCAACCTGACGTCCGGCACGTCCGGCGAGGCCCGCGAGCTGGCGGCGCTGACGGCCTCCTACGTGGACGGCGCGATCATGGCGGTCCCCGAGGTGATCGGCAGCCCGGAGGCGTTCCTGCTGTTCAGCGGCTCGCAGGAGGCGTTCGACCGGCATCGTGACAGCCTGGGGCGGCTCGGCACCGCGACGTTCTTCGGCACCGACCCGGGGCTGGCGTCGCTGTACGACGTGGCGCTGCTCGGCGTCATGTGGGGCACGCTGAACGCGTTCCTGCACGGCGCCGCGCTGCTGGGTGAGGCCAAGGTCGAGGCGTCGGCGTTCGCGCCGTTCGCCTCGCAGTGGGTGGGCAGCGTGACGGGGTTCATCACCGCGTACGCCGCCCAGATCGACCGGGGCGCCTACCCGGCGGAGGACGCCACGCTGGAGACCCATCTGGCCACGATGAAGTACCTGGTCCGGGAGAGCGCGGCGGCGGGCGTGGACACCGAGTGGCCCGCCCGCATCCAGGCCCTGACCGAGCGCGCGATCGAGGGCGGCCATGCCGGCACCAGCTACGCCAGCCTCGTCGAGGTGTTCCGCGGCCGGGCCTGACCCCCGGGCCTGCCCCAGGCCCGGTCCTGGGGCCCGCGCTACAGCCCGGAGGCCGTGGCGACGAGGCCGCCGTCGATGACGAGGTCCTGGCCGTTGACGTAGGACGCCTCGTCGGAGGCCAGGAAGGCGACGGCGGCCGCCACGTCCTCGGCGGTGCCGATCCGGCCCGCGGGCACCGCGGCGACCACCGCGGCCCGCGTCTCGGCGGTGACGTTGCCGTGGAACATCGGGGTCTCGATGTAGCCGGGGCTCACGGAGTTGACCCGGATGCCGCGCGGCGCCAGGTCGGCCGCGAGCGTGCGGGCCAGGTTGTGCGCCGCGGCCTTGGTCGCGGCGTAGAGGGAGCCGCCGGCCAGGCCGCGGTGCAGCGTCCACGACGCGTTGACGACGATCGCGGCCCCGTCGGTGAGCAGCGGGAGGCTCTTCTGGACGGTGAAGAACACGCCTTTGACGTTGATGCCGAAGATGTGGTCGAAGGCGGCCTCGGTGACGTCGCCGGGCGGCTGGAACGCGGCGATGCCGGCGTTGGCGAAGAGCACGTCCAGCCGCCCGTGCCGGTCCCGTACGGCGTCGGCGATCGTGTCGAGGTCGGCGGGGCTCGCGGCGTCGCCGCGCAGCGCCAGGACGCGGTCGCCGCCGCCGAGCTGCCGGGCGGCGGCGTCGAGCCGGGCCTGGTCGCGGCCGGTGATGACCACGTCGGCGCCCTCGTCGAGCAGCCTGCGCGCGGTGGCGAGTCCCATGCCGCTGCCGCCGCCGGTGATGAGCGCGATCTTGCCGGTGAACCTGGAGGTCTGCTGTGTCATGGGACCCAGCGTGCCGACCGGCGGGGCGGGCATACAGTGCGCGGCTGTCCGGGGAGTGACACCACCACCCTGCGGCGGGCCGGTCAGGCGTGGGCGGCGAGCCGGCCGCCCAGCAGCCGTTCGACCCGGCCGGCGGTCCCGGTGCCGGCGCGGGGGTTGTACAGCTCCAGATACCAGTGCGGCCGGTCGGTGACGGCCAGGGTGGTGGTGTCGAAGAACAGGTCGCCGGCCTCGGGGTGACGCACCGCCTTCACCGTCTGGGGCGGGGAGCCGACCTCGTGGCGCGCCCACAGCTCGGCGAACTCGGGGCTGGCCGCGCTCAGCTCGCCGACCACCCGGTCGAACTCCGGGTCGTCGGTGAAGTGCGCCGTGGTGGCGCGGAAGGCGGCCACGACGGCCGGGGCGGCCGACTCCCACTGCACGTGCATGCCCCGGTAGCGGGCGTTGGTGAAGAACGAGACCAGGCAGTTGTGGTCGACGTCGTCGTAGCCGAACACCGTACGGGTCGCGTCGTTGATCGCGAGCAGGTTCCAGTAGCGGTCGCGCAGGATCGCCGGGCGCGGCATCCACGCGTCGAGCAGGTGCCGCAGCTCCGGTGAGACCTCGGTGTCGCGCCCGCCGCCGGGCCGCGGCGGGTTGAGCCCGGCCAGCAGGTAGAGATGGACGCGCTCGGGCTCGCTCAGCCGCAGCGCGCGGGCGATCGCGTCGAGCACCTCGGTGGAGACGTTGATGTCGCGGCCCTGCTCCAGCCAGGTGTACCAGGACACGCCGACCCCGGCGAGCACGGCGACCTCCTCGCGCCGCAGGCCCGGCGTGCGCCGCCGGCCCGCGCTCGCCATCCCGACGTCGCCGGGCGTGAGCCGGGCCCGGCGGGCGCGCAGGAAGTCGCTGAGCTGCTCGCGGCGGCGCCGCTTCCCGGCGGGGGTTTCGCGGGTCATGACGCCACTGTATTCACCGCCGCATTTACCACCGCATTCACCGCCGCGGGCCGCGCTGTCGAGGGGAACCGGCCGGTACGGGCCGCTGCCCGGGCGGGATGGTCAGCCCTGGGCGGGGCCGTAGCCGCCTCCGCCGCCGGACTCGCAGCGCAGCACGTCACCGGCTCTGACGGGGACGGCGTTGGCCTTGAGCATGGCGCGCTCGCCGGGGGTGCCCGGGTTGAGCGTGACGCGCGGGGGAGCGCCGTCCTGGCCGCCCGCCAGCCCCCAGGCGGGGGTCACGGAACGCTCGAACCACAGCGAGAGGGAGGTGTCGCCGCAGAACTCGTACTCGCGCACCACGCCGTCGCCGCCCCGCCAGCGCCCGGCGCCGCCGGTGCCGGGACGGATCTCGTACCGGGTGACGCGGACGGGGAAGAGCGTCTCCAGGACCTCGATCGGCATGTCACGCAGCGACCCGTTGACGTTGTTGATCAGCGCGGTCTCGCCGTCGCCGCCCTCCCAGGCGCCCCAGCCGCCGACGGTGGCCTCCTGGGAGACGTACAGCTTGCCGGTGCGCGGGTCGGTCCCGGTGAACTGGACGATCATGGAGTCGCCGTAGGAGGCGGCGGCGACCTTGTCCGGCAGCACCGGGGCGAGCGCCTTGACGACCAGGTCGATGAGCAGCCCGAGGTGGGAGTAGTAGTACTGGCAGGCGGCGGGCGACTCGGCGGCCAGCATCGAGCCGGGCCGGGTCTCGACGGTGAGCGGCCGGAAGGAGCCGCCGTTGAGCGGCACGTCGCCGGAGACGAGCAGTTTGTAGCCGACGCGGACGGCGGCGACGGCCTGGGCGGCGCCGCAGTTGACCGGGCCGGTGGCCTGGTCGGCGCAGTCGGTGAGGTCCACGGCGATCGACTCGCCGGACACCGTCACCCGGACGGTCACGGGCAGCGGCGTGCCGAGGTCGATGCCGTCGTTGTCGAGGAACCCGGACGCCTCGTAGCGGCCGTCGGGGATGGCGGCGATGGCGGCGCGTTCCAGCCGCTCGGTCTGGGCGAAGATCTCGTCGCGGGCGGCCATGACGGTGTCGAGGCCCCACCGGGTGACGATCTCGCGCAGCCGCCGCTGCCCGGTCATCGCGCAGCTCACCTGGGCGCGCAGGTCGCCGAGCGTGGCGTGCGGGAAGCGTACGTTGCGGCCGATGACCTCGTGCAGGTCGCGGCAGGGCTGCCCGCCCTCGTACACCTTGACCGGGCCGAGCCGCAGCCCCTCCTGGAAGATGGAGGTGGAGTCCATCGACCCGCCGGGGTCCTTGGAGCCGACGTCGAGCCAGTGGGCGCGGGAGGCGGCGAACCCGGCCAGCTCCCCGTCGGCGAAGATCGGGCCGTAGACGGTGACGTCGTTGAGGTGGGTGCCGCCGATGTAGGAGTCGTTGAGCACCCACACGTCGCCCTCGCGCCACACGTCGCGGCCGTACCGGCGCTCGGTCTCGCGGGTGCACACCTCCAGGTTGCCCAGGAAGATCGGCAGGCCGGACGACTGGCCGAGCACGTGGTGGTCGCGGTCGAGCAGGGCGACGGCGCAGTCCTTGGCCTCGTAGATGACGGGGGTGTAGGAGCTGCGGATGAGGGTGGTGTTCATGTCCTCCGCGGCCTGCAGCAGGGCGCAGCGGATGATCTCCGTGGTGATGGGGTCGATCACTGGTGGGCCTCCACCTTCACGATGAGGAATCCGTTGTCGTCGACGCTCGCCAGGCAGCCGGGCGGGACGACCGTGGTGGCGGTCTCCTCGACCACGATCGCGGGCCCGGCGAAGGAGCCGGACAGCCCGGAGCGGCGCAGCACCGGGGTGGCGTGCACCTCGCCGTCGAAGATCACGTCCCGGACGGCGGGCTCGGCCGGGGCGGGGGGTTCCGCGGCGGCGGCGTCGGTGCGGGGGAAGGAGCCGAAGCCGGTGCTGCGCAGCATGACGAACTCGACGGGCGCCTCGGGGGTGGCGTGCCCGTAGCGGCTGGTGTGCGCCTTGGCGTAGCGGGCCGCGATCGCGGCGAGGAAGCCGGGGCGGGCGGGTTCGGCGGCGTCGAGCAGCGGGATGGTGAGCGTGTAGTCCTGGCCCTCGTAGCGCATGTCGACGGCGTGCTCGACGCGGCGGCGGTCGGCGGGGACGCCCTGGGCGGTGAGCGCGTCCAACGCCTCCGCCTCCAATGAGGCGAAATTTTGTGACATGTCGGGGCCGTCGAGCGTGCCCTGCGGCCGGAAGTACGGCCGCGTCAGGTCCCGCCGCACGTCCGCCTCCAGCATCCCCCACGCCGAGAACGCGCCGGGGAAGCGCGGGATGACGACCTCGCCGATGCCCAGCTCGCGGGCGATGAACACCGCGTGCATGGCCCCCGCCCCGCCGAAGGCGACCAGCGAGAACTCGCGCGGCTCCACCCCGTGCTCCACCGTGAGCGTCCGGATCGCCTGCGCCATCTTGGCGTTGGCCACGTCGCAGATGCCCTCGGCCAGCCGCAGCGGGTCCAGGCCCAGCTCGCCGGCCAGCTCCGCGACCGCCGCCCCGGCGGCCTCGGCGTCCAGCGTCATGAGCCCCCCGGCGAACCAGGCCGGATCCACCCGGCCCAGCGCCACGTTCGCGTCGGTGACGGTCGCCCGGGTGCCGCCCCGGCCGTAGCAGGCGGGGCCGGGCACCGCCCCGGCCGATTCGGGGCCGACCCGCAGCGCCCCGGCCTCGGCGTAGGCCAGCGAGCCGCCGCCCGCGCCGATGGTGTGCAGGTTGACGATCGGCATGAGCACCGGGAAGCCCTCGATGCGCGCCTCGGAGCTGACGTCGGGCCGGCCGTCCACGACCAGCGACACGTCGAACGAGGTGCCGCCCATGTCCACGCAGATGACGTTGCGCCGCCCGCCCAGCAGCCGGGCCGCGGCGACACCGCCCATCGTGCCGCCGACCGGCCCCGACAGCAGCGTCTGCAGCGGCCGGCGCATCGCGTAGGAGGCGTTGACCAGCCCGCCGGACGACTGCATGACGTGCACCGGCACGGTCAGGCCGCGCCCGGCGAAGCGCCGCTCGATGTCGGCCAGGTAGCGGCGCACCACCGGCCCGGTGTAGGCCTCCAGCACGGCCGAGGAGGTCCGCTCGTACTCGCGCCACTCGCGCGCCACCTCGTGCGAGAGCACCACGAGCACGTCCTCGCCGAGCTCCTCGGCCAGGATCTCGCCCGCCCTGATCTCGTGCGCCGGATCGGCGTAGGAGAACAGCAGGCACACGGCCACCGCGTCGAAGCCCTCCTCACGGGCCCGCCGCCCGGCCCGCCGCACCGCCTCCTCGTCCAGGGGTACGAGCTCCGCGCCGCGCCAGTCGAGCCGCCCGCCCGCCTCCATGACGTCGCCGGGCGGCACCAGCGGGGTGGGCTTGCGGTAGCGCAGGTCGAACATGCGGTCGCGGTTGCCCCGGGCGATCCGGTAGACGTCGCCGCCGCCCTCGCTCGCCAGCAGCAGCACCCGGGCGCCCTTGCGCTCCAGCAGCGCGTTGAGGCCCTGGGTGGTGCCGTGCACGAAGAACGAGATGGCCGACGGGTCGTCCACGACCCGGCCCAGCGCGGCGAAGACGCCCTCGGCCAGGTCGCCCGGCGTGGTGGGCGCCTTCGACGCGGTGACGGCCCCGGTCCGCTCGTCGTAGCAGACGACGTCGGTGAAGGTGCCGCCGATGTCCATGGCGACGCGATAGCTCATGGACCGACCGTATGCCGACCCCCGCCGCCCGGCCTGTGCGGGGTGCACAGGCCAGGCGAGTGAGCAGTGCTCAGCGCAGCGACTGGAAGAACTCCCGGACGTCGGCGGTGAACTCCTCCGGCCGCTCCAGGGCGGCGAACGTGCCGCCGCGCTCGTGCTCCACCCAGCCGACGATGTTGTTGTCGCGCTCGGCGAAGCGGCGGATCGGCCGCAGCACGTCCTTGGGGAACACCGAGATCGAGGTGGGCACGGTGGCGGGCTTGAGCTCCCACTCCACGCTGGTGTCCTGCTCGGTGTCGGGCGTCTCGACGAACGAGCGCGCCGCCGACCCGGCCGTGTTGGTCAGCCAGTAGATCGTCGTGGTCGTGAGCATCCGGTCGGGGTCGATGCCGCCGTCGCTCCACTCGTGGTAGACGCTCGCGAACCACGACAGCAGCGCCACGGGGGAGTCGGCCATGCCGTAGGCGAACGTCTGCGGGCGGGCCGACTGGATGAGCTTGTAGCCGTACTGCTCGGTCAGGTAGCTCTCGCGGAAGGCCAGCCGCTCCCGTTCGACGTCGGTGAGCCCGTCGAGCTCGCCCGGGGCGCCGATCGGGAAGCAGATGATCCCGTTGCCGTGCATGCCGATCACCCGCTCGGGGGCCAGCACGCCGACCTCGCGGGAGATCCAGGTGCCCCAGTCGCCGCCCTGGACGCCGAACCGGTCGTAGCCGAGCCGGGTCATCAGCTCCAGCCACGCCCCTGCGATGC
Organism: Nonomuraea sp. NPDC049725; assembly: GCF_040674795.1. Classification (NCBI taxonomy): domain Bacteria; kingdom Bacillati; phylum Actinomycetota; class Actinomycetes; order Streptosporangiales; family Streptosporangiaceae; genus Nonomuraea; species Nonomuraea sp. NPDC049725. The sequence continues at coordinate 64,119 of NZ_JBFANJ010000013.1, read as the reverse complement.
GGGTGGAGCCCCAGCCCATCTCGGTCGTGGGGCCCGACAGGCCGTAACCGGGCAGGGACGGGATCACCAGGTGGAAGTCGCGGCTGAGCGGCTCGATGACGTCGAGGTACTCCACCGGCGAGCTGGGCCACCCGTGGGTGATCAGCAGCGGCGTGGCGCCGGGGTCGGCCGAGCGCACGTGCAGGAAGTGGATCCGCTGGCCGTCGATCTCGGTGACGTACTGGTCGTGCCGGTTGATCTCGGCCTCGGCGGCCCGCCAGTCGTAGCCGTCGCGCCAGCGGGCGGCGAGCTCCTTGACGTGGGTGAGCGGCGCGCCCAGGCGCCAGCCGGCACCGGGGACCTCGTCGGGCCAGCGCACCCGGTCGAGCCGCGCGCGCAGGTCGTCGAGCTCGGCCTGGGCGGTGTCGAGGCGGAAGGGCCGGACGTCGTTCAAGCGTTCTCCTCAATTGTTCGGTACGCTGTACCGTACAGCATACGGTTCGAGGCGCGCAAGCCGCTCGCTAGATTTGTCCGGTGCCGTACCTCACCCTGAAGACCCGCGTCGAGCACGAGACCGAAGCGCGCCGCTCGCGGTTCGTCTGCGCGATGGCGCCGGTCGCGACGGTCGAGGAAGCCGCCGCGTTCATCGCCGAACGGCGCGCCCTGCACGCCTCGGCCACCCACAACTGCACCGCCTACGCGGTCGGCGGCGCGCAGAAGGGCGACGACGACGGCGAGCCCGGCGGCACCGCGGGCACGCCGATGGTGCAGGCCCTGACCGGGCGCGGCTTCGACCACGTGGTGGCCGTGGTGACCCGCTACTTCGGCGGCATCCTGCTCGGCGCGGGCGGCCTCGTGCGCGCCTACGGCTCCGCCGTGACCGAGACGCTCGACCGCGCCGAGGCCGAGCACGCGGTGGCGCGCATGGTGCCGGCCCGGCTGATGAGCGTGTCGGTCGCGCACGACCAGGCCGGCCGCGTCGAGAACGACCTGCGCGCCTCACGCCACCCGGTCCGCGACGTCTCCTACGGCTCCCGCGTCGAGTTCGCCGTGGCCGTCGGGGAGGACGAGGTGGCGGGCTTCACCGACTGGGTGGCCACGCTGACGGCCGGCCGCGCCCGGGTCACCCCCGGCACGCCCATCCACGTGCCGGACCGCCCGGGACAGACCGGCTGACAGGACGGAGCGGCTAGCCCTCCAGGGCGTACTGCATGACGCGGAACTTGGCCTGCGCCTCCGCCAGCTCGGCCGCCGGGTCGGAGTCGCCCATGATGCCGCCGCCCGCGAACAGCCTGGCCTGGCGGCCCTCCACGATGCCCGAGCGCAGCGCGATGCCCCATTCGCCGTCGCCGTGCGCGTCGATCCAGCCCACCGGGCCCGCGTAACCGGCCCGGTCCATGCCTTCGAGCTCGCGGATCACCCGGATCGCGGTGCGCGTCGGGGTGCCGCCGACCGCCGCCGTCGGATGCATCGCGGCGACCACGTCGAGCACCGACGCCCCGTCGGCCAGCCGCCCGCTCACGTGGCTGGCCAGGTGCTGAACGTTCGGCAGCACCATCAGCTCCGGCTCGTCGGGCGTGCGCAGCGACGAGCACAGCGGCGCCAGCGTCTGGCGGACCGAGGCGATCGCGCACTCGTGCTCGTGCCGGTCCTTGGCCGAGGCCAGCAGCGCCCTTCCGCGCGCCAGGTCGTCGGCCGGCCCGGTGCCGCGCGGCGTCGTGCCCGCCAGCACCAGCGACTCGATCTCCTGCCCGGTGCGCCGGATCAGCAGCTCCGGCGTCGCCCCGACCAGCCCCGCGACCGAGAACGTGTAGCACTCCGGGTAGCGGCGGGCCAGCCGGATCAGCAGCAGCCGCACGTCGATCGGGTGCTCGGCGGTCGCCAGCAGGTCGCGGGCCAGCACCACCTTCTCCAGCTCGCCGTCGCGGATGCGCCGCGCCGCCCGCGCCACCACGTGCTCCCATTCGGGGGCGGTCAGGCTGCCGTCGCCGTAGCTGATGCGGCCCGGGTCGGCCAGCGGCGTGAACGTCTCCAGCGGCGGGTCGTCGCCGATCGTCGTCAGCCACGCCTGCCCGCCCTTGCGGGCCAGGACCGCCTGCGGCACGACCAGCGTGGAGCCCGGCGCGTTCTCGTCGAAGGTGAAGGTGCCGAAGGCGACCGGGCCGCTGCCCGGCGTCCGCACCGCGTCGTCGACGGTGGCGCCGGCGAAGACGGCCGACAGCCAGCGGCGCGCCCAGGTGAACCGGCCGGGGCCGGGCGGCACCTCGGCACGGGCGGCCTCGCCCCAGCCGACGAGCCCTTCGCCGTGCCTCACCCAGGCGTACGGGGCGGTCCTGGGGAGGGACGCCAGCAGGTTACCGGGGTCGCGGACAGGGGTGGTGCGAACCGGTAGCGGGCGGGTTGTTCCGAGCGCGACACTCACTCGACACACTCTATGCGGGAACTGAACACGTTCGACTCGGACCCCCGTGAATGCGTCGTTACGGCCACAACCCGCAAAGAGGGGCACCCAGAGCCGGCGTCGCACGTCAAGCCGCGATATGAACTCGGTCCCGACACGGCAGTCCTCACCCCGACGCCGGGACGGGCCCGTGACCTGCTCTCTACCTTGGCCGCATGATCGGTCGCCTGGGGCCCGCCGTGGCCGCCCTCGCCGTCCTGGCCGCCTCCGGCCCCGTGCACGCCGCCGCCGCGGCGGAGCCGGTGCCCCACGTGATGGCGGCGCTCGGCGACTCCATCTCGTCGGGCTTCAACAGCTGCGGCTGGTACGTCTCCTGCGCCTCCCGATCCTGGTCGGCCGGCGACCACGCCGCCGTCGACAGCCACTACACCCGGCTGCTGCGCCTCGGCCCCGGCCTCAAGGGGCACAACCGCAACTTCGCCGTGCCCGGCTCGACCAGCGCGGACCTGATGGGCCAGGTGCGCCAGGCGATCGAGGCCAAGGCCGACTACGTCACCGTGCTCATCGGCGCCCAGGACGCCTGCAAGCGCACCGAGCGGGAGATGACCTCCGTCTCCGTCTACCGAAGCCGCATCGACGCCGCCCTGGCCGCGCTTCGGGCCGGCGTGCCGCAGGCGCGGGTGTTCCTCGCGAGCATCCCCGACCTGCGCAGGCTCTGGCAGGTCGGCAAGGACAACCCGCTGGCGCGCACGTTCTGGACTGTCGGGCGGATCTGCCAGACGATGCTGGCCCGCCCCGCCTCCGCCAAGAAGGCCGACGCCGACCGGCGGGCCCGCGTGCGCGAGCGCGTCATCGCCTACAACCGCGAGGCCGCGCGGGCGTGCGCGCTGATGGGGCCCTCGTGCCGGACCGACGGCGGCGCGGTCTTCTCCTACCCGTTCACGATCGGCCACCTGAGCAAGTGGGACTACTTCCACCCGAACGCCACGGGCCAGCGGGCGCTGGCCGAGCGCACGTTCACGCGCGGCTTCGACTGGCTGGACCCGGCGTCAACGACACTGCCGTAGCATCGCCGCCTTGTCGGCCCGCGTCACCGGCAGGTCGTACTTGACGGCCACCTGCGCGAACCGCGTCACGTACGCGCAGCGCACCTGCCGCCGGGGCGGCAGCCAGCTCGCCGGGCCGGAGGCGTCCTTGGCCTCGTTCGCGCTGCCCTTGACCGGCAGCAGGTTGAGCGGATCCTGGGCGAAGGCCACCCGCTTGCCCATCGGCCAGCGCCGCGCGCCCATCCGCCAGCCGTAGGCGAGCGGGACCACATGGTCCACCTGCACCTCGTCGGCGTCGCGCTTGCTCCAGTCGATGCGCTGGCCGGTGTAGGGGTCGACGAGGTCCATGGCGACGACCTCGCAGTCGGAGCCCGCGCGGTAGCGGATATTGTGGCCGTCGCGGGCCAGCAGGTCGTCGCGGGTGCGGCAGCCGTTGCGCGCGTAGGGGACACCGGAGGCGGTGTCGGCCCAGTTGCCGCCGTAACGGGTGCGGCGGTAGCCGGAGCTGGAGCCGCGCGCCGCGACGCGGACCCGCTCGATCACGCGCCGGGCGGCCGCCCTGTCCTCGGCGGAGGTGATCGGCGCCAGGCCGGGCCGGGTGCCGCTGACGTTGCCCAGCGGGCTCGTGGCGGTCGCCGGCGGGGCCGACCCGGCGCCGTTGACGGCCGCGGCGACGAGAATGGCCCCTGCGAGGATGGCGACGGCGTCCTTCGTGCTCAAGCACGCCTCCGTGGTGATCGGCTTCTCTAGAGAGGTTCCCGGGCCCGGCTGATCTGACACGGTGACCGTTCAGGGAGGAATGTGTGGCCGAACGGCCGATTGATCCGGATGTGGACCTGCGGGTGCCCGGCCAGCGCGCCGAGGTGGGCTGGGCGGTGCTCGCCGCCATCGCCGCCGGAGGCGCGCTCGGCGCCCTTGCCCGCCACGGCGCGCAGACCCTGCTCCCCGCCGTGCCCGGCGCCTTCCCGTGGGCGACGTTCCTGGTGAACGTCTCGGGCTGCGCGCTGATCGGCGTGCTCATGGTGACCATCACCGAGGTACGCCGCGCGCACCGGCTGGTCCGGCCGTTCCTCGGCGTCGGGGTGCTCGGCGGCTTCACCACGTTCTCCACCTACGTGGTGGAGGCGCGCCGGGTCGTCGCCGACGGCGCCCCGCTGGTCGGCGTCCTCTACCTGGCGGGCACCCTGGCCGCCGCCCTCGCGGCGGTGTGGGCCGGGATGCGCCTGACCCGGTGGGCGGCCTCGTGACGGTCCTGCTCGTCGTGCTCGGCGCCGCCGTCGGGGCGCCGCTGCGCTACCTCGCCGACCGCGCCGTCCAGTCCCGCCACGGCGGCACGTTCCCCTGGGGGACGCTCGCCGTCAACGTGGCCGGCTCCGCCGTGCTCGGCTTCCTCACCGCCCTGCCCGCCGGCCCCGCCTGGACCGCGTTCGCCGCCACCGGCTTCTGCGGGGCACTCACCACGTACTCCACGCTCGGGTACGAGACCGTGCGGCTGGCCGAGGAGGGCGCGAGCCGCAAGGCCGCCGCCAACGTGCTGGCCAGCATCGCCGCCGGTCTCCTGGCCGCCGCCGGCGGAGCGGCCCTGGCCCACGCCGTGCCGTAGGCCCGCGCCCGGCGTGGCCGGGCACGACGCTCGCCACGATCCCCGTCGTGCCCGGCCCGACCAGGGCGCACTTCCCCTGCCACGGGTGATCCGTGACAGGGGGCGACCGGGCGCGGGGCCCCCGTGCCCGCGCCCACGCCCTTTAGAGCACGCCGCCCCGCTTTTGATACGGGGGCTTTTCTAACGGATGTGTATCGACGGGGGAGTCGTCATCGGCCGGGGCGGGGGAGCGGGTCGGCGGTGGTGTTCACGGCCGACGGGTTCCTGCCGTCCCGGTCAACGCGACCACCCGCGCCATCATCGCCGCCCTCGTCCGGGACGGGCGCGTCCGCCGGGCCTTCCTCGGCCTGGTCACCTCGCCCGCCCCGCTGCCGGAGCCGCTGCGCCGGAGCACCGGGCAGGACAGCGCGCTGCGGGTGGTCGAGGTGATCCCCGGCTCACCGGCGGGCCGAGCCGGTGGAGCTCACCGGTTCCGGGCTTTGAGCGCGGCCCGTTCGCGGCGCGCCAGCAGGTCGTCCAGCAGGGTGTCCCACTGCTGCCCGACCGCGTCGATGTCGTAGGCCCGGACCGTCTCCAGCCCGCCGGCGGCCAGGCGGCGGCGCAGCGGCTCGTCCTCGATCACCCGGTTGATGGCGGCGGCCAGGTTGGCGTTGGTGCGCGGCTTGACCATGACCGCGTCGACCTCGTCGGTCAGCATCTCCTTCGGCCCGTGCGGGCTGTTGAAGCTGACGATCGCCAGGCCCTTGGTCATCGCCTCCAGGAGCGTCATCGAGAAGCCCTCGTGCCGCGAGCTCATCACGTAGATCGACGCCTTCTCCAGCTCCGCGCCGACGTCGGCGGTGGGGCCGGGCAGCACGACCTTGCCCTCCAGCCCCGCCTCGGCGATCTGCTCGCGCAGCTTGGGCTCCTGCGGGCCGGCGCCCAGGATGCGCAGCTGCCAGTCGGGATGCGCCTCGGCCACCTGCTCCCAGGCGGTGATGAGCCGGTGGAAGCCCTTGATGCGGGTCATCCGGCCGATCGCGATCGCCACCTTGGCGTCCAGCTTGGCCAGGTCGCCGGCCATCGGCGGCACGCCGTTCGGGATGCGGGCGAGCTTGGGGCCCTTGGGCAGGGCCTCGCGGTAGTCGCGCTGATCGGCCTTGGTCAGCGAGACGAGCGCGTCCAGCCGCCGGTAGCGCCACTTGATGAGCTTCTGCACCGATTCGGGCTGGGTGCGCAGCGCCACGTGCTCCTGGCCGATCGTGATCACGCTGGGCAGCGCGAGCTGGGCGACGGCCAGGTTCAGGCCCGGCCGGGTGGCCATCAGCACGCCGCTGTCGAGGGAGCGGATGAAGCGCGCGAGCTTGAGGTCGGTCCACAGGTTGAAGCGGTGGTAGGCGCTCTCCTCCTCGGGGATGAGCTTGCTGGGCCGCTTCGACAGCAGCGTGCGCACCGGGTCGGGCCCGGGGTTCAGCCGGTCGTCCAGATACGTTAAACGCACCCGCGGGTCGATGGGGAAGAACGGCTCCTCGGCCTCGCGCAGGATGCTGACGATCTCCACCTCGTGCCGTTCGGCCAGGTAGCCCGCCAGGTTGAACACGGTCTTGATGGTGCCGCCCATCCCGTTGGCGTGCAGCAGGAGGATCCTGATGCGCCGGGTGGACGGCGGTGGCGCATGCCGTGCCTTGCGCTGGTTGTAGCCCCGATACAGGCGGGCCATCGCCGATTTGCCTTTACGCGCCAGTCCGCGCACCTGTAGAACCCCCGATCAGCCGACAATACGGTCAAACGCCAGGCCGGCGGCGAGAGCGGATCTCACCACCGGCAGTGTGTCGAGCGAGTGGTCTGCACCGTCCATCCCCGTGGCGCTATCCACTTCTATGATCTTTAGACGCCATAGGGGGTATTAAGGTTGCATCCGCGGTCTATGCGATGGATCAGGCGTGTGCACCGGCCCCTTCTCCAGCAGGTCGAGCGCCACTTCGATCGCCTTCTCCAGCTGCCGGTCCACGCCCGCCGCGTAGTCCTGCGGGGTGATGTCCACCTCGATGTCCGGGTCGGTGCCGTAGTTCTCCACCTGCCAGCCCACGTCGTCGAAGGCGAAGGAGAACTCCGGCTGCGTCGTCACCGTCCCGTCGGCCAGCGTGTGCCGCGGCCAGATGCCGATCACCCCGCCCCACGTCCGCTTGCCCACCAGCGGGCCGAGCCCGAGCAGCTTGAAGGTGTGGCTGAAGATGTCGCCGTCGGAGCCCGCCCACTCGTTCGTGATCGCCACCAGCGGGCCGCGCGGCGACTCCGGCGGGTACGGCTCGGGGTCGCCCCAGCGCGGGTAGTCGTAGCCCAGGCGGCGCCGGGCCAGCTTCTCCAGCAGCAGCGCCGACACGTTCCCGCCGCCGTTGAAGCGCACGTCCACGATCAGCGCGTGCCGGTCGTACTCGGCCAGGAATCCCCGGTGGAACTCGGCGAACCCGGCCCGCCCCATGTCCGGCACGTGCAGGTAGCCGATCCGGCCGCCGGAACGCTGGTGGCAGCGCGCCCGGTTGAGGTTCACCCAGTCGCGGTAGCGGGCCGGCCGCTCGTCGGCGATCGCCCGCACCGTCACCGCGAACACCCGCTCGCCGCGCCGCAGCGTCAGCTCCACCTCCTCCCCGGCCTGGTTGACCAGCCGCTCGTTCGGGGTGGCCGCCGCGCCGATCGGCGCCCCGTTGATCGCCAGCACCGCGTCGCCGGGCCGCACGTCCAGGCCGAGCCGGTTCAGCGGTGAGGTCGCGCGCGGGTCCCACGGGTCGCCGGTGACGATGGCGCGGATGTGGTAGACGCCGTCATGGTGCTCCCAGTCGACGCCCAGCTTGCCCTGGCTGTAGTCGGGGCCGGGCCGGTACTCGCCGCCGCTCTCGTAGGCGTGGCTGGTGGCCAGTTCGCCGTGCAGCTCCCACAGCAGGTCGGAGAACTCGCCCCGGGTCGTCACCCGCTCCACCAGCGGCCGGTAGCGGTCGTACACGGCCGGCCAGTCGACGCCCGCCATGTCCTCGGTCCAGAAGTGCTCGCGCTGCAGCCGCCACGCCTCGCGGAACATCTGCCGCCACTCCGCCTCCGGGCACACCGACACCCTGATCCGCGACAGGTCGATCCAGCCGCTCTCGCGCCCCGGCGTGTCGTCGTCGCCCGGCTGCTCGCCCGCCTTCACCACCCGCAGCCGCTCGCCCGTCGTGCGGTAGAGCAGCGTGCGGTGGTCGCGGCCCAGCTCGAAGTCCGCCACCCCCTCGGCGAACGTCTCGGCCTCTCCCTTGGCGAAGTCGTACAGCAGCAGCTTGCTGTCGCCCTGGAGCGGGCCGGCCAGCACGAGCGCCTTGCCCTTGAGCCCGGCCACCCGCTCGTAGCGGCCCTCCGGCAGCGGGAACGCGGTGACGCGCCGCGCCAGCCCGTCCTCGTCGACCCGCACCGGCTCCGGCTCGGCGTCCTCGTCGTCCTTGGCGTGCAGCGGCCTCGGCTCCGGCACGAACGGGTCGGCCGCGTCCGCGCGCAGCGCCACCGCGTACGGGCGGGTGCCCAGCGGGAAGCACAGGTCGAACTGGAGCTGGTCGTAGGCGGGGGAGAAGACCCGCTGGCCGATGAAGTACAGGTAGCGGCCCTCGGGGTCGAAGCTCGGCCGCGAGTCGCGCAGCAGCGGCTCGGTGGCCGTCACCGTGCGGGCCGTGCCGGGGTGGTACAGCTTGATCGCGGTGGTCTGCGCGTTGAGCGGCCCGGCGTACGCGAGCCACTCGCCGTCGTGCGACCACGCCGGGTCCTCGGGCGCGCCGTGCGGGTTGGCCTCCACCAGCACGGTACGGCCCGCCGCCAGGTCCACCAGGTGCAGCTCGTGCCGGTGGTTGGTGACGGCCACCCGGTCATGGGCCGGGTCGGGCGCCAGCGCGGTGATCCGCCCCAGCCGCGCCACCGGCCGTGCGCCCCCGCCGCCCGTCCGGTCGCTGCCGTGCAGGACGACCAGCTCCTCCTCGTCGCCGTCACCGCTGGCGGCGGCGATCAGGCGGCTGCCGTCGTTCAGCCAGGTGAGGAACCGGTAGCGGACCCCGTCCGGCTCCCCGTACTGCCGCACCGGCCCCTCCCAGCCCGCCATCCCGTACGCCTTGCCGCGCGCGGTGACGGCCAGCGCGCTGCCGTCCGGGCTGAGCGTGGCGTGGTCGAGGTAGTCGGCGGCGTCGACGAAGCGGCGGTTGCGCTGCGTGCGCGTGCTGGCCAGCGACACCCGCAGCCGGCGCGGCTCCTCGCCCGGGTCCAGCAGGTACAGGTCGGCGCCCGCGTGGTAGACGAGCCGGTGCCCGTCGCTCGACAGGTTGCGCGCGTAGTAGCCGTCGTGGTGGGTGTGCTTGCGCAGGTCGTCGCCACCGGGCGTGCACGAGTAGACGTTGCCGACGCCCTCGTGGTCGGACAGGAAGCACACCCGCTCGCCGCTCCAGCAGGGCGAGGCCAGGTTGCCCGGCAGCCGGATGAGCCGCCGGAACTCGCCGTCGCCCTCGCGGTCGATCCACAGGTCGCCCACCGTGCCGCCCCGGTAGCGCTTCCACCGCGCCGGGTCGGCCGTGTTCCGGCCCAGCACGATCATGCCGCCGGGCCCGTGGGCGATGGAGTTCGCCGGGCCGTACGGCAGCCTCTCCGGCACCCCGCCCGGCTCCACCCGGTGCAGCCACTTGCGCCCCTCGAACGGCTGCCCCTGGTCGCTGGCGTACAGGATGCGCCCCTCGGGATCCCACCCGGTCACCGTGCAGCGCGCCCCGTGGAACGTCACCCGCCGCGCCGCCCCGCCGCCGGTCGGCAGCACGTACACCTCCTCGGGCCCCTCCTCCCGCCCCACGAACGCGACCTGGTCGCCGCGCGGTGAGATGCGCGGATACCCGGCCTCGGCCACGCCCGCCGTCAGCCGGAACGCCCGGCCGCCCTCGGCCGACACCATCCACAGGTCGTCCTCGGCGGCGAACACCACGACGTCCCGCAGCACCGCGGGGAAGCGCAGATATCCGGACATGAGGCCCTCCCCAACAGCCGATCAGGCAGCCGGAACCCCGGCTGCCTGATCACGTCACCGCGTCACGCCTCTTCGGGGCGCGTGGTGGCTTCCTTCTTCGTCTCCTTGGCCTGGCGATTCGCCTTGATCGCCTGCTTCTTGCCCTTGCCGGACTTCGCGCTGGGTTTCTTCTTCGTGTCAGCCATGGTGTTTTCCCCCCTGTACGGACAGGAGCGCCGGATTGGCGCAACCAATGGCGTTACTACCCATCTATCGCCATAATCCGACATACCACTATTTCGACACCCTTTCAGGCGGCTATCGCCCACCGGCGATCAGTCGAGGGTGGCGGCGAGCCGTTCGAGGAGGGCGGCGAGCCGGTCGCGCTCGTCCGGGGTGAGCCCGGCCAGGAGCCTGCGCTGGTTGTCCAGGTGGGCGGCCATGAGCTCGCCGGTCAGCGCCACGCCCTCGGCGGTGAGCGTGATCAGCCGGCCGCGCGAGTCGCCCTCGGCCACGCTCCGGCTGACCAGGCCGCGCGCCTCCAGCCGGTCGACCCGCTTGGTGATCGCGCCGGTGGTGACCAGGACCGTGCGGCTGAGCTCGCCCGCCGACAGCGTGTAGGGCTCGCCGGAGCGCCGGAGCGCGGCGAGCACGTCGAAGTCGCCGTTGCCCAGCCCGGCGGCGGCGAAGGGCGGCCGCAGCCGCTGGTCGAGCGCGTCGGTGAGCCGGAAGAGGCGGCCGACGACGAGCATCGGGGCGGTGTCGAGGTCCGGCCGTTCGCGTTTCCACTGCTCGACCATGGCGGCGATGGCGTCTGGCTGCATGGCTTCCATTATAGCTTCCATGGAAGATAAAGTATCTTCCATGGAAGATTCCTCGGCCGTCGTGCCCGTCGTCTGCTACTTCGACCCCGCCTGCCCCTTCGCCTGGGTCACCTCCCGCTGGCTCCTGGAGGTCGAACGCCTCCGGCCGATCGACCTGACCTTCCGGATCATGAGCCTGTCCGTGCTCAACGAGCACCGCGAGCTCGAACCCTGGTACCGGGAGTTCAACGACCGCGCCTGGGGCCCCGCCCGGGTGTGCGCCGCTGCCGAGGCCGGGCACGGCACCGCGATCCTGCGCGACCTCTACACCGCGCTCGGCGAGCGCATCCACCGCGCGGGCGACAAGGACTACTCCGCCGTCATCGCCGCCGCCCTCGACGAGCTGGGTCTGCCCGCGTCGCTGGCCGAAGCCGCCACCGGCGACCGGTTCGACGCCGCCCTGCGCGCCAGTCACCAGGCCGCCCAGGACGCCGTCGGCGAGGAGGCCGGCACGCCCGTCGTCACCGTGGACGGCGCCGCGTTCTTCGGCCCCGTCCTCACCGCCGCCCCCACGGGCGAGGCGGCCGGCCGGCTGTTCGACGCCGTACGGACCCTGGCCGGCCTGCGCGCCTTCGCCGAGCTCAAGCGGGGACGCGGTGCGCTCGACCTCGCCTGAGCGCGTCGCGCCGCGCAGGCTCATCGCCGCGAGCCTGGCCGGGTCGATCGGCGACGGCATCTACGTGCCGCTCACCCTGCTGTTCATCCACTCGCTCACCGGCCTGTCGCTGACCGCGATCGGCGCCGGGCTGACCGTCGCCGGGCTGTGCGCGCTGGCGTTCATGCCGGTCGTGGGCGTCCTCATCGACCGGGCCGGCGCCCGGCGCGTGGTGATCGGCGCGCTGGCGCTGCGGGCCGCCGGGTTCGCCGCCTACCCGTTCGCCGGCGGCTACCCGGCGTTCCTGGCGGTCGCGCTGGTCGTCGCCGTCGGCATGTGGGCCTCCTCGCCCGGCCAGCACGCGCTCATCGGCGAGCTCGCCGAAGGCGCCGAACGCGACCGGCTGCTCGCCTGGGACCGCAGCCTGCGCAACGGCGGCATGGGCTTCGGCAGCCTGGCCGCGGCGGGCCTCCTCGCCGTCGACGGCGACGCCGGGTACACCGCCGCCACCGTCGCCCTGGCCGCCGTCTTCGCCGTCGCCGCGGTGCTGGTCACCCGCATCCCGGCCGCCCGCCGGGGCGTCAGGCGCCCCGAGGAGGCGGGGGAGGGCTACCGCCGCGTCCTCGCCGACCGGCCCTACCTGCTGCTCACCGCCGCGAACTTCCTCATCGCCTTCGGCTACACCGCCCAGGCCATCGCCCTGCCGATCTTCCTCACCCGCGACGTCGGCCTCCCGGGCGCGCTGGCCGGGGTCGTGTTCGCGGTCAACACCGCGCTTGTCGCGCTGCTCGGCGTCCCGGCCGCCCGCCTGGCCCTGCGCGGCCGGCGCACCCGGGGGGCCGCGCTCGGCGCGCTCGTCTTCGCGATCTCCTTCGCCGCCTTCGCCGTCCTCCCGCAGGTCGCGGCCGGCACGTACGCGATCGTCGCCGTGCTGGCGGTCGCGGCCGTCTACACCGCCGGGGAGCTCGTCCACTCCGCGCCCGCGCAGAGCCTGTCGGTCCAGGCCGCCCCCGCGCACCTGCGCGGCCGGTACCTGTCGGTCTACCAGCTCTCCTGGTCGCTGTGCCGGACCGTCGCGCCGCTGCTGCTCGGGTTCCTGCTGGAGGCCGGCCCGTGGCTGCTGTGGGCGGTGCTCGCGGTGACGGTCCTGTCCGGCGCGGCCATCCTCCTGTACGCCGAACGCGGCCTCCCGGCCCACGCCGTCAGCCCTCGTGACGCCCTCGACCCGGACCCCCGCCCGGACCCCGAACAGGTCCCGGCCTGACAGCCGGTCAGTGCTGGACCAGCCCGCCGACCGGGACGGGGGCGACGTGGCCGGTCGGCGGCAGGGTCAGGGCCAGCGCGAGGCCCACGTCGACCAGCGACGACCGGCGCAGACCGGCGACGCCGGCCACCGGGGTCCAGACCGACTCGGCGATCTCGCCGCCGGGCTCGGGCCGCAGCCGCCCGCCCGTGATCCGGACCCGGTAGAAGACGCCGACGTTGTGGTGCTCGACGCCCGCGCGGGCCTCGGCGGCGGGGATCACCCGGGAGTCCACGCCCAGCAGCCGCTCGGCCACCGCGTCGCAGCCGGTCTCCTCGGCGACCTCGCGGATCACCGCGTCGAACGGGTCCTCCCCGTGCTCGACCCGCCCGCCGGGCAGCGTCCACGCGGACCCGCCCTCGGGCGGCACGTGCCGCGCGAGCAGCACCCGCCCGTCCTCGACACACACGGCGTACGCCGCCAACCGGAAGCTGATGCCCCCCACCTCCACGTACTGATCTTCGCCGTGAACGGCCTGATCCTAAGGGCTCACAGGAGGGTCAGCTGCTCAGGGGCGGCCCGCGGGGCGGCCCCGCCTGGGGCCGGGCGGGGCGGGAGGCGGCGGGCCGTGGCCGGGGTGGCGCGGCCCACGCCGTGACGCTCGGCCAGGGCCCTGACCTGGGCCGTGACGCGCTCCTGGTAGGACTTGGGCGCGTAGGCGCCCCGGCCGTAGAGCTCCAGGTAGCGCGGGACGAGCCGAGGGTGCTCGCGCGACAGCCAGGCCAGCCACCACTCGCGCGCCCCCGGCCGCAGGTGCAGCACGATGGGCGCGATGTGGGTCGCGCCCGCCTCGGCGATCTCCCGGACCGTGCGGTCGAGCTGGGCGGGGGAGTCGGTGAGGTAGGGCAGGATCGGCGCCATCAGCACGCCGGTCGCGATGCCGTTGTCGTTGAGCGTGGCGCACGTCTCCAGGCGGCGCCGGGGCGAGGGGGTGCCGGGCTCGACCGCGCGCCACACGTCGGCGTCGACGAACCCCACCGACAGGTTGGCCCCCACCTCGGCGCGCTCGGCGGCCTCGGTGAGCAGGTCGAGGTCGCGCAGGATCAGCGTGCCCTTGGTCAGCACCGAGAACGGGTTGGCCGCGTCGCGCAGCGCCGACAGGATGCCGCGCATGAGCCGGTAGCGGCCCTCGGCGCGCTGGTAGCAGTCGACGTTGGTGCCCATCGCCACGTGCTGCCCCCGCCAGCGCGGCGAGGCCAGCTCCCTGCGGGCCAGCTCGGCCGCGTTGACCTTGACCACGATCTTCGAGTCGAAGTCGGCGCCCGCGTCGAGGTCGAGGTATTCGTGGGTCTTGCGGGCGAAGCAGTAGACGCACCGGTGGCCGCAGCCCCGGTAGGGGTTGATCGTGAACTCGAACGGCACCCGGCTCGCCGCCGGGACCCGGTTGATGATCGAACGGGCCTGGATCTCGTAGAAGGTCATCCCCCGGAATCCGGGCGTGTCGAACGTGCGGGTGACCGCGCCGCGGGCGAACAGCGGCGCGGCCGGATCGTCCCGGCCGGAGTCGGCCAGGCGCAGGTTGTCCCAGCGCATGCCATGATTAGAACAAAGGTTCGACGGTGATCGCAAATGGAAAGAGGTCGCAATTACCTGGTCAGGGCGGGGCTAATGATCTTCATGGTTGGGCAGGAAACCCCGCACAGAGCTTGCGTTCCGGAGGTGCACCCATGGCCTGGTCGCAGGACGAGGAGCGGATGCTGGCCCAGATCGAGCAGCACCTCGTCGAGGACGATCCGCGACTCGTGGCACGGCTCGAGTCGTTCAACGAGCGGGTGCGTCGCAGCGAGGAGAGGTCCGGACGGACACCCGGGGCGCGCCGCAGGCCCCGCAGGTCGACCGTCATCATCCTGGTCAGCTGGCTGCTCATCGCCACGCTGGTCACCACACTGCTGATCATGGTGCTGCGGCACGAGGCCGCCGGCGCGCTGGCGCTGGGCGGCTCCGCGAGCCGACCCGCCCCCGTTCCCGTGCCCGCCCAGGCCGCCCCGCCCGCCGCCGAAACGCTCACGCTCACCGCCCGCCGCTGACCCGCGCCGCCGGACCCGGCCCGCCTGCGGTCTGCCCGTACGCTCTCAGCCCACCTCGACCGTCGGCTCGTGGTGCACCGGGAAGTTGACCGAGCTCGCGATGAAGCACGCCTTCTGCGCGTCCTCGTGCAGCCGGACGGCGGCCTCCACCATGTCGGGCGAGGCCACGGTGACGTGCGGGCGCAGCGTCGCCTCGGTGAAGTGCCCGCCGGTCGCGGTCTGCGTCATGATGCCGGTGGCGTGATCGGCGTACGCGGTGACGACGACGCCCGCGACGGCGCACACGTGCAGGTAGGACAGCAGGTGGCACTGGGAGAGTGCGCCCAGCAGGAGCTGCTCGGGGTTCCAGCGGGCGGGGTCGCCGCGGAAGGCCGGGTCCGAGCTGCCCGCGATGGGCGCCGGGCCGTCGGCGGTGAGCTCGTGGGCGCGGTCGTAGGCGCGGTAGCCGCTGGTGCCCGTCCCCAGGTTGCCGGTCCAGGTGACGGTGGTGGCGTAGGTGTGCAGGTGGGACATGGGTGCTCCTCGTGTCAGTGATCGGTGGGCGGGTCGCCGGCGCTGGCGCGGGTGTCGAGGACGTGCAGGCGGGCGACGTGGCCGGCCTCCTCGGCGTCGCCGCGCCGGATCGCCGCGAGCAGGTCGTCGTGCTGCGCGCTGACGTGCGCGTGGCGGGCCGGGGGCGCCAGCGAACGCAGGGTGGAGACGTGGATCTGGTCCCACACCCGGTCCAGCGTGTCGAGGGCGATGGCGTTGCCGGCCAGCTCGGCCACGCGGCGGTGGAAGCGCCGGTTGAGCGTGACCGCCTCCGCCATGCGTCCGGCGTCGGTGGCCTCGGCGGTGGTGGTGGCCAGGTCGTCCAGGGCCGCCAGGTCGGCGGGGGCGATGCGGCCCTCGCGCTGCCTGCGGGCGGCGGTCTCGGCGGTCAGCGCCTCCAGCGCGGCCCGTACCTGATAGGCGTCCTCCAGGGCGGCCGGGTCGAGGGCGACCACGACCACGCCCCGGCCGGTGGGCCGCACCAGCCCGTGGGCCGCGAGCGCGCGCAGCGCCTCGCGGACGGGGGTGCGCGACATCTGGAGAGCGGCCGCGGCGTCCAGCTCCGTCAGGCGCGCGCCCGGCGGATAGGTGCCGTCGAGGATCAGCTCGCGCAGCCGGCGATGTGCCACGTCGTTCTGCATGGCACCTGACCCTAAGCTATTGCATGCATTGCATGCAAACAACGGTGACGTTGTCCCGCCCGCCCTCGGCGAGCGCGTGATGGACCAGCCGGCGCGCGTCCTCCAGCGGGCCGCCGCCCGGCCCCAGCGCCTCCCGCAGCGACGCCGCGTCGGGCAGATATCGCCACAGCCCGTCCGTGCACAGCAGGAGGCGGCCCGGCCCGCGCGGCCGGTAGCCGCGCACGCGCGGCACGGGCTCGCCCGCGTCGGCGCCCAGCCAGGCGGTGATCACCTCGTCGCCGTCCACGTCGTCCTCGGTCAGCGCCATCGCCGTGCCCTCGTCGGGCAGCCAGTACGCCCTGCTGTCGCCCACCCACGCGCACCACACGCCCTGCGGACCGGCGATCCCCGCCACGTACGTGCAGGCCGGGGCGGCCCGGACGGACGACGCCAGCGCCGCCACCGCGCGCCCGGCGCGGACCGCCGAGGCCGCCAGCGCCTCCTCCGGCAGCAGCGGCACGGCCAGCAGCGCGGCCAGCGCCGCGACGCCCGTCTCGGCGGCGACCCGGGCCGCCCGTTCCGCCCTCGGCGACATCGACACCCCGTCGCACACCACCCCCGCCGTCCACGGGCCCGGCGTGGCCAGCGCCATCGCGTCGGCGTTCACCTCACGCCGCAGGCCGCGGTCGCTCACCCCGGCCGCGCCCGGACCGGCGGTGATCTCCAGGTGCGCGCGGAAGGCCGGCTGCGCGGCGCCGCAGTGCCAGCAGTGCCCGTCGGGGGCCACCGTGCCGCCGCACCGGACGCACTCCGTGATCTCCGTCATGCCGCCAGGATTCCACCGGAGATCCACCGGGCGCGCAGCGCCCGTACGGGACGGGGACGCGCGTCCGGCGGCGCCGCGAGCGGACCGACTACCGGGCCACCCGCCCCGGAGGGCGCGCGGTCACACGGACGGGAGGGCGCGCAGGAAGTCGGCGGCGATCGGGGCCGCGACCTTGCCGCCGCCTCCGCCGCCCTCGACCACCACCGCGAACGCCACGTCCTCGGTGAAGCCGATGAACCAGGCGTGCGAGTCGAGCTTCGGCCCGCTGCCGTACTCGGCGGTGCCCGTCTTGCCGCGGGTGCCCGACGGCAGCCCGGCCGACTTCGCGGTGCCCTTGGTGACGACGGCCGCCATCATGCCGTGCAGCGCCTCGGTGACGCCGCCGGGCAGCTTGCGGGCCTCGGCCTTCTGCTTCAGCTCGGGGACCAGCGTCGGCGGGCGCCAGGTGCCGTCGGCGATCGCGGCGGCCACCGACGCCATCGACAGCGGGCTGGCCGTGATCCGGCCCTGGCCGAACGACTCGGCGGCCAGCTCCGCGTCGGACTCGGCGCGGGGGAAGCTCGCCTTCGTGGCCGGGACGCCGATCGACAGCGGCTGGTTGAAGCCCACCAGCTCGGCGGTCTGGAGCAGCTTGTCCGCCCCCAGCCGCTCCTCGGCCAGCGGCGCGAACGTCGTGTTGCACGAGTGGGCGAAGGAGTCGGAGAACGACAGCGACCCGAACTCCGCCTTCTCCGAGTTGCGGATCCGCAGCCCGCCGACGGTCACGTACTTGGGGCACGTCACGGTGTCGCGCGGCGACAGCCCGTCGGCGAGCAGCCCGATGGCGGTGACGGCCTTGAACGTCGAGCCGGGCGCGTAGCGGCCGTCGAGCGCCCGGTTGAAGCCGCCCCGGTTGTTGACCACGGCCAGGATCTCACCCGAGCCGGGCTCGATCGCCACCATCGAGGCGGGCTTGTCCACGTCCTTGACGGCGGTGACGGCGGCGGCCTGCACGCCGGGGTCGAGCGTGGTGCGCAGCGGCTCGCCGTCGGTGCCGTCGATCTTCTCCAGGGTCTTGCCGCCCGCCTGGATCTCGGTCGTCGGCGTGCCGGCCAGCCGCTCCTGGAACGCCTGCTGGAGCCCGCCCCGGCCGACCGCCTGGCCCACCTTGTAGGCGGAGCCGAGCTTGGCCACGTCCTTCTTGGTCGCCTTGTCCAGGTAGCCGACGAGCTGCTGCACCGAGCCGCCCACGTCGCCGCCGTCGATGCGGCCGCCGCCCGCGTCGGTGATCGCCGCGCGCTCCGGCCACGACGTCTTGAGCGCGAACGTCGCGCCCGGCGTCAGCTGCGGGTGCAGGGCGGCGGGCGTCCAGTCGACCTTCCAGTGGCGGTCGGCGACCTTCAGCGCGAGCTCGCCCTCGTACGTCCACTCTCCGGCGTTCTTCAGCCGGTGGGTGGCGGTGTAGGGGACGGTGGCGCGGCCGTCGCGCTCGCGCGGGGCGCCCACCTGGATCGTCGAGGACTCCACGCCGAGCCCCTGCCGGAACTGGTCGTAGACGCCGAGCTCCTGCGGCGCCGCCAGCTCGGCGCTCATCCGGGCCCGGTCGCCCGCCTGCCACGCCGCGGCGAAGCGCTGCGCGGTCTCGGCGGGCGTGCCGCGGGTGTGCAGCAGGTAGTAGGCGCCCCCGCCGGCGGCTCCCAGCGCCAGCACGGTGGCGCCGGACACGATCGCGATGGTGCGGCCACGCGCCACGGGTCAGCCCCCTCCGGTTCCGATGGCCGCCTTGTGGCTGGCCGCGTAGGTCGGCACGTACTCCTGGCCGGACAGCTCCTGGATGGCCGCCATGATCTCGTCGGTGACGCGGCGGCGGTCCTGGGCCCTGGTGTGGTCGCCGGTGAACGTCATCGGCGCGCCGATCGCGATGCCGATCCTGGCCGGCCGCGGCACCTTGGCGCCGAGCGGCAGCACCTTCTCGGTGCCGCTGAGCGCCACGGGCAGCACCGGCGCGCCCGTCTTCAGCGCCAGCCACGCCACGCCGATCTTGCCTCGGTAGAGGCGGCCGTCGGGGGAGCGGGTGCCCTCCGGGTGGATGCCGAACAGCTCACCGCGCTCCAGGAGCGCCGCGGCGGCGTCGAGCATGTCCTGGGCCGCGTGCGCGCTCTCCCGGTCGGTCGGCAGGCTCCCGCCGAGCCGCATGAACCAGCCGGCGACCGGGTTGCCGGAGAAATACTCGTTCTTGGCCGCGAACGTGACGTGCCGGGGCAGCAGCGCGGGCAGCAGGAACGAGTCGAGCACCGAGAGATGGTTGGCGGCCAGGATCGCCGGTCCGCTCCGCGGCACGTGCGCGGCGCCCGAGATGTACGGACGGCACATCGCGTGGGCGAGGGGTGCGGCGGCGAACTTGACCACTTGATATAGCAACGGGCTCTCCTGGACGATCGTCGGCTCGGCCACCCACCATAAGGCAGGCGCCCCGTCCGGGGACGGGGCGCCTGGGAAGCTGTTAAGGCCGATGTGGCGGTCGCCTCCTCGGCGAGGTGCACAACACGGCTCCAGCCGAACGGTATTCCGTGAAGGCGGTAATTTGCGGCCCGGGGGACACAGACCACATCGGCCTTTCGATGCTAACGGACATCCGGCGGCCCGTATTCCACCGGGCCCAAAGAGCGGGTCATCTTCTGGTCCGCAGCGACCGGCTGGCGCCAAGGATGCCCAGCTCACAGCCCCCACCCAACTCCCGCGAATCACCGCGAATTCCCCTCGGCCCGCCGTTCTCAGGTGCGGAGGGTGCTGGCGTCCTCGCCGGCCGCGTAGTTGCCCCTGGAACGCGCGAGGTCCTCGCTCTGCCTGCCCATCGCGTCGGAGAGCAGGTCCAGCGCGGTCCCGATGGCCGCCATCCGCTCGCCCCTGGCCTGCCAGTAGGCGTCGCCGTACTCGTCGGCGCCGAGCGCGACCCGGACGGCCTTCGTGACGGGCTCGTAGCGGACGGCCACGTCCCGCACGGCCTCCTCCATGTCGCCCACGCCCCTGGCCAGGCCGCGCAGGTGGCTCTTGCCGTAAGCCATGCCCTCGAGCGTCATGACGGGCAGGATAGCGAGATCAGGTGCGGGTCCAGTGGGGCTGGGCGACGTCGAGGACGCGGGTCTCCCGGCCGCGCAGCGCCACCTCGGCGAACTGCCACAGGATGGCCCCGGTCGGCGCGTGCACGACGATCGACGGCCCGAGCGGCATCTGCAGCAGTCCGTCGCGCCAGCGCGGCACGCCCGGCGCGAGGAAGCGCTCCAGCGGCACGGCGTGCACGGAGGCGACCTCGCGCGGGTCGGCGACCGGCTGCTGCGCGCCGCCGAAAGCCACCACCGGCGTGATCACGAACCCGGAGTCGGTGACGAAGTCGTCGAGCAGCCCGGCCACCTCCACCCCGGTCACCGCCGTCTCCTCGGCCAGCTCGCGCAGCGCCGCCTCCACCGGCCGCTCGCCGTCGTCGAGCCGGCCGCCCGGCAGCGCCCACTGGCCGGGGTTGCGGCCGTGCGGGGCCCTCCTGATGAGGATCGTGTACGGCTCGCGCGCGGAGTCCTCCAGCACGCACACGGTCACGGCGGCGCGGCGGATGCCCGCGGCGGGCGGCACCTCCCGCCTGGGGAAGCGGCCGAGCCGGGCGGTGATCAGCTCACGCAGGGCGTCGATCGGGGGCAGCACACCGGCAGGATCTCACGCCGGCAGCAGCAGGTAGCCGAGAACCATGCCGGCGGCCGTCGTGACGGCGGCCGTGACCGCCGCCCACCTGCCGAGCCGCTCGCCCTGGCTGTGCCCCACCAGGCCCAGCACGATCCCGGCCGGGCCGAACAGGATCGGGACGAACACCAGCGCGACCGCCGCGCACCCGAACCCGGCGATCGACAGAACCTGCGTGGTCCGCAGCGGGTCGTCCATGGCCGCTCCTCGGAGGGACGGGACCCTCATCACACACCCGGGGCCCGGGCGCTGTCGAGCGGCCGGGGGAGCGGCAGGGCGTGCACGACGTCCAGCCGCGACACCGCCCGGGTCAGCGCCACGTACAGCAGGTTGAGCCCGCGCGGCCCGCTCGCGGCGATGGCGGCGGGCTCGCACACGACCACGTGGTCGTACTCCAGCCCCTTGGCCGTGGACGCGGCCACCACGGCGAGCCGGCCGCCGACGTCGAGCCCGTCGTCCCACAGCGCGGCCGTGACCTTCTCGGCGGCGTCGTCGGCGGCGATCACGCCGATCGAGCCCTCGAACTCCAGCGCCTCCCGCGCCGCCGCCGTCACGCCGCTCTCCAGCGGGTCGGCGCGGATCAGCCGCAGCCTGCCGTCGGAGCGGTGCGAGCGGGTGACGGGCACGTCGGCGTCGAGCGCGGGCAGCAGCCGGTTGGCCAGCTCGACGACCGTGGCGGGCACCCGGTAGCCGGTGGTCAGCTCGACGATCCGGCCGTCCGGCTTGCCCAGGAGCTCCAGGTGCCGGGCCCAGGAGCGGGCCGCCCACGGGGTGGTGCCCTGCGCCAGGTCGCCGAGCACGGTGAGCGAGCCGTGCTCGCTGCGCCGGGCGACGGCCCGGCACTGCATCGGCGACAGGTCCTGCGCCTCGTCCACGATGACGTGGCCGTAGCCGCGCGGCCGTTCCAGCAGCCCGGCCAGCTCGTCGAGCAGCACCAGGTCGGCCTCCGTCCAGCGGGCGCCGCGGTGGCCGCGCGGCGGGCGCTCCCAGGTGACGGCCGCCCGTTCGGCGTCCGTCAGCGCGGTGGCGGGGGAGCGGCCGCTCAGCACCTCGAACAGCACCTCCTCCGGCCGCACGGCCGGCCACACCGCGTCCAGGAACGGCATCACCGCCCGCCCTGTCCTGCGGGTCCAGGCGGCGGTGGCGCTGAGCCCGCGCGCCTCGGCCTGCCGCCGCACCAGCTCCACCACGCGGGCGCGGACCCGCTCGCGGCCCGTCAGGTACGGCAGCGCGTCGCGGCGGGTGTCGTCCACGATCCGCCGCAGCTCGGCCTCGCCGACCCGCCAGGTGGCCGAGCCGTCCGGCACCGCCAGCGGCTCGACCGGCTTGCGTACGCGCGCGTACAGGGCCTCGCGCAGCACCTCGGCCATCCGGGCGTCGTGCTTGACCAGCGCGGCGGCCGGGCTGTCCGCGGCCCGCACCGGGACGGAGGCGAGCAGCCGCTCCAGCGTGGTCTGCTCGACGTCCATCTCGCCGAGCGCGGGCAGCACGGCGGAGATGTAGCCGAGGAAGGCCCGGTTCGGGCCGAGCACGAGGACGCCGCCGCGTTCCAGCCGCTGGCGGTGCGCGTACAGCAGGAACGCGGCCCGGTGCAGGCCGACGGCGGTCTTGCCGGTGCCGGGCGCGCCCTGCACGCAGATCGACTCGGACAGGGCGGCCCTGACCAGGTCGTCCTGCTCGGGCTGGATGGTGGCGACGATGTCGCGCATGGGGCCGACGCGCGGCCGTTCGATCTCGGCGGCCAGGATGCGGCTGTCGCGCTGCTCCTCGCCCCGGTCGAGCCGCTCGTCCTCGTAGGAGGTGAGCGTGGTGCCGGACCAGCCGAACCGGCGGCGCACGGCCACGCCCTGCGGGTCGCGGGCGCTCGCCCGGTAGAAGGCGCGCGAGACCGGCGCCCGCCAGTCGACGACGACCGGCGGGCCGCCGTGCTCGCCGCTGATGTGCCGCCTGCCGAGGTGGTAGCTGCGGCCGGGATGGTCGGCCGAGCCCGGCCCGAAGTTGAGCCGGCCGAAGAACGGCGGCCCGTCCGGCTCCTCGCCGAGCTGCTTGGCCAGGCTCTTCAGGTGGCGGCCGAGCCGTTCGGCGCTGTAGCGGTCGCCGGCGACGGTCTCGCCGACGACGACATTCTCGCGGGCGGCGTCGAGCATCCTGCGCAGCCCGGCGGCGCAGCGCTCGATGTGCCTGCGCTCCTCGTCGAGTGTGGTCATGGCACCTCCTGGCGTTAACTCGGTTAATAGATTAACCAGGTTAACACTTTGGTAGGGTGGGCCCATGACGGGACTGCGGGAGCTTCAGCGGCAGCGGGTGCGTGAGGCCATCTCCTCGGCGGCCATCCGGCTCTTCCTGGCGCGCGGCTTCGACGAGGTGCCGGTCACCGAGATCGCGGCGGCGGCGCAGGTGTCCAAGCCGACGCTGTTCAAGTACTTCCCGACCAAGGAGGACCTGGTCCTGCACCGCATCGCCGACCACCGGGGCGAGCCGGCCCGCGTGGTGCGCGGGCGGGGGCCGGGCGAGTCGCCGGTCGCGGCCCTGCGCCGCCACTTCCTCGACGGCCTGGCCCGCCACGACCCCGTCACCGGGCTGAACGACCATCCGGAGGTGATGGGCTTCCACCGGATGGTGTTCGGCACGCCGAGCCTGGGCGCGCGCGTGTCCACGTACGTCGAGCACGACGAGCGGACGCTGGCCGAGGCGCTGACGGGGCCGTACGACGAGCTGACCGCGAGCCTGCTGGCCGCGCAGACGCTCGCCCTCCAGCGGGTGCTGGCCCGCCGCAACTGGCGGGCGCTGGCCGACGGCGTGCCGCTGGCCGAGCTGGAGCCGGAGGCCGTACGCGCCGCCGGGGTGGCGTTCGGCCTGCTGGAGCCCGGCCCCGCCTGAGAGGTCAGCCGATCCAGGTCTCGTGCAGGTGCGCCCAGCGCAGGGCGCCGCCCTCACGGCGCAGCACCGCGGTCGCCCGGCGGCCCCGCCCGCGCTGCCACTCCTCGTAGGCGGCCACCACCAGCGGCCCGGCCGCGGCCACCACGCGGGCGTCGCGGATCTCCACGCGCAGCCCCGGGTCCGCGCCGCGCGCCGCCGCCACCTCCGCCAGCACCCGCTCCCGCGACAGCGCCTGGCCGTCGGGCGTGACCAGCGTGAAGTCCGGCGCGTGCGCCTGCGCGAACGCCTCGAACCCGCCCGTCCCGGCCAGCCAGCGTTCGATCACCCGGTGATGCCGGACGATCTCCGCGCCGACCATCCAGTCACGCGGCGGCGTCAGCGCCAGGCCGTGCCAGGGATCGGCCGCGAACAGCCCGGCCGGGCGGGCCGCGCCGATCCAGCGGTAGGTGGCCGCCACCTCACGGGCGACCTCGGCGCCGAGCGCCCCGGCCAGCCCGGCGGCGAACGCGTCCACGTCCAGTTCCTCGTAGCGGGCCCCGGCGGCTGCGGCCAGCTCGGCCCCCGTCACCGCCTCCGGGCCGCCCGCGTCGGCCACGCCCGCCAGTCCGTCCCGCGTCAGCGCCGCCACCGTGATCGCGCCCAGGTCCGCATGGCTCAGCCACGCCACCGGCAGGTCGCCCGGCAGCGGGTAACGCAGCACCCCGTCCTCCAGCACGCCCGGCATGAGCAGGTTGTCCAGGTAGAGCGCCGGTCGCAGCACCACGACCGGCAGCCCGGACGCCAGCATCGCCCGCGCCGCCTCCCGCCGCGTGTCGAACGCGGCCGCCCCCGTCTCGGCGTCCGGCAGCCGGTTGCCCGTGGCGAACACCAGCCGCCGCACCCCGGCCGCCCGCGCCCCCTCGATCACGTTGCGGGTGTACGCGCGCACCAGGTCCGGCTCGTACACCAGCGGCAGCGTCACCGACGCGTGCGTGACGCCGTCGAAGGCCGCCTTCACCCGTGCCGCGTCCCCCAGCTCGCCCGCGAACGCCTCCACCCCGTCCGGGACCCGCTCCGTGCGGGCGAAGCCGCGCACGGCGTGCCCCTCCGCGACCAGCCTGCGCGCCACCGCGCCCCCCTGCGCGCCCGTGGCGCCGAACACCAGGAATCTCATGCGTCCAGCCTCCCGCCGATCCCCGATACGCTCGATAAAGCGACCTCCACTGATATTTAAGGATCGTCCGGATGGATCTGCTGAGCGAGCTTCTCGCACCTCTGCGCCTGCGGGCCGTCTTCCACAGCCGCTGGACCGTGCGCGCCCCCTGGGGCGTGGCCGGCCCGGCGGAGCGATGCGCGCTGATCCACTACGTCCAGGACGGCGGCTGCGTCGTGGAGCTGCCCGGGCTGCCCGCGCCGGTCCGGCTCGCCGCCGGGGACCTGGCCGTGTTCCCGCACGGCGCCGCCCACCGCCTCGCCGACGCGCCCGGCCGCCCGGCCGTCCCCCTGGAGAGCCTGCTGCCCGCCCGCGACCCCGGCGCGACCGGCGCCGTCCGCATCGACGGGGACGGCCCGGCCACCACCATGCTCTGCGCCGGCCTGCACTACGACGAGCCCGCCCCGCCGCTCTACCGGGCGCTGCCGCCCGTGCTCGTGCTCGGCCGGGCCGCCGTCGCCCGGCAGCCGCTGCTCGCGGGCACGCTGGCCGGGCTGGCGCGGGAGTGGGACGGCGACGAGCCGGGGCTGCCCCTGGTGGCCGTGCGCGCCTTCGAGCTCGCCTTCGTCCTGGCCCTGCGCGCCGCCCTGGCCGAGCCCGAACCCGGCCCGGAAGGCACATCGGGGAGTGCGCCCGTTCTGCGGGCGCTGCGCCACCCGGCCGTCGGGGCCGCGCTGCTGGCCGTGCAGACCCGCTACGCCGAGCCGTGGACCGTCGAGACGCTGGCCGCCGAGGCCGGGCTGTCCCGCTCGGCCTTCGCCGCGACCTTCCGCGAGCTCGTCGGCGAGACGCCCATGCGCCACCTGACCGCCCGCCGCATGCACGAGGCCGCCAGGCTGCTCACCGCCACCCGGCTCCCGCACGCCGCCGTCGCCCACCGCGTCGGCTACGGCTCCACGGTGGGCTTCCACCTGGCGTTCAAGCAGTGGTACGGCACGACGCCCGGCGGCTACCGCAGCTCGGCCACCCCTTCCAGCAGCCGGTCCACGTCCGAGCGGTCGTTGTAGTGGACCAGCCCGACCCGCACCGCGCCGCTCTCGCGGATGCCGAGCACGCCGGTCAGCTCCCAGGCGTAGTTGTGCCCGTTCCACACGTTCACGCCGCGCGCCGCCAGATGCTCGGCCACCTGGCGCGGGGTGCGCCCGGCGACGGTGAAGTAGGCGGTGGCCGTCCGCCGGGCCGGCTTGCCGTACAGGGTGACGTGCGGCATTGTCTCCAGGCCCGCCAGCAGCACCGCGAACAGCTCCATCTCGTGCGCCTCCGCCGCGGCCAGCGAGGCGGTCAGCCGCTCGCGCCGCGTCCCCGTGCCCGGCACCAGGCCGGCCAGGTGGTCCACGGCGGCGCTCACCCCGGCCAGGTCCGCGAACGGCGCCGTGCCGCGCTCGAACCGGTCCGGCACCGTGTCCGGCGCGGGGGCCAGCTTGTCCGGCCGGATCGTCTCCAGCAGCGCCGGATCGGCGACCACCGCGCCGACGTGCGGCCCCGACCACTTGTAGGCGCTGGTCGCGTAGAAGTCGGCGCCGAGCGCCCGCATGTCGACCGGGCCGTGCGCGGTGGCGTGCACGCCGTCGACGTACGTGAGCGCGCCCGCCTCGTGCGCCAGCGCGCTGATCGCGGCCACGTCGGGCCGGGTGCCGAGCACGTTGCCCGCCGCCGTCACCGCCACCAGCCGGGTGCGCGGCCCGATGAGCCGGGCGTACTGCTCCACCGGCAGCTCGCCGGTCACCGGATCGACCTCCGCCCACCGGACCGTCGCGCCGGTCGCCGTCCACGGCCGCACGTTCGCGTCGTGGTCCAGCCGCGACAGCACGACCTCGTCGCCGGGGCCCCACCCGCGTGACAGCGCGCCGGCCAGCCGATAGGTGAGCGTCGTCATGTTGGGCCCCAGGATCACCCCGTCCGGGTGCCCGCCGACCAGGTCGGCCACGGCCTGGCGGCAGGCCGCCACGATCGCCTCGGAGCGGCGGGCGGCGGGGAACGCCCCTCCCGCGTTGCCGAGGCCGCCTCGGTAGGCCCCGGCGATGGCGTCGATCACCGGCTGAGGGACCTGCGTGCCGGCGGCGCCGTCCAGATACGCGTGGCCGTCGGCGAGAGCGGGGTAGGCGGCTCGTACAGCTTCGATGGGGAAAGGCATGATGTGTTCATGCTCAGCCTGCGCGACCTCAACCGGGCCACCCTGGCCCGCCAGCACCTCCTGCGACGCCACGAGGGCAGCGCGGCCGACGTCGTGCACCGCCTGGCCGGTCTCCAGGCGCAGGAGCCGCGCCCGCCGTACCTGGGCGTGTGGACCCGGCTCGCCGGGTTCGGCCGCGACGAGCTGCACCGCGACCTGCACGCCGGCACGCTCGTCCGCGCGACGCTGCACCGCGCCACGCTGCACCTGGTGACCGCCGGCGACTACGCCGCGTTCCGGCCGCTGCTGCACCCGGTGCTGGCCGCCGCCGCCCGCCGCTTCGAGGGCGTCGACGCCGACGCCGTGGTGGCCGCCGCCGCGCGGCTGCTCGCCGAGGGGCCGCACACGTTCAACGAGCTGCGGCCGAAGCTGCTCGAGGAGTTCCCCGAGGCGGACCAGCGGCACCTCGGCTACGCGGTGCGGATGCTGGTGCCGCTGGTCATGGTGCCGACGCAGGACCGGTGGAGCTTCCCGCGCGACCCCGCCTTCGCCCCGGCCGGCGTCACCCTCGATCCGGCGCCCTCGGCGGAGGCGTTCGCCGAGCGCTACCTGGCTGCCTTCGGCCCCGCCACCGCCGCCGACCTCCAGGCGTGGTCAGGGCTGGGCGGCCTGGCCCCCGTCCTGGACGGCATGCGCGACCGGCTGGAGGTGCTGACCGGCGAGGACGGCAGGGTCCTGTACGACCTGCCGGACGCGCCCCGGCCGGGCGGCGACGTCCCGGCGCCGGTGCGGTTCCTGCCCGACTTCGACACGCTCGTCCTCGGCCACGCCGACCGCAGGCGGCTCGTCGCCGACGAGCACCGCGGCCTGGTCACGACCAAGAACCTGCGGGTACGCGCCACGTACCTGATCGACGGGTTCGCCGCCGGGACGTGGCAGATCAAGCGCTCGGGCAAGAAGGCCAGGCTGATCGTCACCCCGTTCGCGCCGCACCGGCCGGACATCCTGGAGGAGGAGGCGACGGCGCTGCTGGCCTTCGCCGAACCCGACGCCACGCAGCGCACGCTCGAAGTCGCGGAGGACTGACATGGCCCAGCTGACCGCCCTCGACGCGGGATTCCTCCACTTCGAGACCGAGACGAACGTCGCCAACATCGCCGGCCTGGCCGTGCTCGACGGCCCCCTCGACCGCGCGAGCCTGCAGTCCCTGCTGGAGGCCCGGCTGCCGCACGTGCCCGCGCTGCGCCGCAAGCTCGCCCGCGTCCCGTTCGACCTGGACCACCCGTACTGGGTGCGCGAGGACGACCTCGACCTCGACTACCACGTGCGCGAGATCGGCCTGCCGCCGCCCGGCGACGACCGGCAGCTCGCCGAGCAGGTGTCGCGGCTGCACCCGCGCCGCCTGGACCGCAGCCGGCCGCTGTGGGAGATCTACCTCATCCACGGCCTGGCCGGCGGCCGCACCGGTCTCTACACGAAGATCCACCACGCGGCCGTCGACGGGATCGGCGGCGCCGACGTGCTGGCCGCGCTGCTCGACCTCGGCCCCGAGCCCGCGCCGCCGCCCTCGGGCGAGCCGGAGCCCGACGCGCCGCTGCCGCCCCGCGCCGAGATGCTGGCGCGCGGCCTGGCCAGGATGGCCCGCAACCCGGCGCAGGCGGTGCGGTTCGCCGCCCGGGCGGTGCCGCACCTGGACGAGATCCCCGTCCTGTCGTGGCTGCCCGGCAGCAGCGTCGCCGCCCGGCTGGCCCGCAAGGCGGCCGGCACCGGGCAGGCGCCGGAGCTGCCCGTGCTGCCCGCGCCGCGCACCCCGTTCAGCGGCCCGGTCTCCCGGCACCGCCGCTTCTCGTTCGTCTCGCTGCCGCTGGAGGAGGTCAAGGCGGTGCGCAAGGCGTTCGGCGTCACGGTCAACGACGTGGTGATGGCCGTGTGCGCGGGCGCGCTGCGCCGCTGGCTGGCCGCGCACGGCGGCGTCCCGCGCCAGCCGCTGATCGCGGGCATCCCGCTCTCGCTGCGCGCCGCCGGCGACGAGGCGCCCGGCAACCAGGTCGCGATCATGACCGCGCCGCTCGGCGTGCACCTGGAGGACCCCGCCGCCCGGCTGGCCCAGGTGCGGCAGGCGATGCGGCGGATCAAGGACCGGTTCTCGCTGTCGCCGGCCCGCTGGCTGCGCGAGTTCAGCGAGTCGATGCCCGCCGCCCTCATGGGGCTGGCCGCCCGCTCGGCGTTCGAGCTCGTCGGCCAGACCGCGCCGCCCATCAACGTCGGCGTCTCCAACGTGCCGGGGCCGCAGTTCCCGCTGTACGTGTGCGGGGCGCGGCTGCTCAGCCTCTACCCGGTCTCGGTGATCACCGACGTGAGCGGCGGCATCAACATCACCGCGTTCTCCTACGACGGCTCGCTCGACATCGGCGTCATCACCGACCGCGACATGGTGCCCGACGCCTGGGAGCTGGCCGCCGACCTCCGCGCCGCCCTCGACGAGCTCCTCAACGCGGAACCTCCCTTGCCGCGATAGTCCCTACCGTGGGCGTCATGACGCCGAACAGCCGCGTACTCGACCGTCGCACGCTCAACCGCACGACGCTCGACCGCCAGCTCCTGCTCGCCCGCTCGGCCATGACGCCCGCGCAGGCCGTCGAACGGCTGGTCGCCCTCCAGGGGCAGGACGTCAACCCGCCCTACTACGGCCTCTGGTCGCGGCTGTCGTCCTTCACCCAGGACGACCTCACCTCCCTGCTCCACAGCAGGCAGGTCGTGCGCGGGTCACTGCTGCGCGCCACCCAGCACCTGACGCTGGCCGGCGACTACGTGTGGCTGCGGCCGCTCCTGCAGCCGCGCCTGTCACGCGGCCTGCGGGGCGCCTTCGGCGGCGCGCTGCGCGACGTCGACCTCGACGAGCTCGCCCGCCTGGCCCGTGCCCACCTGATCCGGGCCCACCTGAAAGGGCGCACCCTCACCCGCACCCAGGTGCGCGACCTGCTCGCCGAACGCTGGCCCGGCGTCGACCGGCTCGCGCTCAACTGGACCGTCCAGGCCGTCCTCCCGGTGATCCACACCCCGCCCAGCGGCGAGTGGAACCGGGGCGGCGCCGTCCCGTTCACGCTCGCCGAGGAGTGGCTCGGCCGCCCCCTCGACACCGCGCCCCCGGTGGAACGCCTGGTCACCCGCTACCTGGCCGCCTTCGGCCCGGCGGGCGTCATGGACGTGCAGGCGTGGTCCGGGCTGACCCGGCTGCGCCCGGTGATCGAGGCGATGGACCTGCGCGCCTACCGCGACGAGGACGGGCGCGTCCTGTACGACCTGCCGGACGCCCCGCTGGCCGACCCTGAGACACCCGCGCCCGTACGGTTCCTGCCGTACTTCGACAACCTGATCGTCGCCTACGCCGACCGGTCCCGGCTCATGACCGCCGAGCGGCGCAAGGCCGTCTGCGTGGGCGCGGTCATCCACCCGACGTTCCTGGTCGACGGCCTCGTCGCGGGCATGTGGGACCTCAAGGACGACACCCTGCGCCTGCGCCCCTTCCAGCCGCTGCCCGGCCCGGTCATGGAGGAGCTGACCGCCGAGGGGGCGCGGCTGCTGGCCTTCGCCGGTGAGAAGGACGCGGCGATCGCGCTTGACCTCATCCAAAGTTGAGGTAGGAGGCTGGGTCCACCGAAACGGACACCGACTCCGAGGAGTGAACCCTGTGCGTGCGATCCAGGCGCGTGAATTCGGCGGACCCGACGTGCTCGCCGCCACCGAGCTGCCCGACCCCGTCGCCGGACCCGGCCAGGTCGTCATCGGGCTGGCCGCCGCCGACGTCATCTACCTCGACACCCTGCTGCGCCGAGGCTGGGGCGGCGAGATGTTCCCCAAAACGCCCCCGTACGTGCCCGGCACCGGCGGCGCGGGCACCGTCCTGTCCACCGGCGAAGGCGTGGACCCGGGCTGGACCGGCCGCCGCGTCGTCGCCAGCCTCGGCAGCGGCTACGCCGAGCAGGTCGTCGCCGGCGTCGAGGAGCTCACCGAGCTGCCCGGGAACGTGAGCTTCGAGCAGGCGGCCGCCGTCCTGCACGACGGCGTCACCGCGCTCATGCTCACCCGGCTGGGACCCCCGGAGAAGGACGAGTGGGTCCTGGTGACCGCCGCTGCCGGAGGCGCCGGATCGACGCTCGTGCAGCTCGCCCGCGACGCCGGGGCCCGCGTCGTCGCCGCCGCCCGGGGCGAGCGCAAGCTCGGCCTCGCCCGCGAACTGGGCGCCGAGCACACCGTCGACTACAGCGAGAAAGGCTGGCAGGAGCGCGTCCGCGACCTGACCGGCGGCGGCGCCCGGCTCGTCTTCGACGGCGCGGGCGGCGGGCTCGGCCGCGCGGCGTTCGAGGCCGTCGCCGACGGCGGCCGGTTCGTCAGCTACGGCACCGCCGACGGCGGGCTCACCGAGGTCGACGCCGAGGAGGCCGCGCGCCGCCGCGTGGACGCGGTCAACGCCCTCGCGTCGGGGCCGCCCGACCCGGCGACTCCAGGGCGTGGCTCGCCGAGGCGCTCGACCTGGTCGCCCGGGGCCGGCTGCGCCCGGTCATCGGCGCCACCTTCCCGCTGGAGCGGGCCCGCGACGCCCACGTCTCGCTGGAGGAGCGCCGCACGATCGGCAAGTCGCTCCTGCTCGCCGGCCCGGACCGGCCGGCGGCCCGGTAGCGGCTCAGCCCAGGTAGTCGCGCAGCGCCATCGCCCGTGACGGGTGACGCAGCTTGGACATCGTCTTGGCCTCGATCTGGCGGATGCGCTCGCGCGTCACCCCGTAGATGCGCCCGATCTCGTCCAGCGTCATCGGCTTGCCGTCGACCAGGCCGTAACGCATCGAGATCACCCCCGCCTCCCGCTCCGACAGCTCGTCGAGCAGGGCGCGCAACTGCTGCTGGAGCAGCGTGAAGGAGACGGCGTCGGCGGGGGAGACCGCCTCGGTGTCCTCGATGAGGTCGCCGAACTCGCTGTCGCCCTCCTCACCCAGCGGCGTGTGCAGAGAGATCGGCTCGCGGCCGTAGCCCTGCACCTCGACGACCCGCGCCGGGTCGAGCTCGGTCTCGGCCGCGATCTCCTCGGGAGTGGGCTCGCGGCCCAGGTCGATCTGCAGGCGCCGCTGGGCCCGCGCCACCTTGTTGATCAGCTCGACCATGTGCACCGGGATGCGGATCGTCCGCGCCTGGTCGGCCATCGCCCGGGTGATCGCCTGCTTGATCCACCAGGTGGCGTAGGTGGAGAACTTGTAGCCCAGGCGGTAGTCGAACTTCTCGATCGTGCGGATCAGCCCCAGGTTGCCTTCCTGGATCAGGTCGAGGAACAGCATGCCGCGGCCCGTATAGCGCTTGGCGATCGACACCACCAGCCGCAGGTTGGCCTCCAGCATGCGGCGCTTGGCCCGCTCGCCGTCGTCGGCGATCCACTCCAGGTCGGCCCGCAGCTCGCGGTCGAGGCCGGGCTCGGTGTCGAGGCGCTCCCTGGCGAACAGCCCGGCCTCGATCCGCTTGGCCAGCTCGATCTCCTGATCGGCGGTCAGGAGGGGCACCCGCCCGATCTCCTTCAGGTATGTCTTGACGGAATCGGCGCTGACGGACACGCCGTCAGCGGGGGTTTCGTCCAGTTCGAGAGCCTCTGCTGTTTGGGTCAAGACAATCTCCTCGCTCGGGTCGGACGGGATCGGGCGTCACAGGGGCGGGCCATCGACCTCCAAAGCGCGTCTTCCCCTTCAAGCTACCCAACGCCTACGACAGGTTGTGACCGCCGTCTCAGAGTCGGCCCGGGCCGGCTCACAGGACAGCACTCACGGACATCCAGGCCGCCGTCGCGTCGTCGTGGCGCTTGCCGCTGACCGGGCCGCGCTCCCGCTCCAGGCGGCGCACCTCGGCGATCAGCGCCTCCGGCTCCCGCGCCCCCTCGACCAGGTCCGCCCAGGCGCGCCCGTACCAGTCGGCCAGCCGCGTGACGCCGTCGGTGAACAGCGCGACCCCGCTCAGCCCGGCGGCCTCGACCGTGCCGGTCAGCGCCCGCGCGGCGGCCGACGGGCAGGTGCTCGCCACCCAGAAGCCGCCCGGCCGGTTGCGCAGCGACGACACGAGCTCCACCGAGTACGGCCGCCCGCCGGGCAGGTGGTCCAGCCGGTCGTCGCGCACCACCGTCACGCCGCCGTCGCGCCCCCGCAACCCGATCGCCGAGTCGCACAGCACCAGGTAGTCGAGCCGGTCGCCGCGCAGCCGGGCCAGCGCGGCCGTGGCCGACGGCGAATCGGGGTTCGACAGGTCGCAGGTGCCCGCGTGCCGCGCCATCACGTCCGCGATCGCCCCGGCCAGCACGTCCGCCAGCGGCTCGCCGCCGTCCATCCGCGCCGCCACCCCGGTGGCCAGCGCCCGCACCAGCCACCGCACGTCGTGCGCGCACCCGGACGGGACGCCGGGCGGCGCGCTCGCCCCGTCGAACAGCGCCACCCACGACGGCCCGGCGACGACGTAGTCCTCGTTGCGGTGCTCGCCGCCCCGCGCCGGGGCGGCGGCGGTCGCGTAACGGACGTGTGGCATCGAACTCCCAGCGGGCGCTCCGCCGCCCAGAAAGCCTGGGCAAACGGGCATCCAAGATTTTCACGTGAGCCGAGGGCACGGCCGGGTAGCTGACTTACATTCCCATCATGAAGGCCCAGTCCACTGACTTTTGGCGGTGCCCCTCGTGACACGCCCCCGTTCGAGCCTGGCGCACCAGGCGTCCTACGCGCTCAGGCACCCGCACAAGGTGATCCCGCACCTGCGGCGGCTGGCCCGCGACACCTGGCTGCGCCTGCACAGCCGCGACCACATCTCCTACTACCGGGCGGTGATGCGGTCCGACACGGCGCGCAGCCCCGAGGGCGCGGTCGGCTCCCACACGCACAAGCGCTGGCTGGCCCTGGGCCAGATGCAGTTCGACTACCTGCTGGAGCACGGGCTCAAGCCCGAGTGCCGGATGCTGGAGATCGGCTGCGGCAACCTGCGGGCCGGCCGCCTGTTCATCGACTACCTGCACACCGGCAACTACTACGGCATCGACATCTCGCCCGACATCCTCATGGCCGCGCAGGACACCGTCGCCGACCACGGCCTGCGCGACAAGCTGCCGCACCTCACCCCGGTCCGCGACCTGCGCTTCGCGTTCCTGCCGGACGAGCACTTCGACGTCGTGCACGCGCACAGCGTCTTCTCGCACTCGCCGCTGGAGGTGATCGACGAGTGCTTCGCCCACGTCGGGCGGATCATGCGGCCCGACGGCTGGTTCGACTTCACCTTCGACCGCACCGAGGGCAAGGAGCACCAAGTGCTGCGCGAGGACTTCTACTACCGCACCGAGACGCTGGTGCGGCTGGCCGGGCAGCACGGGCTCGACGCGGTGTTCATGGACGACTGGGAGCGCACCCCGCACAAGCAGTCGAAGATCCGGGTCACCCGCAGGAGCTGACCGCCGGTGTCCTAGGGTGGCGCGCGTGAGAGACGTACGCCTGCTGCCCAAGGCCCACCTGCACGTCCACCTGGAGAGCACCGTACGCCCGGAGACCGTGCGCGACCTCGGCGGCGAGGCCCTGCCCGGACAGGGGGCCGAGCGGGGCTTCTCGAGCTTCCGCGAGTTCGCCGACCGCCGGGCGCTGGTGCGCGGGCTGCTGCGCACCGCGGACGACTTCCGCCGGATCGCCCTGGAGTTCTGCGCCGACGAGGCCGCCCAGGGCACCGGCTACGCCGAGGTCACGTTCACCGCCGCCTCCCACGGCGAGCGGCTCGGCGCGCCGGAGATGCCGCTGGAGGCGGTGCTCGACGGCCTGGCCGAGGGCGGCTCCCGCTACGGCGTCGAGTGCCGCGTGCTGCTCGACCACTCGCGCCGCCGGCCCGTCGAACGGCTGTGGGCCACCTTCGAGCTGGCCCGCCGCTACGACGCGGTGATCGGCATCGGGCTGGCCGGTGACGAGAGCCATCCGCTGGCCCCGTTCGCCGAGGTGTTCGACGCGGCCAGGGACGCCGGGCTGCGGCTGGTGCACCACGCGGGCGAGTTCGCCGGGCCCGCCAGCGTCCGCGAGGCCCTCACGCTGGGCCACGCCGAGCGGCTGGGCCACGGCATCCGCGTGCTGGAGGATCCGTCGCTGGTGGCGGAGCTGCGCGAGCGGGGCGTCCCGCTGGAGGTGTGCCCCACGTCCAACGTCCTGCTCGGCATCGTCCCCTCGCTCGCCGCCCACCCGCTGCCGCGGCTGCGCGAGGCGGGGCTCGCCGTCACGCTCAACACCGACGGCGAGAGCGAGCTCGCCGCCGAGTACGCGCGGGTCCGGGAGGTCTTCGGGTACGGGGACGAGGTGCTGGCGGAGCTGGCCCTGGCCGGGATCGACGCCTCCTTCGCCCGCCCCGAGCTCAAGGAACGCCTGCGCTCGGGGGTCAAGGAGTGGCTGGCGGCCTGAGCCTCCCCGCCCGGTTCGTAA
Source organism: Nonomuraea sp. NPDC049725 (assembly GCF_040674795.1). Taxonomy (NCBI): domain Bacteria; kingdom Bacillati; phylum Actinomycetota; class Actinomycetes; order Streptosporangiales; family Streptosporangiaceae; genus Nonomuraea; species Nonomuraea sp. NPDC049725. The sequence goes on along the minus strand of NZ_JBFANJ010000013.1, from coordinate 28,984 downwards.
ACGATCGCGCGGCAGCCTGACGCCCCTGCGCGGCCGCCGTGGCTCGCACCGCCCTTCCGCTCGGACGCGTACCGTCACCCGCCGCCGCGCTGCCGGCCGCCCGCACGCGCGGACGGCGCGGTCGTACGGCCGCACCGCGGGGGACGGTCTCGCGACAGAAGGCGGCATCGCGGCGGGCCGTCGCGCCGCCCGGGCGGAGCGCGGCGGATCCCAGACGCAGCGCCAGGCCCGGGAGCGCGCCACGCGGCACGCCCGCGCGGGCGCCCGGTCCCGGTGGGCCGGCACGGGCGCGCGGCGGCCTCCGTGCGGCCTCGCCGGCGCGCGGCGGGTGCAGGCGGGACGGGCCCGGGTATGCGGCTGGCCTGCCATCGCGGAACTCCTCGCACAGGGCTGTCCCAGAGGGCGTACCGCCGGATGCCCGGCCTCAAGCCCAAAAACGGGCCAAGAATGCGCCTAGGCGTGCGGACCGACGGTCACCGTGCCGACGGTGAGCCGCGCCCGGGCCTCCAGGATGGCACCCACCCGGTCCACCTGCTCGCGCAACTCGCCGAGCCGGCCCGCGTCCAGCTCGCGCAACGGCTCCACCGTGACGTCGATCCGCGACCCGGAGCGGCGCTGGTGCCACACCCCGGCCACCTGCCCGTCCACGAGCAGCACCGGGTAGTTGCCCGCCTGCCCGCCCGACAGCGCCCGCCCCGCCGCGGCCCCCGCGTACAGCAGCTCCCTGGGCCGCCCCGCCACCACGTACGCGTCGAAGTACGGCAGCAGCCGCACCCCGGACGGCGGACCGGCCGGGACCTCGGTGTCGCCGGGCAGCACCCACGCCGGGGACCCCTCGAACGACACCTCCTCCAGCCCCGCCGAGGCGAACAGCGCGACGGCCCACGCCTTCGGCGCGCCCAGCCAGCGGGCGAACTGCTCCGGCGTCGCGGGCCCGTACGCGTGGAGGAAGGCGCGCAGCGGCCCGTCGTCGCCGGCGGCGGGCCGGAAGCCCTCCGGCGGGGCGGTGAAGGTGACCTTGCGGCCCCGCGCCGGGCCGAACACGAACGCGCCCCGGTGCGCCGCCACCCCCAGCGCCTGCCGCCAGCGCGGCCACATGCCCTGGAACGCAGGCATCACCAGGTCGCCCGCCCACGGCCCGGTGGCGGCGATCACGGCGTCGCTCAGCTCGTCGATCGTCAGGTGCGTGCCGTCCACCGCCTTCGCGATCGCCGCCACCACCTCCTCGACCTGCTCGGCCGTCATCCCCCTCTCGCCCGGGAACAGGGCGTTCCCGGCGGGCGGCGAGGACAGCATCCCGGTCCACGCGGGCAGGTCGCGGGCGGGCAGCAGGTGCACGGTGCCGCGCGGCCCGTGCGTCTTGACCAGGCTGCGCTCCTCCCACAGCGCCGCCCGCACGTCCGCGCGCGTGGCGTCCCGCAGCCGGAGCGCGATCGACAGCTCGGCCGCCGACATCACCTGCGCGTGCGCCCCGCACATGGCCGCGACCATCTCAGCGGGCGTCGCCGCGGCCGGCTCGGCCAGCCCCGCCCTGGCCAGCCGCCGGGCGCTGACCTGACGCCACGTCATCTCCACCATCACGCACTCCTTCGTTCCGTATGCCGCCACCGTAGTGACCAATGCGGAAGGACAGCTTCCGCGATGCGGACGTTTGACAACTTATTTTTTCGGTGCCATCGTGGCCCCATGCACGAAGTCGCAGTGATCGAGGACGCCGAGGCGGCCGAGGCGTCGCTCGACCCCATGCGCTCCAGGCTGCTCGCCGAGCTGGTCGAGCCCGGTTCGGCGACGACCCTGGCCGCCAAGGTCGGCCTGGCCCGGCAGAAGGTCAACTACCATCTGCGCACGCTGGAGAAGCACGGCCTGGTCGAGCTCGTCGAGGAGCGCAAGAAGGGCAACGTGACCGAGCGGGTGATGCAGGCCAAGGCCGCGTCGTTCGTGATCTCGCCGCTGGCGCTGGCCGCCGTGCAGCCCGACCCGGCCAGGTCGCCCGACCGGCTGTCGGCGCGCTGGCTGCTGGCGCTCGCCGCCCAGCTCGTCCGTGACGTGGGCGCGCTCATCACCGGCGCGACCGAGGCGCGCAAACGGGTGGCCACGTTCGCCATCGACGGCGAGGTGCGGTTCGCGTCGGCGGCCGACCGGGCGGCGTTCGCCGAGGAGCTGACCCAGGCCGTCACCACCCTGGTCGCGAAATATCATGACGAATCGGCCGAGGGCGGCCGCGATCACCGCCTGGTCCTGGCCGTGCACCCCTCGGTCAAGGAGGGCTGACATGGGCCACGAGTTCGAGATCCCCCAGGAGGCCCTGGTCGAGGCCACGCCCGAGCAGGTGTGGGAGGCCATCGCCACCGGGCCGGGCATCGACGCCTGGTTCATGGGCCGCAACGAGGTGGACGGCGGCGTGGTCCGCACCGCCTTCGGCGGCGCCGCCCTGCCCGGCTCCGTCGTCACCACGGCCGACCCGCCGCACCGCTTCACGCACGGCTCCGAGCCCGCCCCCGACGGGCGCTTCGTCGCCTACGACTTCCTGATCGAGGGCCGCGACCGGGGCAGCACCTCCGTCCGCCTGGTCGCCAGCGGCTTCCTGCCGGGCGACGACTGGGAGGGCGAGTACGAGGCGATGTCCACCGGCCTCGCGCTGTTCTTCGCCACGCTGGTCGAATACCTCGGCCACTTCGCCGGCCGGGCCGCCACGCCGGTCACGGAGTTCGGGCCGCCCGTCACCGACTGGCCGCGCGCCTGGCGGACCCTGTACGAGGAGCTCGGCGACCCCCGGCCGGGCGACAAGATCTTCCTGGAGCCCGCCGGTCAGACGGGCGTCGTCTACTTCGCCAACGCCCAGACCCTCGGCGTGCGCACCGGCGACGGCCTCTACCGGTTCATCCAGGGCAGGGGCGGCTCGATGGTGGCCTCCCACCACCTGTTCGGCGGCCCCGCCGACCCGGGCCCGGCCTGGCGTACGTGGCTGGAACGGCTCTACGGCTGAGCCATGAGCGCGGCCAGGGCCCCGGCCAGGGCGTCCTGGTCGAGCGGGTCGTCGTTGACGAGCGCGTGCAGGACGGCGCCGTCGACGAACACGGCGGCCCGGCGCGCCGCCTCGGGGCCGACGTGCGCGGCGAGGACCTCGGTCAGGCCGTCGTTCCACGCCCGGGCCAGCGGCCGCAGCTCGGGCCGGTGCCCGGCGGCGGCGTACATCTCGTTCCACGTCACCATCCGGTCGCGCTCGCGCAGGTAGGCGGCGGTGAGCGCGGCCAGCGTGGCCGGCACGTCGGCGGCGGAGGCGAGCTCGCCCGCCCAGCGGTGCAGCCACTCGGCGGTCAGCTCGGCGGCCGCCTCCAGCGCGGCCTCGACCAGGTCGCCGAGCGTCTTGAAGTAGTACGTCGTGGCGCCCAGCGGGACGTCCGCCCGCGCGGCCACCAGCCGGTGCGTCAGCCCGCCCACCCCGACCTCGGGGATCAGGTCACAGGCGGCCTCGACGATGCGGCGGCGGCGCTCGGCCGGGTTGCGCGCGGCGCTCAATGGGCACCGCCGAGCTGGAGGGTGACCACCCCGGCCACCACGAGCGCGACGCCCACGACCTTGGCCCAGTTCAGCGGCTCGCTCAGGAACAGGACGCCGATGACCACGATCAGCGTGGTGCCCAGCCCCGACCACACGGCGTAGGAGAAGCCCACGCCCAGCCCTCGCGTCAGCGCCTGGGTGAGCATGTAGAACGCGGCGGCGTACGTGGCCAGGCAGCCGAGCGTCGGCCACAGCCTGGTGAACCCCTCGGTCGACTTGAGCAGGCTGGTGGCCAGCACCTCGGCGGCGATGGCGAGGGCGAGGAACAGGTAAGCCATGACGACCCCTCCGGACTAGTACGTCTGTACATGTACAAGCGTACTAGAAAAGTTTGCGGGCCCGGACCGCCAGCACCATCGGGACCGGGCCGCCCGACTCGGCGAACCGCTCCGGCGTCAGCCCCGCCGCCACGAAGGCGTTCAGCAGCTCCGCCACCGGCCAGTGGCTCGCGCCCACCTTCGCCCGCACCCCCTCGCCGGTCCACGACTCCTTCGTCCAGTGCCGGTCCAGGTAGCCGGGGCGGATCACCACGGCCTCCGGGTCGCCCCGGTCGGCGAACCCGCCGCAGAAGCACGGGTGCAGCCCCACGTGCACGAGCACGCCGCCCGGCCGCAGCACCCGGGCCGCCTCGCGCAGCACGGCCGGATAGTCCGGCATGTCGGTGTGCGCCAGCACCACGACCGCCGCCGGCACGCAGGCGTCGCGGACCGGCAGCCGCGCCGCGTCGCCCCGTACGGCCGGCAGCCGGTCGCGGGCGTGCCGCAGCATCCCGGCCGACAGGTCGACGCCCGCCGGGGTCCAGCCCAGCCCGCGCAGCACCGCCGCGTGCACGCCGGTGCCGCACCCGATCTCCAGGCACACGCCCCGGCCCTCGCCCAGCAGCTCCCGCAGCACCCGCTGGGCGCCCAGGGGGTCACCGGCGGTCAGGAACACCCCTTCGTACCAGTCCGCGATCTCGTCATAGGCAGCGTCCATCCTCCGAGCCGACCACGCGGGCGGTGGCGCGGCCAGAGGTTCCGCCGACGGCTTACGGCGCGCCGAACAGGTCGTCGCGGGCCGTCGACAGCCCGGTCGCCACGGCGCCGCGCAGCACCGGGTTGTCCTCGATCGCCGTGACCCGCACCTCGACGGGCACCGGCGCGAGCCCCGCCAGCCGGTCGGTCACCAGGGCGGCCAGCTCGCCGCCGCCCGCCCGGCCGACCTCCCCGGCGAGCACGACCAGGCCGGGGTCCAGCAGCGCCACCGCCGGGAACACCGCCGCCGCCACCCGCGCCGCCACCTCGCCGGCCGCCAGCCCGCGCAGGGCCGCGCCGTTCAGCACGTCGCACAGCGGCCCGCCGCCGGCGTCGAGGAAGCCGATCTCGCCCGCGCCCCCGGACACCCCCCGGCGCAGCCTGCCGTCCAGCACCACGGCCGCGCCCACCCCGTCGTCCAGCCACAGCAGCACGAAGTCGGCGCGCCCCGCCGCCGCGCCCTCCCGGTGCTCGGCCAGCGCCGCCAGGTTCACCTCGTTCTCCAGCACCACCGGCCCGTCCAGCCGGGACCGCAGCTCCCGCAGCACGCTGCCGCGCCAGCCCGGCACGTCGTTGAGCCGGGACAGGTCGCCGGTGCGCGGGTCGACCAGGCCGGGCGCGCCGACCACCACGGCGTGCAGGGGCCGCCCCCCGGCCGCCTCGGCCACCGCGCCGGCGACCAGCTCGGCGATGTCACCCGTGTCGCCCGCGCCGTCGCCCGACCCCACCCTGCGCCCGGCGGTGCCGGTGGTGGCGCCGGTCAGGTCGGCCACGGTCACGGTGACGGCGTCGCGGCGCACGTCCACGCCGGCCACGTGCGCCCGCCCGGCCACGATCCGGTACAGGCGGGCGTTCGGCCCCCGCCGGTGGCCCCCGGCCTCGCCGCCCGCCTCGATCAGCCCGTTGGCCTGCAGCCTCTCGATCAGGTCGGAGACCGTCGGCCGCGACAGCCCGGTCAGCGCCCTGATCTGCGGCGCGGTCAGCGGCCCGCGCTCCAGCAGCAGGTCCAGGGCCAGCCGGTCGTTGATGGCCCGGGCCGTACTCGGTGTGGCGGTGCGCACGTTGCCCCTCTATTCATTAGGAACCCTGCCTGATAATTTACCTCGCATGAGACACCCCCATCATCGTGCGATCGCCGGGGTCTTCGCGGTCCACGGCGCCGTCGGCGGCAGCCTGGCCACCAGGATGCCGTGGATCCAGGACCACCTCGGCCTCGATCCCGCGGTGCTCGGCCTCGCGCTGCTGTGCCCGGCGCTCGGCGCGCTCGTGGCGATGCCCACGGCCGGGCGGCTCGCCCACCGCTTCGGCGGGCGGGTCGCCACCCGGGCGCTGCTCGCGCTGTGGGGGACGGCGCTCGCGCTGCCCGCGCTCGCTCCCGGCCTGCCGTGGCTGTGCGCCGCCCTGCTCGTGTACGGGGCCGCCGCCGGGGCCTGCGACGTGGTGATGAACGCCCAGGGCGTCGTCGTCGAGCGGCGGCTGGGCGGCCGGTCGATCATGTCGGGCCTGCACGGGATGTGGAGCGTCGGCAACTTCGCCGGGGCCGGCGCCGGGGCGGCGGTCGCGGCGGCGGCGATCGACGCGCGGGCGCACCTGGCGCTCATGGCCGGGGCGCTGCTGCTGGCGGGACTGGCCGTGACGCGCGGGCTGCCCGACGTGCGGCCCGAGCCGGGGGAGCAGGCGCCGCCCCGGTTCGCGGTGCCGTCGCGGGCGATCCTGGCGATCGGCCTGGTCGGGCTCTGTGCCACGGTCACCGAGCTGTCCGGGGCGCAGTGGGCCGCCGTCTACACCGTCGAGGTCACCGGTGCGGGTGAAGGGCTCGGCGCGGCCACGTACGCCGTCTTCGCCGCGTTCATGGTCGTCACCCGGCTGTGCGGCGACGCGATCGTGCGGCGGCTTGGGCCGGTGCTCGCGGTGCGGGGCGGGGCGGCGCTCGCCACGGCGGGCGCGCTCGTCGTCGCCACCGCCCACGTCCCTGCGGCGGCCGTGGCCGGGTTCGCGCTCGTCGGCGTCGGGGTGGCGGTCACCGTGCCGCTGGTGTTCGCCGCCGCCGGGAACGCGGGGCCGACACCGGGGCAGGGCGTCGCCGGAGTGGCGACGATCACGTACCTGTCAGGGCTGGCCGCGCCCGCCGTCACCGGCTGGGTGGCCGGAGCCACCTCGTTCCCGGTGGCGTTCGGGCTGCTCGCCTGCGTCACGCTCGTCATGGGCGCGGGCGCCGGCGTGCTGCGGCCCCGCCGGGAGCGGGCATGGGCCGGCGCCGGCCTGGAATCCCAGACCGGCGCCGGCGAGGCAGGTCAGTCGCGCCAGCCGTCGTAGCCGTCCCAGCCGCTGTCCTCCCAGCGGTCGGCGTTGTTCCAGCGGCCGAAGTCGCCGTAGTCGCCGCGGTCGTCGTCGTTGTCCCGGTTGTAGTAGTGGTGGTGGCCCTTGCAGGCCTCGAACAGCTTCGAGCCCGCCTTGACCGAGTTGTGGTCGACGTTGAGCCACGAACTGGAGCCTTCGGCGCCGTAGTAGCACATGTTCGAGCTGTCGCTGACGTCCGCCGCGGCCGGACCGGCCATGGCGGCCGCCGCCAGAAGCGCGCCCCCGGCGACGATAAGAATACCCTTCATGATCTCCCCTTGATCACGAACTGCCATTGAGTCGTCACTATACGTATCCATCCGGAGGAGTGATAACACGCCACGCCCAGGCGTCGATTGAGTATTACTCCTGGTCAGATACGCCCAAGTCAGGCCGCGGGGGTCACACGGACGCCCCGGCGCCACACGGCGGAGATCGCGCGGGTGTCCTTGATGTCGCGGGTGGGGTCGCCGTCGACGAGCAGCAGGTCGGCCAGCAGCCCGGCGGCCACCCGGCCCCGGTCGGTCAGGCCGAAGTGGCGGGCCGGGACGCTCGTGGCGGCGGCCAGCGCCTCCTCCGGCGTGAGCCCGGCCTGCGTGAGCAGCACCAGCTCGCGGTGCATGCCGGCGCCGTGCATCGGCGCGAACATGTTCGCGTCCGTGCCCGCCAGCAGCGGCACCCCGGCCCGGTGCAATTCGCGGGCGGAGTGCAGGGCGTTGACCGATCCGGCCGTCGGCACCGGGACCGCCGACAGGTCGCGGCCGGGGACCGTCCTGAGCCGCTCGGGCAGCCGGGCCGACACGCGCGGGTCGCGCACCAGCTCCAGGCCGCTCTCGTCGCCGGTGACGGCCTCGAAGTAGGACAGGGTGCTGACCACGTACACGCCCTGGGCGGCGATCCTGGCCGCCAGGTCCCCGGCCGCATCGCCGCCCGGCGCGGCGTCGCTGACGACGTGGGCCAGGCCGTCGATGCCCGCGTCGAGGGCCACCAGCGCGTCACGCACCGTGACGGCGTGCCCGATCGCCCGCAGTCCGGCCGCGTGCGCGGCCTCCACCAGCGCGGCCACGGTGCCCGGCGACAGCGTCGGCAGGCTCAGGCCGCCCGTCGAGCCGTCGTCGATCACGATCTTCAGGTAGTCGGCGCCCTGCTTCAGCCGCGCCTCGACGAACGCCTCGGCCTCGTGCGCCCCCGCCACCGTGTCGAACGGCCCGGCCGCGTCGCCCAGGTGGGCCAGGTTCGCCGCCTCGGCCGCCATGATCTGGCTCGGATGCCCGCCGGGGGCCGTCGCCAGCACGCCGGGGCTGCGGATGTCGGCCACGTCGTCCCGCTCGGCGGCGGTGCGGCGCTGCCTGGCCAGGTTCGACGGCAGGCAGAACATGTCCAGCTCCGTCGTCACGCCGAACGCCACCGCCTGGGCGAGCGCGCCGTCGAAGGCGTGGGTGTGCGCGTCGATCAGGCCCGGGAGCAGCGTCTTGCCGGAGCCGTCGACGGTGACGTCCACGGGTGCGCCGTCGGGGTCGGCGATCCGCTCGCCGTCGATGAGCATGTCGGCCCGCTGGACGGTCCGCTCGCCGTCGAAGACCCGGACGCCGGTGATGAGAGTACGCAAGGTTGCCTCCAAGATGATTGGGGGCCTGATAGTAAAATGTCTAACTATTAGGGGTCAAATTAGCAGCCTTGTCACCCTGGGCACCCCGCCAGGTGGTGGTTCACCGTGAGAGCGTTTCGCCCCAGGAGAGGAACGACATGGCAGACGGGTTCGCCGAGTACGTCGCGCAACGGCACGAACGCCTGTGCCGCACGGCGTACCTGCTCACCCGGGACTGGGCCGCCGCCGAGGACCTGGTGCAGACGTCACTGGTCAAAGCCTGGGCGGCCTGGCCCAGAATCGACGGCGACCCCGACCGGTACGTGTACCGGATCATCGCCAACACGCACGCCTCCTGGTGGAGGCGGCGCTGGCGGGGCGAGGTACCCACGGAGGTGCTGCCCGACAGCCGCGCGCACGGCGACATCGCCCGGCCGGTCGCCGAGAGGGCGGCCCTGTGGGCGGCGACCGGCGCCCTGCCCCCGCGCCAGCGGGCGGCGATCGTCCTGCGTTACTTCGCCGACCTGCCCGTGGAGCAGGTGGCCGCCACCCTCGGCTGCTCCACCGGCGCCGTCAAGAAGCACCTGGCCAGAGGCCTGGCGCGGCTGCGGGTGGACCCGGCGGTGCACGACCTGGAACTGGAGGAGATCAGGTGACCCGCTACACCGAGCACGACCTGCGTACGGTGTTCGCCGACTACAGCGACGGCGGCCCCGGGCGGCCGCGCTCACCCCGCCTGGACGAGCTGGTCCGCCGGGGGCGCGCCCGGCGGCGGCGCGCCCGCACGACGACGGGCGCGCTGCTCGCGGGCGCGGCGGCCGCGCTCACCGTGTTCGTCACCGTGCCCTTGACGGGCGGCGGCGTCGACGCGGTACGGGTCGCGCCCGGCGTCGAACTGCCCGAGGAGATCACGGGAGGCAACCAGGAACGGCTGCGGCTGATCGCGTCGGCCGCCGGCGAGACTCTGGGCGACCACGTCACCGTGACGTTCCGGCCCACGAGCGTCCGCACCGCCTACTCCGTACGCTGCGCCGACCCTGACGCCTGGGTGCTGGTGCGGTCCGTCGGCGACGCCGACGGGTGGAGCGACCTGGGCCGCTGCGGGGAGCGGACCGGCCCCGGCCCGGACTCCCAGTACCACGCGGGCTCCGTCAGGCCTGACTGGCTCCGGGCGCAGCAGGCGATCGAGGTGTGGGTCTTCCCCGCCGGAGCCCCGGTCGGCGACCCCCGCTTCCACGGTCAGAAGCTCGTCGCCGACCCCGAAGCCCTGAAGAAGGTCGCGGGCACCCGGCCGGGCCGCTGGGCGGTCGCCGTCTACGACCAGCCCGGGTAGCCGCCGGTCAGGAGAAGTGCATGACGATGGCCAGCCCGACGACGTGCATCGCCACGACCACCACGAGCAGCGCGACGAACACGAACTTGGCCGGCCCGTGCTCGAAGTGCTTGCCCTCCTTCAGAGGGGGCAGCTTGGCCTGCCGCTCGGCGATGCGCTCCTCCAGCGGCTTACGGTGAAACATGCGTCCCTCCATGGGTCGCTCAAGGTTTGCGTGGCAATTCTTGGTACGCTAATACTTTGTACACAAACTAGTTTACCCGAGGCCTCCGGAGGCCCGCACATGGACACCACGGAAGAGGCGGCGGACCTGCTCGCGCTGGACCGGCAGGTCTGCTTCGCCCTCAGCATCGCCTCACGCAGTGTGATCGCCCTCTACCGGCCGCTGCTGCAGCCCATGGGGCTGACCCACCCGCAGTACCTGGCCATGCTCGCCCTCTGGCAGCACGAGCCCCTGTCCGTCAAGGAGCTGGGGGAGCTGCTCCAGCTCGACCCCGGCACCATGTCCCCGCTGCTCAAACGCCTCCAGGCGCTCGGCTACATCCACCGCGAGCGCAACAGCCAGGACGAGCGCGCCCTCGTCGTCACCCTCACCCCCGCCGGGCGGCAGCTCCGGGCGGAGGCGGAGAAGATCCCGCCCGCCATCGTCGCCCGGCTCGGCATGAGCCTCGACGAGCTCCAGAACCTGCACCAGGCGCTCACGCGGGTCATCGCCGCCGCGCACCGCGACCCCGCCTGACCCTCCTCCCGGGTAGGTTCGCGGGCATGGAAGATCGTCCCGACGACCTCAGCGACCGCGACCTGCTGACCGCCCTGGAGGCGTGGGGGCTCGGCCCCGTCACGCTCGACTACGCGCCGGTCGGGTTCGGCGACTACCACTGGATCGCCACCGGCCCCGCCGGCCGCTGGTTCGTCACCGCCGTGGATCTCGCCGCCAAGCCGCCGACCGGCCTCGCCGACCTGCGCCGCGCCATGGACACCGCCGCCGCCCTGCACGCCACGCTCCGGCCGTCCGCCGCCGTGGTCGCACCCCTCCTGTCCCGCGACGGCTCGACGACCGTACGGACCGGGCCGCGCCACGCCGTCACCGTCTTCCCGTACGTGGACGGGGTCGCCGGGCACTTCGGCGAGCGGCTGCCCCAGGCGCGGCGGGACGCCCTCATCGACCTGCTCGCCACCCTCCACCGCACCCCCGCCCCCGCCTCCACCCCCACGGCCCCCCTCACCCTGCCCCGCCGCGACCGCCTGGAGGCAGCCCTGACCGAAGCGCTGGCGAACGCCGACGCCGGGCAGGAACCAACCCCCCAGACCAGAGCTACCGCCCCCGAAACCGCACGCACAACCGGAAGCACGGACGAAGGGGCGAACGCGGGCACAGACCGGAGCGCGGGTACCGGAGCGGACGCGGGGACCGGAACGCGCGGCGCCACCGGCACGGGAAGCGCGGCCGGATCCGGGGCCGGGGTGGGCGCTGGCATCCGGGGCGCTGCGGATCCCGAGGCCGGGGTGGCCGTTGGGGGAGTGGCTGGGGCAGGGGGTGGTTGGCGGGGTGGGCCGTATTCGGAGCCGGCGCGTGCGCTCGTGGCCGCGCGGGCGGACGGGCTGCGGCGGGCGCTCGAGCGCTTCGACCGGCTGGCCCGGGAGGTGCGGGGGCCGTTCGTCGTCACGCACGGGGAGCCGCACCCCGGCAACCTGCTCTGGCGGGACGGGCGGCCGGCGCTGGTCGACTGGGACACGGTCGGCCTGGCCCCGCCCGAGCGGGACCTGTGGCTGGCCGCCCCGGAGGAACGCGACCTGGCCCGCTACGAGGCCGCCACCGGCAGGCGCCCGGACCCGTCGGCCCTGGCCCTCTACCGGCTGCGCTGGGACCTCGACGACGTGTGCGACTTCCTCGACTGGTTCCGGGCCCCGCACGGCCGCACTCCCGACACGGAGGTGGCGTGGCGCGGCCTGGAGGACGCCCTGGCGCGCTTCTCCCGCCTCTGACCGCACCCGCCACGCCCGCCAGGGGCTATTCCTTGCCCGTGTAGACCTGGCTCGCGGGCGGCGCCTTGATCGTCTGGCGGTGGCCCCAGCCCTCGTACACCGTCCGGGTGCTGACCTCGTCGCCCGGCGAGGTCGAGTTGCCGCCGAACCCGTGGGCCGTCGCCAGGTAGGTCGTCCTCAGCTGCCTGGGCAGCCGGTCGGCCTCCACGGTGAGCGTGTAGCGGATGACCTCGTCGTCCTGCTCGCCCACCAGGACCGACCGCGCCCACGGGGACGCCTTCGCCAGCTGCTTGAACGTGATGCTGCCCGTGTAGGTCCGGCCTGACCGCTTGGCGCCCTTGACCAGCGCCTTGAGCGCCTCCGGCTCGGCGGCGTTGACCGGCTGGGTGTAGAAGGCGGTCAGCCCGGCGGGCAGCGGCCGGTGGGTCCTGGTCCAGGTCTTGCCCTTGGGCAGCCCCTCGCCCAACAGCTTGTTGCGGACGTAGGAGACCTTCCCGACGGTGATGACGCGTTCGTCGTCGAGGAAGGTGTGCACCCGTTCCTTCTCGGTGTGCTTGACCGAGATGTCCGAGGCGGCGAACCCGGACTTGCCGTACTGGAAGGCGCCGCGACGGGTCAGCAGCTCGCTCTTGCCGGCGAGCTCGACGTAGGAGGCGACCTCGGTGAACCTCACCCCCTTGCCCGCCCCCGAACGGCTCTTGAGCGCGGCGACCGGGTCGGCGGGCGCGGCGGCGGCGGCCGGGGCGGGCGTGGCGAGGAACGCGCCCGCCAGGAGCGCGGCGACGACCAGCTTCATCTCTGGGGGGATCCTTCCGACGGCGGTATCGCCGGTCGATTGTGCCGGACGATGATCACGACGGCGTATCGCCGGGCGGTCAGAGGAAGGCCGCGACGAGCGAGGCGAACTCGTCCGGCGTGATGATCTCGACGCCGAGCGACTCGGCCTTGGCCCGCTTGGAACCGGCCTTCTCGCCCGCCACCAGCAGGCTCGTCCTGGCCGAGACGCTGGACGACGACCTGCCGCCGGCCCGCTCGATCAGCTCGTTCATCTCGTTGCGGGACAGATCCTCCAGCTTGCCCGTCATGGAACCGGTGACCACGACGGACTTGCCCGACAACGGCAGCGCCGCGACGAGCGCCTCCCCGTCGCCCGGCTCCCCGGCGGCGCCGGCCTCTCCAGGCGCGGCCTGACCTGGCGCGGCCTGACCCGGCGAGGCTTGTCCCGGCGAGGTCTGGCCGGGCGCGGGCGGGGTGACGCCGGGCTCGGTCATGTTGACCCCGGCCGCGATCAGCTTGTCGATGAGCGGCCGCAGATCGGCCAGCTCCGCCACCAGCAGGGCCGCCTTCTTCTCCGCCATGCCCTCGACCGCCTGGATCGCCTCCACGTCGGCGGCCAGGATGGCCTCCATCGTGCCGAAGTGCCGGGCGATCCGGCGCGACATCGCCCGGCCCGTGCCGCGTACGCCCAGAGCGCAGAACACCCTGCTCAACGGCCGCGTCTTGGCCTGCTCGATCGCCGCCAGCAGCTTGGCGGTGCTGGTCTCGCCCATCCGGTCCAGCGCCAGGACCTGCTCGTGGGTGAGCGTGAACAGGTCGGCGAAGTCGGTGACGAGCCCGGCCTCGATCATCTGGACGATCCGGCTCTCGGCCAGCGTCTCGATGTCGAGCTGGTCGCGGCCGGCGGCGTAGAGCACGGACGTGGTGATCTTGCAGGCCCGGCCGCGCACGCACCGCCACCGCTCCTGCGACTTGTCGATCTCCCCCTGACAGTTGGGGCACACGTCAGGGATCGCGATCGGCTGCTCCTCGCCGGTGCGCAGGTGGACGACGGGCGCCTCCACACGCGGGATCACGTCACCGGCCTTGTGCACCATGACCCGGTCGTACAGCATCAGGCCGCGCCGGGCGATGTCGGCCGGATTGTGCAGCGTGGCGTAGCGGACCTTGCTGCCGTCGAGCTCCACCTCCTCCAGCTCGGCGCGGGGCGCGATGATGCCGGTGCGGCCCACGTTCCACTCCACGCCGATCAGCTTGGTGATCTTCTCGGTGGCGGGCAGCTTGTAGGCGACGGCCCAGCGCGGCACCCGCGTGCCGAACCCCGCCTCCGCCTGGTCTGCCGCGCTGTCGGCCTTGATGACGATCCCGTCGATGCCGAACGGCAGCTCCGCCCGGACCGCCGCCAGCTCGCCGATGCGCCGCTGGATCTCCTCGACCGAGGTGGCGACGATCCCGGCGACCGGCGTCGACCCCGTCGTCGCCACGCCCAGCGCGGCGACCAGCTTCATGATCTCGCTGTGCGGCAGCTCGCGCAGCCGCGCCGCCAGCTCCGAGTCGTCGTCCGGCGGCAGCGGCAGCGCGCTGTAGCCGAAGAAGGTCAGCTCGCACACGTACGGCCGGTCCTTGGCGCGCAGCGTGCCCGCCGCCGCGCTGCGCGGATTGGCGAACGTGGTGCCGTCGTGCGCCTGCCGCTTGGCGCACGCCGCCTCGAACTGCTCGGCCGTCATCAGCACCTCGCCGCGGATCTCCACCGTCACCGGCTCGGCCAGCGTCAGCGGCAGGCCCACGACCGTGCCGATGCCGTGGGAGACGTCCTCGCCCTCGGTGCCGTTGCCGCGCGTCACGAGCTGGACGAGCCTGCCGTCGTGATAGCGCGCGGAGATCGCCAGCCCGTCGAGCTTCGGCTCCACGCTGAACGCCGTCACCGGCCTGCCCAGCCGCCGCTCCAGCCCCGCCACCCAGCGGAGCAGCGCCTCCGCCGAGAACACGTTGTCCAGGCTGAGCATCGGCACCGTGTGCGGCACGTCACCGGTCACCGCGCCGCCCGCCACCTTGCCCGTCGGCGAATGGGGCAGCACCTCGTCGGGGTGCGCGCTCTCGTACGCCTGGATGCCGCGGAACAGCCGGTCATAGGCGTCGTCGTCGAGCGGGGATTCGCCGTCGCCGTAATAGGCGGCGTTGGCGTCGACCGCGATCTGCACCGCCTCGGCGTAGGCGGCGTGATCGAGCAGCTCGGTGTGCGGGGGCGCTTCAGTCATGAACACATCGTGCCGCCTCCCACCGACAATTCTCACCCGCGAAACGGTGCTCGTCCGGCGCGCCTGAACAGCCCCGATCCGGCGAGATCCCGCCGCGTACCGGCCGGATCGCGGCGTGCGCGGCGGGACGGGGCCGTATCGGCCGGATGCGCGGTTCCGGCCCTCGGCCGGGTTGTGGTGATTGCGGGGCAGAGGTCCCTCCTGGCGCGCGAGCGCGGCCCGTGGCCACGGCATGGTGCTTTGACCTGGGGCACCGGTCGCCCTCACAGTGAATCCCCGTAGTTGGCTGATCACTCGGGGTGGGCGGATGCCCGCCGGTGGAGGCGGACGTGCTCGTGGGCGGAGTCGGTGGCCAGGCGGTGGCCGTAGTCGGGGCCGGCTGCCGGTTGCCGGGCGGGATCACGGACCCGGACGGGCTGTGGGCCGCCCTGGAGGCGGGGCGCGACCTGGGCGTGGGCGGCGTCGGCGGCCAGGGGGCGGCCGGGTTCGACGCGGGCTACTTCGGGACGCGGGCCGGGGAGGCCGCCGCGGCCGACCCCCGGCACCGGCTCCTGCTGGAGATGGCCGTCGAGGCGCTCGACGACGCCGGGCTCGACCCCGCCCGGCTGGCCGGCTCCGACACCGGCGTCTACACCGGCGGCGCGCCCCACGACCCGCTGACGCGCTTCTTCGGCCTGCGCGGGCCCGGCGCCTCCGTCGACCCCGGGCCCGCGTCGTCGCTCGCCGCACTGGCCCGCGCCTGCGACGCGCTGGCGCGCGGCGACAGCCGGGTGGCGCTCGCCGGCGGCGCCACCTGCCCCGACGTGGGCGCCGAAGGCGGCGCGATGCTGGTGCTCAAACGGCTCGGCGACGCGCTGGCCGACCGCGACCGCATCCACGGCGTGATCGCCGCCTGGGGGCGGGTGCCCGAGGTGTACGAGCGCGCCCGGGTCGACCCGGACGACCTCGTGTACGTCGAAGCGCTCGGCGGCCCCGGCGACTGGCGGGACCTGGGACACGGCCTCGGCGCCCGCCGCGAGACCCCGCTGCCCGTCCAGGCCCAGCTCAGACCCCTGGAGACCGCCTCGGGCGTGGCCGCGGTCCTGAAGGCGCTCCTCGTCCTCCGCCACCGCCGCATCCCCGCCCCGCCCCCCGCCGACCCCCGCACCCCGCGCACCGGGTCGTCCGGCCCGTGCGCCGAGCCCTCCGGCCCTGGAGCCGGACGGGCCGCCCTTCCGCCAGGACCCGCGGCGCCCGCCGAGCCCGGGGCGGCGACCGCCTCCGGCCGGTGCGGCGAGTCGTCCGGCCCGTGCGCCGGACGGGCGGGCGCCTCACCGGGCCCCGTGGCGCCCGCCGAGCCCGTGGCGGCCGCCTCCGGCCGGTGCGTCCCGTCCGCCGGGCTCCCCGATGCGCCGGTCTCGCCCGTCGGCGGGGAGCATGCGCGCGGGGAGACACCCGGGTGCGGAGGCTGTCGGCGTGGGGAGGCGTCCGGGTGCGGGTGCTCTTGTTCGTGCGGGGAGGCGCCCGGATGCGGGGGCCGTTCGTGCGGGGGTTGTTCGTGTGGGGAGGGGGTCGAGGGCGGGGCGGGGCTGGTGGCGTTGACGGAGGCGTTGCCGGCGGCGAAGGGGTTCGCGGGGGTGAACTGCGGCGACGCGCACGTCATCGTCGCGCCCGCGCCCGCCGACCTGGGCAGGCCCGTACGGCAGCGCGGCCCGCTCCCGGTGGTGGTGTCGGCGCGCTCGGAGGAGGCGCTGGCCGAGGCCGCGCGGCGCATGGCCGACCGGCTGGCGGAGGCCGCCCCGGAGGAGTTCTACGACCTGGCCTACACCGCGTGCGCCCGGCGGGGGCGGCACCCGTACCGGAAGGTGGTGCTGGCCGAAGGCCCTCGGGAGGCGGCCGAGGCGCTGGCGCGCGGCGGCAGGCGGGGGGCGGCGGACGGGCGGGTGGCGTTCGTGTACTGCGGCGACGGCGGGGAGTGGCCGGGCATGGGCGCCGACCTGCTCGCCGACCGGGCGTTCCGCAAGGCCGTGGGGCGGGTGGACGAGGCGCTGGCGCCGTACCCGGGAGGAGGGACGGTCGCCGGGCGGCTGGCGGCGGGGGAGTGCGGCGAGGGGCGGGCGCTGCTGTTCGCGGTCCAGGTGGGGGTGACGGAGATGCTGGCCGCGCGCGGCATCCGGGCGGTGGCGGCGGTCGGTCACGGCGTCGGCGAGCTCACCGCCGCCTGGGCGGCCGGCGACCTGCCGCTGGAGGAGGCGGCCCGGCGCGCCGCCGAGCCGCCGTCCCCGGCGGCGGGGCCGGAGGGGGCGAGCGGTGAGGGGCGGGGGTCCGCGCTGGCCGGGGTGGAACTGCTCGCGCACATCGGGCCGCCGCCGATGCCCGTCACGCTCATCCGGCAGAGCGGGTCACCGGCGATCGTCGCCACCATGGACCCGGGCCGCGACGGCGTCGAGGTCGTCGACCGGGCGGTGGACGAGCTGGTCGTCGCGGGGGCCGACACCGACTGGTCCGCCTACTTCACCCGGCCGGGCCGGGTCGTCACCCTGCCCGCCTACCCCTGGCAACGCGATTGCGGCCTGCCGGCGCGCCGGATGCTACACAATGTATCCGGGCAAGCACTGTACGTCGGGGGAGTCTCGTGAAGATCACGCCGATCGCCGGAGCCGTCGCGTTGCTCGCCGGCCTCACCCTCGTCCCCGCGGGGTCCACGGTCCGGCCCGCCGCGGCGACGGGAGCCGCGCGGCCGCACCCGGCCGTCCCGCGTGCCGGGGCGCCCGCTGCTCTCTCCCAGGCCGCCGCCGCAGGCGGGAAGGGGCGGGCCGCGGTGCTCGCCTGTGCGGTCGGGACGCCGCCCGGGAGCCCGATCGTGTTCACGCCGCCCGTGGGCCTGGTGCCCGGGAAGGTGGCGGCGCGGGGGGCGTTGTGGCTGAGCGGCTGCCGGGGGAAGCCGGGGCGGCTCAGGTCGGGGTGGGCGTCGCTGCGCGCCGAGGGGGAGGCGTCGTGCGCCGCCGTGCGCGGGATGCGCGGGCACGCCGCCATCACCTGGTACGACGCGACGGGCCGGCCGGTGGGCAGTTCCCGGCTGCGCATCCGCAACGACGAGCTGGGCGCGGCCGGTGCGCTGCTGACCGGGAGGGTCACCGGCGGGCCGCTGGACGGCAGGCGGGCCAGGGGCGGGATCGCGCCGGAGGGCGGGGTGCTGGGGTGCGCGACGGGCGGGCTCGGCGCGATGCCGGGCACCGGGCGCATCGAGTTCGGCTGACCGGGCCGCGCCGCCGGGGTCCGCTCGCCGGCGGTGGAGATCATGCAGGATTGGGTGCAGTGACAGTGAACGCCGGGCGGGCCCCACGGCCCCCACGAGATGTCCCTGCGCGCGGAAGGGGCCGCATGGCACCCGTGAAGGAAATCACCGAACTTCTGCACCGGACCTTCTTCAGGTCGCTCTCCCTGCTCTCCTCGCGGGGGCAGGGCGCCGTACTGCGTCGTTACTTCGACTGGTGGCATCGCCGCCCCGACCCGTGGCACATGGGCACCGACGCCTATGAGCAGGCCAAGTACGCCGCCACGCTCGCCCAGCTCCCCGATCTGCCCTACCGGCGGATCCTGGAGGTGGGGTGCAGCGAGGGGGTGTTCACCGAGCAGCTCGTCACCGCCTATCCGGAGGCGCACGTCACGGGCGTGGACATCTCCGAGCGGGCGCTGGCCCGGGCGGCGGAGCGGGTGGAGAAGGCGGCCGACAGGACGCTGCTGCTGCCGGCCGACATCCTCCGCTTCACCTCCGAGCACCGCTATGACCTGGTGTTCTGCTCGGAGACGCTCTACTACCTGGGTCGCCGCGACCGGCTGCGGCGGGCCAGCGCCCGGCTGACCGGGCTGCTGGCGCCGGGCGGCGTGCTGGTGCTGGTGCATCCGTGGCCGGAGGCGCGGCGGCTGCACCGGTTCGTCGAATCCGGGCGGGCGGTGTCGCGGCTGAGCGAGCTGGTGGAACGGGAGGCTCACCGGCCGTTCGCGGTGTCGGTCTACCAGGCCCCGCCCGGCTGATCGGGCTCCTCAGACGCCGCCCGGGCAGGCCGGGGCCGTGTTCCGGTGGGCGGCGGCAGCGCGGGGGCGGCGCTCGGCGGAGGCGGCCAGGGCGACGGCGCCCAGGGCCAGCAGGCCCAGCGCCGCACCGATCCAGCCGAGCGGCGCGTACCCGTACCCGGCGGCGATCAGCAACCCGCCCAGCCACGGGCCCACGGTGATGCCGACGTTGAACGCCGACACGTTGAACGAGGCCGCCAGCGTGGGCGCGTCGTGGGCGACGGCGAACACGCGGGTGTTCAGCGCCGGGTTGGTGGCGAAGCCGGACGCGCCCAGCAGGAACACCAGCGGCACCGCCAGCCACGCCACCCCGGCGCTCAGCGCCAGCGCCCCCGAGATGACGACCAGCGCGGCGAGGCCGGCGTACAGGAGGGTGAAGGGGCGGGCGTCGGCGACGCGCCCGCCGACGGTGATGCCGATCAGCGAGCCCGCGCCGTACAGCGCCAGCACCGCAGGCACCCACCCCGGGGCCAGCCCCGTCGTGTCGGTGAGCAGCGCGCTCAGGTAGCTGAAGGTGACGAGCAGCCCGGCGGTGGACAGCGCGGTGGTGCCGAGGGCGAGCCACAGCCGGGGGTTCGCCAGCGCGCCCAGCTCCCGCCGCAGCGACGTCTCCGTACGGGGAGCCGACGGGTGCGGGGCCGGGGCCCGGCCCGGCACGGTGGCCAGGACGCCGAGCGCGGCCAGCGCGGACATGCCCGCCACCACCCAGAACGCGGCCCGCCAGCCCAGGGCCTGCCCCACGAGCGTGCCCGCCGGGAGGCCCAGGGTGGTGGCCACGGTGAGGCCGCCCGCGACGATCCCCATCGCCCGGCCGCGCGCGGCGGGCCCGGCGAGGCCGATCGCGGTGACGGCGGCCACGGCCCAGAACCCGGCGTACACGAACGCGGCCACCACCCGCGTCACCAGCAACGTCGCGTAGTCGGGCGTCAGCGCGCCGACCACGTGCGCCACGGTGAACACCGCCATGAACGCCAGCAGGGCGGTCCGGCGCGGCCAGCGCAGCGTCACCACGGCCAGCACCGGCGCCCCCACCAGCATCCCGACGGCGAACGCCGAGATGAGCAGCCCGGCGTCGGGCACCGACACGCCGAGCCCGGCGGCCGTCTCGGGCAGCAGCCCGGCCAGCATCAGCTCCGAGGTGCCCTGGGCGAAGATCGCCAGCCCCAGGACGTAGACAGCCAACGGCATCGAGCACTCCATTTATTCGATCGACCAGTACAAAACCGAGGCACGGAAACGCTCAGAACGCGTCGAGCGCCGTGGCCGCGATCGCCTCCAGCGCCGCCCGGTCGCCGCCCGCCCGCGCCACCACGCGCATGCCGCTCACGACGGCCGCCACGAACCGCGCCAGGGCCGCCGGGTCCTTGCCCGGCCCCAGCTCGCCGCGCGCCCGCGCCAGCCCGATGGCCGCCCGCAGCGCCTCGAACCGCCGCTCCTGGTCGCGCCGCAGGATCTCGGCGATCTCCGGGTCGCGGGGCGCCAGCTCGACCATGCTGTTGACGACCAGGCAGCCCGGCGGCTCGCCCGGATCGCCCTCGGCCACCGACTGGAGCAGGACGCGCACCTTCTCCCGGATCGGCAGGTCGCGCTCCAGCAGCTCGAACAGCTTCGCGTCCTTCTGCTCCATGTAGTGGCCCAGCGCCCGGACGAACAGCTCCCGCTTGCCGTCGAAGGCGTTGTAGACGCTGCTGCGCCCCAGCCCGGTGGCCTCGCACAGGTCCCGCGTGGAGGTGGCCTCGTAGCCCGACTCCCAGAACGCGCGCATGGCGCCCTCCAGGGCCCGGTCCTCGTCGAACGTCCTCGGTCGTGCCATGCGCCGACCGTAACACGTTTTGGACCGACCAGTGCAATACGGGAATCCTCCATACGGGTCGGCGGATCGCCCCCATGGCCGCCGCCGCCCCGGCTGCCTACCGTGAGGCAGCGTGATCCGACTCGACCATCTCACCAAGAGGTACGGCGACCGCGCCGCCGTGGACGACCTGACGCTGGAGCTGAGACCCGGCGCCGTCACCGGCTTCCTCGGCCCGAACGGCGCAGGCAAGTCCACCACGATGCGCATGATCCTCGGCCTCGACGCCCCCAGCTCCGGCCGCGCGCTCATCGGCGGCAGGCCGTACCACGAGCTGGAACACCCGCTGCGCACGGTCGGCGCGCTGCTGGACGCCCGCGCCGTCCACCCCGGGCGCAGCGGGCGCGCCCACCTGCTGGCGATGGCGCGCGGCGCCGGCATCCCCAAGGCGCGCGTGGCGCGGGTGCTGGAGCTCGTCGGGCTCGGCGAGGCGGCCGGGAAGCGGGCGGGCGCGCTGTCGCTCGGCATGAGCCAGCGGCTCGGCATCGCGGGCGCGCTGCTGGGCGATCCGGAGGTGCTGATGTTCGACGAGCCCGTCAACGGGCTCGACCCCGACGGGGTGCGCTGGGTGCGCCGCCTGATGCGGTCGCTGGCGGCCGAGGGCCGCACGGTGTTCGTCTCCAGCCACCTGATGAGCGAGATGCAGCTCACCGCCGACCACCTGGTGGTGATCGGCAAGGGCCGGCTGATCGCCGACGCGCCGCTCGCCGAGGTGCTCGCCACCCCCTCCGTGCTCGTACGGTCCCCGCACGCCGGCGACCTCGCGGACCTGCTGACGGCACAGGGCGTGAGCGTGGAGCGGCGCGGCGAGAACGAGCTCGTCGCCACCGGCGCGACGCTGGAGCGGATCGGCGACCTGGCCCACGAGGCGGGCGTCCGGCTGCACGAGCTGAGCCCGCGCGAGGCGTCGCTGGAACAGGCATATCAGGAGCTGACCGCCACGAGCGTGGAGTACGGCGCGGGAGGAACGCGATGAGGAACGCACTGGGGAGTCCGCTGGGGCGGGCCGTCGCGGCCGAGTGGGTCAAGCTCTGGTCGGTCCGCTCGACCTGGCTCTGCCTGGCCTCGGCGGTGGCCGCGACCGTGCTCGGCGGGCTCACGCTCGGCGCGGCGCAGGCGACCGAGGCGCTGCGCGAGGGCGCCGCCGGGGCGCGCGTGGTGGTGACCGGCCCGATGATCTCGGCGACGGCGTTCGCCCAGTACGCGGTGATCACGCTGGCGATGCTCCTGGTCACCTCCGAGTACGCCTCCGGGTCGATCAGGAGCACGCTGCAGGTGGTGCCGATCCGGGGCCGGATGCTGGCCGCCAAGGCGCTGGTGGCGGCGCCGGTGCTGTTCGCGGCGGGGATCGTGGCGGGCGGCGCCGGGGCGCTGGTCACGTACCTGGTGCTGTCGGTGGAGACGTTCGGCGGGGCGGCGGCCTTCCCGCCCGGGCAGGCGGCGGCCGACCTGCTGCGGCTCGGCGTGTTCTGCGCGCTGACCGGCGTGCTGACCGTCGGGGTGAGCGCGGCCGTGCGCGGCTCGGCGGGGGCGCTGACCGTGATGTTCATGCTGACGCTCGGCCTGCCGCTGCTGCTGGTCATGACCGGGAGCCAGGCGGCGCTGGAGGCCTCGATGCGGCTGCCGACGTTCGCCGGGCTGGCGTTCATGGAGAGCGCCGACAACCTGACCGGCGGCCCGATCCCGTACCCGGCGGGCGAGGGGCTGGCCTGGCTGGCGGGGTGGACGGCGCTGGCCCTGCTCGCCGGGCTGGTCGTGCTGCGCCGGCGCGACGCCTAGACTGCCGAGCCGTGATCGTACGAAGGCTCGCCGGGGTGCTGGCGGGAGCGGTGACCGGCGGGCTGGAGCTGGTCCTGCTCGTGCTGGCGTGGCCGCTCGCCCGCTGGTGGGCGCCCCGGCTCGTGGCGCTCGAACGGGCCAGGCTGCGGGTGCTGCTCGGCCACGACAGCGACCCCGGCACGGCGGGCGCCGGCTACCTGGCGCTGCGCGCGGCCGTGGGCGTGCTCGGCGGCTACGTCGCCACGTCGCTGATCTTCGTCGGCCTGCTCTTCGTCGGCGGCGCCTGCTGGGCGATGCTGACGGGCGAGTCGTCGCCCGTGGCGCTGGAGTTCCCCGGCATCCGGCTGACGACCGAGAGCTGGGCGATCGGCCTCACCTCCGGGATCTTCCTGCTGGCCGTGGGCACGCTCTGCTGCCAGGCCGTCGTCGCCGCCGAGCGGCGGCTGGCCCGGCGCTTCCTCGGCCCGGGCCCGCAGGAGCGCATGCGCCGCCGCATCGCCGAGCTCACCGCCACCCGCTCCGGCATCGTGCGCGCCGTCGACGACGAGCGCCGCCGCATCGAACGCGATCTGCACGACGGCGTCCAGCAGCGCGGCGTGGCGCTGGCCATGCTCCTCGGCCGCGCCCGCCACGCCTTCGCCGGCACCCCGGGGCCCGCCGCCGACCTGGTCGCGCAGGCCTACGCCGAGTCGCGGCACCTGCTGGACGAGCTGCGCAGCGTCGCCTGGCGCATCTACCCGACCGCGCTCGACGAGCTCGGCCTGCGGGCCGCGCTGGCCGGGGTCGCCGAACGCGCCGGGGTGCCCGTCACCGTCCACCACGGCCTGACAGGGCGGCTCGCCACCGAGGTGGAGACCGCGCTGTACTTCGTGGCCCGCGAGGCGATCACCAACGCGGTCAAGCACGCCGGCGCCCGTGACATCCTGGTCGTGCTGAGCGAGGACGAGCGGACGGTGCGCGTGGTGATCTCCGACGACGGCGCGGGCGGCGCCGACCCGGCCGGCGGCGGCCTGTCGGGCCTGGCCCGCCGGGTGCTCGCGCTCGACGGCGAGTTCGAGGTGGGCGACGCCCCCGGCGGCGGCACCCGGGTGCGCGCCACGCTGCCGAAGGAGCCGCCGTGCGGCTGATCCTGGCCGACGACGCCGTGCTGCTGCGCGAGGGCCTGGCGAGCCTGCTGCGCGACGCCGGCCACGAGGTCGTCGCCGCCGTCGGCGACGCCCCCGCCCTCATCGAGGCGGTGGCCGAGCACCGGCCCGACGTCGCCGTCGTCGACGTGCGGATGCCGCCCACCCACACCGACGACGGCCTGCGCGCCGCGCTGCGCATCCGCGAGAGCTGGCCCGCCGTCGGGGTGCTCGTGCTGTCGCAGTACGTCGACAAGACGTACGCCGCCACGCTGCTGGCCGGGACCGAGGGCGGGCTCGGCTACCTGCTGAAGGACCGGGTGTCGGAGGTCGCCGAGTTCCTGGAGTCGCTGGAGCGGGTGCGCGGCGGCGGCACCGTCATCGACCCCGAGGTGGTGCGCCAGCTCCTGGCCCGCACCACGCACGCCGACCCGCTGCGCACGCTCACCGAACGCGAGACGCAGGTGCTCGGCCACCTGGCGCAGGGCTACGCCAACGCGGCGATCGCCGCCGCGCTGCACATATCATTGAGCACGGTCGAGAAGCACATCAACGCCATCTTCGACAAGCTGGATCTGCCCGCAACCCCCGTCTACAGCCGCAGGGTGCTCGCGATCCTGCGCTACCTGGACGGCTGACACGAGGGGGACCATTGCCGGGCACGCTTCGGGGCGACTGCGCCAACTGCTTCGGGCTGTGCTGCGTCGCCCTGCCGTTCGCCGCCTCGGCCGACTTCGCCGCCGACAAGCCCGCCGGCCAGCCGTGCGGCAACCTGCGGGACGACTTCGGGTGCGGCATCCACGAGCGGCTGCGCGAGTCGGGCTACCCGGGCTGCGTGGTCTACGACTGCTTCGGCGCCGGTCAGCAGGTCTCCCAGGTCACCTACGGCGGGCGCGACTGGCGGCGGGAGCCGGGCAGCGCGCGGGAGATGTTCGCGGTGTTCCCGGTCATGCGGCAGCTCCACGAGCTGCTCGCCTACCTCACCGAGGCGATCGCGCTGCCCGCCGCCCGGCCCGTCCGCGACGACCTGCGCCGCGCGCTCGGCGCGATCGAGCGCCTCACCCGGCTCGGCCCCGCCGAGCTCCTCGACCTCGACGTGGCCGCCCGGCGGGCCGAGGTCAGCGTGCTGCTGCTGCGCGCCAGCGAGCTCGCCAGGAAGGGCGCCGGGCGGCGCAAGGAGCACCGGGGCGCCGACCTGATCGGCGCCAACCTGAAGGGCGCCGACCTGCGCGGGGCCAACCTGCGCGGCGCCTACCTGATCGGGGCCGCGCTCAAGGGCGCCGACCTGCGCTCGGCCGACCTCATCGGCGCCGACCTGCGGGGCGCCGACCTCAGCGGGGCCGACCTGACCGGCGCGCTCTTCGTCACGCAGTCACAGCTCAACGCCGCCGCCGGCGACGCCGCCACCCGGCTCCCCGCCGGGCTCTCCCGCCCCGCGCACTGGACCGCCCGGAAGTGAGAACCCGGCCTGCGTGATCAGGGCGCGCAGGTAGGCGGTGATCTCGTCCGGGTCGAGCGGGCCGGGGGAGAGCAGCAGCTTGCAGATCACCGCGCCCTCCATCATGTCGGCGAGCACGTCGGGGTCGGCCGCCGGGCTGAGGTGGCCGTCGCGCTGGGCCCGCACCATGATCTCCCTGGCGCGCTCGCGGCGCGGCAGCAGGTGATGCTTGCGGTACGCCTCCAGCAGCGCGGGATGGCCGGCCCCGGCCGCCAGCAGCCGCGCCGACAGGGCCCGGAACCTCGGCTCGGCCAGCATCTCGCCCCAGCGGGGGAGCAGCCGCTCGATCACCTCGGGCAGGCTGCCCTCGGTGTCGGCCACGTGGGGCAGGTCGGCGCGGGCCGTCTCGATGGCCTGGGCGAGCAGCTCCTCCTTGCTGCGCCATCTGCGGTAGACCGTCACCTTCGTCACGCCGGCCCGGCGGGCGATCGCCTCGATGCTGGTCTGGTCGGCGCCGCGCTCGGCCAGCAGGTCGACGGCGGCGCGCAGGATGGCGGCGTCGGCCTCCGGGTCGCGGGGGCGCCCGCGGCCGTCGCGGCGCGGCTCGGTCGTGGTCATCGCCCGCACCGTAGCGCATCGGTGACCCGGCGCCGCAATCGAGCGTGCCGCGCCACGCTAGAACCGCCGGGCGTACCAGGCCGGGGTCTCGCCGAACAGCTTGCGGAAGTCCCGCGTGAAGTGCGCCTGGTCGGCGTAGCCCAGGTCGGCGGCCAGCGCGGCCCAGTCGGGCGGCGTCCCCGCCGCCATGCGGCCGGTCGCCTCGCGCAGGCGGTAGCGGCGGATGACGCGCTTGGGCCCGAGGCCGACGTGCTCGGCGAACAGCCGCTGCAGCTCGCGCACGCTCAGCCCGGTCTCCCGCGCCAGCGCGTCCACGCGGGTGATCGCGGGCGTGGCGGCGATCAGCGCGACGACCTCCGCCGCCCGGGCCGCCCTCGGATCCGGCTCGGGCAGGTGCGCCCGCAGGAACTCCTCGACCGGCTCCACGTCGACCGGGTCCGGCAGCGGGCCCGGGAACACCTCGGCGGCGTCGAAGCGCCGGTCGGCGATCGTGGACACCGGCGCGCCCAGGAACGGCCGGAACGCTCCAGGCCGGAACGCCACCCCGAACACCCCGCCCCGGCCCTCCAGCACCCGCACCTGATGCCCGCTCACCGGCCCCTGGAGCGTGGCGGCCCCGTCCTGGAACGTCAGGTGCACGCTCGGGTACGGCACGATCAGCTGCCGGTACGGCTCGGCGTAGTCCCAGGTGGCGACCCAGTAGCGCTCGACGTACGGGGCCAGGTCGGGCGAGGGGGAGGGGAAGGCGTGGCGCTGGTGCCGCGCCCAGGCGCCGTCGAGCTCGCGTGCGTCCCTGGCCATGCCGACGAGCTTATGTCGTGTTTGTTCAATACGGCGGGGCGGTGTCATGGTTGGGTGTACCCCATGTCTGACCTGCATTTCATCGCCCAGGCGGCCGCCGGCGTGCCGGAGATCGTCCGCCGGGTCGAGCCCGGCGATCTCGGCGCGCCGACGCCGTGCGCCGAGTACGACGTCCGCAAGCTGATCAACCACCTGCTGTTCTGGGGGCCGTCGCTGGAGGGGGCGGCGCGCAAGGAGAGCGTCCCGCCGCCCGCCGCGTCGGAGGACGACGTGGACCTGACCGGAGGGGACTGGTCGGCCGAGCTCCAGGCGCAGACCACGCGGCTGGTGGCGGCCTGGAGCGAGCCGGCCGCCTGGGAGGGGACGACGTACATGGGCGGCGCGACGGAGCTGCCCGCCGCGATGGTCGGCGGCATGGTCGCCGGCGAGCTCGTCGTGCACGGCTGGGACCTGGCCCGCGCCACCGATCAGCACCCGCGGTGGGACGACGATCTGCTCGAACGCCTGGCCGCACAGGTGGCGGCCACCGCCGAGCAGGGCCGCGCCATGGGCGTCTACGGCCCGGAGGTGCCGGTGCCGGCCGACGCCCCGCCGCTCGACCGCGTCCTCGGGCTCACCGGCCGCGACCCGTCGTGGAAGCCGGCCTGACCGGTGAGCACCCGGGCCGTCAGGACAGGCGGCCCACGTAGGCGAGCGCCTGCTTGAGCAGGGTGCCCTGGCCGCCCGTCATCTCCTGCTGCACCATCGGCGAGGCGGCCTCCTCCGGCGTGAACCACACCAGGTCCAGCGCGTCCTGCCGGGGCCGGCAGTCGCCGCGCACCGGCACGATGTAGGCCATCGAGACGGCGTGCTGACGCGGGTCGTGGTAGGGCGTGACGCCCGGCGTCGGGAAGTATTCGGCCACGGTGAACGGCTGCGGCGAGACGGGCAGGCTCGGCAGCGCCACCGGGCCCAGGTCCTTCTCCAGGTGGCGCAGCAGCGCGTCGCGGATCCGCTCGTGATACAGGACGCGGCCGGAGACCAGGGCCCGGCTCACCGTCCCGTCGGGCGCGATGCGCAGCAGGAGGCCGACGCGGGTCACGGAGCCGGTCTCGTCGACCCGCACGGGCACCGCGTCGACGTAGAGGATCGGCATGCGCCCTCGGACCGACTCCAGCTCCTCGGGAGCGAGCCAACCGGGCATGGTCTCGGTTATTTCGGTCACTCGTTGATCGTACTTGCCGCCGGACCGTGAACCTCGCAGGGGCGGCCGTCCCGTACGGGATCTACATTGTAAAGGCGCCCGGCCCGGACGAGCGCCACGATGGCCGGGACCGGGAACAGCAGCAGGTAGAGGTTGGGCGCCCACCAGGCGGGCGAGAAGTCGCCGCGCAGCGTCCAGAACGCGATGGCCATCAGCCCCGAGGCCATCGTCAGCACGAGCGAGACCAGCATGAGCGGCGGCCCGCCGGGGTCGCGGCGGCGCAGCAGCCACAGGCTCGTCAGGCCGGTGGCGCTGGCGAGCAGGTCGATCCAGAGGAAGGACCAGTTCCAGGCGGCCATGATCGGGTTGGCGTAGTCGGCGAACGCCCACTCCGGCGGGATGAGCCCGAGGCCGGTGACGAGGAAGTAGACGACGAACCCGACGTCGGTGACGAGCATGAGGATCTTCGTCACGCGGATGCGGGGCAGGTCAGGCGCAGGCACGGTCGATCAGCTCCATGAGGTGGGCCCGGGTGCGCTCGTGCAGGCCGGGGCCGGGTTCGGAGAGGCCGAAGAGGCGGGCGGCCCACCAGCCGTCCACGGCCAGCCGCACGGCGGTGGCGGCGGCGGGGTCGATGCCGTCGCCGGTGAGGCGGGCCTGCCAGGCGGCGTAGCGCTCGCGCAGCGGGGCGAGGCCGGCGGGGTCGACGAGCACGGCGGCGAGCAGCGCGGCGGTGACCCGGTCGGCCGGGGCGGCGGCGGGGCCGGTGGTGTGGCGGGCCGGGATGGTCGCGTCGACGTAGGCGCGCAGGATGTCGCGGGGGTGGTCACCGGCGTCGGCCAGGGCCTGGTCGAAGGCGCCGGTGAGGCGTCCGACCAGGCCGGCGACGAGGGCCTGCTTGGTGGGGAAGTGGTAGAAGAGGCCGCCCTTGGAGACGCCGGCGCGCTGGGCGACCGCTTCGAGGGTGAGGGACTCGGCCCCCTGGGCGAGGAGCACGTCGGCCGCCGCGTCGAGCAGCCGTTCGCGTGAGCTGGGTCGTGGCACCTGGGTAACTATACCGGTCAGCCGGTACAGTTACGCACGCCCTCGAGGGCGCCCCGGTGGCGCTTTGGTACGTTCGAGCACGTCGTTGACCCTGGGACGAAGGGTGTGCGCTGGGTGGGCGTGCTGGCGTGGGTGAGTGTGGCGGTGTTCCTTGTCGCGTACGCGTTGATCGCGTCGGAGAAGGTGCATCGGGTGGCGGCGGCGCTGGGCGGGGCGGGGATCATGTTGTTGAT